>NZ_JBWKMU010000010.1:120994-265149 GCF_059415205.1 Acidovorax sp. GW821-FHT10E03 | reverse complement strand
CGGTTATTAGTCGTCGGCAGCGTCAGATGGGGATAAGAGACAGGCCCCCACGGGGGCGGGTGCCGCCGCAGCCGGCAACGGCCGCCGGGCCAGGGGGGGCGCCGCCTGCAGGGACGCGCCCTGGGGCGCCACGCCCTTCTGGGGAATCCCCACCGCCACATGGTCGTTGATGCGCCAGTAGACGGCCGTCACCAGGATGTCGTAGCGGGTCTTGGCGGTCTGTGCGATCAGCGCCTCGATCTCGGACAGGCGCACGGTCTCGCCGCCGTATTCGCGGGCCAGGTCCATCATCACCAGGAACTGGCGGCCGCGCTGGTCCAGCGAGAGCACCTTGAACTTGTAGCTGGCCGACAGCACGCCGGCACGCACCATCGCATCGCGCACCACGGTGTAGAGCAGCTCGCGGCGCTCCATGCGCTCGTTCTTGCGGTTGGCGGCGTGTTCGGGCGGCAGCGGCTCCACCAGGGGCTTGCCCTGTCGGCCTGGCGAGAGTGGCACCGTGGCATCGGCATTCAGCAAGCCCGACGGTTCGGCCATGGACCGGGGCTTGGGGGGGGCGGGTTTGCGGCTAAACCAACTGAACAGGGACATGGCTTGCTTTCTACGGGACGGCGCCAGAAAAATCCAAATCGAGTGTAACTTGCTGTACACCCGTTCGCGCCCCACGAAAGCCCGCAGGAGCTGACAGTCCGGGGGGTCTGTCAGGTGGCCGCAACGCGGCGGCGGCGGTTGCCCAACCGCTTGGCCAGCACGGCCCCCGCGGCCATCACCAGGCCCAGCGCGATGGCGGGCTGGCGAATCGACAATTCGGTGAAACGGATCGCCGGCAGGCTCCACAGCTTGCAGGGCGCGCTGGCCTGCACGGTGGCGCTGCGGGCGCGGTGCGAAAAGAACGCGCCTTCGCCGACCACCGAGCCCGCGCCCACGATGGCCAGGCGCAAACGTTCCTTCTCGTCCTGGTAGTGCACGCTCAGGCTGCCGCTTTCCACCAGGTACAGGGTGCGGTCCGTGGCGCCCTGGGTGAACAGCACCTGCCCGGCGGGCATGACCACGGGCAGGAGGTACGACGACAGCACATCCCACTGCGCGGGCGTCAGCGGGTTGGTCATGCTGTCGTCTGCACTGGCCTGTGCAATGGCATCGATCAGACCTTGCAGGTCCACCTTGGAAACAACCGGCGTGGGAACATTCATGGTGCGCCGAAAGTACCCTTGTTACAGATGGGACACAAGCGTTGTTAACGTCCGTTTACAACATTCGCGACAAGCGGCGGCGTGGGCTTCTTGGCCGGATGCCGCCGGCCGCCTCGCGCCCTTCATTTGCCGATGCAGAAGCTGGAAAAGATGACGCCCAGCAGGTCGTCCGAACTGAATTCGCCCGTGATGGCGCTCAGGGCGTTCTGGGCCAGGCGCAGCTCCTCGGCCAGCAGGTCCAGCGCCGGGCCCTGCGCCTGCAGCTGGTCGGCCGCCTCCTGCAGATGGGCACCCACGGCCTGCAGCGCCTGCACGTGCCGGGCCCGGGCGATGTAGATGCCCTCCGGTGCGGACTGCCACCCCGCCACCTCCAGCAGCAGGCGCCGCAGGCTGTCGAGCCCCTCGCCCGTGCGGGCCGACAGGCGCACCCCCGGCCGGGCGCCCGCTCCCGCAGGAGCCCCGGGCACGCCCCGGGGAGCCCGGTCCAGCTTGTTCCAGACATCGATGACGGGGATGCTTCCAGGCAGTTTCTGGGCCAGTGCGCTTTCTATATCTGCGTCGGCAGCTATGTAATCAATAGCATCCGCGCGCTCCAGGTCGTGCAGGAACAGCACCGCGTCGGCCCCCGCGATCTCGTCCCAGGCGCGCGCGATGCCGATGCGCTCCACCTCGTCGCTGCTGTCCCGCAGGCCCGCGGTGTCGATGATGTGCAGCGGCACGCCTTCGATCTGGATGGTCTGCTGCACCTTGTCGCGCGTGGTGCCCGCAATGGGCGTGACGATCGCCAGCTCGGCCCCGGCCAGCGCGTTGAGCAGCGAGCTCTTGCCCGCGTTGGGCTGGCCCGCGATGACGACCTTGATGCCCTCGCGCAGCAGCGCGCCCTGGCGCGCGCGCTGCATCACGGAGGCCAGCGTTTGCTGCAATTTCGATAGCTGCCCGTGCGCATCCGCCTTGCGCAGGAAGTCGATTTCTTCTTCAGGAAAATCGAGCGTGGCCTCCACCAGCATGCGCAGGTGGATGAGCGCATCGCGCAAGGCGTGGATCTCGGCTGAGAACGCGCCCGTGAGCGAGCGGCTGGCGCTGCGCGCGGCGGCCTCGGTGCTGGCGTCGATCAGGTCGGCGATCGCCTCGGCCTGGGCGAGGTCGATCTTGTCGTTCAGGAACGCGCGTTCGGTGAACTCACCCGGCTGCGCCACGCGCAGGCCGGGCAGGCAGGGCTGGCCCGTGGCCGGGTCGGTGGCCGCCCCCGCCTCCAGGCAGCGCGCCAGCAGCAGTTGCAGCACCACGGGGCCGCCGTGGGCCTGCAGTTCCAGCACGTCTTCGCCGGTGTAGCTGTGCGGGCCAGGGAAATACAGCGCCAGCCCCTGGTCGATGGCCTGCCCCTGCACATCCCGGAAGGGCAGGTAGGTGGCCTCGCGGGCTTTCAGCGCCCGGCCGCCCAGCGCCTGCACCAGCGCGCCGATGCCGCGGCCGGACACCCGCACGATGCCGACGGCCCCGCGCCCCGGAGCGGTGGCGATGGCGACGATGGGGTCATGGTGGCGGGCAAGCATGGTGGCGACTGTACAAGGTTGATGGACAAGAAAAAGGCCGCTTGCGCGGCCTTTCGGGGGGTCAGTTCATGGATGTCAGCGTTGCCGCTGTGGCATCACTTGAAACTGGGAAGGTTGAACTGCGGTGGCACGCCCATGCGGGTGTTGATGAGCCACTGCTGCGCAATCGACAAGATGTTGTTGGTCAGCCAGTACAGCACCAGGCCGGCCGGGAAGAAGAAGAACATCACGCTGAAGATCAGCGGCATGAACCACATCATCTTGGCCTGCATCGGGTCGGGTGGCGCGGGGTTCAGGGCCGTCTGCAGCAGCGAGCTGGCCGTCATCAGCAGGGGCAGGATGAAGAACGGGTCGGGCGTGGACAGGTCGCGGATCCAGCCGATCCAGGGCGCGTTGCGCATTTCCACGCTGGACAGCAGCACCCAGTACAGCGCGATGAACACGGGGATCTGGATCATGATGGGGAAGCAGCCGCCCATGGGGTTGACCTTTTCCTCGCGGTAGATGCGCATCATCTCCTGCTGCATCTGCTGCGGCTTGTCCTTCAGGCGCTCGCGCATCTCCATGATCTTGGGGTTGATGGCCTTCATCTTGGCCATGCTGGCGTAGGCCTTGGCGTTGAGCCAGTAGAACGCGATCTTGAGCAGCAGCACCAGGGCCACGATGGACCAGCCCCAGTTGTTCAGGAGCTTGTGCAGCTGGTCGAGCAGCCAGTACAGCGGCTTGGACAGAATGGTGAGCCAGCCGTAGTCCTTGACCAGCTCCAGCCCGGGGTAGAGCTTTTCCATCATGGTCTCCACCTGCGGGCCGGCGAACAGGCGCGCGTCCACGGTCTTGCTCGCGCCCGGCTCGATGGCGCCCAGCGAGGTGAGCATGCCCACGGAGTACAGGTTGGTGTCCACCTTGCGGGTGAAGGGCTCGCGCTGCACGCCGTCGGCCAGCAGCCAGGCCGTGGCGAAGTAATGCTGCACCATGGCGACGTAGCCGTTGGGCGCATCCTTGGGGATGTCGACCTTGCCGTTCTCGATGTCCTTGAACTCGATCTTCTGGTACTTCTTGGCCTCGGTGAAGACCGCGGGGCCGGTGAAGGTGGAGTAGAACGAAGACTCTCCGGGCGGCTTGTTGCCGTCGCGCACCAGTTGCAGGTACAGCTGGGGCGACACGGCGGCGCTGCCGGTGTTCACGACCTCGTGCTTGACGGCAATGTCGTAGGCGCCGCGCTTGATGGTCCAGGTCTTGGCCAGCTTCACGCCACCTTGCACGGGCGATTCGAAGCGGATGCTGATTTCGTCTTCGCCGTCCTTGAGCTCGCGGGGGCCGGGCACCACGGTCATCGCGGTCTTGTGGGTGGGGAAGGTGCCGCCGATCAGGCCCGTCTGCGCCACGTAGACACGCTGCGCGCTCTCGTCCAGCAACAGGAAATTGCGGGTCTTGTCCGCCATGTCCGCGTGCTGCAGCAGCTCGGCATGCGTGAGCGATCCGCCCTCGCTGTCAAACGTCAGCCGGTACAGGTCGGTCTTGACCTCCACGCGTTCGCGCGCGGCCGGAGCAGCCGCGGGCGCCAGCTGGCCAGGCACCGCCGAGGCACCCTGCGCCGCAGCCGCCACCGGCGCGCTGGAGGCGGGGACGCTGGCCGCGCCGGTGGCGCTGGACGCGGCGCCCTGGGCGGCAGGCGCCGTCACCGTCGGCGTGGAGGGGAAAAAGGTGGCCTTGTTGCCGTTGTGCAGCTGCCACTTGTCCCACAGCAGAACCATGGAAAAGCCAAAAATCACCCACAGGATGGTGCGGCGAATGTCGTTCATGAAGACTTCTTTGGTGAGGATGGTTGGGTGTTGGAATCAGAAAGCCGCGAGAACAGCCGCATGCTGCGCGGCAATTGTTGCGGGACCGGGTCATGGCCCCCGTCACACCAGGGGTGGCAGCGTACCAGCCTGCGCACCGTGAGATAGCTGCCTGCCGCGGCGCCGTGCCGTTCCAGCGCCTGCAGCGAATAGGCCGAACAGGTGGGCTCGAAGCGGCAGGCAGACCCCAGCCAGGGGCTGAGAAACAGCCGATAGCCCTTGACCACGCCCATCAGCAGGCGCTGCATCATGGCCCAACCACCTCTGCCACCACAGGCGAAGCGGGGGCCGAGGCCGCCGCAGCACCGCCCGACCGCCGGGCGGCATGGCCAAACAGCTGCAGCAACTCTGCACGCACCGCCTGCTTGAGCTGGTCGGACGTGGCGCTCACGAACTGCTTGCGGTCAAACGCCGTGCGCAGACGCACCACATGGGCCGCCTGCGGAAGCCGCGCCTCGAACGTGGCGCCCACCGTGTAGATCTGTCGCTTGATGGTATTGCGCGTCACGGCGCGGCGCGCCCAGCGCTTGGGCACCATGGCCCCCAGCCAGACGCCCTGCACGACAAACAGGGCCTGCGGCCCTTGCGTTGGCGGCAAGGAACCGGGCCCTGTGGGTGCGGCAGCACTGGCGGCCCCGCTGGCAGGGTTGCTGCCAGCGGCGTCCAGCACCAGGCGGTGCAGCGCAAAATGCGCCGTGCGGGAGACAGTGCCCCCCGCCATCGCGGCCTGGAACTGCGGACGGGTTTTCAGCCTGTGCATGCAAGCGCCCCGTTTGGAACCTGGCGGTACAAGCCGGGAACAGGCGGGGAGCAGGCCGTAGACCGTAGCGGCCTTAGACGGCCAGGCGCTTGCGGCCCTTGGCGCGGCGTGCGTTGATAACGGCACGGCCGCCGCGGGTCTTCATGCGGACGAGGAAACCGTGGGTGCGCGCGCGGCGGGTCTTGGAGGGCTGGTAAGTACGTTTCATGATGCTATTCCTTGAGGTTCAGTTCCGGACTGCTGCTCTTGAACCCCCTGCGGCCTGCAACCCGCGCCATATGAAACAGCACTCTGGAGGCAGACCCACGGGGGCAGAAATAACGGCGCGCCGGGTCAAATCACCCTGAACACATTCAGGGAAACCCAAAATTATCGCAGGCTTGGCCGCTGCTGGCAATGCCTTTTGGCCGGCGGGCCTTTCCAGCAGGCCCCGCAACAGCCCCGCGCGCGGCGGCCGGCCTGTGCCGCGCGGCCGCCATCCGCAGCCAGCGCGCACCACAGCCCAGGCAGAAATTCAACCCCAGGAAACACCCGAATGCGGTGCCCCCCAAATTGTGGATAACTCCTTGACAAGCTACAATCCCCCGCCCAGTACCGTTCCTCCTATCCACAACAAGAATCTCCCTGAAATGACCGAGGAACCCTCCCGCAGCCCCCTTCCATCACCCGGCGCAGACGCCGGCCAGGGCCTGTGGCAAGCCTGCGTAGAGCAACTGGCGCAAGACCTGCCCGAACAACAGTTCAACACCTGGATCAAGCCCCTGGTGGCCCAGGTGGCCGAGGACTTCTCCAAGGTGACCGTGCTGGTGGGCAACCGCTTCAAGCTCGACTGGATCCGTGCCCAGTATGCGGGCCGCATCGCCGCCCTGCTCGAGGGCCTGTACGGCCAGCCCGTCACCCTGGAGTTAGCGCTTGCTCAGCGCGAATCCGTTGCCCGTACTTATGTGCGCCCTGCGGCATCGGAGCCATCGAACACCGCCGCCCCCGCTGAATCGCCGGCCAGCAGCAGCGATGACGCCTCGGCCGGCGCGTTCCGCAACCGGCTCAATGCCGCCCTGACGTTCGAGACCCTGGTGGAGGGCACGGCCAACCGCATGGCACGCTCGGCGGCCATGCACGTGGCCGGCATGCCGGGCCATCTGTACAACCCGCTGTTCATCTATGGCGGCGTCGGCCTGGGCAAGACCCACCTGGTGCACGCTGTGGGTAACCGCCTGCTGCAGGACAGGCCCGACGCCAAAGTTCTCTACATCCATGCCGAGCAGTTCGTGTCGGATGTGGTTAAGGCGTACCAGCGCCGCACCTTCGACGAGTTCAAGGAGCGCTACCACTCGCTCGACCTGCTGCTCATCGATGACGTGCAGTTCTTCGCCAACAAGGACCGCACGCAGGAAGAATTCTTCAATGCGTTCGAGGCCCTGCTGGCCAAGAAGTCGCACATCGTGATGACCTCGGACACGTATCCGAAGGGCCTGGCCAACATCCACGAGCGGCTGGTCTCGCGCTTCGACTCGGGCCTCACGGTCGCCATCGAGCCGCCCGAGCTCGAGATGCGCGTGGCCATCCTGATCAACAAGGCCCGCGTCGAAGGCACCGAGATGCCCGAGGAAGTCGCCTTCTTCGTGGCCAAGAACGTGCGCTCCAACGTGCGCGAGCTCGAAGGCGCGCTGCGCAAGATCCTCGCGTACTCGCGCTTCAACCAGAAGGAAATCTCCATCCAGCTGGCCCGCGAGGCGCTGCGCGACCTGCTGTCGATCCAGAACCGGCAGATCAGTGTGGAAAACATCCAGAAGACGGTGGCCGACTACTACAAGATCAAGGTCGCCGACATGTACAGCAAGAAGCGCCCGGCCAGCATTGCCCGGCCGCGCCAGATCGCGATGTACCTGGCCAAGGAACTGACGCAAAAGAGTCTTCCCGAGATCGGAGAATTGTTTGGCGGGCGCGACCACACCACGGTTTTGCACGCCGTGCGCAAGATTTCCGGAGAGCGCCAGCAGCTCACGGAACTGAACCAGCAATTGCACGTGCTGGAGCAGACGCTGAAAGGCTAAAAAGGCGTGATCGAGGCCCCCCAGAGAAACGGCTCCGTTAAGGGGCAAAATGACGGGTTGTGCAGCAGGGGGAGGCACGACCCGTGCCGCTGTCCAAGCTCCGTTCCAAAAACCACAAGAGGTTGATGACATGATCGTCCTGAAGGCAACACAAGACAAGGTTCTCGCGGTACTGCAGTCCGTGGCTGGCATCGTCGAGCGCCGGCACACCCTGCCCATCCTGGCCAACGTGCTGATCCGCAAGACGGGCAATGCCCTGCAGCTGACGACCAGCGACCTCGAAATCCAGATCCGCACCACCGCAGAGCTGGGCGGCGACACCGGCGACTTCACCACCACGGTGGGTGCCCGCAAGCTCATCGACATTCTGCGCACCATGCCCGGCGACCAGACGGTCAGCCTCGAATCGGCCCAATCCAAGCTCATCCTCAAGGGCGGCAAGAGCCGCTTCACACTGCAAAGCCTGCCGGCCGAGGACTTCCCGCTGGTGCAGGAATCCGCTGCCTTTGGCCCCGTGTTCGCCGTGCCACAAAAGACCCTCAAGGACCTGCTGGGCCAGGTGTCGTTTGCGATGGCGGTGCAGGACATCCGCTACTACCTCAACGGCATCCTGTTTGTGGCCGAGGGCAAGCAGCTGTCCCTGGTGGCCACCGACGGCCACCGCCTGGCGTTCGCCAGCGCCACGCTGGATGTGGAAGTGCCCAAGCAGGAAGTCATCCTGCCGCGCAAGACCGTGATCGAGCTGCAGCGCCTGCTGTCCGACGCGGGTGGCGAGAACCAGCCCCACATCGAGATGCAGTTCGCCAACAACCAGGCCAAGTTCACCTTTGGCGGCATGGAGTTCGTCACCAAGCTGGTCGAGGGCAAGTTCCCCGACTACAACCGCGTGATCCCCAAGAACCACAAGAACAGCATCACCCTGGGCCGCGCGCCGCTGCTGGCCAGCCTGCAGCGCACCGCCATCATGACCAGCGACAAGTTCAAGGGCGTGCGCCTGAACCTGGAGCCCGGCACCTTGCGCGTGGCGTCGAACAACGCCGAGCAGGAAGAGGCCGTGGACGAACTCGACATCGACTACGGTGGCGACACCATCGAGATCGGCTTCAACGTGACCTACCTCATCGACGCCCTGGCCAACATGGGCCAGGACATGGTGAAGGTGGAGCTCTCGGACGGCAACAGCTCCGCGCTGATGACCATCCCCGAGAACGACAGCTTCAAGTATGTGGTGATGCCGATGCGCATCTAGCCCTGCGCCCGCCACCGGTGGGCGTGAGGTTGCGATGCCCCGCCCCCCGCCCCAAGCAGCCCACCGAAAAAGCTACATTTTTGATAGCTGCCAGCGCTTATTGAATAAGCGCTAGAGCCCAGTTTGACCATTGAACACATTGGAAACCCCGGTTTCCACGGATCCCAAGGCCCACCATGACCGCTGACAACATCCCCTCCGAGCCCGAAGCCACCGGCGTCTCCGGCCATGTTGAGCCCACCCTCGCCAAGATCGACACCAACCAGGCTGGCGCCAGCGAAAGCTACGGCGAAGGCGCCATCACCATCCTGGAAGGCCTGGAGGCCGTGCGCAAGCGCCCCGGCATGTACATCGGCGACACGAGCGACGGCACCGGCCTGCACCACCTGGTGTTCGAAGTGGTGGACAACTCCATCGACGAAGCCCTGGCCGGCCACTGCGACGACATCGTCGTCACCATCCACAGCGACAACTCCATCAGCGTGACCGACAACGGCCGGGGCATTCCGACCGGCGTGAAGATGGACGACAAGCACGAGCCCAAGCGCTCGGCCGCCGAGATCGCGCTGACCGAACTGCACGCGGGCGGCAAGTTCAACCAGAACAGCTACAAGGTCTCCGGGGGCCTGCACGGCGTGGGCGTGAGCTGCGTGAACGCGCTCAGCAAGATGCTGCGCCTGACCGTGCGCCGCGAAGGCAAGGTGCACGCGCTGGAATTCAGCAAGGGCTTCGTGCAGAACCGCATCGTGCAGACGGTGGACGGCGTGGAAGTCTCGCCCATGCAGGTGCTGGACGACACCGACAAGCGCGGCACCGAAGTGCACTTCTTGCCCGACACCGAGATCTTCAAGGAGAACAACGAGTTCCACTACGAGATCCTGGCCAAGCGCCTGCGCGAACTCTCGTTCCTGAACAACGGCGTGCGCATTCGCCTCAAAGACGAGCGCAGCGGCAAGGAAGACGACTTCTCGGGCGCCGGTGGCGTGCGCGGCTTCGTGGAGTTCATCAACAAGGGCAAGACCGTCCTGCACCCCACCTCGTTCTACGCAGCCGGTGAACGCCCGGCCGAGACGTATGGCGGCATCCCCGGCACGCACATTGGCGTTGAAGTGGCCATGCAGTGGAACAGCGCGTACAGCGAGCAAGTGCTGTGCTTCACCAACAACATCCCCCAGCGTGACGGCGGCACCCACCTCACCGGCCTGCGCGCCGCGATGACCCGCGTCATCAACAAGTACATCGAAGAAAACGAGTTCGCCAAGAAGGCCAAGGTCGAAGTCACCGGCGACGACATGCGCGAAGGCCTGTGCTGCGTGCTGAGCGTGAAGGTGCCCGAGCCCAAGTTCAGCAGCCAGACCAAGGACAAGCTGGTATCGAGCGAAGTGCGCGCCCCCGTGGAAGACATCGTGGGCAAGCTGCTCACCGACTACCTGCAGGAGCGCCCGGCCGACGCCAAGATCATCTGCGGCAAGATCGTGGAAGCCGCCCGCGCCCGCGAAGCCGCCCGCAAGGCCCGCGAAATGACCCGCCGCAAGGGCGTGCTCGACGGCATGGGCCTGCCCGGCAAACTGGCCGACTGCCAGGAAAAAGACCCCGCGCTGTGCGAGATCTACATCGTGGAGGGTGACTCCGCCGGCGGCTCTGCCAAGCAAGGCCGCGACCGCAAGTTCCAGGCCATCCTGCCCCTGCGCGGCAAGATCCTGAACGTGGAAAAAGCCCGCTACGAAAAGCTGCTGACCAGCAACGAAATCCTGACGCTGATCACCGCCCTGGGCACCGGCATCGGCAAGGCCGGCGGCACGACGGGTGGCGACGACTTCGACGTGGCCAAGCTGCGCTACCACCGCATCATCATCATGACCGACGCCGACGTGGACGGCGCCCACATCCGCACCCTGCTGCTGACCTTCTTCTACCGCCAGATGCCCGAACTGGTGGAGCGCGGCCACATCTACATCGCCCAGCCGCCGCTGTACAAGGTGAAGGCCGGCAAGGAAGAGCTGTACCTGAAGGACGCGCCCGCGCTCGACGGCTTTTTGCTGCGCATCGCGCTGAACCACGCCAGCGTGACCACCGGCGGCGCCAACCCGCAAACGCTGGCTGGCGACACCCTGGCCGAACTGGCGCGCAAGCACCAGATCGCTGAAAGCGTGATTGCCCGCCTGGGCAACTTCATGGACGCCGAGGCCCTGCGCGCGATTGCCGACGGCGTGAGCCTCAAGCTCGACACCGTGGCCGACGCCGAAGCCAGCGCCGTGGCCCTGCAGGCCAAGCTGCGCGAACTGAACACCACCGGCGCCCCCGCCGAAGTGGCCGGTGAATTCGACGTGCGCACCGACAAGCCCCTGCTGCGCATCAGCCGCCGCCACCACGGCAACATCAAGAGCAGCGTCATCACGCAAGACTTCGTGCACGGCGCCGACTACGCCGCTTTGGCCGAAGCCGCCGAAACCTTCCGCGGCCTGCTGGGCGAGGGCGCCAAGGCCCTGCGCGGCGAGGGCGAGAAGCAGAAGGAAGAGAAAGTGAGCGACTTCCGCCAGGCCATGAAGTGGCTGATCAGCGAAGCCGAACGCAGCACATCCCGCCAGCGCTACAAGGGCCTGGGCGAAATGAACCCCGAGCAGCTGTGGGAAACCACGATGGACCCCAACGTGCGCCGTTTGCTGCGTGTGCAAATTGACGATGCGATCGAAGCGGACCGCGTGTTCACGATGCTGATGGGGGATGAAGTGGAGCCGCGGCGGGATTTCATTGAGACGAATGCGCTGCGGGCGGGGAATATTGATGTATGACGCACGCATGACACTGTGCCTACCCAGAGTCACCAGCACACGCAGAAATATATAGCCGCCAGCCAGCAACATACCTTGTTTGACTTCTGCTGGGCTCGCGCCAGTCACTATTGATTCACAGCAGGCGCAGGCTGTCCTCAAGCAGTAGCACCAGGGCAAAGCGCTGAGCCTGTGGTGCAGGCGCTATGGGCGGTAAATTCGACCCGTGAAAAGCACGAAAGGCACATCATGAAAAGAGGCTATGCATGGCGCTGATCGAAGGTTTTCGCGTGCGCAACTACCGGGCGCTGCACGACATCACATTGGGCAAACTCTCTACCGACCAGGGAGGCAATCCGTTAACTCCATTCACCGTAGTCATCGGTAAGAACGGAGTAGGCAAAAGCACTTTGTTCGATGCATTCGGCTTCGTCGCCGATTGCCTAAATACTGATGTGGAAGCGGCCTGCGACAGCAAGCTGCGCGGCGGCTTCGATCGCATGCGCTCCCTAGGAGTTACGGAACCCATTCGCTTCGACATCTACTACAGAGAAGCCCCCGGCGAGCGGCCCATCACCTACGAACTGGCGATCAATGTGGACGGTAGCGGGCGGCCTTTCGTTGAGTCGGAAGTCCTTAAACAGCGCCGCAAAGGCCAGAAGCACGGTAGGCCATATCCGTTCCTTCGCCTACATCACGGGCTCGGCAAGGTGTGGGCCGGCGAGGAGGCGGTAGAGACGGACAGCGAAGAAGAAGACCGGGCACAGGAAGATGTGGAATTGACCGACTTGCGCCAATTGGGCATCGCTACGCTGGGCACGCTCAAAGAACATCCGCGCATCAAACGCTTCCGCGACTTTCTCAAGGGCTGGTATCTCTCCTACTTTCATCCCGATGCCGCGCGTGCTATTCAGCCCGCCGGCGCGCAGCGCCACCTGAACATCCACGGAGACAATATCGGCAATGTGGTGCAGTACATGGAGCGTGAACACAAGGCACGCTTTCAAGCAATTCTGGATCGCATCGCTGGCAAGATTCCAGGCGTGAAGAGCATACAAACCAGCGTCACACAGGACAAACGCGTTCTCCTGCAGTTCAACGATGGTGCATTCGCCGACCCGTTCTATGCATCGCAGATGTCTGATGGCACGCTGAAAATTTTCGCCTATCTGCTTCTGATGGAGGATCCCGAGCCCCCACCGTTCATCTGCATTGAGGAGCCAGAGAACGGGCTGTACCACCGCCTGCTGGACTCCTTGGCCACCGAGTTGCGCAGCCATGCCACGGGCAAGAAAAACCAACCTCAGATTTTCGTGACCACGCACCAACCCTATTTCGTAGATGCGCTGTCTCCGAGCGAAGTCTGGATTCTGGAAAAAGGGGGAAATGGCTTTTCGACCGTTCGACGGGCCTCTGATATCGAGCTGGTGCGCAACCTCGTAGATGAGGGCCTACCTCTGGGCGGCCTTTGGTACAGCGACTATTTAGACGCGAGGTAGGCATGCACATCGAAGTGCTTGTGGAAGACAGTTCCGGTGCTGCACTGATTGAGTCCCTAATGCCCCAGGTAGTCGGCCCCCAAGGCGATCCACACTCCTGGCGCATCCATCCCTACAAAGGCGTGGGTCGAATACCCAAGGGGCTTGTCGCCAGGGGTGATCCCTCCAAGCGGGCATTGCTCGATCAATTGCCCCGCTTGCTGATCGGCTACGGCAAAACTCCCGGCATCGACGCGGTGGTCATCGTATTAGACAGTGACAACCGCCCTTGCAAAGATTTTCTGTCCGAATTGCAAGTACTGTTGAAACGATGCAATCCTGCACCTAACACGCTGTTTCGACTTGCCATTGAAGAGATGGAAGCATGGATTCTGGGTGATCGCCCGGCCTTGCTGGCCGCGTACCCAAAAGCAAGAAAAGACGTGCTGGCACGGTATGTCCAAGACAGCATTTGCGGCACCTGGGAATTGTTGGCCGATGCAGTTCATCATGGTGGCCACGCCAGTATCCAAAAAGCGGGCTGGCCTCTGCCCGGGCAACTTAAACATGAGTGGGTCAGAAAGATCAGCTCCGGCATGGACATCGAAAGAAACGCTTCTCCCAGCTTTGGAAAGTTCCGCGACGGATTACGCAGGTTGATTGCCAATGACGGCTCATGAATCCTGAGAGCATTGCAGCATGCGCTTCATCCCATGCGCCAAGGCCTGGAGCACTAAACTCTTTCAGTGAAGCCAAACGCCGCCGACGAAAGAGCGGCATTGAACCTGTTGCGGCACCTATCCATGAGATTCCCTATCTCCATCGTCGACGTTGACCGCCTCGACACCTGGACCCGCTATCGCCCAGGCCTGTGCGACACCTGCGCGGCCAACTGCTGCACGATGCCGCTCGAAGTGCAGCTGGCAGACCTGGTGCGACTGGAGCTGGTGGACCCGTTCGAGGCCGAGCATGAAGAGCTGCGGCACATTGCCAGGCGGCTTCTCAAGGCGCGGCTGATCGACCACTTCAACCACAAGAACGCGATCTTCACGATGGCGCGGCGGGCCAGTGGGGACTGTAACTTTCTCGACCCCAAAACACGCCTGTGCATGGTGTAC
This sequence comes from Acidovorax sp. GW821-FHT10E03, assembly GCF_059415205.1. Taxonomy (NCBI): domain Bacteria; kingdom Pseudomonadati; phylum Pseudomonadota; class Betaproteobacteria; order Burkholderiales; family Comamonadaceae; genus Acidovorax; species Acidovorax sp. GW821-FHT10E03. Next base: position 251,132 of record NZ_JBWKMU010000010.1, on the reverse strand, counting down.
GACAAGCGGCCCGAGACGTGCCGGCTGCATCCGCAGAAGAAGAGCCCCAAGCCGGGGTACTGCGCCTACGGGGCGCGGGATCTGCAGCGCAGGGGTTGAGCGGCGGGCACCCCGGCCTGCCTGCCGCCAGCCACGCTATTTGCCGGAGGGCGCACGGCCGGCCGCCGCAGCGCCAGCCCGCGCGCTACCGCTACACCGTCTCCCTTTGGACAAAGCCTGCCACGGGCTCCTCAGGCTCGGCCACGGTGCCCACGTCCAACGCGTCCACCCGCGCCTGCGGCGGGCCGTGGCGGGCCCAGTCGATGAGGGACTGCACGGCATCGGCGGGGCCGGTGGCCAGGGCTTCCACGCTGCCGTCGCGGCGGTTGCGCACCCAGCCCTGCACACCGCGCTGCAGGGCGGCCTGCACCAGGGACCAGCGGTAGCCCACGCCCTGCACATGCCCCCGGATCAGAAGGTGCCGGGTGACGGTGGTGGTGGTGTTGCCGCTGTTGCTGGTGGTACTGCCGCTGTGGTGCATGGGCGCACTGTATCGCCAGCGCGGGGCGTTGACCACGTGCGCGCCATGGCGGTGCTCGACCGGCCGGATGCGGCGCGCTAAGCTGTGGCGTGGCAGCCGCGGGCTTCGTCCAGCACTGCCATCCCTCGCACTGTCCAGGCCACCGCATGAACGCACCCCGCAAGGCCTTGCCCGCCATCGACACTGCCCGCTGCACGGGCTGCGGCTGGTGTGTGGCCGTGTGCGCGCCGCATGTGCTGTCGCTGCAGGTGCAGGTGCAGGGCCCGCAAGCCTGGGGTCCCAAGCGGTCCCGGCTGCATGATGCGGCGGCCTGCACCGGGTGTGCCTTGTGCGCGGTGCGGTGCCCGTTCGATGCGATCCGCATGGTGCGTGCGGGCTCCTTGCATGCGGTGCGGGACGATGCGGCGTTGTCCCACACCAGCGGCGGCGCGGCTGTGGTGTGATTCCAGGCCCGGGTTTCACCCGAGTGTTCACCACCCCACCATTGCATGCCAGAAAAGGAGCCACGCCATGCCTGAAAAGAAAGCCAGCGTTCACTGGGAAGGGGCCGGCAAGGCCGGCCAGGGCCAGATCAGCACCGAGACCGGCGCGCTGGACAAGTACCCCTATGGCTTTGCCAGCCGCTTTGGCGACGACCGCAAGGGCACCAACCCCGAGGAGATCCTGGGGGCGGCGCATGCGGCCTGCTTCACCATGGCGTTTTCGTTTGCCGCCGACAAGGCGGGCATCGCCACCGAAGCGGTGGACACCACCGCCAGCGTGCGCCTGTCCAAGGAGGGCGAAGGTTTTGTGATCGACCGCATCGCGCTCATGCTCACCGCCAAGGTGCCCGGGCTGGACGATGCGGCCTTCCAGCAACTGGCGGCCGATGCCAAGGCCAATTGCCCGCTGTCGAAGGCACTGGCCGCGGTGCCCGAGATCACGCTGACCGCCACGCTGGTGAAGTAGCCAACGGGACGGGCCGGGGCGCCGGGGCACCGCGCCCCTGCACGGTCTTCTTTTTTGTCCGCCGGCCCCTCAGCGCCCCCGCACCGCCGCAGCCAGCGCGGCAAACGCCTGCCGGTCCGCCGCATGCGTGAAGGCCGTGTTGGGCACCGGGTGTGTGGACAGCTTCACCACCACCAGCTCCGCCGCCGGGTTGATGTGGATGTGCTGGCCCATCAGGCCCTTGGCCTCCAGCGTACCGTCCGCATCATGCGGCACCCACCACTGGTTGTGGTACGAGTAGCCCGCGCGCATGGCGGTGCCGGGGGCCTTGCTGAATTTCGCGGGGTCGGCGCCCTTGCGCAGCTCGGCGATGGTGGCGGGCGAGATGATCTGCTGGCCGTTGTAGCGGCCGTTGGCGCGCAGCATTTCGCCCAGGCGGCCCAGGTCGCGCAGCGTGGCGTTCACGCCCACGCTGGTGGACTGGCCGCCGTTGGCGTCGGCAAACACATAGGCATCCTCCTGCGCGCCCAGGCGCGACCAGATGCGCTCGGACAGCAGCGTGGCGTAGCTCTTGCCCGTCACGCGCTGCAGCAGCCAGCCCAGCACTTCCGTGTCCACCGACTTGTACGCGAACGCGGCGCCGTGCTCGCCCTCCTTCTTCAGCGTGGGCAAGAACTCGGCCATGCTTTTGGCGGCGCTGCTGCCGGGCGGCGCGGGCTGCAGGCCTGCGGCGGCCAGGTACTGGAAGACGCCGGACGCAGGGTCGGCAAAGTTCTCGGCGTATTGCACGCCGGTGGTCATGTCCAGCGTCTGCTGCACGGTGGCATCGGCCCAGGCGCTGGTGGCCAGCTCGGGCAGGTAGCGGGGGATTGGTGCTGTCGGGTCGATCACGCCTTCCTGGATGAGCTCGGTCACCAGCAGGCCGGTGAGCGATTTGCTCATGGACCACAACACATGCGGCTGGTGCGGCTGCATGCCGGTGTGGTGGCGCTCGTACACCACCTGGCCCCGGTGCAGCACCAGCAGGCCGTCGGTGTAGGTGGCCTTTTGCCAGTCGGCCAGCGTGGTGGTGCCGCCCTTGCCGTCGGGCACGGGCAGCGCGTCGTTCAGCGCGCGGGCTGCGGCGGGCAGCGCGCTGGACGCCCCGGCGCCGCGCCACACGGCCGCCGTGGGCCCCAGCTCGCGCAGGTGGTGCGCGGCCCAGCGCACGTTGGGGTACTTGAGGATGTTGGCCAGGCGCACGATCTTGTCGGGCGGCGGCGGAAAGCCCTGCATCAGTTGTTGCGTGGCGGGGTGGGTGGCGTCGGGTGGTGGCAGTTGCGGTGCCTGCGCATGGCTGGCGGAGGCCATGCACAGGGCTGCGGCGGCAGCGGCGAGCGTGACCAGGGCAAATTGGAGGCGGGGGAACGGCATGGTGCGAAAGTCCTGCAAAAGGTGGGTGGGATCGGGCAGAGAAACGACGGAACAGGAAGGGGCGGGCGGGCTATCCCCGCGCCGCCAGCAGCGCGCGGATCACGGCTTCGGTGCGCTCGTATTCGCCCTCTCCGAAGTGCTTGTAGCGAATGCGTCCCTGCGCATCGATGAGGTAGGCCGCGGGCCAGTACTGGTTGCTGTAAGCCTTCCAGGTGCCGTAGCGGTTGTCCTGCGCCACGGGGTGCTTCACGCCGTGGCGGCGCATGGCCACTTCGACATTGCTGGTGGTGCGCTCGAACGGAAACTCCGGCGTGTGCACGCCCACCACGGTGAGGCCCTGGGGCGTGTACAGCTCGGCCCAGCGGTTCACGTGGGGCAGGGTGCGGATGCAGTTGATGCAGGCATAGGTCCAGAAGTCCACCAGCACCACGCGGCCGCGCAGCTGGGCCAGGGTGAGCGGCTCGGAGTTGAGCCAGCGCTCGATGCCGGTGAACTCGGGCGCCGCGCCAAAGTCGGGCAGCGTGGCGGCCTGGATGGCGGGCCCCGCTGCGTGGGTGAGGGCGGGTGCCGCCACCGCTGCGGCTACAGAAGCTGCGGACGCCAGGAATGTGCGGCGCTGAAAAGAGAAGGGTGAAGAAAGGCGCGATGTCATGGTGAAAACTCCTTGCTGCGGGCCGCTTACAGCCCGCCAGAACCCGAGGGATAGAACTGCGACAGCCAGGCGGTGACCTGCCCATCCACCTCCAGCAGCATGGCCAGCGCCACGGCGATGACCACCACGCCAAAGGCCTGCTGCACGCGGTGCGCATGGCGCGAGATGCGGCGCACATGGCCGGCCGCTGCCTGGCCACCGTAGGCAATGGCCAGCATGGGCACTGCGGCGCCGGTGGAATACGCGAGCAGCAGCACCGCCGTGCTGACCCCGGGCGGCTCGGTGGCGATGAGCGTGAGGATGGAGGCCAGCACCGGCCCGGCGCAGGGCGTCCACACCGCGCCCAGGCTCAGGCCCAGCAGCAGCCCGCCCCAGTTGCCGGCCGATGAGCCCAGCCCCAGGCTGGCCACGCGGCCGAGCACGCCACCCGCCTGTTGGCTGAGCCACTGGAAGGGCCGAGGCCACACCGTGAGCACGCCAAACACCAGCAGCATCACGGCGGCGAACCGGCGCAAGCCCCCGGGCGACACGCCCAGCACCTGCGCGAAGCTGCTGAACAGCAGCGCCACGGCCGCGAACGAGAGCGCAAAGCCCAGCGCGATGAACAGCGGACGCGTGCGCCGCGCCGCCCCACCCGCCACCGACGCGCCCAGCACCACCGGCAGCATGGGCAGCACGCAGGGCGCGCCCACGGTGAGCATGCCGGCGGCCACGGCCAGCCAGGGCGAGGTGGCGGCCATGGTCATTGCACGCCCCCGTGCTCTGCGCCCGGGCGGCGCCACACCTGCGTCTTGCCAAAGAGCGGGATGCCCACGTAGGCGCGCACCAGCAGCTGGTCCGGCTCGGCGGGGGTGAGGATGGCGCGGTAGGTCTTGGCGTTCTCGCGGTTGTAGATCTCGCCCTGGTATTCGGTGTTACTGCCGCCATCGCTGGGGCGCAGGCCCGACAGCAGGGTCATGCCCAGCGCGGGCCGCGCGTCGGCCGCCGCCATCTCGGTGCCCGGCGCGCTCATGGAGCGGTTGCCCAGCACGCGCACCACCTTGCCACACAGGGTCTCGCCGGCGCAGGGCACGATGTCCACCTCCAGGTTGCCGCTTTCGGTGATCCAGCGGCCCAGCGGGGCCTTGGCAGGTGCGGCGGCCAGGGATTGCTGGGCGCCAGCGGATTGGGCCAGGCACAGGGCCAGCAGCCCGGCCGTGGTTGTTGTCCAGGGGTTCATCTTCATGGCACGGTCCTCGTGAAGTTCAGGAAGACTGCATTGAAGCCAGCGGACGTATCGGTGATATTTCCTGGCAAGGCCTTTTGGTATGCGTGCGTGTCTGCCGCGCCGCCAGACAAGTTCAGATACATACGGCCCGCCGCGCCGCCGCCACGCGCAGGGCAAACCTCGGAGAATCACGGCCCATGAGCACGCCCACCGAAGACCACGTCCTGATCGTCGATGACGACGCCGGCATCCGCGAGCTGGCGGCCGAGTACCTGCAGCGCCAGGGCCTGCAGGTGAGCGTGGCGGCCGATGGACGGCAGATGCGTGAGGTGCTGGCCACGCAGCGCATCGACCTCTTGGTGCTGGACCTGATGCTGCCCGGCACCGACGGCATCGCGCTGTGCCGCGAGCTGCGCAGCCCCGGCGCGCCGCCGCTGCCCATCATCATGCTCACCGCGCGCAGCGACGAGGCCGACCGCATCCTGGGCCTGGAGCTGGGTGCGGACGACTACCTGACCAAGCCCTTCGCCGCGCGCGAGCTGCTGGCGCGCATCCACGCCGTGCTGCGGCGCACGCGCATGCTGCCGCCCAACCTGGCGACGGCCGAGCCCGCGCGGCAGCTGGCGTTCGGCGACTGGCGGCTGGACACCACGGCGCGCCACCTGCTCGATGCCACGGGCGCGGTGGTGGCGCTGTCGGGCGCCGAATACCGGCTGCTGCGCGTGCTGCTGGACCATCCGCAGCGCATCCTCACGCGCGACCAGCTGCTGCAGCTCACGCAGGGGCGCGACGCCGACGTGTTCGACCGCTCCATCGACCTCTTGGTCAGCCGCGTGCGCCAGCGGCTCGGGGATGGTGCCCGGGGCTCGCGCTACATCAAGACAGTGCGCAACGAGGGCTATGTGTTCTGCGCCGACGTGTTGCCCACGGCAACCTCCAACGAGGCCGCCGCATGACGCTGCGCGGGTGGCCCCGCTCGCTGTTCGGGCGCATCCTGCTGGTGCTGGCGCTGGGCCTGGCGCTGGCGCATGCGCTGACCTTCGTGCTCGCGCTCACCGAGCGCGGCATGACCATGCGCCGCGCCATGGTGTCGTACCTGGCGAGCGACGTGGCCAGCTCCGTGGCCATGCTGGAGCGCCTGCCCGCCGCAGAGCGCGCGCAGTGGGTGGACCGGCTGGCGCGCCGCAACTACCGGTTCGCGTTGACCGCGCCGCAGGATGCGCCCGAGGACCCGTCCGACCTGGCCCGCCTGATCGCGGGCGCCGTGGGCGCCACGCTGCCCCCCGGCCAGACGGTGCGGGTGATCGACCCCCGCGTGCCCGGCACCGAGCTGCGCCTGCAGCTCCAGTTGAGCGACGGCACGCCGCTGGCCGTGGACATGGACGAGCCCCGGCTGCAGGTCTCGCCCTGGGTGCTGGGCGCGCTGGCGCTGCAGCTGGCGCTGCTGGCGGGCCTGTGCGCCTGGGCCGTGCGCGCGGCCACGCGGCCCCTGCGCGCGCTGGCCGACGCGGCCGACGCGCTGGATGCCGACCGCCCCGCCGTGCCCCTGGCCGAGGACGGCCCGCGCGAGGTGCAGCGCGCCGCCCAGGCCTTCAACCGCATGCAGCAGCGCATCCAGGCGCACCTGGAGGAGCGTATGCGCATCCTGGCCGCCGTCTCGCACGACCTGCAGACGCCCATCACCCGGCTGCGCCTGCGCGCCGACCTGCTGGACGACACCACGCTGCAGGGCAAGCTGCACGCGGACCTGGCCGAGATGCAGTCGCTGGTGGAAGAAGGCATTGCCTACGCGCGCTCGTCCCAGGCCGCCCGGGAGCCCCTGCAGCGCGTGGACCTGCGCGCGCTGCTGCAGAGCATTGCGTTCGACTACGCCGATGCCGGCCTGCCCGTGTCGCTGCTGCACACGGCAGAGGGCACCTGCGACACGCGCCCGCAGGCCCTGCGCCGGCTGGTGTGCAACCTGGTGGACAACGCGCTCAAGTTCGCCGGCGCGGCCGAGCTGAGCCTGGAGGCCGGGCACCAAGGCCAATGGCTGGTGCGGGTGCTGGACCGGGGGCCGGGCATCCCCGCCGCCGAACTGGCCGCCGTGCTGCAGCCCTACGTGCGGCTGGAAGACTCGCGCAACCGCGGCACCGGCGGCACGGGGCTGGGCCTGGCCATTGCGAACGAACTGGCCCAGGCGCTGGGCGGCCGGCTGGTGCTGGGGCCGCGCGAGGATGGTGCGGGGCTGGAGGCGCGCGTGGAAGTGCCGGGGTCGCGGGAAACCTCCGCATAAGTCAGGCGCACCGTATGCCCCTGCGGCGTCGGGCGGTCCGGGGCGTTGCCGCAGCCTCGGTCGCGCTGCTAAAGTGGCCACCCCGTGGACTGTCAGACAGGGAACGCCGTGGAAACCACCGCAAACAGCAGTAGCACCCGCAGCCAGCACATCCGCATCGGCATCGGCGGCTGGACCTTCGAGCCCTGGCGCGACAACTTCTACCCCGCGGGCCTCGCGCACAGCAAGGAGCTGCAGTACGCCAGCCGCCAGCTCAGCGCCATCGAGGTCAACGGCACCTACTACAGCACCTTCAAGCCGCCCACGTTTGCCAAGTGGCACGGCGAGACGCCCGAGGGCTTCATGTTCTCGCTCAAGGCCAACCACTTCGCGACGAACCGCCGCGTGCTGGCGCAGGCGGGCGACTCGGTCATGCGGTTTGTGGAAAGCGGCATCTCGGAACTGAAGGACAAGCTCGGCCCCATCGTCTGGCAGTTCATGCCCACCAAGGTGTTCGAACCGGGGGACTTCGAGGCCTTCCTCGCGCTGCTGCCCCAACAGGTCGATGGCCGCAGCCTGCGCCATGTGCTCGACGTGCGGCACGAGAGCTTTGCGACCCCCGCCTTCATCGCGCTGGCCCGCCGCTACGGCTGCGTGCCGGTGCACACCGATTCCGAAAAATTCCCGGCCATTGCCGATGCCGAGGCGGACTTCGCCTACCTGCGGCTGATGCGCAGCCAGGCCCACGTGCCCACCGGCTACACGCCCGAGGCGATTGCGCAATGGGCCGAGGGCGTGCGCGCCTGGACCCGCGGCGAGCGGCCGCGCGATGTGTTCGTGTATTTCATCAACGGCGCGAAGGAGCGGGCCCCGGCCGGCGCGATGGAGCTGATGGCGCAGCTGGGACTGCGGGCGCAGGCCACAGGTGCTGGCGAGATGGCGATGAGAAAGAAATCGGCGCCTGGCGCTTATCCATGAAGCGCCAAAAGCTATTGATTCAATAGCAAAATCACCCTGTCGCGGGCTGCCAGGACGCCTGCCCGCGGCACCAGGCGCGGCACGGGCTTGACGGCGGCCCAAGGGCCTCGGGTACACTGCATTCTTCATGTCGTACACCGCCATCCCCTTCACCGCACGCGCCACGGCCTTCCAGGGCATGTGCATGATGCTGTCCGCATTCACGCGGGCGATGGGTGCACGAATGATTACCACCATTACCACCGCGGCCACCTGAGCACGCGCAGGTGGCCGTTTCGGCAGCCACCTGGTGATCGCTCTCTCTTCTCCCCCAAGACGAATTGACTGAAACCCAGCTCTGGCAGCTGGGTTTTTTTGTTTGTTTGTTTTGCAGTCGTTTGGAGAAGCCCATGTTCCGCGATCCCGTCCAGTCCCTAGAAGCCCCGTCGTTCGAGCCTTCCGCCGCGGCCATGCGCCCCCTGCGCGTGGGCATGATCGGCATTGGCACCGTGGGCGCGGGCACCTTCCGCGTGCTGGCGCGCAACCAGGCGCTCATCGCGGGCCGCGCGGGGCGGGGCATCAAGATGGTGGTGGTCTGCGCCCGCAGCCTGGCCCGCGCCATGAGCGTGGTGGGCAAGGACGTGGCCCTGACCAACGACCCCATGCAGGTCGCCACGCACCCCGATGTGGACGTGCTGGTGGAGGCCGCCGGCGGCACCGGCCCGGCGCGTGAATGGGTGCTGGCCGCCATCCGCGCGGGCAAGCATGTGGTCACGGCCAACAAGGCGCTGCTGGCCGAGCATGGCAACGAGATCTTCGCCGCCGCGCGCCAGCACGGCGTGGCCGTGGCGTACGAAGGCGCGGTGGCCGTGAGCATCCCCATCTTGAAAGCGCTGCGCGAGGGCCTCACGGCCAACCGTATCGAATGGGTGGCCGGCATCATCAACGGCACCACCAACTTCATCCTGAGCAAGATGCGCGACGAGGGCGTGGGCTTTGCCGAGGCGCTCGCCCAGGCGCAGGCTCTGGGCTACGCCGAAGCGGACCCGACCTTCGACATCGAGGGCATCGACGCCGCGCACAAGATCACGCTGCTGGCCGCCAATGCGTTCGGCATGCCGCTGCGGTTCGCCGACGCGCAGGTGGAGGGCATCACCGCGCTGCAGGGCCTGGACGTGGCCTGCGCGGAGCAGCTGGGCTTTCGCATCAAGCTGCTGGGGGTGGCGCGGCGCCGCGAGCACGGCAATGGAGTCAACGGCGATGGTGCCGACGGCGTGGAGCTGCGCGTGCAGCCCGCGCTGGTGCCCGCCACGCACCTGCTGGCGCATGTCAATGGCTCGATGAACGGCATCATGGTCAAGGGCGATGCGTCGGGTGTGACGATGTACTACGGCGCGGGCGCGGGCTCCGAGCAGACCGCGTCGGCCGTGATCGCCGACCTGGTGGACGTGGCGCGGCTTCATGGCACCCACGCGGCGCAGCGGGTGCCGCACCTGGGCTTTCATGCCAGCGCCATCAGCAACGACCAGGCCGTGCTGCCGCGCGCCGCCGTGCGCACGCGCCACTACCTGCGGGTGCCCGTGCACACGGCCCAGCAGATCGAGGCCGTGGGCGCGTGGCTGGCGGCGCAGCACGTGCCGGTGCTGCGCGTGGAGCTGGCGGCCGAAAAAACACTGCAGGCCGACAAGGCGGCATCCAGCGCCGGCCATCCCCAGGTGCTGGTGCTCACCGACGTGGCGGCCCAGTCCACGGTGGACCTGGCCATGCACGCGCTGGCCGCGCACCCCGCCGTGGCCGGGCCGGTGGTGTCGCTGCGCGTGGAGATGCTGGAGGGCTGATGCTGAAGGGTTGCCATGGGCGGTGTCTGGCCGCACGCCACGTCGTGCCACCACCACTCGGCACTCACCAGCACCGTTCACGCTGAGCCTGTCGAAACGCGGCGCATGGCTGCGACAGGCTCAGCCCGACCGGTACGGGTTGATGCTGCGGTTTTAAAGGTCCAAACAGGCTCTGTCGCCCTACTATCAAGCGCTTCAAGCTATGAATATCGCAGCAATCACTGGCTAGATGCCCGGCCCTCGTTCCACCAGCGCCGCCATGGCCAGCGCTTGCGGCGTGCCTTGCGCCGTCAGCCCCTCGACGACGCCGGCGCGGTCCGTGTCCGTGCGGTTCTGGCTCACCTTCCAGACGCCTTCCCAGCGTTCCACCGCCAGCTCCACGCCCACGATGGCGCCCAGCAGCTTGTGCAGGTAGTCGGCGGGCGCATCGTCCACGTGCCAGGGGTGCGGGCGGTGCGCCTCGTGGGCCTCGGTCAGCGTGTGCAGGATCGCGCGCAGGCGCTCGGGGTCGCCGTCCACCGCGCTGAGCGTGCCGTGGGCGTGCACCGTGGCGTAGTTCCAGGTGGGCACCTGTTTGCCATCGACGGCCTTGGACGGGTACCACGACGGCGACACGTAGGCCTGCGGGCCGTGGAACACGGCCACCGCCTGCTGCGGCAGCAGCGGCCACACGCCGTTGCCGCGCCCCACGTGGCCCACCAGCGTGCCGTGCGGGCCGCGCGTGGGGTCCAGGTACAGCGGCACGTGGTTGACGTGCAGGGCGCCCTCGTGCGAGACGACCAGGGTGGCCAGGGGCTGGTCCCGCACCAGGCCGTGCAGAACGGCTGGGTCGGTCACCTGGAACTGGCGGTTGGCAATGGTCATGTCAGTGGTCCTTCCACGTCCAGCACGGGCGCGCAGTCGATCTGCGTCTTGACCGAGTTGGCCAAAAAGCACGCCGCGTGCGCCTGGTGGTGCAGGTCGGCCAGCACCGCGCTGCTGGGCGCGTGCGCCGCGTCGAAGCGCGTCACGGGCCGCAACTGCACGTGCGAGACCACCAGGCGGCCTTCGGCATCCTTGGCCATGGTGCCCACGGCGGCATCGGTGTAGCTGTCCACGCGCCATCCGGCGCGGCAGGCGAAGTCCAGGAACCACAGCATGTGGCAGCTCGACAGCGCGGCCACGTAGGCTTCTTCGGGGTCCACGGCCGAAGCGTCGGAGTAGGGCAGCGGCACCACATGCGGCGACGACGAGCCGGCCACCACGGCGCCGCCATCGAATTGCCAGGTGTGCGCGCGGTGGTAGCGCTTGTCCAGAAAGTCGTCGCTGCCACGGGACCAGGCGATGGTGGCGGTGTGCTCGGCCATAGGATCTTTCTTGTGGGACCGGGCGTCGCAGGCAGCCCGGATGGTTTCTAAAATGGTTCTTCAGTTTATGGCTGCATTGCCACAACGAAGGGGCCAATTCATGCCGGTTGCCAGAGCCAATTCGAAGACCGTCGCCGCCGCCACGGGTGCTCCGGGCCCGCGCCAGGGCCTGCTGCGCCAGCAGGTCTATGAGCAGTTGCGCGGCGCCATCGAGCAGGGGCGGCTACCCGCGGGCACGCGCCTGCCGCCGTCGCGCGAGCACGCGGCGGGCCTGGGCGTGTCGCGCAACACGGTGCTCTGGGCCGTGCAGCGCCTGCAGGCCGAAGGGTATGTGGAGGCGCGCGTGGGCGACGGCACCTACGTGTCGCAGGCTGCGGGCGTGGCGCCCGCGCAGGGCCTGGTGGCGCCGCCGCGCGGGCTGTCGAAGCGCGGGCAGCTCATTGCCGAGACGGCGGCGCGCTGGCGGCCGCCGCATGTGGCGGCGCGGGCATTTCGCATCGGCGCGCCCGAGGTGGACACCTTTCCGTTCGCGCTGTGGGACCGCCTGGCGCGCCAGGCCAGCCCCGGCCAGCGCAGCGCCCGCGCGCAGTACCTGGACCCTGCAGGCGACCCCCAACTGCGCCAGGCCATCGCGCTGTGGCTGTGGGCGTCGCGCGGCATCCGTTGCGATGCGGCGCAGGTGGTGGTGTGCTCGGGCTCGCAGCAGGGCATCGATCTGATCGCGCGGCTGCTGCTGGACGCGGGCGACGAGGTGCTGGTGGAAGACCCGGGCTACCCCGGCATCCGCGCCAGCCTGCTGGGCCACGGCGTGCTGGCGCGGCCGGTAGCGCTGGACGCGCAAGGCCTGCGCATCGCCGAAGGCGCCGCGCAGTGGCCCGGCGCGCGCATGGCCGTGGTCACGCCCACGCACCAGTTCCCCACCGGCGTGTGCATGCCACTGGCGCGGCGCCAGGCCCTGCTGCAGTGGGCGCGCACGCACGACGCCTGGGTGGTGGAGGACGACTACGACGGCGAATTCCAGTACGGCAAGCACGACGGCAAGGCCCAGCGCGTGCCCGCCCTGTGCAGCCTGCCGGGCTCGGAGCGCGTGCTGTACGTGGGCACGTTCTCCAAGACCCTGCACCCCGGCCTGCGCCTGGGCTTCGTGGTCGTGCCACCCGCGCTGGTGGAAGCCTTTGCCATTGCCCGCGCCATCACCGACCGGCATGCGCCCGGCGACGCACAGGCGGTGCTGGCGCGCTTCATCGCCGAAGGCCACCTGCTGCGCCACCTGCGGCAGATGCGCGAGCTGTACCAGGAGCGCCAGCAGGCGCTGATCGACGCGCTGGCCCAGGCCAGCGGCGGCGCGCTGCAGCTGGCGCCCAGCGACCGGGGCATGCACCTGCTGCTGGAATGCGCGCCCGGCAGCAACGACGAGGCCTTGAGCCGCAGCGCACTCGCCGCCGGGGTGATGCTGGCACCCTTGTCGCGCTATGCGATGGAATCGAACCGTAGAGGCTGGCTGTTTGGCTACGCGGGCTACGGCGAGCCCGAGATCGTGGCCGCCGCGCGGGTAGTGGCGCGGTTAGCTTCCAGAAGTCACCGCAAGGGGCTCTGACCGGCGAGCGACCGCCGCGCTGGCGGTATCCCCCTACCTTTTCCACCATTGCTGCGAGAGCGCGGGCTGCCGGATGTCCAGCCGCTCGCCCATCACCGGCGCCACCAGCGGCACACCGGCTTTCCCGGCCAGGGCGGTGATGCGGTCGAACGGGTCCGTCCACGCGTGCAGCGCCAGGTCGAACGTGCCGTTGTGGATGGGCATCAGGTGGCGGCCCTTCACGTCCAGGTGGGCCTGCAGGCTTTCCTCGGGCTGCATGTGCACGTCGGGCCACTGGGCGTCGTAGGCGCCGGTTTCCACCATCGTCAGGTCGAACGGGCCGAAGCGCTCGCCGATGGCCTTGAAACCGTCGAAGTAGCCCGTGTCGCCGCTGAAGAAGATGCGCGTGTCCCCTGCCACCAGCACCCACGACGCCCACAGCGTGCGGTTGCCGTCCGACAGGCTGCGGCCCGAGAAGTGCTGTGCGGGCGTGGCCACCAGCTTCACGCCGGCGATGGTGGTGCCCTGCCACCAGTCGAACTGCTGCACCTTGGCGGCGGGCACGCCCCAGGCGATAAGGCGGTCGCCCACGCCCAGCGGCGTGACGAAATGCGCCACCTTGGGGGCGAGCTGCCGGATGGCATCGAAGTCCAGGTGGTCGTAGTGGTCGTGCGAGAGCACCACGCCGGTGATGGGCGGCAGCTCGTCGATGGCGATGGGCGGCGCATGGAAGCGCTTGGGGCCCATGAAGGAAAACGGCGAGGCGCGTTCGGAGAACACCGGATCGGTCAGCCAGAACTGGCCCTGCAGCTTGAGCAGCATGGTCGAGTGGCCCAGGCGCCACAGGCTCAGGTCGGGGGCGCCCAGCAGATCGGCCTGCGTGAGCGGCAGCACCTGGGGCGGCTGGGCCGGCACCGCGTCGGCGGGCTTGTCCGTCATGAAGCGCCACATGATGCCCAGGGTCTTGGCAAAACCCGGGGCTTGGCGCGGCGCCGCGTTGCGGAACTTGCCATCGACGTGCTGGGGCGACTGCTCATGGGAGCTTGCCGGCAAGGAGGTGCAGGAAAGGATGCTGTAGGCCATGGCGGTGACAACGGTGAGGATGAGAAGGATTCGGGGCGTGCGGCGGAGCATGGATGCTTTTCCGAAAAGTGCACTGCACAGTGTAGTTCACTTTTCCAAAAAGTAAACTACCCGGTGTAAAATAGGGGAATGACCGAGCCCGCCACCGTGATCGCCCCCACCCGCCTGACCGACCGCAAGCGCGAGGCCATCGTGCAGGCCGCCATCGGCGAATTCCGCGAACATGGCTTCAACGGCACCAGCATGGACCGCGTGGCCGCGGCAGCCGAGGTGTCCAAGCGCACGGTGTACAACCACTTTCCCAGCAAGGACGAGCTGTTCGGCGCCATCCTGGACCACCTGTGGGAGCGCAGCCATTCATTGCCTGACGTGGCCTACGACGCGGGGCGACCGCTGCGCGCGCAGCTGCTCGCGGTGCTGGAGCAGAAGATGGAGCTGCTGAACGACGCGAGCTTCATCGACCTCTCGCGCGTGGCGATGGCCGAAATGATGCACACGCCCGAGCGCGCCCAGGCCATGGTGGCGCGCCTGTCCGAAAAGGAAGAAGGCCTGCCGCGCTGGATCCGCGCGGCCCAGCAGGACGGCGCCCTGCGCGCGGGGGTGGACCCGCAGTACGCGGCCCACCAGCTGCACGGCATGGTCAAGTCCTTTGCCTTCTGGCCCCAGCTGGCCATGGGCCAGCCGCCGCTGGCGCCTGCCGTGCAGCAGCAGGTGCTGGCCGATGCGGTGGAGATGTTCCTCGGGTTCTACGCGGTCGGCGCGCCGTAGGCCGGGGAACCCCGGCCCGGGCAAAATGCTCGCCGCACGACCGCCAGCCCCTCCCCGGGCACGCCTCCCATGCACAAACGCCACTCCCTCCTCATCGGCCTGGGCATCGCCACCGCGGCGGTCTGGGTTTTCAACGCCTCCTGGCGCGCAGCGCCGCCCGAAGGCGCCAAAGCGCGCCTGATCGCGCACCGGGGCGTGCACCAGACCTACCACCGCGAGGGGCTGGAGCGGGACACCTGCACCGCCCGGCGCATCGAGCCGCCCACGCACGACTACATCGAGAACACGGTGCGCTCCATGCAGGCGGCATTCGCCCATGGCGCGGACATCGTGGAGCTGGACGTGCACCCCACCACCGACGGCCGCCTGGCCGTGCTGCACGACTGGACGCTGGACTGCCGCACCGAAGGCCGGGGCACCACGCGCAGCCACGCGATGTCCTACCTGCGCACGCTGGATGTGGGCTACGGCTACACCGCCGACGGGGGCCGGACCTACCCCCTGCGCGGCAAGGGCGTGGGGCTGATGCCCGAGCTCTCCGAGGTCTTCACGGCCATGCCCGGCCAGCGCTTTCTCGTCAATTTCAAGAGCCGGGAGGCGCGCGAGGGCGACATGCTCGCCGCGCTGGTGGCCGGACAGCTCGCCTGGCGGCAGGCCATCTGGGGCGCGTACGGGGGCGACGAGCCCACCCTGCGCGCCGCCGGGGCGCTCGCGGCCCAGGGCGGGGCACCCGTCAGGACCTGGTCGCGCCAGGGGCTGGCGCAGTGCCTGGGCCGCTACATCGCCCTGGGCTGGGCCGGCATCGTGCCCGAGGCCTGCCGCCAGACCACCGTGATGGTGCCTCTGAACGTCGCGCCCTGGCTCTGGGGCTGGCCGAACCTGCTGCAGCAGCGGCTGCGGCAGGCGGGCAGCGAGATCATCCTGCTGGGCCCCTACGGCGCGGGCGACGCCGGCACCTCGGGCATCGACACGCCCGCGCAGCTGGCCCAGGTGCCCCGGGGCTTCGCGGGCTATGTCTGGACCAACAAGATCGAGGTCATCGGGCCCGTCTTCCGGCGCTGAGCCCGGCTTGGCGCTACGCTTGGCGGCTGCGTGCGCCCCGGCGCATTCCGGCTTCTTTCTCTTCACCACCACCTCATCCCTTCCCACCCCATGCCCCTTGCCCCCTACCTCGATACCGCCCCGTGCCTGGGCAGCGGCGTCTTCATCCACGACTCCGCCCAGGTGATCGGCGACGTGACCCTGGGCCGCGACGCCTCGGTGTGGTGCAACGCCGTGCTGCGCGGCGACGTGAACCGCATCGTGGTGGGGGAGTGCAGCAACGTGCAGGACCTGGCCATGGGCCATGTCTCGCACCGCAACGCCAGCAAGCCCGAGGGCTCGCCGCTCCTCATCGGCAGCCATGTGACCATCGGCCACTCGGTGATCCTGCACGGCTGCCGCATCGGCGACGAATGCCTGATCGGCATGGGCTCGATCGTGATGGACGACGCCGTGGTGGGCGACCGCGTGATGCTGGGCGCGGGCAGCCTGGTCTCGCCCGGCAAGGTGCTGGAAAGCGGCTACCTCTACATGGGCCGCCCGGCGGTGCGCCAGCGCGCGCTGACGGACGCGGAGATGGCGTACCTGCGCTACTCGGCCGAACACTACGTGCGGGTGAAGAACAACTACCAGGCCCCGCCGCTGACGAAGCCTGCAGCCTGATCCGGTCCGGAAGTCCGGCAGGCCCCAGGGCGCGCGGGCGGCGCGTATCGCATCACTATTCGAGCCATGTTTGTCTATGAGTGAACTTCTTGAGCAACTGTCCCAGTCGGTCTCCACGGCCCACTCCGTCGAAGAGCTGACGCGGCCGCTTCTGGAAATGCTGGAGGCGGTGACGGGGCTGGAGTCCACCTACCTCACCGCCATCGACGAGGCACAGGGCGTGCAGCACGTGCTGTACGCGCGCAACTCCAGCGCCATGCAGATCCCCGAGGGCCTGGTCGTGCCCTGGAACGACACGCTGTGCAAGCGCGCGCTGGAAGAGGGCCGCACTTTCACCGACGACGTTCCCACCTGCTGGGGCGATTCGCAGGCCGCGCGCGGCCTGGGCATCCGCACCTACGCGAGCCAGCCCGTGCGCGTCGGCAACGGCGCGCTGTACGGCACGCTGTGCGCGGCCAGCACCCACGCCCGCCCGCGCACGCCCGAGGCCGAACGCATCCTCACGCTGTTCGCCTATCTCATCGGCCAGCAGGTGGAGCGCGAGCAGCTCATCCACAAACTGCTGGCCGCCAACGAACAGCTGGCCGCCGTGGCCGCCACCGACCAGCTCACGGGGCTGCCCAATCGCCGCGCGCTCATGGAGGCGCTGGAACGGATGCTGGCGCAGGGCCGGCGCCGGCAGATGGGCGTGCAGATCGCGTTCATCGACCTCGACGGCTTCAAGGCCATCAACGACACCCACGGCCACGAGGTGGGCGACCAGTTCCTCGTGGCCGTCGCGCAGCGCCTGCGGGGCGTGCTGCGCGCCGAGGACCTGGCCGCGCGCCTGGGCGGCGACGAGTTCGTGGTGATCAGCCTGAGCGCACACGCCGGCGACGCCCTGCACACCGCGCAGGATGCGCTGAGCCTGCGCATCGCCCAGGCCACGCAGGGCCGCTTCGACCTGCCGGGCGCATCGCTGGACTACGCCGGCGCCAGCGTGGGCGCGGTCACCATGGCGCCGGACCAGACCTGCAGGGCCGAGGACGCCCTGCGCGTGGCCGACCAGATGATGTACCAGGTCAAGCGCGCGCGCCGGCAGGCCCAGGACGCGCTGGCACAGGCGCGCGGCGGGCTGCCCACCCGCCGCTGAGCCGGCCCGCGCCGCCGCCGCAGTAGCCACACCGCCAGGGACACCATCGCGGTGCCGGGATAATCGGCGGTCACCACCCCCACGCTCCATGGCCTCTTCCCCGTGCCGCGTGCTCGCCGTCATCCCCCCGATGACGCAGCTGAACACGCCCTATCCGTCCACCGCCTACCTCACGGGCTTCCTGCGCTCGCGCGGCGTCCTCGCGTTCCAGGAGGACCTGGCGCTGGCGCTCGTGCTGCGGCTGCTCTCGCCCGAGGGCCTGAGGGCCGTGGCCGCCAAGGTGGATGCACTGCCCGCCAAGAAACAAAGCCCCGCCGTGCAGTCCTTTGCCGCGCAGCAGGACCGCTACCTGGCCACCATCGGCCCGGCCATTGCCTTCCTGCAGGGGCGCGACAGCACGCTGGCCCACCGCATCGCGGGCCGCAACTACCTGCCCGAGGGCCCACGCTTCGCCACGCTGGATGTGTATGTGGACGACGAAGGCGGCGACCCGCTGGGCTGGGCGTTCGGCGCCCTGGGCCTGCACGACAAGGCCAAGCACCTGGCCACGCTGTACCTGAACGACCTGGCCGATGTGCTGCGCGACGCGGTGGACGAGCGCTTCGAATTCGTGCGCTATGCCGAATCGCTGGCGGGCAGCCAGCCCACGTTCGACCCGCTGGCCACGGCGCTTGCCGCACCGCCCACGCTGGTGGACGACCTGCTGGCGCAGCTCACGCACGAGGCCATCGAACGCCACCAGCCCACGGTGGTGCTGCTGTCGGTGCCTTTCCCGGGCTCCGTGTACGCGGCGTTCCGCATCGCGCAGGCCATCAAGGCGCGCCATCCGCAGGTGGTGACGGTGCTGGGCGGCGGCTTCGTGAACACCGAACTGCGCGAGCTGGCCGACCCGCGCGTGTTCGACCATGTCGACTACGTGACGCTGGACGCCGGCGAGCGCCCGCTGCTGGCGCTGCTCGAACATGTGCGCGGCGAACGCGGCCGCCAGCGGCTGGTGCGCACCTTCGTGCGCAACGACGAGGGCACCGTCCAGTACATCAACATGATGGAAGCAGACGTGGCCTTCGCCGAGGTGGGCACGCCCACCTGGGACGGCCTGCCGCTGGACCGCTACCTGTCGCTGCTGGACATGCTCAACCCCATGCACCGGCTGTGGAGCGACGGGCGCTGGAACAAGCTCACGGTGGCGCACGGCTGCTACTGGAAGAAGTGCAGCTTCTGCGACGTGAGCCTGGACTACATCAGCCGCTACGAGGGCGCGAGCGCCGAGGTGCTGGCCGACCGCATCGAGGCCATCGTGCGCGAGACGGGGCAGACGGGTTTTCACTTCGTGGACGAAGCCGCGCCCCCCAAGGCGCTGAAAGCACTGGCCACCGAGCTGATCGCGCGCAACGCGGGCATCAGCTGGTGGGGCAATGTGCGGTTCGAGAAAACCTTCACGCCCGACCTGGCCGAGCTGATGGCCGACAGCGGCTGCATCGCCATCTCGGGCGGGCTCGAAGTCGCGTCCGACCGGCTGCTCACCCTCATGAAAAAAGGCGTGTCGGTGGACCAGGTGGCGCGCGTGACGCGGGCCTTCACCGACGCGGGCATCCTGGTGCATGCGTACCTGATGTACGGCTTTCCCACGCAGACCGTGCAGGACACGGTGGACGCGCTCGAATACGTGCGCCAGCTGTTCGCCAACGGCTGCATCCAGAGCGGCTTCTTCCACCGCTTTGCCTGCACCGTGCACTCGCCCGTGGGCAAGAACCCCGAGGAGTACGGCGTGACCCTCGCGCCGCTGCCGCCGGGCGACTTCGCCAAGAACGACGTGGCCTTCATCGACCCCACGGGCGTGGACCACGATGCGCTGGGCGGCGCGCTCAAGAAGGCCATCTACAACTACATGCACGGCATCGGCCTGGAAGAGGACGTGCGCACGTGGTTCCCGTTCAAGGTGCCCAAGACCACGGTGCGGCGCGACCGCATCGAGCGGGCGCTGCGCGAGCGAGGATGAGGATATATATCTCCTTTGATAGCTGCTAGCGCCCGGTACATCGGCGTTTCAAGCCATTTTGGCGGGTGATGTGTCAGGGGGACCCTGCTTCCCTCGGAGTTCTGGCGCAGTTTCCAAAGTCAGCAGCCTGCACACCGCAGACAGCCCGCCTTCCTCGACAGACCCTACACAAGCAGAACCTGTGGTCACGGCGGGCATTTCACAAGCCGCCGCCTCAGCGACCAAGCCGGAACCGGCGCAGACTCAACGCTGGCGGCGCCCCGTTTGCGCAACGGCGGTGCACCGGCATTGGCTCTTGTCCACCCAGAACTGTTCGGGCACAGCGTGCTCCATGGCGCTGCTGTACTGCCCCCGCATCTTGTTGTACGCAATCCAGCGGTTTTGGGCTGCAGTTTTTCCGTTGCTAGTGAGTTCGGGTTTGTTGTTGATCGCGGCACTGGGGTCGTCGTTCTTGACCCACCGGATATGCCGCAGGTGCCCGATGTCCATGTTCAGGCCCTGGAAGGTGATGCCCGTGGTGACGATGCCGTACAGCTTGTTGGGGCGTACCTGGGCGTGGAACAGGCCGTAGCTCAAGGCGGGCCGGTCGATCATCAGGGTTTGGCACTGGCTGCGGGTCGATGCTGGCTTGCCGGGTGCCCAGCACGTCGCCTACGGTGCTTTGGCCTGCGTTTTGGCTGTCGCCTCCGCAGGGCTGAAATGGGATGAGCAGCGGGGATTGGCATCTGCGGGCGCTTGTGTCGAAGCCAACGCCCTTGGAGCGCGCAGACGACGATCAATAAGCAACCGCAGGATTCATTCCAAATCAAGTCTTTAGCGCAAGCAGGAAAAGCGCAAACAGCTATCAAAAGAAGATCGTCTTGCATTTGGTGAATAGAGGGTTTTCACTGAGTAAATGAAGCCACTCAGTCCTTCCCAAGGCTCTGTATCTCGCGCCCACCACCCTCAAAGTCTGCACAACCGGGCTGATTTGCACACCAAAGCCGATCAGAAATAGCGCCCAACTTGATATACAAAAAAAATTGTCAGCGCCAAAAAATACAAACCAACAAGAAAACTCCCCACTGTTAGTTTTCTTTCACGGTATTCATGAAATGCCTTGCAAATTATCTTAAACATTTCATTCAACTCAACACAGAATATATAGCGGAAATCAATCCAATTATTCCAGCAGCAATCGCAACATTACCCACCAGCAGGACACCCAATGCTGGAATAGCAGCCGCAAGACCAATTACCGCCAAGGTTAAACCAATCCAATTAAAAATTGCAGACCAATTGACCTGCGCGCCGATCGCATCCAAATATGCTCCAGCCGAAGCAAAAGCTGCCATCAGCATCCAACCGTATCCGAGAATTGCAAAAGGTCCCAACCACGCCAATATAAATAGGGCAGCTATCGCAAAGACAAAAGCTGCGATCCCGTAGATCAACGCCCCCCCATTCCCCTTCCCTTCAATAATGTATCCACCTGCTCCAGTTTCAGGATCAGTAATCACATAGCCATACCCTGTCCATCCATGCGCGTTGATCTGGTGCTCGTGCACCGTCACCTCTTTGCCCGCCTGGATGGCTGATTGAATCTCCTGCCCCACCGTACCGCCCACTGGCAGCTTGGGCAAGGCCGTGGCTGCGTTGCTTTGGTTGATGGTGTATACCTGCGGGCGTTTGTGCCAACGCCACCGCGCCTGAAGCGAGCAGGCGAGGGCAAATGAGTGGCCACAGGATTCACAAACAAATCAGGCTCTAGCGCAATTGGGACAAACGCGAGCAGCTATCAAAATAAGAGCATTCTGCATACTCGCGATTGGAGAATTTTGCGCAGCGGTTTGGAGATCGCCTCAAAACCATTTAAAGAAATAATTTGCTATCCACAAGAATGTCACCACAGCTCCTTCCAGCACCAGGAACCATCCTGTAATTTTCATATTTTTTTTTATTCTAATATTATCTTTGAAATCTTTCATATTAATAAATCAAGTAAAAACCTCAATGACAAGCAAGCGAGCCACCGTCAACAACAGCCAAGCCGCCCCACCAATAAATATAATCGGAAAAGAAATAGCAACATATCCGCCAAAAATTACAGAAAGTATGATCCCAGCCATTAAACCTATAAGCCTTGCGCCAGAAAAATTTAGATTGTATTTGTTATCTTCATACATAGCCAAATACACACCAATCACAAACCCAATTGCTCCCACTATCGCCGCAAGCAGAGGCCCAGCAACGATGATCGCAATTCCCGACACAAGACCAAGAGCTAGTCCAAGCAATATCCCTCCATTCCCCCTACCCTCAATCATGTAAGCCCCAGCCCCCGTCTCCGGGTCGGTAATGATGTACCCATACCCCGAGAACCCATGCGCGTTGATTCCGCGCTCGTGGAAGGTCACTTCCTTGCCCGCCTGGATGGCTGATTGAATCTCTTGCCCCACTGTGCCGCCCACTGGTAGCTTTGCCAATGCCGTGGCTGCGTTGCTTTGGTTGATGGTGTAGATCCGCTGGCCTTCTGCCTGGGCGATGGCAATGGCTTTCACTGCCGAGACCGCTTGTGCGCAGTCTGCTTTGTTGGGGTTTTGGATTTGGCCTAGCTCGTCGGTGTATTGGCACTGCGTCGCGTCCACCCACAACTGCTCGGGCACCGCGTGCTCCATGGCGCTGCTGTATTGCCCCCGCAGCTTGTTGTACGCAATCCACCGGTTTTGCGCTGCAGTTTTGCCGTTAGCGGTGAGTTCGGGTTTGTTGTTGATCGCGGCACTGGGGTCGTCGTTCTTGACCCACCGGATGTGCCGCAGGTGCCCGATGTCCATGTTCAGCCCCTGGAAGCTGATGCCCGTGGTGACGATGCCGTACAGCTTGTTGGGTTTGACTTGGGCGTGGAACAGGCCGTAGCTCAAGGCGGGCCGGTCGATCGTTTGGGCCTGGGCGCTGGCGATTGCGCCGTGGCTCTGCAGGCTGGCGAAGTAACTCCACATCGTTCCTGTCAGCAGATCCCCCGTCAAATTTTCGCCAGTCATGCCTTGCAAGATGGCCGCCCGCTGCGCTTCAGGAGCGGCCTGCGCTTGTTCCAGCTTCTGCTTGTTCACCTTCATCCGGGCTCTCAGCGTTTCCA
Source organism: Acidovorax sp. GW821-FHT10E03 (assembly GCF_059415205.1). NCBI lineage: Bacteria > Pseudomonadati > Pseudomonadota > Betaproteobacteria > Burkholderiales > Comamonadaceae > Acidovorax > Acidovorax sp. GW821-FHT10E03. The sequence continues at coordinate 228,641 of NZ_JBWKMU010000010.1, read as the reverse complement.
GCTGGGCTTGGCTGATGCCCTGGATGCTCAGGCCCAATGCCGTTTGCTGGCCTGCGATGAGCTGGTCTTGGGTTTCGTCCCAGTCCTGGCTGCCATAGCGGGTGAAGCCGCCTTGACCTACGGGTTCGCTGCCTGCGCGCATACCGGGGCCGGTGGCTACGACGGTGCCGTCCACCGAGATTTGGGGCTTGAGGTTGATGCTGCTCGATAGCCCCCTGGGCAGTTGGCTGGGGTCCAGCTGTTGGCCGGGGGCGGGCTTGGGGATGAGGGCTGCGATGGCGGCCTCATCCGCTGCGCTGGCTGCCACCCAGGCCAGGGTGATCTTCTTACCGGCGATGGCTGCGGTGGGGGTTTGCCAGCTCAGCAGGGGGCTGTCGCCCCACGCGGCGCTGCGGGCGTCTGCGTAGATTTCGTATTTGAAGTGCGTTTTGCTGGACGTGGGCAGGTCGCTGTGGGTTTGGATGCGCGTCTTGATGTTGTAGGGCAGGGTGCCTGCCAGGTAGGGCAGCGGGTCGATGGTGGCTTGCCGGGTGCCCAGGACGTCACCTACTGTGCTTTGGCCTGCGTTTTGGCTGTCGATGTAGGTTTTAAGGCGGGCCTGGTAGCTGCCCAGCTGGCTTTGCAGGGCGCTGGTGTTGAGGTTTCTCACCCAGCCTTCTGCCGGGTTGGTTTCTGCGCCTTGCTGGGCTGCGTTCAACAGGGCCTGGGCGTCCAGCGGTACGGCGCTTTGCAGGTCCATGCCTTCTTTGAAGGTGTATTGCTTGAAGCTGCCGTCCAGGGGCACCCAGGTGTCGGGGGTGCTTTGGCCTGGGGTGTGGCGCGTGCCTCGGCCGGGCTGGTATTGGATGAGGGCTTCGACCCAGGTGTGTTCGATGCGCAGGGCCTTGATTTGCCCGCCCGATACCAGGGCTACATTGCTGACCCCGCCTTGGCCCCAGATTTGCTGGGCGGCGTCTACGGTGCGGACGCCGCCCACCCAGTTGAGGGCCTGGGCGGTGGGGATGTCTACGGTGCCGGCCACATACCGCGCAGGGATGCCGCTGGCGCGCAGCAGGGCCACCAGCAGGCTGGCGGTGTCCACGGCGTTGCCGGATTTTTTGTCGAGCGTGTCTTGCGCGCCTTGTACGCTGCCTTGGGTGGGCACGTAGTGGATGTTGTCGTGCACCCACTGGTAGATCTTGTGGGGGTTGTGGCCCAGGGTTTGGGCCAGGGCCTTGATGGCGTCGGTGTGGGGGGCATCCAGCGTGGGGGCCAGGTCGGCTGCGCTGGGGGCGCTGGCGGCTTTAGCGCTTTGCACGGTGGCGGCCTTGGCGGCGGATGGAGGCTGCTCTGCCTCAGGGCCATCCATCTGGATGGGCGCTTGGGGGCGGGCTCGCTCTGCCTGCCAGGGCAGCTTGTTCAGGTTGAGGGGCAGGTGGGTTTTGCCGGGGGCCTCTGCGTCGATGAATTCCTTGAGCACCTGCAAGGCCGCGGCCTTGCCATTGCTGCTGCCTTCCTGCACGGCCTGGAGGCGCTTGACCAGCTGTTCGTGCTTGTCTGCAAAGGCGGCTTCCTGAACGAGCTGGCGGTCAAGAACGCTGCCTTCAACGCCTGCGTTTTGCCAGGTGTTGCGCAGGGATTCCCATTCCCGCTGCAGCGCCCGGGCCTGGCGGTCCAGCGTTTGCACGGCGGGCAGGCTCGAGGCTGCGTCAGTGAAGGTGGCGGCGATGCCGGGGGTGCCAGATTCGGGATTCAGCGCTCTGGCCAGTTGCTCCAGGGTGTCAGCGTATTGTTCGGCTGGCGCACCGCTTTGCAGGCGCTGCTGCACCGCCAGCTGGTTGCGCTGCGCCATTTGCGCGTGGACGAGGGGCAGTCCCACGGTGTTGAGCACCGAGGCCGTGAGCAGCCACACCACCGCGCGTTTGAACCAGCCCACCGGGCGGTCCTGCTGAGTGGGCTGGGTTGGGTGACTGCGGGTGTGCTGGTGCCCGGGGGCCTGCAATGGGCGCATGGGGTCGTTCTCTCTCAAAGGGGGGGTGACAGTGGTGGCCGGTATCAAAAGCCCGGTGGCGGCAACGGGGTTTCGCAACTGCGTCATTGCGCCCCCCCACCTTGGCGGTATGCGAGGCCAGGCTGGCAGGAGCTAGCCCGCAGGCGATACGCGGCAACCACCGCCAGCAATACGCCGGCGAGCCACAGAAACCACGGCTGGTTGACGGGGATGGAATTGGTGACGCCGGGTGTGCCTGGGCCACCGGGGCCTCCAGGCCCCCCTGGCGCATTGGCCCGCACCACGTAGGTAACCGTCGCCGTTGCCAGGTCCACATCCACGTCATACGCCTTGGCCTGGCTTGTGGGCAGTGCAGTTGCCGATTTGAGGTTGTTGCCGCTGCCGATCAGCAGGGCCTCCACCGTGTAGATTCCCTCCATCGCGGTTCTAAGCGTTTGCTGGGTGTCTGTGGACCGAAGACCGTTGGCTTGCAGTTGGCCCAGCAGGTGGGTGTGGGTGTAGACCACGGCATTGTTGGGGTTGCGCACGGTAATGCGCACACGGGCGTTGTCCACTGGCACATTTACCGTGAGATTGCGGGCCAGGTTGCTGATGCGTACGCGGTCATTGGGTGCGTATTGAGCCTTGTCCACCGCCACGGTCAGCGCAGCCTTGCCGGCGCCCTGCGGTGCATCTGCAACGATGGCGAACAATGTGCTGCCCACGTCCACTGTTTCGCCCTGGGTGTTCAGGAGTGTGGCGACCAGTGTGTAGGTTCCGGCCGGGTAGCGCGCGGTGTTCCATGGCTGCTTGTGCGGCAGCGTTGCGCCCGCAACCACGTCACCCAGTTCGTGCGGGGCAAATCGCGCAACTTCGACCCCGATGGCGTCATGGATGCGCAGCACGAGCGTCAACGCCGCCGATGTCGTGCCGAGGTTGAGCACGGAGGCGCCCAACTGCACCGCGGCATTGGCGGCGTAAGAGGGCTTGTCCGTGCTGGCACTGACACGCGCAACGATGTCGTCGGGTGATGCCCCGGCGGAGTACTTGGCCCCGATGATGGTGAGGTAGCTGTCGTCTCGGCTGAAGCCAGCAATGGTGGCCAGAAACGGCTTGGCCGCCTTGATGCGCCCTGGGCCGGTAGGTATCGCGACATGGCCCACGCTGTAGCCGCTAATACCCAAGGTTGTGAAACCAGACACATCCACAGGCAGGCCATTGAGCTGGAGGCTGTTCATCGCAGGGGTCGGAATTGCGATGTTCAGGTAGTTTTCCTTGTAGGGCGAAAGGTTGGTCGGCGCCGTGAACACGTAGTCAGAAAGGGTTTGATCGATCCCGCCCACGTAGGTAAAAGCTGGGTCCCCCAGCACTCCTCCGGTCGTGATCGTGGACCCCTTCAGGAACTGTCCCACCAGCACGGGAGCGGAGGCTACGATGTGAAGGCTCTCCGCGTCAGTCACCTCATGGAACTCCCCCGCATTCAGGGTGGCCACCAGCGCACCGTTCACCCGCACTTGGGTGGCAGCGGTGTTGGCCACGATGCGAACAAGGTTGCCCGCTGTGCCGGTGTTGGCTGTTTTGGGCGCCACATACTCAGCGGACCAGTGCTTCACAGGCGGCAACTGGGTGAACAAGTGGTCGCAGTAGCCAGCATGGAGTGGCACGTTGGCGCATTGCCCTCCCGCAAATACCGCCACGGGTTTGTTGGTTTGTATGCGGGTGCCCGTGATTTCATTGCCGGAGTAGGCGGTGTAGATCACGGACTGGCCTTTTTGCAGGGTCACGTCAAAGGGAACATTCGCAGGCTGCCCCGTCGTCAGGCTGCTGGCAGGCGTGACGGTGGCCACCGTGCCGTCCTCCACGGCGGTCAGTGAAAACTGGATGACGCTGTACGCATGGTTCCAGTCGACGATGCGGTATTCCAGGCCCAACGCCGTGACGTCAAGCAGGTACGACATGTCCGTGGTGTACATCTCGCGGTTCAGGAAATACGCGCTCACCCCTTTGCTGGCGTACACCTGCAGCGCCTTGTCCACTACCTTGCCCGCCTCGTGCAGAAACTGGTTGTTGGGCACCATGAGTTCCGCTACGCCGCTGGCACCAACAACAAAGCTGTAGTTGATGGCGCCGTCGTTGCTCACAACCTGGCCCGTGGTGCCTTGCTCGCCAAATATGAAGAGGTATCCAACAGGTCCCGCAGAGGTCGTGGGGTAGTTCGGATGCCCCACTGCCACGGCTCGCAGGGTGTTGCTGGCCTCCAGGCCATAGTCCGGCTTCAGCGGCAGGTTGATGGCGGTGCTCGTGGCGATGTCAAAGCCGCTGCTGCTGCCCTGGTAGCCGGGGGCGTTTGCCGCGAGGTTCCAGCGGCCCGCAGTGATGTTGGCAAATTCATAGCGGCCATCGACCCCCGAGGTGGTCTCCAGCAGGCTGACCCCCGCCAGGACCACCTTGGCCCCTGGCACCGGGCGTTGGCTCTGGGCATCGAGCACCACCCCGTATATGCGGTCTTGCCCTTGCACCTTGGGGGTCATTTCCACCGGCAGCACGTACCGCGTTCCCGCCGCCAGATCCACCGCAAAGGCCACGTTGTCATACCCGGGTGCAGACACCTGCACCTGGGTAGCCCCCGCGTTGAGGCCCGAGATTTCCGCCACACCCTGGGCATTGGTCTGCAGCACCTGCGGGTTGCTGCCCGAAAGGGTCACCGTGGCACCTGCAATGGGCTGGTGGGTGGCTGTGTCAGTGACGGTGGCCTGGATGGCGATGGGTTGCTGAGGGTCGACGCTGGGGTGCAGCGGCACGTCGAACTGGTGTGTGCCGTTTTGCACGAGCGTGATGGCTTGTTCAAAACGTTGATAGCCCGCTTTCTCCATGGAAACGGTGCGTGAGCCAGCAATATCCGGCACACCACCAATGGTGTAGCGCCCGGCAGCATCCGTGGTGGCTGTGCGGCCGGTGCCATCCACGACCACGGACACCCCCTGCAGAGGCAGCCGTGTGGAGGCATCCGAAACAATGCCTTGCAGCACCGTTTGATCGGAACCGATGTTGTTTGCGGTCAACGTGACAGGCAGGACGATGGAGTGATGGCCTTGCACGTTCATGGTGATGATGCGCGTTGCAAAGCCGCTGGCAGACACCGTGACGGTGTTGTCTCCTGCCACCACGCCAGCGTCGAAGGCAACCTCACCTTGGGCGTTGGTGCTGCGGATCAGGCCATTGAGTGACACACTGGCCATTGCAATCGCCGCGCCTGTTGCCTGGTTGCTTACAACCACCTTGAGCGTGCTTTGCGCGGTGCTGCGGCGGAAAACCGGGTCGAACCGCACCTGCTGCCCCGCCAAGGCACTGAAACTGGCCTCGACCGCTTGATAGGACGAATAGCTTGCCTTCAGGCCCATCGCACCGGGCGCAATACCTTCGAGGACGTACTCACCATGGGCGTTGGTCTGCGTGGTCGAGCTGCCGACCGAAATGGTGGCGTTGGCGGCGTTCTGGAAACTCACCCCGTCGTTGGTGAACTTGGCAACGCCTGAAATGGTGACGGTGCTCGCATTGCCGACCGTGAGCGCCTTCAGGCGGATGGTGCCCAGATCCAGCTGCTGGCCCTTGAGCAGCCCCAGGTCCGCGGACAGCGAAAGGTATCCAGCGACCTCGATCGCCAGATTGTGGGTGCCGGCAGCCAACTGCAGAAACTCGAAACGCCCCTGGGCATTGGTCACGGCGGGCTGGGCACTGCCGGTCAACCGCACTGACACCCCCGCCAGCGGCTGGCCCGTGGTGTCGCTCACCAAAAGGCCTTGCACGCTGGCCAGATCGGGATTCGTGCTGGGCTGGCCCGCGATCCAGAGCGCGCGCAGCGCCAGGGCCGTGACGTACGGGTCACCATCCCAACTGCCATCCGCGCGCTGGGCGGCCTTGAGCGAATCTACGGCGGGCTGCACGGCGGCTGCCGTGGACAGCCCCGGGAGCACCGCCAGCAGGGCCTGCGCATTGCGCAGGGACCCGCCCCACGACGGGGCAGCGCCGCGTTCGGCGAGCAGCCAGGTGCGCGCGTTCGACAGTGCCGATGCCACCGCAGAGGTCTGGCGATAGGGGTGGAGCGCCTGTACGGCCTGCGCCGTGGAGAGAAGCGCATCGCCATCGGTGGCGAGGGCCCATCGGCCGTCCACCTGCTGCGCGGCCAGCAGCCAAGCCAGCGCCTGATCGGCGGTTTCGGGATACGAAGCGCGTGACGCCGTGAATGCGGCAACGGCCCACGCCGTGTCCTGCACATTGCTGGCATAGCCCACCGTGGCGCCAAATCCGCCATCCGCGTTCTGCTTGGGCGCAAGGGCGTCAAGATGGGCCGTGCTGGCCGATTGGAGCTGTTTTGCCAGGGACTTCCGGGCCAGTACCTCGACGGTGTCGTCACTCGCCGCAGCGATCGCATCCAGCAGCACCGGCGGCACCGGCCTGCTCCAAGCACGCAAGGTGGCGGCGGCTTCCGAGCGGCTTTGCACGGGCAGCGCAACAGAACCTGCCTCGCTCGCCAGACCCCCGCTGGGTTGAACCTGCCCCTGCAACCATGACAGGCCCAGCGCCTCGTCGGCCCAGGCAGTGTGGGAGAGCAGGAAAACGAAAACGAAGCACAGCAGTCGCACGCAGCCAACCACTGCGCACCCTGTGATCGGCGCGCGCATGAGGACCCTCTCTTATTTTCTTCACACCGCGCGCCGTGGGGGATACCGGTACTGATCTACGCCAGCTCCGGCATCCAGCGCCAATAGTGCAAATCTCCGTTTGGCGACCATTCACCAAAGAGGGGCGGAGCGTAGCAATCGATGGCGCATTCAGTTGTTAAATTTTGTGATATTGTTTTCTCAATATCATCAAATTGCGCCCAATTTACTCAAGCTACCTTCATTCATTTGCAGCGTGACGAGGGAGTGTCTGGTCCCCCCCGAAACTCAAGCCAAAATGGCCGCAGTGCCTGGATGAAACGCGCCACATGCTATTGAATGCAGAGCATCTTTGCCCACTGACGGGGCGATACGGCGCCCGCCGGTTCTCCGCCCCCGTCTTCGACATGGACGGCTTGTCATCGACTCGGAGCGCATGGCTCTGCGGGCCTGCATCAATGCAGCGCGGGCGCACAGCCTCCTGCCGGCCAAGGCGGGTTATCTACAGGTAGTGGGCCGGGCCTTGCCGGAATCGATCATGGTGGCGTCATCGTCACGGCGCGACGAGATCGAGCACCGCCTGGGCCGCATGGAGGTGCTGCACCACTTCCAGGCCCTGGCGGGCTGCAACGAGGTGGAGCGAAGCAAGACCGACCCGGCGCTGTACCGGCTGGCCGCTGCACGGCTGGAGGTAGAGCCAGCCCAATGCCTGGCGTTTGAAGACAGCGAGAACGGAGCGTGCGCCGCACAGGCAGCCGGCGTGGCGGTTGTCGTCGTCCCGGACCTCGAGCACCCTGCGGCGGGAAATTCTGGAGCGCATGCCATGGCGTGCGCGAATCGCCGATGGTGGCGCCGGCCATCTGCCGCGCTGGTTTCACCGGATCGGGGTGGCGTAGCGCCTGCCGCCCACGGCGCTTGGGACCACCGCCACATTTCGCGGATCAATCAGATTGGCGTCCACCGCATGAACCATGTGCGCCAGCAGCTATGAAAAGCAGAGCATCTACTGCTTTTGCTTCTGATAGGCCTTGTCCGCTGGCGGGCCCCGGTCCGTGTCCTGCAGGCCCCGCTGCACGTCCCGGTAGGCCTGCTCCACCTGGGCATCGGGCTGGCCGTGGGTCATGTCCACCGATTCATCGCGCTCGTGCGGCAGCTTGGGCTTGTCGGCGCTTTCGGGCGGCGGCGCGGCCTGTGGGGTACGCCGGCCGGCGGTGGCGGGCGACTGGGGCGTGGTGGTGTTGACGCTGGGCTGGCCGGTGGGGGCGGCGCTGGGGTGGTCCGGGGTGCTGGCGGTGGGCATGTGATCTCTCCTGCGGTACAGGGCTTCATCGTAGGAAAGCCCCTGGAGCCGCCGTGTAGTCCCCGGCGCCATCTGTCCGCCGGGTGAAGCGGCCGCTGGCCGCGAAGGCGCAGGCGCCAACCCATGCGACACTACTGTATGTCTCAACAGGTGTGGGCCGCGCAGGCCCTTGAATCTTTCGATGCGGTGGTGCAGGCCACGCCCGGGTTTCGCAGCCGCGACGGCCAGCGGCGCATGGCCGAGCAGGTGGCGCACACGTTCAGCAGCGCCACGCTGGGCAAGGTGGACGAGGAGGGCGGCGAGGCGGCGCCCACGCGCTCCATCGCCGTCATCCAGGCCGGCACGGGCGTGGGCAAGTCGCTGGCCTACTGCGCGCCCGCCATCGCGCTGGCGCTGTCGCGCGGCACGCGGGTGCTGATCTCCACCGCCACCGTGGCGCTGCAGGAGCAGCTGGTCAACAAGGACCTGCCGGCGCTGGCCGCGCTGATGCCCCAGCCCTTCAAGTTCGCGCTGGCCAAGGGGCGCGGGCGCTATGTGTGCAAGCTCAAGCTCGACCGGCTGGCGGGCACGGGCGAGGCCGAGGCGTCCGATGAAGACGACCTGTTCGCCGAGGAGGAGGCCGCCGCCCGCGCCAAGCGCCCCCGGCAGGAAACCGAGGCGCGCATCCAGTTCTACGGCGCCATGGCGCAGACGCTGGCCAAGGGCGCCTGGGACGGCGACCGCGACAGCCTGGAGACCCCGCCCGAGCCCGAGGTGTGGAGCCCCGTGGCGGCCGAGGGCGCGTCGTGCACGGGCAAACACTGCCCCGCCTTCAGCCAATGCACCTACTACGACAAGCGCAAGGAGCTGGTGGGCGCGCAGGTGATCGTGGCCAACCATGACCTGCTGCTGTCGTCGCTGGGCGCGCGCGTGCTGCCCGAGCTGGACAACTGCCTCCTGGTGCTGGACGAGGCTCACCACCTGCCCGCCACGGCGCTCGACCAGTTCGCCTGCAGCATGGACCTGTCGCGCCTGGCGTGGATCGACCGGCTCTCCAGCCGGGGCCTGCGCATCGGCGCACTGCTGGAGGTGGAGGAGATCGCCGACATCCCGCGCCACGCGGCCCAGCTGCGGCAGACACTGCAGGACCTCGCGCGCATCGTGATGGACGTGTACGGCCCCGCGCTCAAGAGCCAGAAGGACACCTGGGGCCCGGCCCGGGTGCGGGTGCCGCGCGGCGAGCTGCCCGAGCCGCTCACCGCGCCGCTGGGGCTGCTGGCCGCCAGCGCCGATGGCTTCCTCGAAGCCCTGCGCGCCATCAGCAAGGCCCTGCGCGCCGAGATGCGCGACAAGCCCGAGGAGGCCAAGCGCCTGTCCACCCTGTATGCGCAGATCGGCATGCTGGCGCCGCGCCTGGAAGAGCTGCACGCCACCGCGCAGCTGCTGCTGCAGGAGGCCCCCCAGGGCGCAGACCGCAGCTTCGTGCCTGCGGCCAAGTGGTTCACGCTGGAGGTCGATGGCGATTTCATCGTGGTCAAGGCACACGCCAGCCCCATCCTGCCGGGCACCACGCTGCGCAACCACCTGTGGAACGCGGTGCGCGGCGCGGTGCTCACGTCGGCCACGCTCAACAGCTGCGGCAATTTCGATTTCTTCCTGCGCGAGGCCGGGCTGCACGGCGACGAGGCCGCGACCACGCTGGAGGTGCCCAGCCCCTTCAACTACGCCGCCCAGGGCACGCTGATCGCCGCCGAGACGCGCGCCGACCCCAAGAACGCCGCGCAGTTCACGGCCGAGATGGTGGATGCGCTGCTGCACGACATCGCGCGCGTGGAGTACGGCGCGCTGGTGCTGTTCACCTCGCGCGAGCAGATGCGCCAGGCCGTGGATGCGCTGCCCACCGCCATGCGCAGCGTGGTGCTGGTGCAGAACGCGCTGCCGCGCACGCAGCTGCTCAAGCGCCACCGCGAACGGGTGGAGAACGGCGAGCCCTCGGTCATCTTCGGCATGCAGTCGTTCGGCGAAGGGCTGGATCTGCCCGGGCGGCTGTGCGAGTCGGTGTTCATCACCAAGCTGCCCTTTGCCCCGCCCGACGACCCCGTGGGAGAGGCCCGCGCCGAATGGCTGCGCGCCGTGGGCCGCGACCCGTTCAGCGAACTGGTGGTGCCCGCCACCGCCATCCGCCTGGCGCAGTGGGTGGGCCGCGCCATCCGCACCGAGGACGACCAGGCGCATGTCTACTGCTACGACAAGCGCCTCATGCGCACGAGCTACGGCCAGCGCCTGCTCAAGGGCCTGCCGCCCTTTGCGCTGGAGCAACGCGCGCCCCTGTAGGATGCCCCCCGAGTCGCCTGCGGCGCCGTCCCCACCAGCGGGCGCCACGGCGGCACGGGCCGGGGGCTGCACCCGTCCCACGCGCCGTGCTGCCCCTCCTTCCCTCCCTTCCTCCCCATTTGCCATCCCCAGCGAGAACCCCATGACGAACGCCATCCCCGCCTGCCCCCAATGCGGCCTGGAGAACACCTACCCCGACGGCAACCACTACATCTGCCCTGACTGCGCCTTCGAATGGCCCCAGGCAGCCGAATCCGCCGAGGTCGACGCGCCCGAGGGCGGCGGCGCCGTGCTGGACGCCCACGGCAACCCGCTGGCCGATGGCGACGCGGTGATCCTGGTGAAGGACCTCAAGGTCAAGGGGTCCTCATCCACGCTCAAGAAGGGCACCAAGATCAAGGGCATCCGCCTCGTCGATGGCGCCGACGGCCACAACGTGGACTGCAAGACGGAGCTGGGCAGCATGCTGCTCAAGTCAGAGTTCCTGAAAAAGGCCTGATCGGGCCCGGCCCCGGGCCCCCGCCCGCGATACAGGGCACGGGGCGCGGCGGTGTCAGATAAACACCCACGCCCCGGCGGGCGGCGGGCCGACACGGTGCGCGCGCCACCCTGCCTAGAGTGAATGGAAGCACCGACCCCTTCCCCCATTTCACCACCGCACGGAGAGCCCATGCCCCACGACACCCCCGCCCACGACACCTTGTGGAAGCTCATCAAGGACATCCGCTTCGGGATGCTGACCCACCGCACCGCCAGCGGCATGCTGCATGCCCACCCGCTGACCACGCAGAACCGCCGCATGGACGAACAGGCGGAGCTTTATTTCTTCATCCCCAAGTCCGGCGAACTGTACGAGCGCCTCCTCACCGATGGCGAGGTGAACGTCTCGTACGCCGACCCCGGCGCGGACAGCTATGTCTCGCTCTCGGGCCAGGCGCGTTTCGTGGACGATCTGGCGCAAAAGGAAGCCTTGTGGTCGACCGCGGCCCAGGCATGGTTTCCGGGCGGCCACACCGATCCGGAGCTGGCCCTGCTGGCCGTGCGCATCCGCCATGCCGAATACTGGGACGTGGACGAAAGCAAGATGGTGCAGCTGTTCAAGATGGCCAAGGCGGCCGTCACCGGCCAGCCCCCGCGCCAGCTGGGCGAGCACAAGGAACTGACGCTGCCGTGAACGGCACCGCCACGCCTTTTCTTCACCATCCATTCCAGGAGGTTCCATGAGCAGCAAGGAAAACCGCCGCGAGGAAGACCCATCGGGCGGCAATGACAACACCGAGGGCTCGGGCAAGGTCGCCCAGGCCCACAACAGCACGGGCGACAAGCCCACCACCCAGATCAACCAGGGCCGCCGCACCCCCGAAAGCCGGGGCGACCGCGACACGCACCTGGGCAGCAGCAACCAGGCGCAGTCGCGCCGGGGCGCCGCCGGCAGCAGCGGCCCTGCGGGCAGCCGCGGGGCGGGCTGAGCGCCGCCGGCACCGGCACCGCTCGCACCCATGCGCAAAGAGCCTTCGGGCTCTTTTCTTTTGCGCGTGGCCCTTGAAGCAAGGGATTTTCCATCCATATACCATCCACTAACCATCCATATGGATGGAAATCATCCATACCACCGGCCACGGAGGGCCCATGACCCCAGCTCCCGCTTCGTCCCTGGCCGTGCGCGGCAAGATTCCCGATTCCGAAAAGATCACGATCAACCTGGGCTTTGTCGACCTGGGCCACATCGACCTGCTGGTGTCGGAAGGGTTTTATGCCAACCGCACCGACTTCATCCGCACGGCCATCCGCCAGCAGCTGGCCGCCCAGGGCGACGCCGTGCGGCAGGTGGTGGCCCGCAAGATGCTTGTGCTGGGCCTGCAGCGGTTTGGCCGCGCCGAGCTGCAAGCCGTGCAGGCAGCGGGCCAGGTGCTCGAGATCCGCGTGCTCGGCCTGGTCAGCATCGACGACGACGTGCCGCCCACCCTGGCGCAGGCCACGATTGCCTCCATCACGGTGCTGGGCGCGTTTCACGCCAGCGCCCCGGTCAAGGCCGCCCTGGCAGGGCGCATTGGCTGAGCGCGGCGCACCACCACCACCACGAAAGAACCCCATGGACTGGAACCTCAAACTCAAGCAGCTGATGGGTCAGGCCACCCACCTGGTGCGCAGCGGCCAGCTGGCGGATGCCACGCGGGCCATCCAGCAGGCGCTGGGCAGCGCTTCGGCCACGGCGCCGGGGCCCGCCGCGCCGCCGCCGGAACGCGCGGGCCCCGCCCCGGTGCAGGCACCGGCAGCCCCCTTCGCCTTTCGCACGGGAACCCCGTGGCGCAGCAGCGCGGCGCAGGACGTGGAGGACGCGGTGGTGGTCGAGCGCGGCACCGTGCAAGTCCCCCCGGGCGCGGCCCGGCCCGCCCCACCGTCCGGGCCGGGTGCCCGCCCGGCGGCCGCCGCGCCGCACGCCGCCGAGCCCCCGGACAGCTTCACCGCAGTCGCCTTCAGCCACCCTGGCGCCCCGCACAACCCGCACCACTACCACCTGTACGTGCCGCCCGGCGCGGGGGCCGGCACGCCCATGCCCCTGGTGCTGATGCTGCACGGCTGCACGCAGAACCCCGTGGACTTCGCCACCGGCACCGGGATGAACGCCGCCGCCGCCCCGGCCAACGCGCTGGTGCTGTACCCCGCACAGCCCCACAGCGCCAACCCCAACGGCTGCTGGAACTGGTTCCGCCCCGAAGACCAGCGCCGGGGCGGCGGCGAACCCGCTCTGCTGGTGGCGATGGTGCAGGACGTGATGGCGCGCCACCCCGTGGATGCGCGGCGCGTCTACGTGGCGGGCCTGTCGGCCGGCGGCGCCATGGCCGCGCTGCTGGGCCGCGAGTACCCCGACGTGTTTGCGGCCGTGGGCGTGCACTCGGGCCTGCAGGCCGGCGCGGCACACAACGTGATGGGGGCGCTGTCGGCCATGAAGCATGGCGCCAGGCCGGCGGCGGGCACCCCGGCTCCGGGGGCTGTTGTGGCGGCGCCCCTGATCGTCTTCCACGGCGATGCCGACACCACCGTGCACGCCCGCAACGGCGAGCAGCTGGTGCAGGCGGCGCGGGCCAGCGCCCCGGGCACCGTGGAGCTGGGCACGCACCAGGGCCAGTCGGCCGGTGGCCAGGGCTACACGCGCACGGTGTATGGCCTCGCAGGCGCGCCGGTGGCGGAGCACTGGGTGCTGCATGGCGGCGGCCATGCCTGGGCGGGCGGGCATGCGCAGGGCAGCCACACCGACCCCCGGGGGGTATCGGCCACGCGGGAGATGCTGCGGTTCTTCCTGGAGCATCCCCGGGGACTGGCCGGCACCCCGCCATAATTTGCCCGGGAGCGCAGCGCCACCTTCATCCCGCACAACAACACGGTGCGAAAGCCATTCAGGGAGAGGAATCCGTCATGGAGAACGTCTACATCACCGTCGCGGGGCTGGTGGCCATCGGGCTGGTCTTCTACGCCCTGCGGCGTTCGGGGCGCCAGGACAACACCCGCACCGACCTGCGCATCACCGCGGTCTCCATCGCGCCCCCCTCGGGCAGCGTGCTGCAGGCCAACACGCCGATCACCGTGACCCTGGACTACCGCTACGGCGCGCCGCGCGAGCCGCTGTATGCGTGGGTGAAGATCCTGGACACCACCTACGACTCCCTCTACGAAGGCTCGCACGACATGCTGAACCCGGGCTCCGGGCGGGTGAGCCGTTCGGTGCACCTCACGCAGGCGGGGACCGTGCGCGAGTTGTTCATCGTGGTCAAGAACCGGGACTTCGTGGAGGTGTTCAACCAGGCCATCGCCGTGGACTTCACCTACGAGGACGCGGTGCTGGACGAGGCGCAAAGGAACGATGGCAAGGGATCGCGGATCACCGACATCCGTCTGTCCATTGCGTCCCCCGCCACGGTCAAGGCCGGCACCCGCATCGATGTCGAGGTCGAATACGACATCCAGGCGGAGGAAGGCCTGGACATCTGGGTCATTCCCGACACGCAGGCCAACATGACCTACGAGGGCACCACGGGCCGGCTGGACGGCGCGGGGACCGTGCACAGGCACTTCACCCTCATCGACCCCTGCGCGGTCACGGGCCTGCGGCTGCTGATGAAGAATGCGTCGAGCCAGACGGTCTACGAACACCGCGTGCCGGTGGACTACACCTTCACGGCGTAGCCGTTCCCAGCCGACCACCCCCGGGGCCCGGCACGGGGTTCGGTTTATCCTGCAGGCCCGCCGGCACAACCCGCTGCGGCCCGCAATGGGGGCCGCTGACGCACGGCCTTGCCCCTCGGAACACTCATGCCCCCCATCGCCGTCATCGACTTTGAAACCACCGGCGTCTCGCCCGGCCAGGGCGCGCGCGCGACCGAGGTCGCCATCGTGCTGCTGGAAAAAGGCCAGGTGGTGGACCGCTTTCAGAGCCTGATGAAGACGGGCGCGTGGATTCCGGCATTCATCACGCAACTGACCGGCATCACAAACGCCATGGTGAACGCGGCGCCCGATGCTGCAGGCGTGATGGCCGACGCGGCGCGATTTGTGGGCGACGCGCCCATGGTGGCGCACAACGCGTCGTTCGACAGCAAGTTCTGGCAGGCCGAACTGGCGCTGGCCGGCGTGGCTGCGCCGCACCCGTTTGCCTGCACGGTGCTGCTGTCGCGCCGCCTGTACCCGCAGGCCCCCAGCCACAAGCTCGGTACGCTGGTGGACTACCACGGCCTGCCACGCACCGGCCAGGCCCACCGGGCGCTGGCCGATGCCGAAATGGCCGCCGCGCTGCTCGCGCGCATCCAGCACGACCTGCGCACGCGCTGGCGGGTGGCCGAACCCAGCCATGCACTGCTGCAGCTGGTGCAGCGCTGCGCCAAACCCGCGGTGGGCGCGCTGCTCGCGCGGCACGCCACGCCCTGAATGCGTTTGCTACATATTCGATAGCATGCTGCGCTTATCCACAGTGCGCTAGAAGGCATTTTCATTCATGTTCCAGCCGTGCCCCAGGGGGCACCTGATCCGGGTCCTCGGCCAAATCCCGGAAAATCCGCGCTTTCGCTTTTCAACCAGACCACCGCATGACCGACACCACCCCAGCCGCTGCCGCCACCGACCGCCCCGCACTCCCCGACCACCTGAGCGTGGACCCGCGCAGCCCGCACCATGTGGCCGCGGTGTTCCAGCACGACATCGGCATCCGCTTCAACGGCAAGGACCGCACGGATGTCGAGGAATACTGCGTCAGCGAAGGCTGGGTGAAGGTGCCCGCGGGCAAGACGGTGGACCGCAAGGGCCACCCGCTGATGATCAAGCTCAAGGGCAAGGTCGAGGCTTTCTACAAGTGACATCGCCCCGCGCGGCCGCGCCGCGCCGGTATCTGCCGCGCGTTTTCCGTGCCTGACGACAACGCCGCCCCCTGGGTGATCCATTGCGACGGCAGCGCCGTGCCCAACCCGGGGCGCATGGGGCTGGGCGCGGTGGTGCACGCGCCCGATGGCACGGTGGCGCAGCAGCTGTCCGAGGCCACCACCTTCACCGGCTGCAACAACGAGGCCGAGCTGAGGGCGCTGGCCCTGGCGCTGCGCTGGCTGCAGGCCCAGGGCACCGCTGCAACCGCTGGCGTGCGGGTGTACAGCGACAACAGCGTGTTGGTGGAGCAGCTCGCCCCCGGTGGTGCGCGCGCCGCGCCCATCGCGCGGCTGGCCTTGCTGTTCGACGAGGTGCGCGGGCTGATGCAGGCCGTGGGCGATGTGGCGGTGCGCTGGATTCCGCGCCACCGCAATGGTCAGGCCGACACCCTCGCGCGCGGCGCGCTGGGCCTGGCGCCCAAGCCGTCCACGAAGCACCACACCCGCACCAGGAAAAAGCGGCGCTGACCGGCCGGCGCGCTGCGCGCTCAGTCCAGACCCAGGGCCTCGCGGTAGGCGTTGATGCGGGGCAGCAGGGTCTGGCGGCGGGCCAGGCTGCCGGGGGGCCAGTGGGCGTCCCGGTCGTAATACTGCGCCACGGCGGGCGTGCCGGGCGCAAGCACCACCCAGGGCTGCTTCGACGCGGTGTAGATGTGGATGTCGGGCGGCAGGTGGTCCGGCGCGTCCAGCGTGCCCACGCGCACGAAGGCGACGAGCGGGCCCGCGCCGGAGTAGTGGCTCCACACCGCCACGCGGCAGTGCGGGCAGCGCGCGATCTTCTGGCCAAAGCCGCTTTCGGACGGGGTGTCCACCAGGTCGACCTCGCCCACCCGCAGCGCCAGCCTGTCGGCCTCGATCATGGCGTTCAAGGCGAACGACGCCCCGCTTTCCCGCTGGCACCAGCGGCAATGGCAGCAGTGCACGAAAAGCGGCGCGGTGAGCATGCGGTAGCGGACATGGCGGCAGGTACAGCCGCCGTCCAGCGGGAACACGGGGTCTGGGTGCGTCATGGCAGGGCGGTGGGCGGCAAAACGGAACGAGGCACCATTTTGGCGAAAGCGCGGGACAAAATCACGCGGCCGCCGCGCGCGGTGCCCGGCCCCGGGGTGCAAGCGCCGTTCAGCCGCCCGCGCGCGCCAGCAGCAGCGCCTTTTCCTGCGCGTTGCGCGTGAGGCCCGCCGCGCGCTCGAACTCGGCGCGCGCCTCGGCCACGCGGCCCAGCTTGGCCAGCAGGTCGCCGCGCACGCTGGGCAGCCAGTGGTACTGGGCCAGCACGGGGTCCGCCGCGATCTCGTCCACCAGCCGCAGCGCCGCCGCCGGGCCTTCGGCCATGCCCACCGCCACGGCGCGGTTCAGCGCCACGACGGGCGAGGGCGCCACCTGCGCGAGCGCGTCGTACAGCGCCACGATGTGGGCCCAGTCGGTGTCCTGGGCGCGCCGCGCGCGGGCATGGCAGGCGGCGATCGCGCCCTGCAGCGCGTAGGGGCCCCAGGCATGGCCCGCGCGCGCCAGCTGCTCGGCCTTGTCGAGCGCGGCCAGGCCCCGGCGCACCAGCAGCCGGTCCCACCGCGCGCGGTCCTGGTCCATGAGCAGCACGGGCCGGCCCTCGCCATCGGTGCGCGCGGGCAGGCGCGAGGCCTGGATTTCCAGCAGCGCCACCAGCCCCTGCACCTCGGGCTCGTCGGGCACCAGGCTGGCCAGCACGCGCACCAGGCGCTGGGCTTCGCCGCACAGGGCAGGGCGCATCCAGTCGTCGCCCGCCGTGGCCGCGTAGCCTTCGTTGAAGACGAGGTAGATGACTTCGAGCACCGACGCCAGGCGCGGCGCGCGCTCGGCCGCGCCCGGCACCTCGAAGGGCACGTGGGCGGCCGACAGGCTGCGCTTGGCCCGCACGATGCGCTGCGCGACGGTGGGCTCGGGCACCAGGAACGCCCGTGCGATCTCGGCCGTGGTGAGGCCGCCCAGCAGCCGCAGCGTGAGCGCCACGCGCGCCTCGGTGGGCAGCACGGGGTGGCAGGCGGTGAAGATCAGGCGCAACAGGTCGTCGCCGATGTCGTCCTGCTGCGCAGCGACCAGGGCGTCCACCACGTCGGGGGCGTACTGGGCTTCGAGCGCCTGCAGGTCCTTGCCCAGCGCCTCGTGCTCGCGCGCATGCACCGCCTGCTGGCGCAGGTGGTCGATGGCGCGGCGCTTGGCCGTGGTCATGAGCCATGCCCCCGGGTTCGCGGGCAGGCCGGTGGCGGGCCAGTGCTCCAGCGCGGCCACCAGCGCGTCCTGCGCCAGCTCCTCGGCCCGGCCCACGTCGCGCGTCATGCGCGCCACGCTGGCGATGATGCGCGCGGCCTCGATGCGCCACACCGAATCGATGGTGCGGTGCAGGGCATCGGCGCCGGCGTCGGCATCGGGACTGCGGGGGTTGTGCATCGGTGGCCTCGGTGAAAGCTCAGCCCAGCGCCTTGCTGGCATCCACCATGTGCACGAACTCCCAGCTATGGCCGTCCAGGTCGTCGAAGCTGCGCGAATACATGAAGCCCAGGTCCTGCACCGGGCGCGGCGAGGTGCCGCCGGCCGCCACGGCCTTGGCGACGAGGGCATCGACCTCCTCGCGGCTGTCGCACGAGAAGCACACCAGCACCTCCGAGGTGGTGCGTGCGTCGGCGATCGCCTTGCTGGTGAAGGTCTGGTAGAAGTCCCTGACCAGCAGCATCACGAACAGGTTCTCGCCCACCACCAGGCAGGCGCCCTGTTCGTTGGTGAACTCGGGGTTGAACTCGTAGCCCAGCGCGCGGAAGAACGCCTGCGAGCGGGCCATGTTCTCGATGGGCAGGTTCACGAAGATTTGCTTGTGCATGAAAGGCTCCTGAAGGGGTGGGAAGGTAAAGGGAAACAGAAGGTTTGGCAAAGGTGCGCGGTTCAGGTCGCTGGTTTTTGCGCCACGGCCTGCAGGTTGGCCAGGCCGTCCTCGAAGTCCTGGCCGACCATGCGGTCCATGTTGAAGAACAGGTGGGCGATCTTGGCGACGTACGGCACGGGGCCCTGCATGGCCCAGGTGACGCGGGTGGCGCCGGAGCCCTCGGGCTGGAGCGTGAATTCCACCTGGTTGTGGGCCTCGAACGGGGCCACAAAGTCGAGCTTCATCGCAACCCGCGCGGGGGCCGTGGCGTCGACGATCTCCATGCTGCCGGTGCCCACCTTGTCGCCCTGCCACGCATAGCGCGCGCCGGGGCCTGCGGTGGTGGCGCTGTACTGGCCCTTGGCGGCGGGGTCCTTGCGTTCATACGGGTTCCAGGTGTTGAACTGGCGCAGGTCGTGGATGAGCCCGTACACACGTTCTGGCGGCGCGGGGATCACGCGGCTGCGCTCCACGCGGAAGCTGTCGGGGCGGGTGGCGGCAAACGCCAGCAGCAGCGCCAGGGCGGCGAGCAGCACGAGGGCGATGGTCTTGATCATGGCAATGGTCTCCAGGCAGGGGCAGCGGTTCAGCGGCGGGCTTCCAGGTCGCGGAAGTGCTCGACGCCCTCCACGGCAGCGAAGTCCTCCATCTCGTAGAGCGGGCGCACCTCGATCTCGGCCTCCAGGCCCTCGCCGCGCGGGTTGGGGAAGCGGCGTGTCCATTCCAGCGCCTCGTCGCGGTCGCGCACCTGGATCAGCGTGTAGCCGGCGATGAGCTCCTTGGTCTCGGTGAAGGGACCGTCGGTGATGGTGGTGCGCGCCCCGCCCGCGCCGTAGCGCACGCGCCAGCCCTGCGCGCTGGGCTTGAGGCCGCTGCCGTCCAGCAGCACGCCCGCCCGGGCCAGCTCTTCGTGGTAGCGGGCCATGGCGGCCATCAGGGGTTCGGTGGGCATGTCGCCGCGCTCGGATTCTGCGGTGGCTTTCACGATGATCATGAATCGCATGGGGTTCTCCTCGGGGGGTCAGGGGGGCGGGCCATGGCGCGATCCGTGGCCTTCACCAGCACGACGGACGAACCCGTGGCAGATCGACAGCTTGGTGGCTGGTTCAGGGTTTTTACTTAGAAAAAGAGGGTGGGGCGCGGCGCGGCCTGCGCCACACGCCCGCAGCGGCGCCCGCTGTGGCGTATCCGCCAAGCCGTGCAAATGGTTACCGGCCATAGCGATCTGCCTCGGTAGGATGCCGCGCGAGGGACCCGACCGCAATGACCAGCCACAACGACACCGAACCAACACCCCCCTGGCTGGCCAGCATCCCGCTCATGCCCGGCCACCAGGCCCTCGCGCTGGTCATCGTCCACCCGGGCCGGGCCGTGGTCCCCGCAGAAGGCCTGGGCGAGGTGCTGCGCTTCTGGGCCGACGGGCGCGGCGGCTGGATCGGCGCAGCCCGCGCGGCCCACGGCCCGTGGGGCTACATCGACGGCGAGGGCCGGTGGCGCGTGCCGCCCACGCTGCAGAACGCGCGCAGTTTTTCCGAGGACGGGCTGGCCCGCTTCTGCGACGGCGGGCGCTGGGGGTTCATGGACCTGGCGGGGACGGTGGTCATCCCTCCCGCATTCGACAACGCCCAGCCGTTTCGCAACGGTTTGTGCGCGGTGCAGGTGGGCCAGGATGCCTGGCGCATCATCGACCGCACCGGCCACACCACCTGCGACGAGGTGTTCCATGAGCTGAGCCCCTTCGGCGCCAATGGCCTGGCGCGCGCCACGCTGTGGAAGAAGGCCAGCAACCAGCGCACCCAGGGCTTCGTGGACCGCACGGGGCGCTGGGTGATCGAGCCCCGCTTTCGCGACGCGCGGCCGTTTGGCGAATCCACCGCCACGGCCGCCTCGCTGGACGGCGACACCTACGGCCTCATCGACGCACAAGGCCGCTGGGTGCTGGAGCCCCGCTACCCGCGCATCGATGCCTTCAATGCCGAGGGCCTGGCCTTCTTCGACGAACCCCATGCCTGGGACAACGGCCATGGCTACCTCAACGCGCGCGGCAAGGTGGTCGTGAAAGGCGGGCGCCACCTCTCGCGGCGCATGGCCTGCGGCGTGGCCGCCAACAGCTATGACGGCACGGGCTTTCTCACGGCCGACGGCAAACCCCTTGCGGCCCCGCCGCTGAGCTACGGCACGGATTTCTCGGCGGAAAGCGGCTTTGCCGTCGTGCGCACCGCCGCCGCCGTGCGCAAGGGCGCGGCCGATGCCACCACAGCGGGCCCGGCGCACTGGGGCCTGCTGCACCCGGACGGCCGCTTCGTGCCCGCGCCCGACCACCTGCTGGAGCCGCTGACCGATGGCGATGGCTGGCTGGTGGGGCACCCGCCGGACACGCCGCTGGTGCCGTTTCTGACCCGCGACGGGCAACTGGCCTTTATCGACGGCGAGGGCGCCGTCGCCTGGCGCGCGCACTACGACGGCCAGCAGGTGGCCCTGCTCGACGCCGGGGGCACGCCCCTGTGGCGCAGCGGCGTGCGCGAGAACTGCTGGCCCCCCGGGCCGTTCTTCCACGCGCCGCTCACCGACCACCTGGAAAACCTCAAGACGCTCGACGGCATCGTGCCGCTGGCCGTGGACCTGCTGGCCGACGCCGAGGCCCGGCTGCACCGCCTGGCGGCGGGCGATGAACTCGCGCCCGACGAACCCGTGGACGGCGACGATGAAGATGACGATGACGACGGGGAGCAGGACCCCGGCCAGGTGCAGGCCGGCCGCACCGTGGTCGTGCGGCGGGTGATGCGCGCCTACCTGAGCGAATCGCACAACGGCCCCTACGAATTCCTGTGCACCGACCTCAACCGCGCGGTGGACGAAGCCCGCGTGGCGATGGTGCAGCAGCTGAGCGCGCGCTTTGGCGCCGCCGACCCGAACCCGGAGCACGCCGTCCCCTGGCGCCGCCAGGGCGACTACACGCAGGCCTGGCCCGTGGCAATGGCCAAGCCCCTGCCGGGCGACGGCGGCGCGCTGCACGAGGCGCGCGAACAGTGGCTCACGCTGTACAAGCATTCGGACTCGGGCGACGGCGATGTGTGGTGGGAACTGTGGCTCATGGCCGCGCCCAGCATCGACGCGCTGCAGCTGGCGCAGCGCGCGCGCGGCGCCGGCCCCGCCACGGAACCGCCCGGCCACGGCGGCGAGCCCGAAGGCCCGGACAGCGACGGCCCGGCGCTGGACAGCCGGCCCCCCGAGGGCGCGCCGGCCACGCAGCCGCCCCGGACACGTGATGAATGGCTGCACGCCGTGTGCAACGACCGCCATGCGATCGCCCATGTGCCCGCGCAGTGGCTGGACGATGCGATGGTGGATGCCGCCCTGGATGCGAACGTGGCGGCGCTGGAATACGTGCCTGCGGCCTGGCGGACAACCGCACGGCTCGAATCGCTGGTGCGCCGGGGCCTGCGCGAGGCGGCCGGCATCCCGCCCGAATGCATGACCGCCGAAGCCCTGGCCCTGGCACGCAGCCTGTATGCCGGCCAGCCCGAATGGGACTGGCGCGACGAGCGCAACAGCGGCATCCCCGCCACCTGGGACCACAACAGCCTGTGCGACGTGTGGGGCTGCCTGCTCACGCCCGAGCTCGCGCTCAAGGCGGTGCGCGCCCAGGCGCCGCTCAAGGACCTGGCGCACTGGCTGCGCACCGATGCGGTGGAGCAGGCCGCCCTGCAGGCCGACATCTACAACATCAGCTACATCGACCCGCGCAAGATCACGCCCGCGCTGGCCGAGCGCGCCGTGCGGCACGACTACGGCTGCCTGATCGAGCACATTCCCGCCGACATGCTCACGCCCGCGCTGTGCCTGGCCTCGGCGCGCGCCAACGGCCTGTCGCTGGACAAGATCCCTGCGGCGCTGCGCACCACCGACGTGTGCGTGGCCGCGCTGCAGGACCGCTGGGACATGTTCCTCGCCGTACCGCCCGCGCTGCGCGAGGACGTCACCACCCGGCTCATCGCGGACGACCTGGACCAGGCCCGCCGGGACGGCGAACCCCGCGAGGCCAGCCACTGGCACGTGCAGCGCGCCTGGGCTCGGCTGTGGGCGGGCGACCCTGAAGGCGCGATGGCCGACGCCCGCCTGGGCCTCGGCCGCGTGCGCCACGAAGAGCATGCGCGCTACATTCTGGCCAGCGCCTTGCGCGCCCTGGGCCGCACGCAGGAAGCGGCGCTCGATGCCTCCACGGTGCTGTCGCTGCAGTCGCCCTACGCCGCGCAGTGGGATGCCGCCGAGGACATGCGCTGGCTGCAAGGCCTGGCGCAGGGCCAGGCCCAGGCGGCCGACGACGCCACGCTGATCGCACGGCTGCAGTCGCACCCGCGCACCCTGGCCGATGTGCCGCGCGAACGCATCACCCACGCCATGGTCGATGCCGCCCTGGCGGCCGAC
Organism: Acidovorax sp. GW821-FHT10E03; assembly: GCF_059415205.1. Classification (NCBI taxonomy): domain Bacteria; kingdom Pseudomonadati; phylum Pseudomonadota; class Betaproteobacteria; order Burkholderiales; family Comamonadaceae; genus Acidovorax; species Acidovorax sp. GW821-FHT10E03. The sequence continues at coordinate 205,666 of NZ_JBWKMU010000010.1, read as the reverse complement.
GAGGACACGGTGCGCTTCGTGCCCAAGCGCCTCATGACCCCCGCGCGCTATGCGGCGGCGCTGCGCCAGGGCGTGAAGGATTTCGGCCAGATCCCTCCCGACATGCTCAGCGAGGAAGCCTGCATCGCGCATGTGCAGGAGGGCGGCTGGCGGCTGGAGCAGATCCCGCCCGCGCTGCGCACCGTGGCGGTCTGCGCCCACGCGGTGCGCCGCAGCGCCAGCGCCATGGAACATGTGCCCCAGGCCCTGCACGACCAGGCCCGGGAAGCCGCCGCGCGCCTGCCCCGCGATGACGGGGATGCCGCAGACGGCACCCCCCGCGCCGGCGGCGTGGGCGGCTGGCTGGCACGCCACGTGGTCGATTCCGCGCTGAAGGGGCAGGGCACCGCCGCCCGCCGTCTGCAGCACCAGGGCGTGCTGGCCGCGTTCCTGGTGCAGGCCGCCGTGACCGCCCGGTCCGGCACGCCGCCCACCCTCACCGGACTGGCGGGCTGGTTCGAGCAGCGGCCGGTGCTGGCCTGGGCCACCCACCTGCTGCTGGGCCTGGCGGCCTGGGTGGGCCACGCGTTCGTCTCGGTGGCCGCCTGGCGGGCGGAAGGCGCGTGGATCGGGCTGGGGACGTTCGCGCTCATGGGCTTTTCCGAACTGTACTGGGCGTGGCGGTTTGTATTCGCCAGCCCCCAGAGCCCCTGGCTCGCGGTCGCGGCGGCCCTGGTGGTGGTCTACCTGTTCGGCTGGCGCCGCCTGTACCGCCGCGTGGGCCTGGCCTTCGCCCACCGCGGGGATTCGGCGGCGGGGGACTGAGCCCCAGCCGGCCCACCGGCTGCTGCGGCCACCTTTTACATTTTTCCTAGGGTCATCACCGATCCCCCCGGGGGCCTGCCGGGCCTGCTGGTGGATACAATTTGTAAACACTCGCCCCACCGACCCACGAACCTCCGGAACGCTTGGTCTCGCACACAGGAGCCACCGCCACAGCGGGTGCAACGCCCATGACAAGAGGATCGGACCATCGCCCGGCACAGTGGCCACAGCGCATGGCGCTGGCCCTCCTTTGCAGCGGACTCTCCCACGCCATCGCGCAGGCGGACATCGCCCATCTGCCGCTGGAACAGCTCGTGCAGATGGAAGTCCGGACCGCCAGCCGGTACACGCAGACCACCCTGGAAGCACCCGCCCTGGTGAGCGTGGTGACCGCCGACGACATCCGGCTCTTCGGCTACCGCACGCTGGCCGAGGTGCTGGGCAGCATGCGCGGGCTGTATGTGTCGTACGACCGCTCCTACCACTACCTGGGCACGCGCGGCTTCGCCACGCCGGGCGACTACAACACCCGCGTGCTGCTGCTGGTCAATGGCGTGCGCTTCAATGACAACCTCTACGACCAGGCCACCATCGGCACCGACTTCCCGCTGGACCTGGACCTGGTGGACCGCGTGGAGTTCGTGCCGGGGCCGGGCTCCGCCGTCTATGGGCCCAATGCGTTCTTCGGCGTGGTCAACGTCATCACGCGCGACGGCCGCCAGCTGGCCGGCCCGCAGCTGAGCGTGGCGGCCGGCAGCCACGGCAGCGCCAAGGCCCGCTTCTCGGTGGGAACCGTGGACGCACAGGGCGGGGACTGGCTGATCGCGCTGACGCGCGCGAGCAGCCGGGGCGCGGACCAGTACTTCGCCGTGTTCGACACGCCGGCCAGCAACCAGGGCGTCGCGCAGCGCCTGGATTTCGACCGCAGCACCCAGCTGTTCGCGCGGATGCAGCGCGACGGCCTGAGCTTCACCCTGGCGCACGGCGAGCGCAGCAAGGGCACGCCCACCGCGGCGTTCTCGCAGACCTTCAATGACCCGCGCTCGCGGTCCATCGACACCACCACTCGCGTCGCGGCCGAGTATGCGAGCCAGCTGCAGCCCTCCCTCGCGTTCACCGGGCGCGTCCACGCCGGGCACTACCGCTTCGTGGGCGACTACGCGTACGACTATCCGCCGCCCACGCTCAACCGCGACGTGGGCACCGGCCAATGGTGGGGCACGGAATGGCAGTGGGTGAGCACGGCCCTTGCACGCCACAAGCTCGCGTGGGGCGTCGACTACCGGCGCGACACCCGCATCCGGCAGCTCAATGCCGACGTGGATCCGCCCGTGCAATACCTGGATACCCGCCGCGCGGGGAACGCGCTGGGCATCTATGTCCAGGACGAGTTCGCGCTGGCGCCCACGCTCACCCTGCACGCGGGCCTGCGGTGGGGCAAGCAGTCGGGCAGCGACGGCAGCTTCCACCCCCGGCTGGGCCTGGTGTACTGGTGGAACCCGGCCACGGCCGTCAAGCTGCTGCATGGCACGGCCTACCGGCCGCCCAACGCCTACGAGCGCGACTACCGGGTGGACCTGCCCGGCGGCATCGTCGATCTGACGGGCCTGCGGCTCGAAAAGGTGCGCACCACGGAGCTGGCGCTGGAACACGCCCCCACCGGCACCACGCGCATGCTGCTGACGGCGTTCAGGTCCGAGGTGACCGACCTGATCTCGCTGGGGGACGCGGGCATCCCGGACAGGCTCAGGTTCAGCAACGCGCGGGGCGTGCGCGTGCATGGCATGGAGACCGAGGTGGAGCAGCGCTGGCAAGGAGGGTCGCGCCTGCGCGTGGCCTACGGGTGGCAGAAGGCGCGCGACGCGGGTGCACCCGAGACGCTGACCAACTCCCCCCGGCACCTGCTCAAGCTGCAGTGGTCGGACACGCTGGCGCTCGCGGCGCCGGGGCAGGGCAGGCCGGGGCAGTATGCCGTCGAGGCCATTGGCGTGGGCGCGCGCAGGACGCTCGCGAACGCGCGCCTGCCTGCGCACGTCCTGGCCAACCTCGTCTATACGAAGCGCCTGGGGGACGTGGATGTGTCGGTGGGCGTGTACAACGTCTTCAACCGCCGCCACGCGGACCCCGCCTCCTACGAAATCCGCGAAGACTCGATCCGGCAGGATGGACGGACCTACCGCGTCAAGCTCACCTACGGGTTCTGAGCCATGTCCCACGCCCTGCGCCTGCGCAACCTGCTGTGGGCCGGGCTGTGCGTGCTGTGCTGGGCGGGGGGCCTGGCGCATGCCACCAACCCCGTGGAGGAACCCGATCTCAAGGCCGCGTACATCTTCAACTTCATCCAGTTCATCGAATGGCCCGACAGCGACCTGGCCACCGATGGCGACTGGCCCCTGTGCATCTCTCCCTTCAGTCCGCTCAAGCGCGCCCTGACGGCCCTGGAGGGCAAGCCCGCCCGCAAGGGGCGGCCCATCCGGGTGAGGCTGCTGGAACTGGCCGAGCTGCGCCATTGCCGCGTGCTCATCCTGCACGGCGCCGACATCGAGCCGGTGCTGCGCGCGCTGCGGGCCCTGCCGCCCGCCCACGGCATCCTGACGGTGGCCGATGAGGACGCCGCAGGCAGCCCCGACATCATGATCACGCTCGGCCAGCAGAAGAACCGCATCGTGTTCGCCATCAACACCGATGCCACCGCGCGCGCGGGCCTGTCCGTGAGTTCCCGACTGCTGCGGCTGGCCAGGGCGGCCAGATGATGACGATGATGACGAAGAAGAATCAGGAAAAAACGAAGGCGCCCGCCATGCCGCAGGCCCCCGCGCAGGAGCCGGGGGCCGCGCAGCCCCTGCCGTCGTCGCGGCTCGTGGCCACCGGCCTCCTGGCCGCGGGCCTGGCGCTGCTGACGGTGGTGCTGGCGCTCACGGGCGTGGACTACTGGAGCACGCGGCAGTCCATGCTGCAGGACAGCCGGGTGGAGGCGGCGATCGTGGCCGACAACATCTCGGCCGCGGTGATGTTCCAGGATGCGCACACGGCCAGCGAGATGCTGGGGGCGCTGAAGGCGTCGCCGATGGTGCTGGGCGCGGACGTCTACGACCGGCAGGGCCGGCTGCTGGCCCACTACGCACGCGACGCGGACCAGGCTTTTCCCGCCACGCTGCCGGCCGCGGGCATGGCCGGTGTGGCCGAGCGCGCGGGGCTGCGCGTGCTGGAGATCGCACGGCCCGTGGAGATGGGCGGCGTGGTGTCGGGCACGCTGTACTTTCGCAAGTCCATGAGCGCGGTGTACGCCCGCCTGGCCATCCGCTTCGTCAGCGCGCTGCTGATCGCGGGGTGCGTGATGGCCCTGGCGGCCGCGATGGTGCTGCGCAGCCAGGCGGCCGTGCGCAACGCCGAAAACCGCCTGCACACGCTCGCCCACACCGACGCGGTCACCGGCACCGGAAACCGGCACGCGTTCAACGAACGCCTGGCCGCCGAGATCGAGCGCGCGCGCGGCCTGGGCTCCCGCGTCGCCCTGGTCTACATCGACCTGGACAACTTCAAGACCCTCAACGACACCTTCGGGCACGCGGCCGGGGACGGCCTCCTGCGCCAGGTGGCCCGGCGCCTGCAGTCCGTGGTGCGCGCCGCCGACGCGATCTCGCGCCTGGGCGGCGACGAGTTCGCCGTGATCCTGCGGCTGGACATGGACGACGCGGCGCTCAACACCTACGGCCAGCGCATCGTGGGCGTCTTTCGCCCCACCTTCACCGAAGTGGGCCAGCAGGTGACCATGACCTGCAGCGCCGGGATCGCCATCTTTCCAGACGATGCGGCGGACATGGACAGCCTCGTGAGCAACGCCGACACGGCCATGTACCGGGCCAAGGACATGGGCAAGAACCGGTGCGTGCGGTTTGACGCGTCGATGAACCTGGCGGTGGTCCGCCGCCAGGCCATCGAGCATGCGCTGCGCGCCGCGCTCGACCAGGGCGAGGGCATCGCGCTGCACTACCAGCCCCTGTTCGCCGCCGCCGGCAAGGCGCTGGTGGGCGCGGAGGCGCTGCTGCGCTGGTCGCACCCGGAGCTGGGCCATGTCCCGCCGCTGGAGGCCGTGATGGTGGCGGAGGACTGCGGCCTCATCGTCCCGCTGGGCTACTGGGTGATGCGCACCGCCTGCCGCGATGCCGCCCGGTGGCAGGCCGGCGGGCCCCTGCGGGTATCGGTCAACATCTCGGCGCGGCAGCTGGGCGATGCGCAGTTCCTCGAACGCGTGATGGACATCCTGCGCGAGGAAGGCCTGCCCGCCCACCTGCTGGAGATCGAGCTCACGGAAACCGTGCTCATGGACAACATGGAAGCGGGCGCACACACGCTGCACCGCCTGAGCCAGCTGGGCATCCACCTGGCCATCGACGACTTCGGCACCGGCTATTCGTCGCTGGCCTACCTGCGGCAGCTGCCGATGCGCCGCCTCAAGATCGACCGCAGCTTCGTCAAGGACCTGCCCGGCCACGAACACAGCCGCACCATCGTCAACGCCATCGTGGCCCTGGCCCATGGCCTGGGGCTGCAGATCACGGCCGAAGGGGTGGAAACGCCGGAACAGGCCGACTACCTGGTGCACCAGGGCTGCGACGTGCTGCAGGGCTACCTGTTTGCGCGGCCGATGCCGGTGGAGCAGTTTCAGGCACTGCTGCAGGAAGGCACCACGCGCCGCGCCTAGCCGCCCAGGTCACGATGCCCCGTGGTAGCACGGCGCCACCTCGCGCACCTCGATGGTGGCCCATTCGGCGGCCGGGCATTCGCGGGCGATGGCCACGGCCTCGTCGCGCGTGGCGCAGTCGAGCAGGAAGAAGCCACCCACCATTTCCTTCGTCTCGGCGAACGGCCCATCCACCAGCCGGGACTGCCCTTCGCGCACCTGCAGGCGCACGGCCTGGTCGGTGGACGCCAGCGACTCGGTGGCGCGCAGCAGGCCCCGGGCCTTCAGGCCCTCGCCAAAGCGCAGCATGCGGGCATACGCCTCCTGGCCTCCCGCCAGCCCGCGCTCGGCCCGCTGGCCGTGGGGTTCCATGATGAGCAGCATGTAGGGCATGAGAGGGTCCCTGGCGAAGCGAGAGGGGAGGGGGGCAAAGCGAAAGGCGCCATCCTACCAGCAGTCTTTACTACTGTTTTTATAGCTATCAGCGCTTATCCATCAAGCGCTGGCGGCACTTTTCATCAAAACCTTGCGCAGCGCAGCAAGCCTGTGCTATCTTCAAGCCTCTATGCAACGCAGCATGCTCCTACCCACCCTATCGCTAAGCCTACTAGTGCTTGGCCGGGGTCTGCCTGCGTTCGCCACCGTTGCCTGACTCGCTCAGCGCAACACCTGATCTCCCCCTGACCCCGGCCCGCGAACCAGCCTTTGCACTTTGCAAAGGGCTGCAGGGGATGTCACACGTTTTGTTTTTTCATTCATTTCGTCTGACCCGTGCACCGCGCGTTTTTGTCTTCAGCGCACCGCACACACCGTTCGTGGAGCCTCTCATGATTGCCAAGCCCGCCACCAAGTACCAGCCCATCGCCCCGGTTGCATTGACCGACCGCCAGTGGCCCACCCGCAGCATCACCCGCGCGCCCGTATGGCTCTCCACCGACCTGCGCGACGGCAACCAGGCGCTGTTCGAGCCGATGAACGGCGAGCGCAAGATGAAGCTCTTCCATGAACTGGTGCGCATCGGCTTCAAGGAGATCGAAGTCGGCTTTCCGGCCGCGTCGCAGACCGACTTCGACTTCGTGCGCCGCCTCATCGACGAGGACCTGATCCCCGACGACGTGACCATCATGGTCATGACCCAGTCGCGCGAGGACCTGATCGCGCGCACGGTGGAGGCCGTCAACGGCGCTCCCCGCGCCATCGTGCACCTGTACAACGCCACCGCGCCTGCCTGGCGGCGCATCGTGTTCGGCATGAACGTGACGCAGGTGATGCAGCTGATCGCGCACCATGTGGGCTATTTGAAGCAGCTCACCGACGCGCAGCCCGCCACGCAGTGGACGCTGCAGTACTCGCCCGAGACCTTCAGCGCCACCGAGCTCGACGTGTCGCTCAAGGCCTGCCAGACCGCTATCGCGGCCTGGAACGCCGGCCCTGGCCGCCCCATCATCATCAACCTGCCCACCACGGTGGAGAACGCCACGCCCAACGTGTTCGCCGACCAGATCGAATGGATGGACCGGCGCCTCGCCCCCCGCGAGCACATCACGCTCTCGGTGCACCCGCACAACGACCGCGGCACCGGCGTGGCCGCGGCAGAACTCGCGATGATGGCCGGTGCCGACCGTGTGGAAGGCTGCCTCTTTGGCAACGGCGAGCGCTGCGGCAACGTGGACATCGTGACGCTGGCGCTCAACATGTACACGCAGGGCGTGCACCCGAACCTCGATTTTTCGGACATCACCTCGGTGGCGCGCATTGCCGAGGAATGCACCTCGCTGCCCGTGCACCCACGCCACCCCTACGCGGGCGACTTGGTGTTCACCGCGTTCTCGGGCTCGCACCAGGACGCGATCAAAAAAGGCTTTGCCGCGCAGGACCCGAGCGCGCTGTGGGAAGTGCCGTACCTGCCCATCGACCCTGCGGACCTGGGCCGCACTTATGACAGCGTGATCCGCGTGAACAGCCAGTCGGGCAAGGGCGGCATCGCGTTCTTGCTGGAGCGCGAACACGGCGTGGTGATGCCGCGCCGCATGCAGGTCGAATTCAGCGCCGTGGTGCAGCGCCAGACGGACGCGAGCGAAGGTGAGATGAGCGGCGATGCGCTGTGGGAGCTGTTCCAGGCCACGTACCTGCGCGCCCCGGGCCACGCCGCCATCGCGTGCCACAGCCACCGGCTCGATGAAGACGGGCAGGGCATCGAGCTGGACGTGACCATCGACGGCATGCGCCAGCATTTGCGCGGCCAGGGCAACGGGCCGATCGCCGCCACGGTGGATGCGCTGGGCCTGCCGCTGCGCGTGGACCACTACGAAGAGCGCGCCACCGGCACGGGAGCCCACGCCCAGGCGCTGGCCATCGTGGAGGCCGCGATGGAGGGCGTGGCCGGCTCCACCTTCGGCGCGGGCATGAGCCACAACATCGTGACGGCGTCGGTGTTGGCCATCGTGAGCGTGGCGAACCGGCTGGCCGAGCGGCGCCAGGGCGTGGCCGCCACGGCGGCGGTGTGACGCCGCCGCTGTTGTAAAAAAGATAGCTGCCAGCGCTTTACCACCAAGCGCTGGCGGCATTTTTGGCCAATAGCCCCAGGCCATGGACGGAGTCCGCGCAGGCGCCGGGGCCTATCCGTTACCCTTCGGGCCATGCGCGTTGTTTTTCACAGACTGGCCTTGGCCGCCTGCACCGCCGCCCTGCTGGCGCTGGGCGGCTGCGGCACCTCGCGGCCCCCGTCGCCTTCTTCGTCAGCCCCGGTACGCACCACCCCACCCCTGACCGCGGAGCAGGCACACGACATCGCCATTCACGCACTGGGCCTGGTGGGCACGCCGTACCGCTATGGCGGCAACACGCCCGATGCGGGCTTTGATTGCAGCGGGCTGATCGGCTATGTGTACCGCAACCAGGTGGGCACCCCGCCGCCCCGCACGGTGGCGCAGCTCAACAGCTGGGGCTACCCCATCGACGGCAGCGAGCTGCGCGCCGGAGACCTCGTGGTGTTCGGCACGGGCCGCCAGCCCAACCATGCGGGCATCTACGTGGGGGAAGGGCGCTTCGTGCACGCGCCGTCCACCGGCGGCACGGTGCGGCTCGACCAGCTGCAGTCGCGGCACTGGTCGCGGCAGAATGCGGCGTTCCGGCGGCCGTAGCGGCTCCCCCTGAGTCGCCTTCGGCGCCTTCCCCCTGAGGGGGACGACGCCCTTGCTGTGGGGCGGCCCTTGCTCGGCGTCCCTCGCCTGGGACGCGCCAGTTGCAGGCAGTGTGACCACATCGTCGGCCAGCCGATGGCCCCGCCCGCGCGACAATCAGGGCCACCATGACCCACGCACACCGCTCCGCCACCCCGATCTCCACCCACGACACGACACGCATCGACGACACGCGCATCAAGGCCGTGCGCCCGCTCATCACGCCTGCGCTGCTGCAGGAGTGGCTGCCCACGCCCGACGCCGCGCAGACCCTGGTGGAAACCAGCCGTGCCGCCATCTCGCGCGTGCTGCACGGCCAGGACGACCGGCTCATCGTGGTGGTGGGCCCCTGCTCCATCCACGACCACGACCAGGCGATGGACTACGCGCGCCAGCTGAAGATCCAGGCCGACGCGCTGCAGGCCGACCTGCTGGTCGTGATGCGCGTCTACTTTGAAAAACCCCGCACCACCGTGGGCTGGAAGGGCTACATCAACGACCCCCGCCTGGATGGCAGCTTCGCCATCAACGAGGGGCTGGAGCTGGCGCGCCAGCTGCTGCTGGACGTGCTGGCCACGGGCCTGCCGGTGGGCACCGAGTTCCTGGACCTGCTCTCGCCGCAGTTCATCAGCGACCTGGTGAGCTGGGGCGCCATCGGCGCGCGCACCACCGAGAGCCAGAGCCACCGCCAGCTGGCCAGCGGCCTCTCGTGCCCCGTGGGCTTCAAGAACGGCACCGACGGCGGCGTGAAGGTGGCCAGCGACGCCATCCAGGCCGCGCAGGCGTCGCACGCCTTCATGGGCATGACCAAGATGGGCCAGGCCGCGATCTTCGAGACGCGCGGCAACCAGGACTGCCACGTGATCCTGCGCGGCGGCAAGCAGCCCAACTACAGCGCGGCCGATGTGGATGCCGCCTGTGCCATGCTCCAGGCGGCGGGCCTGCGCGAGCAGGTGATGATCGACGTGAGCCACGCCAACAGCAGCAAGCAGCACCAGCGCCAGATCACCGTGGCGGACGACGTCGCCCGGCAGATCGCCGCGGGCGACCGGCGCATCACCGGCCTCATGATCGAGAGCCACCTGCAGGAAGGCCGCCAGGACATCGTGCCCGGCCAGCCGCTCGCGCCCGGCGTGTCGGTGACCGATGCCTGCATCAGCTTCGCGCAGACGGTGCCGGTGCTGGAAGGCCTGGCCGCCGCCGTGCGCGCGCGGCGCGCACGCGCCTGACCGACCCGCCGGCCCGGCGCTCTCTCTGCAGCGGGCCACGGCAGCTACCGTGGCGCCACGGTGGCGTCGATGTTGCGGGCCGTGGCCAGCAGCGTGGCGCACAGCGTTTCCTTGCCATCCGCATCCACAGCGAACACATCGGACGCGCACACCGTGAGCAGCCGCGCCGCGTCGATGACGCGCCCGCGCGCCCGCAGGCACACGCCCCGTGCGGGGGCCACGAGTTTCACGGTGGCGTCCACCGTGGCATTCACCCAGCCCGGCGGCAGCACGCTGCCGGCCGCGCCCACGGCGGCGAAGTCGGCCACGGCAAACACGGCGGTGGCCTGCAGCTGGCCGGGGCGAAAGCAGAAGGCGTCGCTCACCGGAATCTCCACCTCCACCGCGCCCGGCTCGGCGCGCACGAAGCGCAGGCCCAGCGTGCGCGCCATGGGCATGGCCAGCACCAGGGACCGAAGATGGTCCATGGGCGCGGCGGCGGAATGTGCGGACAAAGAGGTCATGGTGCTTTCCTTGCGGAGGTGGTGGATGGACGGGTGCGGGCCGATGGGGGTGGCGTGGCGGGGGGCCGCACGCGCGGCCAGGGCGCCGGTGGCGCCGACACGGCGGCACGCGGCCGTGCCTGCTGCGCCTGCAGCCAGGCCTGGTGCTCCAGCACGCGCTGCTTCTGGGCCCGCAGCGCATCGATCTGCTCGTCCAGCGCCTGCGCGCGCTCCTGCAGGGCCTGCACCATGGTCTCGGTGCGCAGGGTGCCTGCCCGGTAGGCGCCCAGGCGCAGGGCGATCTGCGGCAGGGTGAAGCCAAGCTGGCGCGACATGGCGATGAACACGACCTCGCGCTGCATGCGCGGTGGATAGTCGCGGTAGCCATTGGCCCGCCGGCGCGGCTGCAGGAGCCCCAGCCGCTCATAGTGGCGCAGGGCGTGGACGGAAACCGAGGTGCGTTGCGCGAGTTCGGATATCTGCATGGCACGCAGCCTAGCAAGCATGGCGCTGCGCGAAGGTTGCCGGGGTGACTGGCGGCGTTCTGGGGCAAACCCGCATGGTGGTGACCGCTCGGTCCGGCGCTCTGCGGTGTAGGATTCACGTTTCAGGGGGCAGCGCGAGCGCGTGCTTCTTCTGCCCGCACCCCGTCCGGTTCTTTTCTTGCCGCCCGACCCCTTTGACGACGACGCTGTTCCAGTTCTTGCGCAACAAGCTCCAGGCCCCCCGGGCGCTGGAACTGGGGTGCGCGCCAGCGGGCACAGCCAACGCCACAGCGGCCTGACCATGCCGCCAGCCCACGCACCCGAAGAGGCAGCGCGGCTCACGGCACTGCAGTCCTACGCGATCCTCGACACCCCCGCGGAAGAAGGCTTCGACCAGCTGGCCACGCTGGCCGCACGGGTGTGCGGCTGCCCCATCGCCGTGGTCAATTTTCTCGACAGCGAGCGCCAGTGGTTCAAGGCGGCGGTCGGCATTCCCTTCCAGCAGACCGAGCGCGCCATCGCGTTCTGTGCCCAGGCACTGGACGGCGGCCGCGAACCGGTGGTGGTGCCCGACGTCACGCTCCACCCCGTGTTCGCCAGCAATCCCCTGGTGCTGGGCGAACCCCATGTCCGCTTCTACGCCTGCGTGCCGCTGGTGACGCCCGAGGGGTTCACCCTGGGCACCCTCGCGGTGGTGGACACCGTGCCCCGCACGCTGGAGGAAGGGCAGATCGAGGGCCTCACGATCCTCGCGGGCCAGGCCATGGTGCAGCTGGAGCTGCGCCGCCAGAAAAGGCTGCTGGCCCAGCTCGTGCGGGAGCGCGACCAGATGCATGCCGAGATGGTCGCGCAGGGCGAGGCACAGCGCGTGGCGGGGCGGATCGCCCGCGTGGGCGGCTGGACGGTCGAACTGCCCGGGATGCAGCTCGTGTGGTCGCAGGAGATCGCGGCCGCCTATGGGCTCCACCACCGCGTGGGCGAGCTGGCGCAGGTCCTGCAGCTGTACACGCCGCCCTACCGGCCGCAGATGCAAAAGGCGTTCGATGACTGCCGGCACCACGGCACGCCCTTTGACGTGGAAGCCGAGGTGGACATGCCGGGCGGCAGGCGCTTCTGGGTGCGCACCGCCGGGCAGGCGGCGCGCGATGCCGGGGGACGCATCGTCCGCATCCAGGGGGCCTTCCAGGACATCACGGCCCAGCACCTGGCCCAGGAGGCGCGCCGTGAAAGCGAGGAGCGCTTTCACCTCGTCTCGCGCGCTACGGCCGATGCCGTCTGGGACTGGAACCTGGACACCGACCTCATGTGGTGGAACGAAGGCATGCAGAACCTGTTCGGCGTGCCGCTCGACCAGCTGCCGCCCGACAGCACCTCGTGGACGCTGCGGCTGCATCCCGAAGACAGCGAGGAAATCCTCCGGGGCCTCCACGCGGCCATTGGCGGCACGGACAACCACTGGTCCGCCGAATACCGCTTCCGGCGCCAGGACGGCAGCTATGCCTGGGTGCTGGACCGGGGCTTCCTGATCCGCGACGCCGAAGGCAAGGCCGTGCGCATGGTGGGCGGCATGACCGACATCAGCGCGCAGAAGCTGACCGAACTCGATGCCCAGCGCGATGCGCAGAACCATGCGGAGCTGCTGCAGGTGCAGCAGCGCATCTCGTCGCTGGACATGCCCCTGCCCGAGGTGCTCCAGCTCGTGGCCGACACCGTGCTGCGCCAGACGCTGGCGCGCGGGGCGCTGGTGGAGCTGCTGCAGGGCCGCCAGCTGGTGGCGCAGGCATCGGCGGGCGACCACGTGCGGCCCGTGGGCCACATGCTGGCGGCCGACCAGAGCCTGCTGTGGCCCGCCCTGCGCGAAGGGCGCACCGTGGTGTGCAATGACACCGAGGCCGAGGGCTGGGACATGGTTTCGCTGCCCCACCGGCACGGCGTGCGCTCCGTGATGGCGGTGCCGCTGCGCACCGCCGAGGGCGTGGTGGGCTCGCTCAAGGTCGTTTCGGACAAGGCCCACGCATTTTCGCGGCGCGACGTCGCGCACCTGGAGATCCTCACCGAATCCCTGGGCGCGATGGTGCAGCTGCGGCATGTGGCGGGGCAGCTGCGGGCATCGGAGCAGCAGTACCGCATGCTGTTCGACGAGCACCCCCATCCGATGTGGGTGTACGACAGGGAAACGCTGCGCCTGCAGGCCGTGAACCAGTCGATGGAGACGCACTACGGCTATGCCGAAGCCGAGCTGCTGGGGATGGACATGACGGACCTGTGGCCGGCGGAGCGCCGCGCCAGCATCCGGGCGACCATCAACGCGATTGCGATGGACCAGCGCAACAAGCCGGTCATCAGCCGCCACGTCAAGAAGGACGGCACGTTCATGGACGTGGAAATCACGGCGGGCAGCATCAGCTTCAACGGCCGCCCCGCGCGCCAGGTGCTGGCCACCGACGTGACCGAGCGCCTGCGCACCGAACGCGAACTGGCCCGCATGGGCCGCGCGCAGCGCCTCTTGAGCGCCTGCAACGAAACCCTCGTGCGCGCCACGTCCGAGACCGCGCTGCTGCAGGCGATCTGCCACATCGCCGTGGACATCGGCGGCTACCGCATGGGATGGGTGGGCTTCGCGCTGGACGACGAACGCAAGTCCATCCAGCCCGTGGCCCACGCGGGCCACAACCAGAACTACCTGGAGAACCTGCACCTGTCCTGGTCGGCCGAGGACCGCTACGGCCGGGGTCCCGCGGGCATGGCCGTGCGCTCGGGCAAGCCGGTGATCGTGCAGGACATCCGCGCCGAGGGCGATTTTGCCGACTGGACCGAGCGCATGCTGGACAACGGCTTTCACGGCGTGATCTGCCTGCCGCTGCGCGACCGCGACCGCACCTTCGGCCTGCTGTACCTGTATGCGCCGGACATCCTGCAGATCAGCCCCGAAGAGGCGGCCCTGCTGCAGGAGCTCTCCAACGACCTGGCCTTTGGCATCACCAGCCTGCGCGCGCAGAAGGCGCAGCAGCGGCTGCAGGCCTCGGTGCTCAAGGTGGCGGCCGCCGTGTCGGCGAGCACGGGCACGGAGTTTTTCGTGCAGCTGGTGCGCAACATGGCCGATGCGCTGGGGGCCCAGGGCGGCTGCGTGGTGCGGCTGCTGCCACCGGTGGAGGGGCAGGCCCCGCGGGTGGTCACGCTCGCGGCGGTGCTCGATGGCCAGATGCTGCCCAACGACGAATACACCCTGGAAGGCACGCCCAGCCTCATGCTGCTGTCGCAGCGCGCGTATGTGGTGACCGAGAAGGTGCAGCAGCTGCACCCCGAGGCGCCCATGCTGCGCCATGTGGGCGCGCAGGGCTATGCGGGCCAGCAGCTGTGCAATGCCGATGGCGAGGTGGTGGGCATCGTGTTCGTGCTGTTCCGCCAGCCCATCGCCGAGACGGACTTCATCACCTCCACGCTGCAGATCTTTGCCGCGCGCGCGTCGTCCGAGATCGACCGGCAGCTGGCGGATGCCCGCATCCGCCACCAGGCCTCGCTGCTTGACAAGGCGCAGGACGCGATCCTGGTACGCGACCTGGAGCACCGCATCATCTTCTGGAACAAAAGCGCCGAGCGCCTGTATGGCTGGTCGCAGCTGCAGGCGCTGGGCCAGTCCATCGAAACGCTGCTCTACGACGACCCCACCCATTTCCGCCACGCCACGCGCACGGTGCTGGAGCAGGGCGAGTGGACGGGCGAGATCGTGCAGCGCCACCGCGACGGCAGCACCATCGAGGTCGAGGGCCGCTGGACCCTGGTGCGCGGCGACAACGGCCAGCCGCAGTCCATCCTGGCCATCAACACCGACATCCGCCAGCGCAAGGCCAACGAGCGCGAGATCCAGCGCCTGGCGTTCTACGACGCGCTCACCGGCCTGCCCAACCGCATGCTGCTGATGGACCGCATGGGCCATGCGCTGGCCAACGCCCACCGGCGCCTGCAGGGCGGTGCGCTGCTGTTCATCGACCTGGACAACTTCAAGACCCTGAACGACACCCTGGGCCACGACCAGGGCGACCTGCTGCTGCAACAGGTGGCGCAGCGCCTGAACACCTGCGTGCGCAGCGTGGACACGGTGGCCCGGCTGGGCGGCGACGAGTTCGTGGTGATGCTCGAGGAGCTCAGCCCCAGGCCACACGAACTGGCCCTGCACGCACGCAGCGTGGGCGAGAAGATCCTCACCATGCTGGCCGTGCCCTACGCGCTGGCAGGGTACCAGTACCGCAGCACGCCCAGCATCGGCATCGCGCCGTTCACGGGCGAGCAGACCAGCGTGGGCGAGCTGCTCAAGCAGGCGGACCTGGCCATGTACCAGGCCAAGACGGCGGGGCGCAACACGCTGCGCTTCTTCGACCCTGACATGCAGGCCGTGGTGACCGCCCGCGCCGGGCTGGAGACCGACCTGCGCGCCGCGCTCGCGCAGGAGGAATTCCTGCTGCACTTCCAGCCGCAGATGCACCTGTCCGGCCGCTGCGTGGGGGTGGAGGCGCTCGTGCGCTGGGCCCACCCGCAGCGCGGCATGGTGCCGCCCGCGCAGTTCATCCCGCTGGCCGAGGAGACGGGCCTCATCCTGCCCCTGGGCCGCTGGGTGCTGCACACGGCCTGCAAGCTGCTGGCCAGCTGGCAGGACGACCCGGCCCTGGCCCACCTGACCATGGCGGTGAACGTGAGCTCGCGCCAGTTCCGCCACGCCAGCTTCGTGGACGACGTGGCCCGCGTGCTGGCCATCACCGGCGCGCCGGCGCATCTGCTCAAGCTGGAGCTGACCGAAAGCCTGCTGGTGGAAGACATGGAAACCACCATCGCCACGATGGCCGCGCTGCGCTCCTATGGCGTGGGCTTCTCGCTGGACGACTTCGGCACCGGCTATTCCAGCCTGAGCTACCTGAAGCGCATGCCGCTGGACCAGCTCAAGATCGACCAGAGCTTTGTGCGCGACCTGCTGACCGACCCCAATGACGCGGCCATCGTGGACACCATCATCGGCCTGTCGCGCAGCCTGGGCCTGGAAGTCATCGCCGAAGGGGTGGAAACCCCCGAGCAACGCGAGCTGCTGGCCCGCGCGGGCTGCCTGCACTACCAGGGCTACCTCTTCAGCCGACCCCTCTCCGCGGACGTTCTGGGGGCCTTCCTGCGGTCCTGCGCCGCGTAGCGAGCTTCCGCCGGCCCGTCTTCGGGATTCAGTCCCCACCCGCGGCGGATCGCCGCGTCCCTGCGTCCGCCCTCCTTTGCGTGCACCGGTCCGTCCGCAAGGCCCCACAAGGTGTTGTCGCGGCACCGCGTGCCCGGCGCGGGAAGTTCTCCCCTGTCTTCTTCTTATGTTTTCTATAAATACATAGTCGTAGTAGTAGAAGGCGGCCCAGGTTGTGGACAACTGCCTTTTCCCTCGCCGTGGCGCGCACTTGCACGCCGCCCAACCCTGTGCACCGATCCCTCTTTCCGATGTCGCGCGAAAGGGGACAAAACACGGCCATGGCCTTTTTCTGTGGATAACCAGGCGGTTGTGCCAAAACTATCCCCAGTTTTACGCACTGAACATTTTCACAGAGAGGATTGGCATTGAAATGGCATGAAGCGCTGATGGAGAAAGCGCCAACAGCTACTCTATTGATAGCAAATGGGAAATGTGAAGGCCCGTCAGGCGGTGGCGTAAGGAACCTGCGGGCTGGCGCGGAGCCCTGTCCGCTCCGCTTTGGCCTCTTCGGCGCCGGCCGCTTCATCGCGAGCCGCCGTGTGGAGCGGTGCCGGGGGCTCGGCTCCACGGGCGTTGGGGGCACGAAAAAGAGGTTCTGGTTATTCTTTTATGGTTCTATATATAAATAGCAGTAGTAGTAGAGCACCTCATTTTTTGTGGACAAGGGGTTTTTTTCCAATGCTGGCGCGGGGTTGCGTGGCCGCAAACTCTGTGCGGCGGGCGGCGCAAAGTCCGGGGCTCACAGACAACAACTTCGGCGCAGCGCCTTCTTCTGTGGATAACCAGCAGGTTGTGCCACAACTGCCCCCAGGGTTATCCACAAACGCCGTCCAAGGCGACCGCCTGCGTGGCCGGAAAGCACAAAGCCCGGGGTCCAGTCAGGACCCCGGGCTTGGGGAGCACGGGAAGAAAAAGTAAAAGGCAGCGCCGGCTGCACGCCGGGAACCCGTCCCCAGGGCCGCCGCCCCGCAGGGCGTGCGGGGGCGGTGGAGGTTGGGTGGGGCGTTACTTCGCCGGTGCGGCGGGCGCTGGATGGCCCTCGCCGCCGCGCATGCCGCCGCCGCCGTGGTGGTGGTCGCGCATGCGCTGGTGGCCGCGGTGCGCCTGCGCATCGAAGGTCTTCTGCTGGTCTGGCGTCAGGGCGGCGTAGAAGGTCTTGGTGGCATCGCCCCGGCGGTCGGCCTCGGCGGCGTGCTGGGCGCGCAGGGCCCGCATGCGGTCGATGCGTTCGGGCGTGGTGAGCTTGTCCATGTCCTTGCGGTCCAGGCGGGCAGTGCGTTCCCCGGGCTGCATCGCGGTGCTGAAGGCCGTCCAGGCGGGTTCCTGGGCGGCGCTCAGCTTGAGCTGGTCCTTCAGGGCGGCCATGCGCTTGGCCATGTGGGCCTGGTGGCGCGCATGGTGCTCGTGGCGGTCACCCCCTGCCTTGTGGCGGCCTTCGGTGGTTGCGGTGGCACCCGCTGCAGGCGGGGCGGCTGGAGGTTGCTGGGCCAGGACCGGCAGGGCCAGTGCAGCGAGAACAGCGGTGGCGGCCAGGCGGTGTTGGAATCTGAAAACCATGGTGTGAGTCCTTTCACAGGGTTGGGAACTCGCCAGGACGACCGTTCCGGCGATTGAGGACCAGTGTCCGCCCCGCATGTATCGCCGCCATACCGGTTGGGTGAGGCTGTGTAAAGTTTCCAAAAGAAACACCCCGCGCATGTCTCGTGAAGGGGGATGGCGCCAGTGGCACGGCAAGGCCCGTTCCACGGCGTCTGCCGGCTGTGATCGTGCCTGTTCATCCGCTCGCGGGTGCGCGGACCGCCAGGGATGGACGGCAGGAAACCTCTCCCGCAGAACCACCGACAATGGCGCATTCCGTCCCAGAAAAGAAAAGGTTTTCCGTGTTCAAGAACATGATCGTGTACCGCATTGCGCCGCAATGGCAGGTCGAATTGACACAAGTGGAAGAGGCCCTGGCCAAGGCGCCCTTCATCGAATGCGGCGCCACGCAGGAAAAGTCCCTGGGCTGGGTGCCGCCGCGTGGCGAACAGCACGGCCCGCTGGCCGAGTCGGTCGGGGGCCAATGGATCCTGCGCTTCATGGTCGAGTCCAAGGTGCTGCCCGGCAGCGTGCTGGCACGCCGCGTGAAGGAAAAGGCAGAACGCATCGAGCAGGAAACCGGCCGCAAGCCTGGCAAGAAGGAAAGCAAGGAACTCAAGGACGAGGCCAAGCTGGACCTGCTGCCCATGGCGTTCACCAAGCAGGGTTCCATGTGGGTGTGGATCGATACGGCATCGCGCCTGCTGGTGCTGGACACCTCCAGCCAGGGCCGTGCGGACGAAGTCGTCACGCTGCTGGTCGAATCGCTGCCCGGCCTGTCGGTGTCGCTCATCAACACCCAGACCAGCCCGCAAGCGGCCATGTCCCACTGGCTCAAGGAACAGGAGCCGCCCGTGGGCTTCACCGTGGACCGCGAATGCGAGCTCAAGAGCGCCACCGAGGAAAAGGCCGTGGTGCGCTATGCCCGCCACCCGCTGGACATCGAAGAGGTGCAGGCCCACATCGACGCCGGCAAGCTGCCCACCAAGCTCGCACTCACCTGGGACGACCGCGTGAGCTTCATGCTCACCGAGGGGCTGCAGATCAAGAAGGTCTCGTTCCTGGACACGGTGTTCGAAGGCACCAAGGCCGATGACGGTGGCTTTGACACCGACGTGGCGATCGCCACGGGCGAGCTGGTCAAGCTGATTCCGGACCTCATCGAGGCGCTGGGGGGCGAGGCGGAGAGTGGGGTGGCGGAGGCTTCGGCGGCAGCTACCGTGGCAACGCCCTTGCCCGCCGCCCGCACCGGTGCAGTTGTGACAGGGCCTGTACAGGTGCCAGTGGACACGGATCCCGACTCTGCGCCGTTTTGATGGCTGGGGCAGGGTGCAGGCGCCCACGGCCGGGGGAGTTCATGCTGGCCGGATTTCACCAAGTGCCGAATCGCAGGCAAGTGAGGCCTACCATTCTGGAGTCAATATTCAATTTTATCGATATAAAAATAAATGAATAACAACATCCAAACCTCGAAAAATCACTCCGTCGAGACTTTAAGAGCAGCAGCGGTGATTCTGGTATTCATGAATCACCTCCATTCCTTGAATATTCTTACCATTCCCTATTTTGGAATAGTGGGGGGATGGATTGGGGTGCAGATTTTTTTTGTGATCAGCGGATACCTGATCATACAGAGCGCGCTACGATATTCCGCTGTCGACTATATAAAGCACCGGGTGCTTAGAATATATCCTGCCTATCTGTTTTGGTTTTTTGTGTTCTCCTTGGTTTTTAAGCAATTCCAAATTGATGCAATTGATTTCAAAAGTCTCTTGATCCATCTGCTTTTCCTGCAGCATTTTTTTCCGGCCGCTTACTTAAAATACAACGCCTTGAGCGTCAGCTGGACACTGACCATCGAGATGGTGTGGTATGTGGTTGCCTTTTTCATCGCGACAAGGTTTTTCAAAAGCCCATCCAAAATCACTGCGGTGTTTGTGTTGATTGCCTGTTTCTGGGTATATGGTGGCGCAAACTGGCATCCACTGGTGAAAAGTCTGGAGGGAATATATATATATTTCTTCGTGCACAACAATGCAATAGCACAGATGCCATTTTTTCTGTTTGGTGCATGGATTGCAGTCAAGCAGCCAAAATATGATAAGGCAGCATTGGCATCTATTTTTATATCCACCACTGTTCTTTATAAATCGTGGGAGCCGGTATTTTCAACGCCTATTTTCATCACGGGTCTGGGTATTTCCGCGCTATTTTTGATTTTGAAAGATACTGAATATGAAAATCCTAAGTCAGTGAAAATGCTGTCGGATATATCCTATTCATTTTATCTTATTCATTATCCGATACTCGTTCTGTCATCGTATGTTGTTCAGAATAAATATCATCGGACGTTCTTGGCATTTTTTGCCACGGTGATTGTTTCTTATGTCAGCTACAAACTGATTGAGCAGCCATTCATGAACATGGCAAAAAAAGGGAAAAAAACAATGGTGACGGAAAGTGGGATTTGAGCCGTTTGTGCATGACGTTGCGATCGGTCTGCAGCAACCCTTCGTGATATGTTTTATTGATATTGATGCCGTGCGCTAGATACCGGGCGATATGGAAGTTATTCAGACCTTTGCAAGGATTTTTGGATTTAATTCATAGACAAGAAACTCGGCAAAACTACCAGAGCGATTGATGCCTCGGTTTCTCATGGCCAGATTTCGATGACCGGGGTGCCCTATGCGAATGCGGCTTCGTCCTCCGACGACAAGCCAGAGATAGAAGGACAGGGCAAGGTGCGTGGGTCGATGACAGCAATGCCGGGCACTTGTTTTATTGCCTTTCACTGCTGTATGGAAGCCCGCTTGAGGCCGCGTCCACGCAGGGCTGGCCTGGCTTGAGGGTGTCAAATACCGGAACGGCTCTGCGCTGCACCCGCAGCACGTGGTAATCGGAAATGACGGAAAGGTCGCTGCAGGACAGAGCAACCACCGCTGACCAGACCGCCCGGTATTCGAGCCGGTGGTGTGGGCCCCGAGCAAAAACTGCGGTTGTCTTGCAGGTCAGATCACTGTACGGAGCATCGCCAATGTCACTTTCGCGAGGGCCGTGGGGGCACGATGTTCACGATTTCCCGCACGAACAACTTTCCCCAGGCTTCCCTCGTGTCGTCCTCGATCAATTGCGGCATGAAGCCGAACGCCAGCGTACGTTCCCCCCGCACCATGATCCCCTGATCCCGCTGCAGCAGTTCCGTGGCCAGCACCTTGTAGCCCGGGCGTGGGGTTATCGACGCATAGCTGACGTACATGCGCCTTGAGGGTTTGAGCCGATAGACCTTGCCATCAATCAGGAAGACACCGCCCTTTTTCTTCCACTCGATATTGGCAATCCCAAACACCTCATGCATCCAGTCAAAGGTGGGCTTGCCGTTTTCGTCGAATTCACCCAGGCGCATGTCCTGGATGAGCGACCCGCCGTTTTTCCAGTAAGTGGTCAGCTTGGATTTGACGCTCTGTGGCAGGGCTGCCTGGTGCGGAACGAGGATGGCATCCAGGCGCTGGATGAGGGGATCGTCCTGCAGAAGGTTCTTTTCGCCGATGACATGGACATCCATCCCGGGCTCGCTGCTCAGGATCTTGTAGGACGCGAACAGCGCATCACGGTGGGTGTTTCTGCCTGCACTTCTTTCCCCGTGCCAGACGTGAAAGTTGGTCGTGGAGCCCAGGATGCCAATCTTGATCCGGGGGGCCGTGCTGGTTGCCGCAGTGTGGCCAGATGGGGCATTGAGCTTGTCCATGTCAAGGGCGGAGAGGGAGCCGCCGCCTGCCTGGTGCGCGAACCCTCCGATCTCGTAGCCCATCACATTGGCCTGCGTCAGCGATTGGGTGACGGAGCGTTGGATGACAGGCATCAGTTCCCGCGATCTTTTTTCGGCCTCCCATCGCTCACCGTAGGCACCCACCATGATTTTCCTGTAGCCCAGCGAGCCCATGTAGTTGGCAAGCGTGGGCAGGACATCTGCATCCGGCACCAGGCTGTAGCCATCGTAGAAGTTGAAATCGATGACGGCTATGTCGATGCACCCCGCCAGTTTTTCAACGATGCCGGTGGCATAGATGGCGTCATGCGACGTGAATGTCTCGGCGAAATATCCGATCGCCTGCGCCCCCTTGTCCCGGATCACCTTGGTGTATGCGCAGGTGGCTTCCTGGAGCCGGTTTTCCCGGAACTCCTTGTGGGCATGCAAAAGAGGTTCCGCTTTGGGCACCCCTGCGGCAATGTTGTTGTTGTAGTTGATGACGGGCTGACGGGCGTTGTTGTGCTTCCTGGCGAAGTCATTCTGTGTGGACTCCTTGTAGTCCCGCCACTGGTAGCCCATCTGCCCATACTTTATTTCGTGTTCCTCCTGGAGGCCGAGGGCATAGCCGAGCACCTTTGCGGGGTAGCGCCTGGAAAAATGATCGACCGTTTGCGCGATGAAAGCGTGCGCGGGCTTTCTGATCCTGTCGTCCGTGAAATCCGGTTGCCAGCTCGGGTCGCCCGAGAAATTCCGCATGACGGCATCGGGATGTGCGGCGGTGATCCACTGCGGGACCGTGGACATGTTGGGCACCAGCTTGCCGCTCTCGTCCTTGTAGGGCCGTCCCCCCATGTCGATGACCAGCAGGAGCGACAGCCCGCCGTCGACAAGGGCATCCATGTGGCCGTGGTAGTGGCTGAACTCGTACAGGCCCTTGCTGCGCTCGATGTCGGACCAGTTCAGGTACACCGTGGCGTGGCTGAATCCCTTGGACTTGAGTTCGCCGGGAAGATTCTTGTTCTGGCTGAGGTCCCAAGGCATCACGATGATGCTGGACACCGGGCGGGCCGCGACGGCGCTGCTGGCAAAAGGAATCAGGGAGAAAAGCAGTGCCGCAATGCGAAAGAGTTTTTTCATGGGGATTTTTGGAGAGAAAAGCGGGGCGCTCCGGCTGGAGAGCGCTGTCCAGCGCGATCATACTGATGCGATCGGCACAGGCCTCGGAAGCCGAAGTGGCCCCCGGGACTGCGCCGGGCCCGCTCCTTGCCCAGGCGCCGCGCCACACAAGGGCGAAGCGCATTCACAGGATCCACGGGACTCAGTTGCTATTTATTAGTAGCAATCGATGGTGGATGGAAAAGCGCTGGAGGCAAAACTCCTGAATGGCGGCAGCGCGGGGACGGCGCCGCCCTCACACCCGCTCGAACACCGCCGCGATGCCCTGGCCGCCGCCGATGCACATGGTCACCAGCGCATAGCGGCCGCCGGTGCGGTGCAGCTCGGCGATGGCCTTGGTGGTGATGATGGCGCCCGTGGCGCCCACCGGGTGGCCCAGCGAAATGCCCGAGCCGTTGGGATTGACCTTGGACGGGTCCAGGTCCAGCTCCTGGATCACCGCACAGGCCTGGGCGGCGAAGGCCTCGTTGGCCTCGATCACGTCCATGTCCTGCACGGTGAGGCCGGTGCGTTGCAGGACCTTGCGCGTGGCCGGCACCGGGCCGATGCCCATGTAGGCCGGCTCGACGCCCGCATGGGCGTAGCCCACGAGGCGGGCCAGGGGTGTGAGGCCCAGGGCCGACACGCGTGCGCCCGAGGCCAGCACCACGGCGGCGGCGCCGTCGTTGATGCCCGAGGCATTGCCCGCGGTGACCAAACCGTCCTTCCTGAACGCGGGCTTCATGCCGGCCAGCACTTCGAGTGTGGTGCTGCCGCGCACATGCTCGTCGGTGTCGAAGACCACCGTGCCCTTGCGCGTGGCGATCTCCACCGGCACGATCTGCTCGCGGAAGTAGCCGGCCGCGATGGCATGTGCCGCGCGCTGCTGGCTCTGCACGGCGAGTTGGTCCTGCATCTCGCGGCTGACGCGGTAGCGCTCGGCCACGTTCTCGGCGGTGATGCCCATGTGCATCTTCTGCCACGGGTCGTGCAGGATGCCGAGCATGTAGTCGATGCTCTTGGCGTCGCCCATGCGCGCGCCGTAGCGCGCGGCGGTGTCGAAGTAGGGGCCGCGGCTCATGGACTCGCTGCCGCCGCCGATGGCGATGTCGCAATCCCCGTAACCGATGGCCTGGGCCGCCGAGATGATGGCCTGCAGGCCCGAGCCGCACAGGCGGTTGACGTTGAAGGCTGGTGTCTCGATGGGGCAGCCGGCGTCGATGGCGGCCACGCGGGCCAGGTAGGCGTCCTTGGTGTCGGTGGGGATCACGTTGCCCATCACCACATGGCCGATGGCGTCGGCGGGCAGGCCACTGCGCGCGATGGCGGCCCTCACGGCGGTGGTGGCGAGATCGGTGTTGGGCACGTCCTTGAGGCTGCCGCCAAAGGTGCCGATGGCGGTGCGGGCGGTGGAGAGGACGTAGACGTCTTGAAGGCTCATGGGAAGTTTCGGCGAAGGGGAGGTGGAAGGCGGGATGGAAAAAGGAAGGTCAGCGGCCCGTGAACTGCGGTGCCTGGCGCGCGTGGAAGGCGTCCACCCCGGCCTGGAAGTCCTGCGTGCCCGCGCAGTGCACGAAGGCCCGCGCCTCGGCGGCCAGTTGCTCGGGCAGGGTACGGTCCATCGACTCGCGCATCAGGCGTTTCATGGCGCCGTAGGCCAGGGTGGGGCCTGCGGCCAGGCGCTCGGCGATGGCGGTGGTGGCGGCGTCGAGCTCTGCAGCGGGCACCACGCGGTTGACCAGGCCGAGGCGCAGCGCATCCTCGGCGGTGAAGGCCTCGCCCAGCAGCGCGATCTCCAGCGCCTGGCGCATGCCCACCAGGCGCGGCAGCGCCCAGGAGGCACCCACGTCGCAGCTGGTGCCCAGGTTGATGTAGGCCAGGTTGAAGCGCGTGCCCTCTGCCACGAGCACATAGTCGGCCATCAGCAGCAGGCTCAGGCCCGCGCCTGCGGCCACGCCGTGCACCTGGGCGATGACGGGGGCGTTCATCTGCGCCAGCAGCGGCAGGGCCTGGTTCAGCGGCGTGAGGATGTCGATGGCGCCCTGCACGGGCGTGGCCCGCAGCGTGGCCAGATCACCCCCGGCCATGAAGCCCTTGCCGTTGCCGCGCAGCACCACGGCGCGCACCGTGGGGTCGGCGGCAATGGCTTGCACGCTGGCGAGAAAGGCCTGCGCCATGGGCACATCGATGGCGTTGAGTGCCTCGGGGCGGTTGAAGCGCAGGGTGGCGATGGGGCCATCCCGTTCGAGCAGCAGGGGGGGTTGTGCGGGCGGTGCTTGCACGGTGGTAGACGAGTTCATGGTCAAAATACCTTCCAGCGCTTGCTGAATAAGCGCAAGACGCTTCTATATTGATAGCATTGCTGAGAGCAGGATGGCAAACGAAACCCGCAACGGCCCTGCGCGACCTGCCTTTTTTCTTCTCTCTACCGGTACAGCGCCTCGATCTCGGCAGCGTAGGTCTTGTAGATGCTCGAGCGGCGCACCTTCATGGTGGCGGTGACCTCGCCGTCGTCGTGGTCCAGCTCCTTGGTGAGCAGGTGGAACTGGCGGATCTGCGAGACCTGGGCCAGGCGCTCGTTGCCCCGGCGGATCTCGGCGTCGATGAGCTCGCGCACCTCGGGCATTTCCACCAGCGAGCGGAAATGCGTGAACGCCAGGCGCCGGGCCTCGGCCCACTTGCCCACGGTCTCGTAGTCGATCATCACCAGCGCACCCACGAACTTGCGGCCCTCGGCGACGATGATGCATTCCTTGATGAAGGGGCTGCCCTTCATGGTGTTCTCGATCTCCGAGGGCGTGAGGTTCTTGCCGCCGGCGGTGATCATGATGTCCTTGAGCCGGTCCACGATCTTGATCTGGCCCTGCTCCTCGCGCACCACGTCGCCGGTGTGCAGCCAGCCATCGATGATGCTCGCGGCCGTGGCCTCGGGGTTCTTGTAGTAGCCCGCGAACACCATGTCGCCGCGCAGCTGCAGCTCGCCGTTGTCGGCCATGCGGTGCTCCACGCCCAGGATGGGCACGCCCACGGTGCCGACCACCACGTTGTCCAGCCGGTGGCCCGTGACCATGCCGGTGGATTCGGTCAGGCCGTAGACCTCCACCAGCGGCAGGCCGAGCACGCGAAAGAAGCGCACCACGTCGGGCGGTATGGGCGCGGCCCCGGTGAGCGCCACGCGCGCCTCGCGCAGGCCGATGAAGTTCTGCAGCGCGCGGAACACCAGCCAGTAGCTGGCGGCGAAGGCCAGGCGCTCGCCCAGGCTCCAGGCGCTGCGCGGCTTCTCGGCCAGCGGCTGGCAGGCGGCGACCGCACGGTGGAACAGCCGGCGGCGCAGGCCCCCGGTCTCCTGCAGCTTGATGTGGATGGCGGCGTGCATCTTCTCCCAGATGCGCGGTACGCCCAGGAACATGGTGGGCGCCACCTCGCGCAGGTCTTCCTGCACGGTGCGGATGGACTCGCCGAAGTTCACCTGCGAGCCGATGTACACCGGAACGAAGCTGGTGAGCATCTGCTCGGCCACGTGGCACAGCGGCAGGTAGGACAGGTGGGTGGTGGCCGCATCGAGCTGCAGCCGCTCGACGATGCCGGGCACCACGCCGCGGATGTTGCGGTAGCTGATCATGGCGCCCTTGGGCTTGCCGGTGGAGCCCGAGGTGTAGATCATCAGGCCCACGTCGTCGAGCGTCTGGCGGGCGAGCGCCTCGTCCACCAGCGCCTGCTGGCGGGATGCAGCGCCCAGCGCCTCGACTTCGGCAAAGGTGGCGATCAGCGCGCGCACCTCGGGTGCGAAGCTGCGCAGGCCCTTGGTCTCCATGACGATGATCTTTTTCAGGCGCGGCAGCTCGGGCAGGGCCGCGAGCAGCTTGTCGGTCTGTTCCTGGTCTTCGCAGACCATGACCTCGATGTCGGCATGGCCGACCACGTAGGCCACCTCGTTGCTGGGGCTGGTGGGGTAGACGCCCACGGTGACCGCACCGACCAGGCCCGCGCCCATCTGCGCGAGCACCCATTCGATGCGGTTCTCAGAGATCACGCCCACATGGCCGCCCGCCGGCAGGCCCAGCGCGCGCAGGCCCAGGCCGAAGTGGCAGGCGCGCTCGTGGTAGCGGGCCCAGGTGAAGGGCTTCCAGATGCCGAAGTCCTTTTGCCGGATGGCCACGCGGCCCGGTTCGGCTCGCGCGCGCTCGCGCAGCATCTGGGGCAGGGTGAGTTCGGGGAGGTTCATGACAGCCATCTCTTGCGGCGCTTGTAGTGCTTGATGTCCTTGAAGCTTTTTGCTTCGCCACCACCCCCCATGCCCAGGTAGAACTCGCGCACGTCGGGGTCACTGGCCAGGCGCTCGGCCGTGCCGTCGATCACGATCTTGCCGTTCTCCATGATGTAGCCCTGGTGGGCGACCGCGAGTGCCACGGTGGCGTTCTGCTCCACCAGCAGCATGGAGGTGCCGCGCTCGGCGTTGATGCGCGCGATGATGGTGAAGATGTCTTCCACCAGCTTCGGCGACAGGCCCAGCGAAGGCTCGTCGAGCAGGATCAGCTGGGGCTGGGCGATGAGCGCGCGGCCGATGG
Source organism: Acidovorax sp. GW821-FHT10E03 (assembly GCF_059415205.1). Classification (NCBI taxonomy): domain Bacteria; kingdom Pseudomonadati; phylum Pseudomonadota; class Betaproteobacteria; order Burkholderiales; family Comamonadaceae; genus Acidovorax; species Acidovorax sp. GW821-FHT10E03. The sequence continues at coordinate 178,530 of NZ_JBWKMU010000010.1, read as the reverse complement.
CCAGCATCTGCTGCTCGCCACCCGAGAGATACCCGGCCAGGCCCTTGCGGCGCTCGTGCAGGCGCGGGAAGTAGCTGTAGACGCTGTCGAAGTCGGGCTTCGCATCGGCGCGGCCCGTGAGCGCATAGGTCGCGGCCACCAGGTTCTCTTCGACCGTGAGGTCCTCGAACACGCGGCGGCCCTCCATCACGTGCGAGAGGCCGCTGCGCACCAGCTGCTGCGGTGCCAGGCCCGCGGTGGGCTGGCTGTTGAAGCGGATGCTGCCCGACTCCACCGTGCCGTCTTCGAGCGCCAGCAGGCCCGAGATGGCCTTGAGCGTGGTGGACTTGCCCGCGCCGTTGCTGCCCAGCAGCGCCACGATCTGGCCGCGCGGCACGGCCAGCGACAGGCCACGCAGGGCCTGCACGACCTTGTTGTAGATGACCTCGATGTTGTTGACTTCGAGGACGTGGTCCGGCGTGGCGAGCGGGGTCATGGCAGGCTGGTCACAGTTTGATCCAGTCGGAGGCCGCGACCATCTTCTGTGCCTTCATGTCCGCGCGGTACACGCGCCCCACGGGGATGGAGTTGCCGCTGATGGTGATCGGCACGCCGATCAGGCCACCGGTGTCGAAGTCCTTGATGGAATTGAGCGCGGCCTTGAGGTTCTTGCCGTCGAGCGGCTTGCCCGCGTCCAGGCAGCGCTTGGCCGATTCGGTGAACAGCATGGCGGCGAGAAAGCCCTGGATGTAGGCCGTGCTCTGGTACTCGGGGCGCAGCGCGCGGATCTTCTCCAGCATGGGCGCCTTCTCGGTGTCGTAGTAGTAGCGGTAGGGCATCACACCCATGAAGCCGTCGGCGGCCTCGCCCATCTTCATCACGGTGGAGCTGTCCATGGTCCAGAAGGTGCCCATCCACTTGCTGGTCATGCCCTGCTGCTTGCCCTGGGTGATGAACTCGGGGATGGGCGCGAGGATGTAGCCGTGGAAGATGGTGTAGTCGGGCGCGGCGCGGCGCAGCTTGATGACCTCGCCCGAGACGTCCACGCTGCCCGCGGGCGTCATGATCTTGACGGGCACCGACAGGCCGAGCGCCTTGGCGGTGGCCTCGCTCTTGTCGATCGGGTCGCGGCCGAATTCGGAGTCCGAGTACACGAAGGCCACCTTGGCACCGGGCTTTTCCTTGGCGATGTGCTTGAGCAGGATGCCGAACATCTCGGTGTAGTCCGGGCCCACGAGGAACTGGTTCGGGTACTTCTTCGGATCGTTGAGCTCGCTGGCGAACGAGGCACCGGCCATCAGCGTGGTGCCCGCGCGGTCGAGCTCGGGGTTGATGGTCTTGGCAAAGCCCGTGGAGTCGCCGTAGTAGAGGTTCACCTTGTTCTGGCTGGTGATCTTCTTGTAGGCGGCGACCGAGACGTCGACCTTGTAGCCCGTGTCCTCGGGCACGTACCTGAGCTTGCGGCCCTTGATGCCACCCGCGTCGTTGACCATCTTCACGTAGTCGCCGATGCCGGCGTTGATGCCCACGCCCGCGAACGCGAACACGCCCGTGAGTGGGATGGAGCCGCCGATGACGATGTCTTCGCCGCTGGCCTGCGCAGTGGCGGTGAGCGGTGCGGCCAGCGTGGCGCCCGCAGCGAGCAGCAGGGTGCGGCGGCGCTGTGACATGGGGGATGCGTTGGTGGTGGTGGTGGGCATGGTGCTTGTCTCCTTCATGGTTTTATGGGCTGTGGCGGCTCTCTCAATTGCGGAACGGCCACAGATGGAAAAAGCGGCGAATGCGCCGCCACACTTCTGCGAGCCCCTGTGGCTCGAACACCAGAAATCCGATGATCAGCAGGCCAAAGATCACGGTGCGTACGGGCGAGAGGAACACCGTGAGCTCGTTGCCGCCGGGCAGCAGGGCGACCACCAGCTTGAGCAGCTCGGGCACCATGGTCATGAACACTGCGCCCAGGATGCCGCCCAGGATGGAGCCCATGCCGCCGACGATGATGGCCGCCAGGAAGAAGATGGACATGAGCAGCGGAAAGCTCTCGGGTGTGACCACGCGAAAGAAGTAGGCCCACAGGCCGCCTGCCACGCCCGCGTAGAACGAGGACAGCCCGAACGACAGCAGCTTGTAGCGCAGCAGCGGTATGCCCAGCACCTCGGCCGAGATGTCGCGATCGCGGATGGCGATGAAGGCGCGGCCCACGCGCGTGCGAAACAGGTTGGCCGCGCCCAGCAGCATGAGCACGGTGACCGGCACGATCACCCAGTACAGGCGGAACGAGGTATCGAGCGGCAGGCCGAACAGCTTGGCCGGCGGCACGCTCAGGCCGCCGGTGCCGCCCGTGAACTTCCAGTTGGCGAAGATGAAGTGCGCGATGAACGACGCCGCGATGGTGGCGATGGCCAGGTACAGGCCCTTGACACGCAGCGAGGGGATGCCCACGACGATGCCACCCAGCATGGCCACGAAGCCGCCGGCCAGCAGGTTGAGCAGAAAGGGCGTGCCCGCGCGCGTCTCCAGCACGGCCACGGTATAGGCCCCGAGGCCCATGAAGGCCGCCTGCCCCAGGCTCACCAGGCCCGTGTAGCCCGTGAGGATGTTCAGGCCGGTGGCGCTGGCGACGTTGATGCTGACCAGGCAGGCCAGGTACAGCCAGTAGTCGCTGGCCATGAAGGGGAAGAGCAGCAGCAGTGCGGCGACCACGGCGAGCCACACCTTCTGCGTGGGCGAGTCGAACAGCGCCGCGTCGGCGATGTAGCTTTCCTTGAGGGTTCCGATGCGCATGGCGTGCCTTACAGACGTTCTATTTCGTGCGTGCCGAACAGGCCATAGGGTCGCACCAGCAGCACGGCCACGAGCACGATGAAGGTGGCCAGCAGCTTGTACTCGCCGCCCAGGTAGGCGCCAGCCAGCGCTTCGATGAGGCCGATGAGCAGGCCGCCGACGAGGGCGCCGAGCACGCTGTCGAGCCCGCCCACGATGACCACCACCAGCACCGACAGGCCGAACACGCCCATGCTCGACGAGATGCCGCCGATGGAGCCGACGATGATCCCGGAGACCGCGGCGATCATGGCCGAGACCACCCAGGCCAGCGAGAACACGCGCGGCACGTTGATGCCCACCGAGTAGGCGGCGGCCTGGTCGCTGGCCGTGGCGCGCAGGGCCACGCCGCCGCGCCAGAAGCGGAACACCAGCAGCACCGCGGCGATGAAGGCCACGGCGATCATGGCGCCCCAGAACACCTTGGGTGCGAGGAAGGCCTCGCCGATCATGATCGGCTTGGTCGGCATGAACTCGGGCAGGCGGCGCTGATCGGCCGTCCAGATCATCTCCACCAGGCCCACGAGCACCGAGGCCAAACCCACGGTGACCATGAAGACGGAGATCGGCGGCTCGCCCAGCAGCGGGCGGATCATGGTGCGCTCGATCACCGCGCCCAAGAGGCCCGAGCCGAGCACCGCCGCCGGAATGGCCAGCCACAGCGGCAGCGCGAAGGTGGCGGCGAAGGTGAAGAACAGGTAGGCGCCGACCATGAGCATCTCGCCGATGGCGATGTTCACCACGCGCGTGGCCTTGTAGACCATCACGAAGGCCAGCGCCGCCAGCGCATAGAGGCCACCGCCGGCAATGCCGGTGAGGCTGATTTCGAACAGGTAGGCCCAGTCCATCATGCAACCCCCTGCAGTGGCGTCGCAGCACCGGCATGCAGGCGGGCCCGCAGGTCGCCCACGTCGCCCGAGCCCAGGTAGGCGCGGATCACCTCGGGGTTGGCCTGCACCTCCCCCGGCGTGCCCTGGGCGATGACCTGGCCGAAGTTGAGCACCACCACGTGGTCCGACAGGTCCATCACCATGCCCATGTCGTGCTCGACCATGAGCACGGTGACACCCCACTCGGCGCGCACGTCGAGGATGAAGCGCGCCATGTCCTCGGTCTCCTCGCGGTTCATGCCGGCCACGGGCTCGTCGAGCATCAGTACCTCGGGCTGCATGGCCAGGGCACGGGCCATCTCCACGCGCTTTTGCAGGCCGTAGGGCAGGGCCGAGACGGGCGCATGGCGGATGTGGTCGATCTCCAGGAAGTCGATGATGCGCTCCTCGATGTCGGCACGCAGGGCGGCCTCTTCGCGGCGTGCGCGGCCCACGTAGAGCAGCGCGTCGAGCACATTGGTCTTGAGGTGCGCATGCCGCCCGAGCTTGATGTTGTCGAGCACCGTCATGCCGCGAAACAGCGCGATGTTCTGGAAGCTGCGCCCCAGGCCCAGCCGGGCGCGCTGCGGTGCCGGCACCCGCGTGATGTCCTGGCCCTTGAAACGGATGGCGCCGCTGCCCGGGCGGTAGAAGCCCGAGATGGTGTTGAACAGCGAGGTCTTGCCCGCACCGTTGGGCCCGATCACGGCGGTGATGGAGCCGGCCTGCACGCCAAAGCCCACGCCGGTGAGCGCCTTGACCCCGCCGAAGGCCAGCGTGACACCATCGACCTGCAGCAGGGGCGGCGCGCTGGCGGGGGGAATGCCGGGTGGGTGTGTCTCCATTGGCTTTCTAATGCGGGTTTGTGCTGACCAGAAAATTCCTGCGGGCCTGCAGAAATTTCCTACTTGTGCGTAAACTGTTTACTCGTGAGTAGATTCTGGAAGGCCCCGCGCCAAACCAGCATCCGTACTTTCCCGAGGAACCAGCCCGCCATGCCCAGCCCCACCGTGTCGCCCCCCCGCAGTGCCGACCGCCCGCCTGCGTCTCCCTGGGCGCCCGCGTCCCACCGCGAACAGCAGCGCGAGGCCAAGCGCAATGCCGTGCTGCAGGCGGCCGCGCAGTTGTTCAACGAACGCGGCTTTCACGCCACCTCGCTCGACGACATCGCCGCGCGGCTGAACGTGACCAAGCCCACGCTGTACTACTACGTGAAGAACAAGGACGAGATCCTGCTGCAGTGCGTGAGCAAGGGCCTGGAGATGATGCTCGAGGGCATCGATGCCTCGCGCGCGGCCGGGGGCAAGGCCATCGACCAGCTCATGACCTGCATGCAGGTGTATGCGCGCATCGTCACCATGGACTTCGGCAAGTGCCTGATCCGCGTGGGCGACGAGCAGCTGCCGCCGGAGAGCCGCAAGGAGCTGCGCCGCCTGAAGTCCGCCATCGACCAGGAATTCCGCCGCCTCGTGGCCGAGGGGGTGGAGGAAGGATCGCTGCAGCCTTGCGACCCGAAGATGACGGCCTTCGTGATCGCGGGCGCGCTCAGCTGGATCGGGCGCTGGTACCAGCCCGGCGGCGAGTACACGGCCGAGCAGGTGGCGGGGCAGTGCATCGAAACGCTGTGCCAGGGGGTGCTGCGCCGCGCGGAGAGCACGGCGTTAGCTTCTGCCTTGCCGGCGAAGCCCGCACTAGCCAAGTCCGCACGTAAGCGCAATGCAGCACCTGCAAAAAAGGTTGCGGTGAAAATCGTACGCAAGGCGGACTGATACGCTTTTTGCGTTTCAACTAGGTCAAATTCAGGAGGTGAGACGATCAGGCAGCTGCTTGCTGCAGTTCCAGCCCATGCAGCGCTTGGAACAGTTGCTCCACTTTGCCTGTGTCAAATACACCATCGGGCCCCTGGGCGTGAATATCGGTGAACGGCGACTCATACAACCGTGACGCGGGCATGGCGCCATGCTCCGTCAGGTGCTGCACAATCTCTTCCACGAACTGCAGTTGACTGGCACTGGCAGTACCTTCCGCAATCAGGTTGGCAAATGCGGCCATGGCTGCCTCCCTGTCCAGGCCGACCAAGGAACGCACAAACACCTGCAGGCTGGTGTGCAGCGCAACGGCGCGCTGGATGTCACTGTCGGTACCGCCCGCCTCGTGCAGCAGGGCTTCCAACTCCTGTAAATCGGCAGCGGTCAGGGGCTGGTTGCGGCGCAGCTTGTGCAGTGCCAGCCGGTCTTCATGCGCGCGCAGGAAGACTTTGGCCTTGGCGCGGAAACGCTCGAAATCCACTGCACTGGCGACCAATGGCAAGGCGACTTCGGTTGTCTCGCCGATGTCGTCTTCGAAGTTGGTATAGACCACATTGCGGCCACTCTTTTCAATGAGCTTGATGAGACTGCGCAGCTTGCGCCGCGCCTGCTCCAGCATGGTCAGCGTCACGTCCAGCCACCACTCATCACCCGCAATGGCTTCGATCAGCAGCAGATGCTCGCGCACGCTGGGTACATTGGCCAGTTCCAGCAGGCTGTCGGCCAGTTGCTGCACCTTGGATTGCAGGCGGGGCAACGAAGGTTCGCTGCGCAGTAGCGCCAGTTGCGTGTTCAGCAGCAGGGCATCAAAGCGCTTGGCATCCTCATCGTCATCGCGCACAGCCGTGGGCAGACCGGACAGGTGTGTGGCCACCTCGGCCAACTGCTCAGTCGTGGGCCGTTTCCATGCATCAGGCTGAGCCCACGTTTCGACCCAGCGGCGCTGGGGGCGCACCACGAAGTTGTTGAGCGACATGCCCGCCACCATGCTGTGCAGCAGCGCGGCGGTGTCGTGGCGGATGACGGGTTCGGTCAGCACGAAGGACTGCTGCGCCTCTTCGGCCACGCCGCTCAACTGCTGGCGCTGGTCCAGCAAGCCGATCAACTCCAGGCGCGCGTTGAACAGCCGCTGCGATAGCGGCTGTGCCACGGCACCTTCGCTGCCTTCCAGGTCCTGGCTGAAGAATTCAAGGTTCTGGCAGAAGTCAAAAATGAAGAAGTCCTTCTTGTCCTGCCCCGGGCCATACAGCTCTTTGCACAGCCGCGTGCCACGCCCCACCATCTGCCAGAACTTGGCCTTGGAGCGCACGATCTTGAAGAACACGAGGTTTACCACCTCCGGCACATCAATCCCTGTGTCCAGCATGTCCACCGAGATGGCGATGTGCGGCATGCGGTCTTTTTGCGAGAAGTCGTCGATGAGCGACTGGGCGTATTCAGTCTTGAACGTGATGGTGCGAGCGAACTGGCCCCGGTATTCCGGGTAGCTCAGATCAAAGCGCTGCTGGATGAACTCGGAGTGCTTCTGGTTCTTGGCAAAGATGATGGTCTTGCCCAGGCGGTCGCCGCCCGCCACCTTGTGGCCCTTGTCCATCAGCAGGCCGAGCATCTTGTCCACCGTGTCGGTGTTGAACAGCCATTTGTTGACGGCTTCGGCGCTCACTTCATCGGGTGCGTCGCCGCCTTCTTCATCCCATTCCAGCGCATCCCACTGCTCTTTCTCGTCGTCGCTCAGCTCGTCGTACCGGATACCTTGGCGCTGGAACTTCAGCGGGACCGACACTGCCCGTGGCGGGGCCAGATAGCCCTCGGCAATGGCATCGTCCAGCCCGTAGGCATCGGTGGGCACGCCGCTTTCCAGGCCGAAAAGGCTGTACGTGTTGCGGTCGATCTCATCCTTGGGCGTGGCCGTCAGGCCCACCAGCAGCGCATCGAAGTAGCTGAAGATGGCGCGGTACTTCTGGTAGATGGAGCGGTGCGCCTCGTCCACCACGATCAGATCGAAGTGGCCCACGCCGAAGCGGCGCTTGCCGCCCGCGCCTGCATTGGCGCCTTCGTTGATGAGCCCCATCATCGTGGGGTAGGTCGACATGTAGACCCGCCCCTCTGTGGCGCGGTCGGTCACCAGGTTTACGGGGGCTGCGTCGGGCAGGTGGGCCTTGAAGGCGTTCACGGCCTGGTTGACCAGCGCCACGCGGTCCGCCAGGAACAGCACGCGCTTGGCCCAATTGGCACGCATCAACAGGTCCACCAGTGCGATCACCGTGCGGGTCTTGCCCGCACCGGTGGCCATCACCACCAATGCCTTGCGGTGCTGGTCGCGCTCAAACGTTTCGGCAATGCGGCGAATAGCACGCTGCTGGTAATGGCGCTCCACAATGCCCGCCGCAATAGGCAAGTCGGCCAGCGGCTTGCGCGTGGTGCGGCGCTGGGCCATCAGCTCCAGTTCGTCCTTGGTGTGAAAGCCTTGCACTGGGCGTGATGGGCTGGCCAGGTCATCCCACATCCAGTGCTCGTAGCCGTTGGTGCCATAGATCACGGGGCGGTGGCCGTACTGCTTTGACAGGCAATCGGCATACAGGCGGGCCTGTTGTTGACCTTCGTTGGCACTGCGACGGGTGCGCTTGGCTTCGACAATGGCCAGCGGCACTTCGCCGCTCCACAGCACATAGTCCACAAAGCCCTTGCCTTCACCTCCAGCGTTGTTGGGCATGCCCTGCACTTCAAACTCGCGGTCGCGTGGCTGGTCCAGTGCCCAACCCGCTTCCTTGAGCAGCAGGTCGATGAACAGGTCGCGCGTGGCGGCCTCGTTGTAGTCGTGCGCTGTGGCGGGCTGCGCGGCGTTGGCGGCCTTGGCGGCGGCGATCTCCGCGCGGTAGCGGGCCAGTTCCGCATCCAGTTCGGCATTGCGGGCGGCGGCTTCGCGCAGGGCTGTATCGCGTTCGGCCAAGGCCAGGGCCTGCTTGGCCAGTGCCTCTTGTGCCGCAGCCTGGGCTGCGCGGCTGGCAGCCTGTTCAGCGGCGATGTTGGCGGTGGCGGGGCGGGGCAGCAGTTCTGCGCGAAACTGCAGGCCTGCCGCAGGCCGGTCACCCACGCGGCGCGCATAGTGCTGCGCCAGCCAGAACGCCACATGGAACAGCTCGCGCAATGCATTGAGCGCATCTTGCGGTGGCACCGGGCGGGCATGGTGCACAGCCTGGTTGCCCAGTCGGCGGATCACATCCATTTTGGTGTGCACCGTCGGCCCCACCAGTTGCTGAAAACTGGGCTCGAACAGGAAAGCCGACAAATCCGCCTTGTACGGCATGCGCAGGCTGCCTCCCCGGCCGCATTCAGCCTGATACAACCAGGCCACGGCCAGTTCCAGTGCGCGGCGGGCATAGAAGCACGCGGTGCGGGGGTCTGTGTGGGCGGCGGTCTCGGCGCGGCGGGCTTCGGCCAGCAGGTCGGGCCAATCAGACTGCAGAAAGCTGAAGTTGGATGTCGTCAAAGCGTTGCCTTTGCTGCGCGAGGAAGGTGGCGTTTTTGGGTGGGGCGTTACCGGTGATGGCCTGGTTTAAACAGACTGTTTAACCGCTATCGTGATTTTTGGAATGGTTTGGGTTTTATAAGCTATTGATTTATATGGAAATTTCTACGGTGTAAAGCATTCCTTTACCTCTAGGTATTGCCCTTTGGGTCAAAGACTGCGGCATGGGCCAGATACCAACGGGCCCAGCGCCGCTGGCCCAGAACGTTGATCAACCCTTCATTGCGCAACTCGTCCAGCAGCTTTTGCACCGCTTTCATCGGCAGGGACGGCAGCACTTGGCGGAACTCGCTCAGCGGCGCACCCGCTTTTCCCTGGTCTTTGAGATGTTGTAGCAGCAAAGCCTTGTTAGTGCCGTGGTCCAAGCCGCGTTTGCGGGTGTAGGTACCTTTGCTGCCCAGCGTCGCATACAAGGCGGCTGCCAGCATGTATTTGGCGGTCTTGCCCCGGCCCATGACTTCTACGGCACCCACCTCTGCCAGTGCTGGCAGGCGGTCCTGCAACGCGGGCGCCAAAGTGCGGCCTTGTTGCAGGCATTCCAACGCAAGGAAGTCGAGGGTTGAAAAACTGCGCAGCGTCTCCTCCCCCAGCCGCTCCATGAACCTCACAAACGCTGGGTTGCGCACGCCGCCCTCCAGTGTCAGCCGTACCTCATGCGCAGCCGTGCCTGCAAAGCTGGGCAGCGGCTTGCCCTGGCGCACGGCGCTTTCCATCATCAGGTTCAGGCCCTGGCCCGAGCGTTCGATCAGCCCGCAGCGCCCCAATGCCTCGGCCAGGCGGCGATTGCGTGGGTATTGCTGGTCAATGATGTTCTCGGGTGTGATGCCGGGAGGCAGGCCGCCGGGGCTCACCACCTCCAGCCGCTTGGCAAATTGGCGCACAAAGATCGAGCCGCCCAGGCGGTAGTCGCGGTGGGCTACCGCGTTCAGTAAGGCCTCGCGCACGGGCACCTCGTCAAAGGTGGGCAAGTCCATGCGGAAGAAATCGTCCTGGTAGCTCTGCCGGTCGTTGCGCAGGTTGATCTTTTTCCACAGTGCGTCCTGCCAGGCAAAAAAGCCCGCGCGGTATTCCTCGCGGTCGGCCGCCGGGCCAGCGGCTTCGGATGAGCGGTACTCGAACACCAGCTCGGCCTGCGCCAGCCACCGCGTGAGGCCCGCGCGCGTGCCAAACAGGATGAGTGCCGCGTAGCTCACCTGGTCGCCGTCTACCAGCAACTCGGTATCGCGCAGCGTTTGCAGGTCGCTTAGCTCGCGCCTGCGCGGGTCGCCGGTCTTTTGGGCCCAGCGCTCGCGGAACAGGGCGATGGACTCGGGCTCCAAGTCGTCCAGCGAGGCACCGGGGCAAGGCTGGGCCGAAAAGTCGGGGCCTGTTTCGGCAAACATCTCCCTCAACTCCTGGCCGCTCAGGGCTGCCAGGTCGTCACCCGCGCGCTTGAAGTAGCGGCCATCAATCTCCCACGCCGTGCCTGGCAAGCGTGGCGGAACGTGAACGATCACCACGCGCCCTTCGGGCAGCAACAGCTCTTCCACCGGAATGCGGTGCCCCAGCCGCTGGTGCAGGCCCGCCTCGGTGCGGCCCGGCTCGTCGAAAGCCTGGGTGCCCACAATGCGCCGGGGCCGCTTGTCCGTCACGCCCAGCACCATGGTGCCACCGCCCTCGTTGGCCAGGGCCACGCAGTACTTGACCAGCGTGTCAAAGTGGTAGTTCTGCTTGGCCTCCTTGAATTCCAGGCGCTGGCCTTCGGGTTCAAGCAGCCATTGTTGAAGCTGGGTGAGGGAGGTGGGCATGGTGTGAGCAGGACGGTGGAGCTTAGAGATTCCAGTGGCGCTGAAGGGCTTCAGGCGGCAACGTGTCGATGATGTATTGCAACGGGATCGTCTCGTTCTTGGGGGTGCGCTCGTAGGCGCTGTCGTGCGATGCCGTCTTGGTCTGCCCAAACTTCATGTCGCTGCAGTAACGGACGGCCCATTCCAGGCTCTCCACCACTGACCGGCTGAGCTTGCTGAAATCGGCATCACGCAGGGCCGTGAGTTTCTTGTCATTGCGGCGCAGGGCGGCACGCATGGCGTCGTCGTCAAAGTCGCTGAACATCCGTTCGCCAATGAGCACCCGCGTGGCGTCGTAAGCCGACTGAGGGACCGGGCCATGGGGTAGTGCGCAATAGGTCTCGTTGTAAATCTGGCGCCCGTGGTGCTCCAGATGGTGCCTGTCCGCAAAATAGATCGCCTTGAGGGTGTTGTAGAGATCGCCATCGGGCATGCGCTTGGCAATGAAGATCAATGCTTCTAGGCCAATGGACGCTTGCAATTGCTGCAATTGCTGCAATTGCTCAAGGCTTTGGGCCGGAGAGCGTGGGGCAGCCAGAGTCAACTCACCACTGAAGGCCTGCTGCTGCAGCGAGGCAAACAGTGCATCCAGCGCGGCCAGGGCGCGGCGGTGGGTGGCTTTGAGGGCTTCGATGGAGGCGATGCGGGTGGCGAAGGTTTGTTGGAGGGGGAGGGGGGGATTCCCAACTTGGATAGAGAGCACCTTTTCCTGCGAAATGTTCTTCATTGATCCGCTGGTTCCACTTGCGCGCTGCCCGATCTCCTGCCGGAATTTGGGTTGTCTGAAAAGATGCATTACATATAGCGGAGCGGCTTTAGATGGGGTGTGCCAGACAAAGCGCCACAGTTTGTCCGGTAGCAACAGGTTATCCGGCGTCTCATCAACGTATGCAGTGGCTCCAATCAATTCACTGGTGTTGGCGCGACTGAACAATAAATCCCCGGCGCGCACGATGTGGGATTGCGGAGGGGCGTAGTCCGTTGGCACAGCCTTGCTTTGTTCTGGCTTGTACTCAAGAGATGTGACAGCGCTGACCTTTAGCACTCGATATTTCGAGGCTGAATCTTCCTCATCATCTGCGACAAGGCTTTTCCCACTCTCAAAGCCTGCAACGAAGTCGTTCACTGTCACCTTGGGCCAACCTCGGTCATTCGCCACCGGGTCCCCAAACATATCGAGAAAGAGGGACTGGGTGAGGCTGTCGAGCAGGGCCAGGGCGGTGCGGCGTTGGGTTCGGAGGGTTTCGGCTTGGTCGAGGATGGCGGCGATGCGGCGTTGTTCTTCCAGCGGAGGGAGCAGTATTTCGACCCGATAAGCATCTTCACGATTCAATCCAGGAACAGCAGCAGCCCTGTTCATTTGATTCAAACCAGCACGGCACAGGCGATGGAAGAGCCACCGAATATCTGCTTTGGTTGCGCTGCGATCCACGTAGTAAGTGGTGTCGATAGGCCAGCAGGAGGCTTGGGAGAAATTGACTTCCCCGTGCGAGCCTTTGCGCCCAATGACGATGGTCGGGCCTTCGGTTATTGCGGAGTTGTGAACCCCAACAACCCCATTTGAACCAAATACAGAAACGTCTCCACCTGCACGCGCAGCTTCAGGCAGGCTTTTGCCGTACTTGAATTCGCATATGTCACCCAGACGAGTGAGCGCCCATTTCGCGGTTACCGCACTCACTTCAACATCCCCTCCAACACCTCCATCCCCCGCGCAATCTCATCCTCCAGCGCCCGCAGCTCCGCCAAGATCTCCCCTGGCGCCCGGTGCTGCACCTGTGCATGCACCACTTCCTTGTACCGGTTGATGCTCAGGTCATATCCATTGGCCTCAATGTCGGCCTTGGGCACGCAGAAGCTCTGGGCGGTGCGGGGGCGGGTGAGTTCAGGGGAGGGGTGGGATTGCCGCCCGGCTTCGACAGGCTCAGCCCGAACGGTTTGGAGGGAGCGCCACCGCTCCAGCACGTCAGGCAGGTTGTTTTTGGCGTGCTCTGCTTCTGATAGCTGGCTGCGCCCGTCCACAAAGCGCTGCAGGCCCAAAAGGCTTGCATCCAGCAGGGGCTGGCGCTTGTCATCCAGGCTCCAGCCGTCGGCCTGCATGTCGTAGAACCACACGTGGTCGGTGCCGCCGCTCATGGTTTTGGTGAAGAGCAGGATGGCGGTGCTGACGCCCGCGTAGGGCTTGAACACGCCGCCGGGCAGGCTGATGACAGCGTCGAGCTTTTGCTCTTCCACCAGCTTGCGGCGCAGTTCTTTGTGGGCCTTGCTGCTGCCGAAGAGCACGCCGTCGGGCACGATCACCGCTGCACGCCCGCCGGTCTTGAGCAGGCGCAGGAACAGTGCCATGAAGAGCAGTTCGGTCTTCTTGGTCTTGACGGTTTGCAGCAGGTCTTTGGCGGTGTTTTCGTAGTCCAGGCTGCCCGCAAAAGGCGGGTTGGCCAGGATGAGGCTGTAGGCCTCGGCATCGCCCGCTGCGCCTTCGGCGAGCGAGTCGCGGTATTCGATGGCGGGGTGTTCCACGCCGTGCAGCACCATGTTCATGCTGCCGATGCGCAGCATGGTGTTGTCGAAGTCGTACCCGTGGAACATGCCGCTGTGGAAGTGCTTGTTCTGCGCGGGTACGCGCAGCATGTCGGGGTAGGTGCGGCGCAGGTATTCGCCTGCGGCCACCAAGAATCCGCAGGTACCCGATGCGGGGTCGCAGATGGTGTCCTGGGGCGTGGGGGCGGTGAGCGCCACCATCAAATCGATGATGTGGCGCGGCGTGCGGAACTGGCCGTTTTGCCCGGCGGATGCGATCTTGCCGAGCATGTACTCGTACAGGTCGCCCTTGGTGTCGCGGTCGTCCAGGGGGATGGTGTCGAGCAGGTCCACCACCTTGGCCAGAAGACCGGGTGTGGGTATGGTGAAACGCGCATCGCGCATGTGGTGCGCAAAGGCAGTTTCAGCCGCAGGGCCGCCCGACATCTGCAGGCCGCGCAGGAAGGGGAAGACCTGGTTGCTGAGCACGTCGAACATGTCGGCGGGCGCCATGTTCTTGAAGCGCGACCAGCGCATGTTTTCCAATGGCCTGCCGTTGGGGTCGAATCCCTCGGGGATGATGCGCACCGGCGCTGTCTTGAGGCGCAGGGCCTTGTTGTCTTCGCGGGTCTGGTCGCTGTCGAGCGCGCGCAGGAAGAGCAGGTAGGTGATCTGCTCGATGACTTCGATGGGGTTGGCGATGCCGCCGGACCAGAATGCGTTCCAGACCTGATCGACCTTGTTTCTCAATTCACCGGTAAGCATGGGGTAGCGCGCGCAGCCAAGGAAAGTAAAGCGGCGAGTCTGCCATGGTCAGGCGCTGCCTGTCTGGGCTGTTTTGTGCTGTTTTTGGCCTGTAGCGCTTGCCTGATAGGCGCCAGCAGCTATCAAAAACGGAGTCAACCGCCCGCCGCACCCGCCAGGTCATCCAGGATCGGACAATCCGGCCGCTCGTTCCCCTTGCAACACGACACCAGCGTCTGCAGGCTGCGTTGCATGGCCTGCATCGAGGCAATGCGCTCGCTCAGGTCGTCGATGCGCGCCTGGGCGATGCGCTTGACCTGGCTGCTGGCGCGGCTGCGGTCGTGCCACAGGGCGAGCAGCTCGGCGATCTCTTCCATCGAGAAGCCCAGGTCGCGGCTTCTGCGGATGAAGTGCAGGGTGTGCACGTCGGCCTCGGTGTACTGCCGGTAGCCGCTGTCGGTGCGGGCCACGGCGGCCAGCAGGCCCAGCGACTCGTAGTGGCGCACCATGCGGGCCGAGATGCCCGCGCTGCGCGCCGCTTCTCCGATGGACAGCGGCCGGCCCGGCAGCGCGGGCTCTGCGCGGTGGCGGGCCGGTGCGCCGGGGGTGGCCGTCATGGCGCGACCGCGTAGCCTTCTTCGGCGATGGCGCTGGCCAGGGCCGCGCGGTCCGCGTCGGTGTTGCCCACTTCCACGCGCCCCGTGCCGCGGTCGATGCGCACGGTGGCATCCGGGTCCACCCCTCGCACGGCCTGCGTGACGGCACGCTCGCAGTGGCCGCAGGTCATGCCCTGCACGGTGAAGAGCTGCGTGGAAGAAGAAGAAGGAGAAGGCGACGGGGAAGAGATCGGGGAAGTGGATGTCATGGCGGCCTCCTGTGCCGATAAAGTGCTTGAACACCTGCAGCGTAAACCTTCACATCATGGCAAGGTCAAGCCCCCCGGGGAATTCCCCTTTGTTTGCTATTGAAAATATAGCTGCTTGCGCAATATGGACAAGCGCCACGGCGGAATTTTGACCGAATCCTATTTGGGCCGTGGCCTGCGCACGCCTGCGTCGGGCTGCACCAGGCGGCCGGCGCGCAGCGCGGTGATGGCCACGGCCAGCGCCTGGGCGGCGCCGCGCACCTCGTCCTGCACGGCGGTGTCCCGGTCCAGCGCGGCATGGCTGTCGGCGTAGCTTTCGTAGTAGCCGATGTAGCGGTCCAGCCGCGCGGCGGGGCCGGCGTCGATGAGGCCCATCCAGTCCAGCCAGTCCGACAGGCCGCGCCGCGTGCTCTCAATGCCCGCCACGTCGCCGTGCACCGCCAGCGCATAGGCGCGCCCGGCCAGGTGCTTGGGGTAGTCCCAGCCCGCCAGTTCCAGCGCCTTGGCTTCGGCGGCCTTCTTGCCGTGGGTGCTGGTGGGGTCGGGGTTGCCGCCGTCGGCGCACACCAGGCGGTCGATCATGAGCTTGAGGGGGCTCGGTGCCTGGTACCAGTACACGGGGGTGAGGATCATCACGCCGTGCGCGGCGGTCCAGCGCTCGTAGATCTCGTTCATCCAGTCGCCGGTCTGGCGCATGGCGTGGTTGGGGTAGCAGCTGCACGGAAAGTGGCACAGCGGCATGGCGGTGGAGACACAGCCCTTGCAGGGGTGGATGTGGCGCCCGTAGTCCGAGGTGACGCGGCTCAGGTCCAGCGTGTCCACCTCGACCCCGGCGTCCGCCAGGGCCTCGCGCGCCGTGTGCAGCAGGCGCCAGCTCTTGGAGATTTCGCCGGGGCAGGTGCCATCGTTGCGGGCCGAGCCGCACACGAGCAGGGCGCGCGGCGGCGAGGCCGGGTCGGCCCAGCGGGTGCGCGCGGCGTCGATCCTGGCCTTGGCGTCCAGCCAGTCCAGCGAGAGTTCGTAGCCGGGGTCGGCATGGCCCGGGCCGGCCTTGCGGGTGCGCGGCGCCTTGCGGCCCTCGTCGTAGTTGCGCCAGGCGATGGCCTCGATGCGGTCGATGGCGTCGGCCGCCTCGCTGGCGAAGCGCGGGTCCTGGAAGTCCTGCAGGAACCGCTCGCGGAAGGCCGCGCGGTCCAGAGGCGCGGAGGCCTGGCCAGTGCGCGGCTGCGGCGCCGCAGCCGCGGCAGCGGCGGGGGGAAGAGCGTGGGGCGTGGAGCGTGTCGTCATGCGGCCATTCGATCACCAGCCCGTGGGGCTGCGTATCGGACAAGGCGCCGTGTGGGCTGTCGGCGGCGGGTGATCGGCAGCCTGCCGGGCCGGGGCCTGCCGAGGTGCTTGACCTTGCCATCATGTCAAGGTGTACCGTGCTCCCCATGGCCATACAACACCTTTCCTCTCCCGCCGGTCCTTCCGCCACGCCCATGGCTTTCCCGCCCCTGGATCTGGGCATCGGCGGCATGACCTGTGCCAGCTGCGTGGCGCGCGTGGAGCGGGCGCTGCGCAAGGTGCCCGGCGTGCAGGATGCCACCGTGAACCTCGCCACCGAGTCGGCCCGCGTGGCCTGGGCACCGGGCGCGGCCACCGCCGACGCCGAGGCCATGGAGGCGCTGCTGCGCCGCGCCGTGCGCAATGCGGGCTATGAGCCGCGCGCCGCGGGGCCGGCCGAGGCGCCCGAGGATCTGTCGCCCTGGGCGGGCTTTCTGCCGGTGGGCATCGGCCTGCTGCTGTCGGCCCCGCTGGTGCTGCCCATGCTGGGGGAGCTGTTCGGCCTGCACTGGATGCTCCCGGCCTGGGTGCAGTTCGCGCTGGCCACGCCGGTGCAGTTCGTCCTGGGCGCGCGCTTCTACAAGGCGGGCTGGCATGCGGTGAAGGCCCTGGCGGGCAACATGGACCTGCTGGTGGCCCTGGGCACCAGCGCGGGCTGGGGCCTGTCGGTGTGGCTGTGGCTCACGGCCCATGAAGGCCATGCGCCGCACCTGTACTTCGAAGCCTCTGCCGTGGTGGTCACGCTGGTGCTGCTGGGCAAGTGGCTGGAGGCGCGCGCCAAGCGCCAGACCACGGCCGCCATCCGCGCGCTGCATGCCCTGCGGCCGGACCTGGTGCACCTCCTGGGCAGGGAGGGCGAGGTGGACGTGCCCGTGGCCGAGGTGCTGGTGGGCGACCAGCTGGTGGTGCGGCCGGGCGAGCGCATCCCGGTGGACGGCACGGTGCACGAGGGCCACACGCAGGTGGACGAATCCATGCTGACCGGCGAGCCCCTGCCGGTGGCCCGCGATGTGGGGGCGGCGCTGACGGGCGGCTCGATCAACGGCGACGGCCGCATCGTGATGGCCGTGACCGCGGTGGGGGCCGAGACGGTGCTGTCCCAGATCATCCGGCTGGTGGAAGACGCCCAGGCGGCCAAGGCGCCCATCCAGCGGCTGGTGGACCAGGTGTCGGCCGTGTTCGTGCCCGTGGTGCTGGTGGTGGCCCTGGCCACGCTGCTGGGCTGGCTGTGGATGGGCGTGGGCATCGAGGCCGCGCTGATCCACGCCGTGGCCGTGATGGTGATCGCCTGCCCCTGTGCGCTGGGCCTGGCCACGCCGGCGGCCATCATGGCGGGCACGGGGGTGGCGGCCAGGAACGGCATTTTGATCAAGGACGCGCAGGCGCTGGAGCTGGCCCACAAGGTGGACACGGTGGCCTTCGACAAGACGGGCACGCTGACCGTGGGCCAGCCCCGGCTGACGGCGTTCGAGGTGGTGCCCGGCCTGGACGACGCGGCCGTGATGGCCGCGGTGGTGGCGGTGCAAAGCGGCAGCGAACACCCGCTTGCACGCGCCGTGGTGGCGGCCGCGGGCGAGCGGCAGGTCCGCGTGGCGGCGGCGCAGGATGTGCGCGCCGTGCCCGGTCGCGGCACCGAGGGCGATGTGGCCGGGCAGCGCTACCTGGTGGGCAGCCTGCGCTGGATGCAGGAGCTGGGCGTGGAGATGGGCCCCCTGGCGGCGCGCGCCCGGGCGCTGCAGGACGAGGGCGCCACCGTGTCGGCCGTGGCCCAGCGTGCGACCGAAGGGGCAAGCGGCGCACGCTATGTCTTGCGTGCCTTGATGGCCTTTGGCGACGAGCCCAAGCCCGGCGCGCGCGCGGCGCTGGCGGCGCTGAAGGCGCGTGGCATCCGCACCGTGATGATCTCGGGCGACAACCGGGGAGCGGCCGAGGCCATGGCCCGGCGCCTGGGGCTGGACCCCGACGCGGGTGAGGTGATGGCCGAGGTATTGCCGGGTGACAAGGCCGCCAGGGTGGCCGCGTTGCAACGGGGTAGCGAAGAAGTCCCTCCCGGAGGGCAGCGACCCGGCGCAGCGGCGCGGCGCGGGCGCCGTATTGTCGCGATGGTGGGCGACGGCGTGAACGACGCCCCGGCGCTGGCGGCGGCCGATGTGGGCATGGCCATGGGCAACGGCACGGACGTGGCCATGCATGCGGCGGGCATCACGCTGATGCGGGGCGACCCGATGCTGGTGGCCGCGGCGCTCGACATCTCCCACCGCACGGTGATGAAGATCCGCCAGAACCTGTTCTGGGCGTTCGCGTACAACGTGGCCGGGATTCCCCTGGCGGCGATGGGCTACCTGAGCCCCGTGGTGGCTGGGGCGGCCATGGCCTTGAGCTCGGTCAGCGTGATGGCGAATGCCCTCTTACTGAAGCGCTGGCGCATGTGATAAATACGTACAGTGCGGTCATCGATGTCTGGCAAACTGCAACGCTTTGTTGCAGGCCGGTGGCTTCGAATGCAGGCGCGGCCCCTCCATACCCATAAAAGGACGACACATCATGAATCTCTTCTCGTTCATGCGGCAGTTCACCATCCGAATGCGCATGCTGGGGGCCATTGCGGTGGTGCTGGGCCTGCTGGGCCTGCTGGGCGGCGCGGGCATGCTGGGCATGTTCCGCATCCATGACATGAGCCAGAACTTCATGGACAACTCTTTCGCCAAGGTGGGCTACATGGCGGAGCTGCGCGGCGAGATGGGCTCCGTCCGCCAGTACGAGAAGGACATGATCATTGGCTACGAGAAGCCGGAAGCCGTGAAGGCCGCGCACGACAAGTGGCTGGCCAGCCAGGACAAGGCCAAGAAGATCGCCGCGAAGTTCCTGGAGGGCGAGGACGACGCGGACAACGTGGTGGTGCGCAACATCATCGCCAGGCTGGACAGCTACCGCGAGCTGTTTGCCCATGTGGCCCGGCAGCTGGAAGCCAGCGGCTACGACACCGCCACGATTGCCAACCGCATGAGCGGCAAGGCCGTGGCCGAGTTCGACCAGGCCGACAAGCTGGTGGGAGAGCTCGATACCGTGCTGCGGGCCGAAGTGGCCCAGTCGGTCGAACAGCAGGGCCGGGTGTCCAGCGAGACCAAGTGGCTCTTCGTCCTGGCCGTGGTGATCACCGTGGTGGTGGTGGTGCCCACCACGCTGATGAACATGAACTCGATCTGCCACCCGCTTGAAGAGGCGCGCCGCATGGCGCAGGCCATTGCCGGGGGGGACCTGTCCCAGAACATTGCCGCCGAAGGCAAGGACGAAGTGGCCGACCTGCAGCGCGCGCTGCGCGACATGCAGCAGGGCCTGGGCGCGCTCGTGGCGCAGGTGCGGGACGCCAGCGGCAACATCGCCACGGCCAGCCAGGAGATCGCCATGGGCAACCAGGACCTCTCGCAACGCACCGAGCAGACGGCGAGCAATGCCCAGGAAGCGGTGGCTTCGCTCTCGCAGCTCACCTCGACGGTGCAGCAGACCGCGTCGTCGTCGCAGATGGCCAACCAGCTGGCGGCATCGGCCTCCAGCACCGCGACGCGCGGCGGCTCGGTGGTGCAGCAGGCCGTCTCCAGCATGCAGGAGATTTCGGCCTCCAGCCGCAAGATCGGCGACATCATCGGCCTGATCGATTCCATCGCCTTCCAGACCAACATCCTCGCGCTGAACGCCGCCGTGGAAGCCGCGCGTGCCGGTGAGCAGGGGCGGGGCTTTGCCGTGGTGGCCAGCGAGGTGCGCAGCCTGGCCCAGCGCTCGGCGGCGGCGGCCAGCGACATCAAGGGCCTGATCCACAGCAGCGTGACGGCCGTGGACGGGGGCGTGCGCCACGTGGAGGATGCGGGCACGGCCATGAAGGAAATCGTGGCCAGCGTGCAGCGCGTGGGCGACATCATCGGCGAGATCACGGCGGCGGCGTCGGAGCAGTCGGCCGGCATCGGCCAGGTGAACCAGTCGGTGGGCGAGATCGACCGCATGACGCAGCAGAACGCGGCGCTGGTGGAGGAATCCGCGGCGGCGGCCGAGTCCATGCGCGAACAGGCCGCGCGCCTGTCGCAGGTGGTGCAGCAGTTCCGCCTGGCCGACGCCATGCTCCACGCCGCCCACCACGCACCCGTGGAGGCGCCGCAGCACCAGGCGCTTGCCGGGGAGCCTTCCAGGGCACTGCTCGCGCGCTGATGATGGATTGAACCGGTGGCGCCCGCGCGCCATCACACCCGGAATGGGCCCTGCGGGCGGATGCGCATGCAGGGCTTTTTCATGCCCGGCGTGCGGCGGCCGCAGGCGCACCGGCCGCGCGATGCGCACCCGGTCCCCGACGGTTTGTTGACCTGCGTCATGCGCGGGCGGGCGCCTGCATGGCAATCTGGAGGCCTTGTGACCTGGGGAGCACTGCCATGCCGTCGATCAGCCTGCGGACCATCCACGAAGAGCATGCGTCGCTTGCGGCCGTGCTGCATTCCTTGCGCCTGATGCTGGACCAGGGGCCGGGCGACGAGCCCGCCGCGTTCTTCGACGTGATGCGGGCCATGCTGTTCTACATCGACGAATTCCCCGAACGCCAGCACCACCCGAAGGAATCGCAATGGCTGTTCCCGAAGGTGGCCGAGCGTTCGCCGGAGGCGGCCGGCGCCATCGCGCAACTGGAGCGCGAACACGCGGGCGGCGAGGCCGCCGTGCGCGAGCTGCAGCATCTGCTGCTGGGCTGGGAGCTGATGGGCGAGGCGCGCCGCGACACCTTTTCCGAGGCCCTGCGGCGCTATGTCGCTTTCTACCTGGAGCACATGCGCCTGGAGGAAACCGTGGTCTTGCCAGCGGCCCAGGCATGCCTGCAGCCTGGCGACTGGGCCGCGATCGATGCGGCGTTTGCCGGCAATACCAACCCGCTGGCGCCCGGCCAGGCGCGGGACCCCGCCTACGATCGCCTGTTCACGCGCATCGTGATGCGGGCGCCCAGCCCGATCGGGTTGGGCTGACGTCGCGCCCGCCTCAGGCCGACAGGGCGGGGTAGTCGGTGTAGCCCTCCGCGCCGCCGCCGTACAGCGTGGCGCGGTTGACCTCGTTCAGGGGCGCGCCGCGCTCCAGGCGCTGCACGAGGTCGGGGTTGGCGATGAACGGCCGGCCAAAGGCCACGATGTCCGCGCCGTTCGCGAGCGCGGTTTCCGCCAGCGCCTTGTCGTAGGCGTTGTTCACCATCCACGCGCCCTGGCCGCCGGCCGCGCGGTAGGCCGCCTTCAGGGCCGCGTAGTCGAAGGGGCGGTCGGGCAGTTCGCGCGGGCCGCCGGTCGCACCCTCGATCACGTGGATGTAGGAAAGGCCCAGCGGGCCGAGCTGGCGCACCACGTAGTCAAACAGGGGCTGCGGGTCCGCGTCCACCACGTCGTTGGCGGGCGTCACGGGCGACAGGCGGATGCCCGTGCGGCCGGCACCGATTTCCTGCGTGATGGCGGTGACCACTTCGACCAGCAGCCGGGCGCGGTTCTCGATGCTGCCGCCATAGGCGTCGGTGCGGTGGTTGGCGCTGGTCTTGAGGAACTGATCGATCAGGTAGCCGTTGGCGGCGTGCACCTCGACGCCGTCGAAGCCGGCTTCGATGGCAGCGCGGGCGGCACGGCGGTAGTCGGCCACGATGCCGGGGATCTCGGCGATCTCGAGCGCGCGGGGCTCCGAGGTCTGGGTGAACGTGGGCACGCCGTCCTTGATGAGCACGGTCTTGGTCTTGGCCTGGATCGCCGACGGGGCCACGGGCGCGGCATGGCCCGGCTGCAGGTCGGTGTGCGAGACACGGCCCACATGCCACAGCTGCACCACGATCTTGCCGCCCGCCGCGTGCACGGACGAAGTGACCTTCTTCCAGCCGGCGATCTGCTCGGGCGCATACAGGCCGGGCACGTCGGCGTAGCCCTGTCCCTGGTGGCTGATGGCGGTGGCCTCGGAAATCAGCAGGCCGGCGCTGGCGCGCTGCGTGTAGTAGGTGGCCACGAGGTCGGTGGGCACGGCGTTGGGCGAGCGGTTGCGCGTGAGCGGTGCCATGGCGATGCGGTTGGCCAGCTGCAGGTCACCGGCTTGGACGGGGTCGGACAGAAAAGGCATGCGGGGCTTTCAAAAACGGGTTGCACACAATCGATCAACCCCGGAAGGTTAATGCTGCAGCGCAAAACGTGCAGCGCACATGCGTCAACAAGGGCTCTGGTTTTGTGCTATCCGGGGCTGGCCGGCGGTGTGCGGGGGGCCGCGGCGCGCTGGCGCGGCCTGGGGCAGAATCAAACGCCATGCCGCCCCGCCATCCTTCCCCCCGCCCCGTGCCCGCGCTGTGGCTGGCCGTGGCGCTGTCGATGGGGGCGGCGGTGTCGCTCGGCATCACGCGCTTTGCGTACGCGCTGCTGCTGCCGCCCATGCGGGAGGACCTGGGCTGGTCCTACACCCTCGCGGGCGCGATGAACACCGTGAATGCGCTGGGCTACCTGGTCGGCGCGCTGGCCACGCCCTGGCTGCTGCGGCGTGCCGCACCCGGGGCCGTGCTGTTGGCCGGCGCGGTGCTGGCCACCGTGTTCATGGGGCTCTGCGGTTTTTTCACCGAGGCGGTGCCGCTCCTGCTGCAGCGCCTGCTGGCCGGCGGGGCGAGCGCGCTCGTGTTCATTGCCGGCGGCCTGCTCGCCGCGCGCCTGGGGGCGCAGGAGCCGGGGCGCAGCGGCCTGCTGCTGGGGCTGTACTACGGGGGCACGGGCTGGGGCATCAGCCTGTCGGCCGTGCTCGTGCCCGCCGTGCTGGCGGCGGCGCCGTCCCCGCATGCCTGGACGTGGGCCTGGTGGGCGCTGGCGCTGGCCTGCATGGCCGCGACGGCGGCCCTGTGGTGGCCCGCGCGTGTGCTGCGCGGGCTGGCGGTGCCCGCGGATGCCCCCCGGGCCTTCAATGTGGTGCCGCCGCCCGCCCGGGTGCGCTGGCGTGCGCTGGCGCCCGCGCTGCTGGGCTACGGCCTGTTCGGCGTGGGCTACATCGGCTACATGACCTTCGTCGTGGCGCTGCTGCGCGAGCAAGGCGCCAGCGGCACGGCGGTGACCTGGTTCTATGCGCTGCTGGGGCTGGCGGTGGTGCTGTCGTCGCGCATCTGGGCGGGGCTGCTGGACCGCAGCCGTGGCGGCCAGGCGCTGGGCCTGCTCAACGGGCTGCTGGGCGTGGCCACCGTGCTGCCCGCGCTGACGTCGGCCTGGCCGGTGGTGCTGGCCTCGGGCCTGCTGTTTGGCGGCGTGTTCCTGTCGGTGGTGGCATCGACCACCGCCCTGGTGCGGCACAACCTGCCACAGGTGCTGTGGGCCAGCGGCATCAGCGCCTTCACCATTGTGTTCGCCGCCGGGCAGATCGTGGGGCCCACGGTGGTGGGCTGGATCGCCGATGGCCCGGGAGGCCTCGCGCGCGGGCTGGTGTTCTCGGCCTGCGCGCTGTGGTTGGGGGCGCTGGTGGCGTGGCGGCAGAAGCCGCTCTAGCGCATCTGGAGTTTTGGCCGTGCGCCGCGCTACGCGCTCCCAATCGATACTGGCGCGGCCTAGGCCAGGAACGCCGGGCAGGGGCCGCCCCGCAGCGAGGGCGTTGTCCCCCTGCCCGCGTAGCGAGAGCGGGGGGAAGGCGCGCAGCGCCTCAGGGGGGTGTCCCTATTTCAGCAGGCCTTCCACCTTCATGGCGGCCTGCACGGCGGGGCGGGCCGCCACGCGGGCGGCGTAGGCCTGCAGGTTGGCCAGGCTGGAGATATCGATGCCGGTGGGCTTGTGCCAGCCTTGCACGGTGAACAGGTAGCCGTCGGCCACGGTGAAGTGGTCGCCCATGACGTACTGCTTGCCGGCGAGCTGGCCGTCCACCCACTGCAGGCGCTGCAGCAGCCTGTCGCGCGCCATCACCTTGTATTCCTCGGGCGTGGCGGGATTGAAGAGCGGGGTGAAGCCGCGGTGCAGTTCCATGCCGATGAAGGTGAGCCATTCCTGCAGGCGGTAGCGCTGCAGCGTGCCGTTCTGGGGGGCCAGCATCTTGAGGGGCACCTGGTCGGCGATGTATTGCACGATGGCGGGGCCTTCGCGCAGCCGCGTGCCGTCGTCCAGTTCCAGCATCGGCACATAGCCCAGCGGGTTGATGCCGTAGTAGTCGGAGCCGTCCTGCAGCTTGTGCGTCTTGGTGCTGGCCAGCACGGGCGTGTAGGCCAGGCCGGCCTCGTGCAGTGCGATGTGCGGGGAGAGCGAGCAGGCGCCGGGGGAGTAGTAGAGCTTCATGGACGGATCCTCGTGAAAAGTGGGAACCCTCCGATGCTATGCGCTGCACCGTCTTTCTGCTGGCACGGGGGCACGGCCCCGCGCCCCCTCGCGCCACGGCGCCTCAGACGTCGTGGCCGGGCATGTCGCGCTGCACCTTGCGCAGCAGCGCGGGCCATGCAAACGCACCGCCCAGCCCGCCTGTCTGCACCCGCATGGCCTGGGCCACGCCGCTCACGATCTGCGGGTTCACCGAGGTCAGCGCGCCGCCGGCCTGCGCGTCGATCTGGATGCGGCAGGTGTTCTCGAAGGTGTACATCGACAGGAAGGCATCGGCGATCGTCCTGCCCACGGTGAGCAGGCCGTGGTTGCGCAGCATGAGGAAGTTGGCCTCGCCCAGGTCGGCCTGCAGGCGCGGCTTTTCCTCGTCGCGAAAGGCCACGCCCTCGTACTCGTGGTACGCCAGCGAGCCCAGCACGAAGGTGCTCTGCTGGCTGATGGGCAGCACGCCGCCCTGTTGCGCGCTCACGGCCACGCCGGCGCGCGTGTGGGTGTGCAGCACGCACCCCGCCTCGGGCCGGGCCTCGTGCACGGCGCTGTGGATCACGAAGCCCGCCGGGTTCACGGGAAAGGGCGAGTCGTGCAGCTTGTTGCACTGCATGTCCACCTTGATGAGGCTCGACGCGGTGATCTCGTCGAACATGAGGCCGTAGGGGTTGATGAGGAAGTGGTGCTCCGGACCGGACACCGACTCGGGCAGCTTGGCGCTGATGTGCGTGAAGACCAGGTCGCTCCAGCCGTACAGCGCCACGAGCCGGTAGCAGGCCGCCAGGTCGCAGCGCAGCTGCCATTCTTCGGGGCTGACGCTGTCTTGCAGGGAAGGGATGTTGAGCATGGGCTTGTCTCCGCGTTGGGGATGGTGGGAGACCCCAATGTAGAACGATGCGGGGCGCGGGACTGTCAGGCAGGCTACACACGGCCCCCATGGATCGCTTTGCGTGCGCGTTTTCCCTTCAGGAAGGCAAAGGCCCCGCATGCGGGGCCTTTTTCCGTGCAGCATCGTCAGCGCAGGTGTTGCTGCCGCCGGATCTGGCGCCGCCCCAGCCAACCGAGTCCCAGCGCCGCGATGGCCAGCGCCCAGGGGGCATCCACGGGAATCTGGGCCGCTCCGGCCACGGTGATGTTCAACGTGAGCGTCGACGACAGGCCGTTGGAATCCGTGACCACGACCACCAGCGAATAGCTGCCGGGGGTGGTGGGGGTTCCGCTCAGCACGCCGCTGGCGCTCAGGGACATGCCGGGCGGCAGGCTGCCGGAACTCACCGCGAACGTGTAGGGGCCGGTTCCACCCGCCACCGTGATCTGCCCGCTGTACGGCGTGCCAGGCACCAGCATGGGTGGCGGGGTGATGACCAGCGCACTGGCCACGGCGCCCGAGCCTGTCAGGTCCAGCTCGCGGCCCAGGAAGTCGGACACCGTGATGGTGAAGCTGTACGCCGCTGCGGTGGTGGGGGTGCCCGTGAGGGCGCCCCCGGCCGACAGGCTCAGGCCGGCGGGCAGCATGCCGGTGCTGACCAGGAACTGGTACGGCGCCACACCATTGCTGCCCACGAAGGTCACGCTGTAGGGCACGCCCTGCACCGGCACGGGAATGGTGGAAGGTGTGACGTTGATGCTCTGGGCGCCTGCTGCGGCACCCCACAGCAGCAGGCCGGCGGCGCCCGCTCCCGCGAGGAGGTGCCGGCACCAGGTGGCTGCAGCCCGCGCTGCACGGGCCATCATCGCGCGCCTCCGCGCTTGCGCGCAAGCTGCTGCTCCAGGGCCGAAAGGCGTTCCGCCAGGGCCAGGAGTTCCTCATCCTTGGCGGCCAGCTTCTGGTGCAGGGCCTGGACCGTGGCGGCCGCGAGGCCGGCGACATCGCTGGGCGCGAGCGTACGGGGGCTTTCGCCCACCTTGAAGCGGTGGTGCACGTCTTCGGCCATGGGGCCCAGGTGCAGGCTGGCGTTGAGGTCGCTCAGGTAGCGCCACGCATACAGCGGCAGTTGCGCCACCTCGCCCAGGATCGCGTGGACCGGTGCAGCGGTGATGTCGTGCTTGAGCGTGCGGCTGGAGCCCTGGCTGAGCGTGCCGGCCACCATCAGGCCGCCATTCGACTGCACCGACAGCGCGTTGCTGCCGCTGCCGCTGGGGGCCAGGCCCACGGCGGTGGCGGTGGCATGCTGGGTCCAGTACGCCGTGCCGGTGCCGTGCGCAAGGCGCGCGGCGATGGCGCCGTTGTTCTGCAGTTCCATCTGCACGCGCGGGGCCAGGGCAGCGCCCGCCGTGTTGTCGACCAGCAGGCTGCCGGAGCCGTCGGCGCGCCGCAGGGTCAGGGATGCCATGGGGCGCGGAGTCCCCATGCCGACGTTGCCATTGCCGGCGATGTCGAGGCTGGAGTGTGGAGCCCCGGGGCGAATGCGCAGGGGCAGGCGCGAGCCGCCCGTGACGTCGCGCACGAAGAAATTGGCCTCGTTGCCGGCAATGTCCCAGGTCTGGGCCGTGAAGCCGCTGACGTTGCTCTGCTCCTGCCGCAACCCCGGTGTGTCGGTGGACACCACATGCAGGTCCAGCACGGGCACGGCCGTGCGTATCCCCACGCGACCCTGCGGGCTCACGTACAGGCTGTTGGCCGGCGCTCCGGCCAGCCAGCGCACGGGGAACTTGGCACCCGTGACATCCTCGATGCCCATGAAGCTGGCTCCGCCGCTGGCACTGTCATTGGCGACCAGCGTCCAGTCATTGCTGGGAAACGGTGCAACGCGGGTGTCCTGAAACCCGATGCGCAGGTTGTTTTCCTTCAGCCGCAGGGTGTCGTCGCCAAAGCCCTCGTTGATGGCGCAGTCAAATCCCGCGCAGACGCTGCCCTGGATGATGTGGTCGTCGCTGACCAGCTGGTCCTTGGCCACCATGCGCGTGCTTGCGCTGGCCAGGGTGGAGCGGGTGGAAGGCGTAGTGGCGCTGTCGCTGCCGCTGTCTGCCGCGCCGACCTCGCCCCGGGGCGGCACCTGCGGTGGCAACACGAAAGCGCCGCCCGCCACGGACACGCTGCCGCTGAGCATGGCACCGCCGGCGCCCGAGGGTGCGGACGGGACCAGGGCCGCCGTGGCGTCGTCGTGCCGCACGGCGCTGGTGGTGGGGGCGAGCGTCAGCTCGTAGGTGTAGTGCCCGTCGGGCAGGGGGGTGTCCTGCAGCGAGAACACCAGCGGGCTGCGCAGCACGAAGTCCTGGGGCATGCCGCCGTCGCGCGCGATGCGCAGCACGGCGCGGCCATGGGGCGCGGCGGGGGTCCATTCCAGCCGCTGGGCCTGCAGGCGGGACGTGATCGCGGCGGCACCGGCGGCGTCGCCTGGTTGTTGTGCCTGCACGCTCTGGCACAGCAGCAACGCTGCGAGCGCGGTGGCCATCATCAGCAAGGCCGTGGCGCGCGGCTGCGGCCTGTCCAGGAAGGCGTTGGGGTGGTGTGGCATGGCTGGCACCCTCTTAGCGCGCGGGCTTGGCGGGGGCCGCCATCTGCGCTTCCAGCAGGGAGATGCGGGCCCTGATCGCGGCGATGTCGGCTTCGCGTTCGGTCACCTTGCGGGCCAGCGCCTGCACGGCGCCCAGGGTCACGCCCGCGAGGTCGCCGGGGGCCAGGCTCCTGTCGTCCTGCCCGAGCTGGAAGATCTTGCGGAAGTCCTCGGCCATGGGGCCGACGTGGCGCTCCTGCGCGGGGCTGGACTTGTAGCGCCAGTGGTAGAGCGGCAGGCTCAGCACTTTTTCCAGCAGGGTGGTGCCGTTGACGGGTTCGATGCCCGTCTTGAGCGTGCGGCTGGAGCCGGTGCTCAGCGTGCCGGTGATGGCCAGGTTGCCGTTGGCCGCCAGCGTGAACTGCGGTGTGCCCGCGCCCTGCGTGGCCAGGGTGAGGGCCGTGCCGGAGGTCATGTCCCAGCCGGTGGCCGGTGCCGTGGTGAAGCGCAGCGTGGCGGGGCCGTTGTTGGCCAGGTTCAGCAGGGTGCGCGGGGCGGCTGTGCTGTTGGTCTCCTGCACCAGAACCTGGGCGGTGCCGTCGTTGCGCAGCACATGCAGCGCGGCGGACGGCGATGCGGTGCCCAGGCCAACGTTGCCCGATGCGGCAATGTCCAGGCTGCTGGTGGGCGCTCCAGGGCGGATGCGCAGCGGCAGGCGCGAGCCGCCTGTGAGGTCGCGCACGAAGAAGTTGGCCTCGTTGGAAGCGATGTCCCAGGTCTGCGCCGTGAAGCCGCCCGCCGAGGTCTGTTCCAGGCGGAGCCCGGGCGTGTCGCCCGTCAGGGCGTGCACGTCCAGCACCGGCGTGGCGGTGCGCAGGCCCAGGTCGCCGCCGGAGCTGACGTAGAGGCTGTTGGTGGGGGCCCCGGCGCTGACGGTGAAGACCTGGTTGCCGGAGGTCGCATCCTCGATGGCGAGGTAGGAGGCGCCGCCCGAGGCGGTGTCGTTGGCCTTGATCCGCCAGTCGTTGGTGGGAAACGGGCTATTGCTCGTGTCCTGGAAATGGATGATGGGATTGGCTCCCTTGAGCCGCACCGTGTCAAAACCGAAGTTCTCGTTGTTGACGCAGTCGAGGCCCGCGCACACGCTGCCCTGCACGATCAGGTCGTCCGCAAGCAACTGGTCCTTGGTGGAGAACGTGGTGGCCGCCGACTTGGGGCGTGGTACGGGCGCGCTGGACTCGGCGCCGCCGACCACCAGCTGGCCCTGGGCCACGACAAAGGAGCCGGAAACGATGCGCTGGTGCAGGGTGGCCTGGGCCAGCGCGGGGTCCATGACGAGCGGGGGATCCAGGCTCAGCTCATAGAAATAGCGTCCGTCGGCCAGGCCCGCCCGCTGGGGCTCGAGCACGATCGGGGCGCGTGGGAACGCCATGTCGGTGACGGTGCCGTCGGGGCGTGCCAGCCGCAACTTGCCCGCGCCGTGGGGTGCGTTGGCGGTCCAGGTGATGCGCTCGCTCTGGCGTGTCGTGGTGATGGACGCAGCGGGAGCCTGCGCGGCGCAGGTGGCGCCGACGAGGCTCGCCATCAGGGCCATCGCGGTTCGGTGCAGGAAGTTCATGGCGGTGGTCTCAAAAGCGGGTGGAAGCGCACGGGAAGGCCGGTAAGGCATCTTTGCGACACCAGTTACCCATGGAAACACTTGAGTTTGAGCGACCGGGACTGCGGCGTCAATCCGCAGTTGCGCACGGGAGAGGGGTTGTGGGGGCCGAAACCCTCTCCCGCGCGCCAGGCCCGCCCCTGCGGCGCGTGGGAGGACGCTTCAGCCCGCTTCCGGGATCGGGGCGCGCATCCCGGCGTTCACCAGGTTCCAGGCGTTGATCACGGCAATCGCAAAGCCCAGTTCGGAGATTTCGGTCTCGTTGAACACCGCCTGCAGCTTCGCGAATTCCTCGTCGCTCGCATCGCTGTGGGGCGTGGCGGTGATGATCTCGGCCCAGCGCAGGGCGGCGCGTTCACGCTCGCCGAAGAACGGCGCCTCGCGCCAGCCGGCCACGGCGTTCAGGTGGCGCGGCTCCATGCCGTCCTTGACCAGGTAGGTCCAGTGCATGTCCATGCAGTACGCGCAGCCGTTGATCTGTGAGACGCGCAGGAAGACGAGTTCGGCCAGGCGCGCGCCCAGCGGTCCCTTCTTGAGGGTTTCCGACAGGCTCACCAGGCCCATGAAGGCCTTGGAAGACAGCTTGTGGTAGGGCAGGCGGGCGGTGTGCTGGGTGGTCGATGGCATGGCAGATCCTTGGGTGTAAGTGGCAATGGCCTGGGGTTGAAAACGTTGGGCATGAAGGCTGCGGTGGTGTTGCTGCTGCTGCCTTTCATACTGGTTAGACGTGGCCGGGTCTGCCGCTGTGACACGGTGCCCCGAAAAAACCTCAGCGCGTCACCCCAGCGTGTCCGGGATGCCCGCCAGCTTGTCCGGGTTGCGCACGGCATAGATGGCCACGATGCGCTCGCCGTCCGTCACGAACGCCTGCGCCGATTCGATGCGGCCGTCCACGTAGCGCAGCAGGCCGGGTTCGCCGTTGAGGAGCGCCATGCGGTAGACCACCAACGCGCCCAGGCGGCGGAACTGCGCCCAGTACAGGTTGGCGATGCGGAACGGCCCCACCAGCGGCTTGGGAAAGGATGGCACCTTGCCGCCGCCGTCGCCAATCAGCTGCGCGTCTTCGCTGAGCAGCGCCTCGATGGCGTTGCGATCGCCGCTTTGGGCGGCCCGCATGAAGCGCTGCAGCAGCTGGTGGTGCACGGCCTGCGGCACCTCGAACCGGGTGCGCGCCTGCTGCACGCGCTCGCTGGCGCGGTGCACCATCTGGCGGCAGCTGGCCTCGCTCTTGCCCAGCTGCGCGGCGATCTCGGGGTAGTCGTAGTCGAACACCTGGCGCAGCAAAAAGGCCGCGCGCTCCTCCGGCCCCAGGCGCTCCAGCACGTACATGAATGCCACCGACAGCTCGCCCGCCAGCTCGGCGGCCGCCTCGGGGGTGTCGTGGTGGTGCGGTGCGTCGCCGTGGTGGTGGTGCAGCTCCACCAGCGGCTCGGGCAGCCACCAGCCCACGTAGGCCTCGCGCTCGGCCTTCAGCACGCGCAGCCGGTCGATGGCCAGCCGCGTGACCACCGTCACCAGCCAGGCCTCGGCCGATTGCAGCACGGCCACATCCTGGCGGCTCCAGCGCAGCCAGGCGTCCTGCAGTACGTCCTCGGCATCGGCGCGCACGCCCAGCATGCGGTAGGCAATGCCGAACAGGCGGGGGCGCAGGGTGGTGAAGGGGTCGGTGGCGGTGGGTGCGGGGTTCGTGGTCATGGCGGTGTCGGGTGGCGTGCGGCAGGCAGGAGCGTGTGGGAAGACTGTTCCGTGGTCCTGCATAGACGTTGGAGGCAGCGGTGGTGTGACAGGGCGGCCTTGGTTGCTTTTATTTTGATAGCTATTGGCGCTTGTCGGTAAAGCGCTGGAGGCATTTTTGAGCAGAACCGAAGGCTGCGGGAATGACCGTGTTGTACGCAACCGGGCGTGCGCAGGCAACCCCCGCGCGGGGCCCGTGACGGGGAAGGGACGGCCCGCGGAAAGGCCTGCGGCGCCCTGGCGGGGCCGTCATTGCGCCGGGCTGCGCGATGGTTCACAGTGCGGGTTTCCATCCCGCAACCCAAGGAGCGCAGCATGGCCCATGCATTGAACTGGTTCGAGATCCCCGTGACCGACTTCACCCGCGCCAAGACTTTCTACGAGACGGTGCTGGGCATCACCATCGCGCCCATGGAAATGGGCCCGACCAAAATGGGGATGTTGTCCTCCGACCCCGCCGCCGTGGGCGGTGCCCTCGTGCAGGCGGAGGGCAGCGTACCCTCGCAGAACGGGACGATGGTGTACCTCAATGGCGGCGAGGACCTGGCCCCCCTGCTGGCGCGCGTGGAGCCGGCGGGTGGGGCGGTGGTGGTGCCGAAGACGGAGATTGGCAACGACTTCGGCTTCTTTGCCCACTTCATGGACACCGAGGGCAACAAGGTCGGGCTGCACTCGATGAAGTAGCGGGCGCGGACCCATCGGGAGGACCGCCGGTCACCCCGCCGGTTCGCCCACGCTCCCGGGCTCCGTCAGCCGCTCCAGCCGCGCCAGGAAACCCATGGCCTGCTCCGTGCTGGTGCCACACATCTCGGCCGACGGCATCAGCCCCCCGCACACCGCCGGCCGCTCGGGTTGCCCAAAAATGAGGCAGCGCGCACCGTCCCCCAGCTGAATGCACCGCACCCCCGCCGGTTTGCCCTGGGGCATGCCCGGGATGGGCGAGCTGATGGAGGGGGCGGTGCAGCAGGCGCCGCAGCCGGGGCGGCAGTTCATGGGTGGTTACTATTATTTATATAGCTGCTAGCGCTTATGAATAAAGCGCTAGAGGCCAATTTGATTCAAATTTTGGCGTTCACTGGCCAGCGGCAGCATCGCCGTGCAGGCGGCTGGATGCCCACAGCACCTGGTCCACCACGGCGCGCACGCGGTCGCGGTGGGCTTGCTGGATGAGAGCGCCGCCGTCGTCGAATGCGCTGCCGGCCGAGCCCAGCGCAAACGCCTTGGGTGCCAGCCAGCATTCGGCGTTGATGAGCAGGGGCGCCAGGTGGCTTTGCGAGCGCAGGCCGCCCAGGGCGCCGGGCGAGGCGCTGAGCATGCCCACCACCTTGCCGCGAAAACTCTTGCCGCCGTCCTGCCAGTCGGGGTTGCCTTTGACCGGGCTGGAGGCCCAGTCGATGGTGTTCTTGAGCAGGGCGGTGTAGCTGCCGTTGTACTCGGGCGAGCAGATGACCCAGGCGGGGTGCTGCCACAGGATCTCCTTGAGCCGGATCACGTCCGCCGGTGTGCCCTGGGCTTCGAGGTCGGCGTTGTACAGCGGGATGTCGAAGTCCGACAGCTCCAGCAGCGTGACCGTGGCGCCCGCGTCGCGTGCGATGGCGGCGGTGGCGTGGGCCAGTTTGCGGTTGAAGGATTGCTGGCGCGTGCTGCCGGCGAAGATCAGGAGGGAAGGTGTGTGGGGCATGGTGCCTGCGATTGGAGCACAGGCGCGTGGCAGGATTCCTGCAAGCCGGGAGGCCGGTGCGTGGCGCTGCGCCTGCGCGGCTACGTGCGGCGACCCGCAAGCCGCCCCACCAGCGACCCCAGCGCCGCCATGAAACAACCCAGGCTGAGCAGCGCGCGCCACAGGTTGGCGGCGTTCCACCGGTCGCGCACCTGGGCCCAGCCGGCGGGCAGGGCCTGGGGGTTCCAGGCTTCGGTGGTGTGGTTGAGCGGCAGGTTGACCTGCTGGGTGAAGAACACGATGCCCAGCAGGTAGGCCACGCCCACCCCGGCCAGCAGGCGCCACCATGGCGCGCGGTGTTCACGCCAGGCCGTGGCCAGGGCCAGCGCGCACCACAGCGGCGGGCCAAAGAACAGCACAAAGAACAGCGCGTGCCGCACGTTGCGGTTGAAGGCCGATTGCACGGTGGCGTAGATGGCGCCGTCCATCTGCAGCAGGGCCAGGTTGATGTTGGCGCTGTAGGTGCCGAAGAACCCTGCCATGAGGCCGAGCCACACTACGGCGAGGGCGTGGGGGATCAGGGAGAGCGGGGGCGGCGCGTTGCTGGGGTGCTGGGCGGTGGTCATGGGCGGGCTGGTGGGGGTGATGCCCGCACAAGCCGCCCCCAGTGCCTTATCCTTTGATAAGAGCGGCTCACAAAACTCCCCTGGCGTCGTTGTTCCGTCTTGTCGTACCGCTTGTACTGCCTGCGACGGAACGCCTAGCCAGGGCCGCTACGCTGAGTTTTGTTAGCCGCTCTAAGCCCCATCTCGCTGCGCAGGCGCGACAGCGAGACATCGGTCACGCCCAGGTACGACGCCAAGTGCTTGAGGGCGATGCGCTCGGCCCATTGCGGATGCTGCTCCAGCAAACGGGCGTAGCGCTGGCGGGCGCTGAGCTGCAGAAATTCCTGCTCGCGCTGCATCTTGCCGTCGAGCAGGGCGCAGAGCACCCGGTGCTCCAGCGCGGCCCACGGTGCCCAGCCCGCGCCGGGCAGGGGGCGACTGGAATCGGTGGGCAAGGGCAGCGCCCACACCACGCTGTCTTCCAATGGTTCCACGTGAAACATCACCGGCTGCTGGCGCAGTGTGGGGGTGATGGGCCAGCACAGGGCGCCGTCCAGAAAGAAGTTCTTGTTGGACTCTGCTCCGTCGCGGTCCAGGTAAAACAGCCGCAGGGCGCCGCGCTCCACCCACCACAGGTGCCGCCAGTATTCGCCTGCCCGCAGCAATGGCTGGCCACGCTCCAGCACGCGCCGTTCGGCGCGTGCCCACCAGGCTTCCACGGCCGGGGGCGGGGCGCCAAGCAACTCGGTCAGGAAGAGGGTGAGGGGGTTGGAAACAGACACGGCCTGCGCAAAGTGGGAAAATCGCGGGTTGCCTGCTGGGGCGCCGGGCGCGCCCACCACCAGCAGGGCCGGTGTGCGGCGCCTTGGGTAGGGTGCCCCTGTGCTACCGGGTGTTTTGATTATCGGGCCCGCCAGGCCCCGGAGTGTCCCCCATGTTGTATCCCCAGGAATTTGATGTGATCGTTGTCGGCGGTGGCCATGCGGGCACCGAGGCCGCGCTGGCCGCCGCGCGCATGGGCAGCAAGACGCTGCTGCTCACGCACAACATCGAGACGCTGGGGCAGATGAGCTGCAACCCCAGCATCGGCGGCATCGGCAAGGGCCACCTGGTGAAGGAGGTGGACGCGCTGGGCGGCGCCATGGCGCTGGCCACGGACGAGGGCGGCATCCAGTTCCGCATTCTCAACAGCAGCAAGGGCCCCGCCGTGCGGGCCACGCGCGCCCAGGCCGACCGCATCCTCTACAAGGCCGCCATCCGCCGCATGCTGGAGAACCAGCCCAATCTGTGGCTGTTCCAGCAGGCGGTGGACGATCTGATGGTGGAGGGCGACCGGGTGGTGGGCGCCGTCACGCAGGTGGGCATCCGCTTTCGCAGCCGGACGGTGGTGCTCACGGCCGGGACGTTCCTGGACGGCAAGATCCATGTGGGGCTGAACAACTACGCGGCCGGCCGGGCCGGGGACCCGCCCGCCGTGTCGCTGTCGGCGCGCCTCAAGGAGCTGAAGCTGCCCCAGGGGCGCCTGAAGACCGGCACGCCACCGCGCATCGATGGGCGCGGCATCGATTTTTCGAAGTGCACCGAGCAGCCCGGCGACGGCATGCCCGGTGGCGTGAACGAGGGCACCGTGCCCGTGTTCAGCTTCATGGGCAACGCGCAGATGCATCCCCAGCAGGTGCCCTGCTGGATCACCCACACCAACGAGCGCACGCACGAGATCATCCGCAGCGGCTTTGACCGCAGCCCCATGTTCACCGGCAAGATCGAGGGCGTGGGCCCGCGCTACTGCCCGAGCGTGGAGGACAAGATCAACCGCTTTGCCGACAAGGACAGCCACCAGATTTTCCTGGAACCCGAAGGCCTGACCACACACGAGTACTACCCCAACGGCATCAGCACCAGCCTGCCGTTCGACATCCAGTACGACCTGGTGCGCAGCATGCCAGGCCTGGAGAATGCGCACATCCTGCGCCCTGGCTACGCCATCGAATACGACTACTTCGACCCGCGCTCGCTCAAGAGCAGCTTCGAGACGCGGCAGATCCAGGGCCTGTTCTTCGCCGGGCAGATCAACGGCACCACGGGCTACGAAGAGGCGGCGGCGCAGGGCCTGTTCGCCGGCATCAATGCCGCGCTGCAGTGCCGGGGCGAAGCCGCCTGGCTGCCCGGCCGTGATGAGGCCTACCTGGGCGTGCTGGTGGACGACCTCATCACCAAGGGCGTGACCGAGCCCTACCGCATGTTCACCAGCCGGGCCGAGTTCCGTCTGCAGCTGCGCGAGGACAACGCCGACATGCGCCTGACCGAAGCAGGGCGCCGCATGGGCCTGGTGGACGATGCGCGCTGGGATGCGTTCAGCCGCAAGCGCGATGCGGTTTCACGTGAAACAGAGCGTCTGAAAGCCACCTGGGTGAACCCGCGCAACCTGCCCGCGGCCGAGTCGGAGCGCGTGCTGGGCAAGAGCATCGAGCACGAATACAACCTGTTCGAGCTGCTGCGCCGCCCGGATGTGAACTACGCCAGCCTGGTGTCCATGGACGGCGGCAAGTACGCCTCCAGCGAGGTTTCACGTGAAACACTGGGGCCCTTGAGCGAGCCCGTGGTGGAGCAGGTGGAGATTGCGGCCAAGTATTCGGGCTACATCGACCGCCAGAAGGGCGAGGTGGAACGCGCCGCGCACTTCGAGAAACTGCGCCTGCCGCCCGACCTGGACTACATGCAGGTCACGGCCCTGAGCATCGAGGCGCGCCAGGTGCTCAGCCGCCACCGGCCCGAGACCCTGGGCCACGCATCGCGCATCACGGGCATCACGCCGGCGGCGATCTCGCTGTTGATGGTGCATCTGAAGAAGGGTGGCTTCAAGGAATTTGCCGTCGCCCCGTCCAAGGCTGAAGGCGAAGTCGCGGCATGACGATGACCGTACCCCACAACGACGCATTGCGCAGCCAGTTGCAGGCGGGTGCAGATGCTCTGGGCCTGGGCCTGGGCGATGACCAGGTCAGCCAGCTGATGGAATTTCTGGCCCTGCTGCAGAAGTGGAACAAGGTCTACAACCTGACCTCGGTGCGCGACCCGCAGGAGATGATGACGCACCATTTGCTCGACAGCCTGGCGGCGGTGGCACCGCTGCGCCGGCACGTCGCCACCCTGGAGCAACAGGGCCTGGCAGCGGGCTCGGTGCGCCTGCTGGATGTCGGCTCGGGCGGCGGGCTGCCCGGTGTGGTGTTCGCCATCTGCTGCCCGGCGGTGGATGTGAGCTGCGTGGACACGGTGGGCAAGAAGGCGGCGTTCATCCAGCAAGCGGCGGTGTCCTTGAAGCTGCGCAACCTGCATGGGGTGCATGCGCGCGTGGAGACATTGACGATGCCGTTCGACATCATCAGCTGCCGTGCGTTTGCTTCGCTGCCCGACTTCGTGACCTGGTCGCAGGGTGCACTGGCCGCGCCCCACGGCGTGTGGCTGGCCATGAAGGGCAAGCACCCAGAGGACGAGATCGCAGCCCTGCCCGCGGGTGCGTCGGTGTTTCACGTGGAACCACTGACTGTCCCGGGCCTGGAGGCCGAGCGCTGCATCATCTGGTTGAAGCCCGCCTGAGGTTTTTTGGGACGGGTTTGCCAGCCGCTGGCATGCGGATGAGGGAGCAGGGCGGGGTGGTCGCTTAAACTCGGCTGCTCATCGTGGGTGCGCCGCATGTCGCGGCACCCCCTCCAGATCCAGCACACCGGGAGAGATCATGTTCGGCATCGCAGACTAC
The DNA here is from genome assembly GCF_059415205.1 of Acidovorax sp. GW821-FHT10E03. Lineage (NCBI taxonomy): Bacteria > Pseudomonadati > Pseudomonadota > Betaproteobacteria > Burkholderiales > Comamonadaceae > Acidovorax > Acidovorax sp. GW821-FHT10E03. The sequence goes on along the minus strand of NZ_JBWKMU010000010.1, from coordinate 141,091 downwards.
GGCGCCTTTGTCGCCGCCATCGTGTTGTTCCTGCTCATTCCGGGCCCCGGGAATCTGGCGCTCATCACCTCCACCAGCAAGGGCGGCGTGCGCGGCGGCATGGCCGCCACCATGGGCGTGATCGCGGGCGACCAGGTGCTGATGTGGGCGGCGGTGGCCGGGGTGGCGGCCTTGCTGGCCACGTACCCGACGGCGTTCCATGCGGTGCAGTGGCTGGGGGCCGCCTACCTGGCCTGGCTGGGCTTCAAGATGCTCACGGCCAAGCCGGGGGCACAACCCATCCTCAACATCCAGCCGCGCCACTATTTCAAGCAGGCGGGGCTCATCACCCTGCTCAACCCCAAGGCCATCGTGTTCTACATGGCGTTCTTCCCGCTGTTCGTGGATCCGGCGCGCCACCAGGGCATGCTGACCTTTGGCGTGATGGCGGCTACCGTGGCGGTGCTGACGTTCCTCTACGGGCTGGTCGCCGTGCTGCTCACGCACCACCTGGCCGCGCGCATGCGCGCCAACCCGCGCATCGGCCGCGTGCTGGAAAAAGTGGCGGGCGTCTTTCTGATCGGCTTTGGCATCAAGCTGGCCATCTCCAAGTAAAACAACGACAACAACACGGACTGCAACACCCACATGGCCAAAATTTTCTGCGTTGCCAATCAGAAGGGTGGTGTTGGCAAGACCACCACCACCGTGAACCTTGCTGCCGGGCTGGCCAAGATCGGCCAGCGCGTGCTGATGGTGGACCTGGACCCGCAGGGCAATGCCACCATGGGCTCGGGCGTGGACAAGCGCAGCCTGGACCTCACGGTGTACGACGTGCTGCTCGAATCCGCCTCGGTCAAAGAGGCCGCCGTGCTGTCGGAAAAATGTGGCTACTGGGTGCTGGGCGCCAACCGCGAGCTGGCGGGCGCCGAGGTGGAACTGGTGGCGCTGGAGCACCGCGAAAAGCGCCTGAAGGCCGCGTTGGCAGAGGCCGATGGCGACTACGACTTCGTGCTCATCGACTGCCCGCCGTCGCTGTCCATGCTCACGCTCAACGGCCTGTGCAGCGCCCACGGCGTGATCGTGCCCATGCAGTGCGAATACTTCGCGCTCGAAGGCCTGACCGACCTGGTCAACACCATCAAGCAGGTGCACGCCAACCTCAATGCCGACCTGCAGATCATCGGCCTGCTGCGGGTGATGTTCGACCCGCGCATCACCCTGCAGCAGCAGGTGAGCGACCAGCTCAAGGGCCATTTCGGCGACAAGGTGTTCAACAGCGTGATCCCGCGCAACGTGCGCCTGGCCGAGGCGCCCAGCTATGGCCTGCCTGGTGTGGTGTTCGACCCGGCCGCCAAGGGCAGCCAGGCCTTTGTGGAGTTTGCGCAGGAGATGGTCGAGCGCGTGCACACCATGCCGGCGGCAGCATCTTCCATGGCAAAAATGGCCCCTAACGCTTGATGGAAAAGCGCTGATAGCTATTGAATTGATAGTAATGAAGGCTTCCAACATCCTGCTGCTGCCCGGCTGGCAGAACTCGGGCCCCGGCCACTGGCAAAGCCTGTGGGAGGCCCGCCACGGCTACCACCGCGTGGAGCAGCACGACTGGATGCGCCCGCTGCGCGGCGACTGGTCGGCGCGGCTGGAGGAAACCGTGGTCGATGCCGACGGCCCCGTGGTGCTGGCGGCGCACAGCCTGGGCTGCATCCTTACCGCGTGGTGGGCTGCGCATTCGGCCAATGCGCACCGCGTGGTGGGCGCGCTGCTGGTGGCGCCGGGCGATGTGGAACGCCCCGACCTGGCCGCGCAGATCCACGGCTGGGCGCCCATTGCACGCAAACCCCTGCCGTTCCCCGCCGTGCTGGTGGGCAGCCGCAACGATCCGTATTGCAGCCTGGAGCGCGCCGAAGGTTTGGCGCAGGCCTGGGGCGCGCGCTTCATCGACTACGGCGAGCGCGGCCACATCAATGCCGAATCGGGCCTGGGCGATTGGGATGAGGGGCATGGCTGGCTGCTGCAGCTGGCCAACCCGGCATGAGCCGCTGGGCCTTGTGGCGCGTGGTGCGCCGTGTAGCCGTCAGCTACCGAATTTCTCAGTGATCCGATCCATGACCAAAATCAAGCTGCCCGCCATCGCCGACCAACTGCCCCGCGCCTGGAACTCCATCGTCGTGGGCCAAGCCGCCGGCGCCAACGTCAAGGTGCTGCGCATGGACGACGCCGCCTACCCCGACGAGTCGCACGACTTTGACGAAGCGCTGCTGGTGCTCGACGGCTGCATGCGCCTCGCCCTGCAGGGGCAGGTCACCGAGGTGAACGCGGGTGAGGTGTTCATCGTGCCCGCTGGCGTGCCCCACGCGGTGGCACCGGGCAGCCATGGCACGCTGGTCATCATCGACCGCTGAAGAATCTTTCCCCATTCCTTTTCGCGAGAAGCATTTCATGGTCACCAAAAAACCCAAGGGCCTCGGCCGAGGCCTCGAAGCCCTGCTGGGCCCCAAGGTCGAAGAAAAAGTGGAACAGGCCCAGGCGGCTGAAGCCGGGCTGCCCAGCAGCCTGCCGCTGTCTGAACTGGTGCCCGGCGTGTACCAGCCCCGCACGCGCATGGACGAAGGGGCGCTGTATGAGCTGGCCGAATCCATCAAGGCCCAGGGCATCATGCAACCTATCCTGGTGCGGCGTCTTGCGAGCGGAGACAACGCGGGCAAGTACGAAATCATCGCGGGCGAGCGGCGCTTTCGGGCCTCGCGCCTGGCGGGCCTGGCCGAGGTGCCGGTGCTGGTGCGCGACGTGCCCGACGAGTCGGCGGCCGCCATGGCGCTCATCGAGAACATCCAGCGCGAGGACCTCAACCCGCTGGAAGAAGCCCATGGCCTGCAGCGCCTGGTCAAGGAATTCGGCCTCACGCACGAGCTGGCCGCGCAGGCCGTGGGCCGCTCGCGCAGCGCCGCCAGCAACCTGCTGCGCCTGTTGAACCTGGCCGAGCCGGTGCAGACCATGCTGATGGCCGGCGACATCGACATGGGCCATGCGCGCGCGCTGCTGTCGCTGGACCGCGCCGCGCAGATCACGGCGGGCAACCAGATCGCGGCCAAGAAACTGTCGGTGCGCGAGGCCGAGGCGCTGGTCAAGAAGATCGGCGCCGAGTTCAGCCTGGTGCCGCAAAAGCCCCAGAAGGAAAAGTCGCGCGACTTGAAGCGCGTGGAGGAAGAACTCTCGGACCTGCTCATGGCCGAGGTCGAGGTGCGCGTGAAAAAGCGCGTGAAGCGCCACGGCCGGGTGGAGGACATGGGCGAGCTGGCGATCCAGTTCGGCTCGCTGGAGGCCTTGAACGGGCTGATCGACCGCCTGCGGGGTCAGGCCTAGCCTTCTTGTGCCGGGGATGTGTGAAATAGCGCACACAAGCGGTTTCCACACGTAACTTGCGCAGGCAAAATGCGTCTGTGCGGGGCCTACACTGCGCTGCGTTCAACACACCCGGGTTGACCGCAAGGCCTCTTCACAGGGCGGCGATACAGCCGCCCTGCGGCCCACGATGGTTTGCCGGGTGATCCATGCATCTCCTGGAGCAGACCCCCATGACCCCTTTGCGCTTCGTCCTGACCCCCGCCTGCCTGGCCGTTGGCCTGTGCATCGCCAGCCTGGGCGCCCAGGCCCAAAACACCAAACCCCCCAAGGTCCAGCTGTGGATGGACGTGTCCACCGGCACCATGGCGGGCATGCCCGAGATGGACAGCCTGCCCGGCGGGGGCGGCATGCTCGGCGGCCTCATGGGCGGCGGCGCGCAGGGCAGGGCGGGCGGTGGCAACACGGCCTACGGCAACGCCCGCGCCATGTCCATCATGCCGCCGCGTGTCATCGACATCGCCTTGCACAACACCCTGCGCCCCGGCGTCGAGGCCAGCCAGGCCATTCCGGCGGGCATGCGCATGGGCGAATCCCTGCCGCTGGTCCCCCCGCGCGCACAGCCCACCCAGACCGAGCCGGGTGAGGTGCCCCAGGAATACCAGCAGCACCAGCCCAAGGGCCGCATCCTGCTGTACTGGGGCTGCGGGAGCGCGGTGCGCGCGGGCCAGCCGCGCGTGATCGACCTGGCGCGCGCCAAGCCGTCCGACTATGCCCAGGCCTTCGCCGGCCGCGCCGTGCCCGACCGGGGGCCGCGCGTGGGCCCCTCCTATGCGCTGTACCCCAACGAACGCAACCAGGTGAGCCTGTCGGCGGGCAGCTCCCTGGTGGGCGAACACCAGGTGCGCGGCGATGGCGTGCCTGCATCCATGAAGTTCACGCTCGGTGCCGCGCAGGACCTGATGCCCGCCATCGACCTGCGCACCACCGGCAAGCCGCAGGACAGCATGGGCACCAGCTGGCAGCCCGTGCGCAATGCGCGCGCCTACTACCTGCACGCCATGTCGCAGAACGGGGACGACCTCGTGATGTGGTCCAGCGCCGAGACGCCCGACACGGGCATGGGTCTGTTCGACTACCTGTCGCCCGCCACCATCGACCGCTGGCTCAAGGAGCGTGTGCTGCTCTCGCCCGAAACCACGCAGTGCGCCATCCCGCAGGGCATCTTCGCGGGCGGCGGGCGCGATGCCACGCCCATGCTGCGCATGATGGCCTACGGCGGCGAAAGCCACATCGTGCACCCCCCGCGCCCGGCCGACCCCAAGGCAGCCTGGGAGCCCGAGTGGGCCGTGCGCGTGCGCGTCAAGTCGCACACCATGGCCATGCTGGGCGAAGAGATGCAGGGGCGGCGCGGCGGCAGCATGGGCACGGCACCCGGCGCACCCTCGGGCGGCGCCTATTCCAGCGGCATGGGCGGCGCGCCGGCAGGCCAGCAGCCAGCGGGCGAGGGTGGCACGGATGCAGGCAACGTGGTCAACCCCGTCAACCTGCTGCGCGGCATTTTTGGCCGCTGAGCACGAACCCATGCTGGCCCTGCGCATGCCCTGGCCCCTGCCCGCGTTGCTGGCGTGGGCGTGCGCGTGGCTCATTTTTGTGGCCCTGCAGCGCGCGGTCCCACCGGTGGCGGCCTTGCTGGCCGCCTGCCTGATCGGGACGGCGGCCAGCGTGCTGGGCGGCAGCTGGTGGCGGCGCGGGCTGATCGCGGCGGGCTTTCCGCTGTCGCTGGCGCTGCTGGGCGCGGCCAGCCTGCCGACCTGGGCGTGGCTGGTGCCGCTGGCGCTGCTGCTGCTGGTCTACCCGCTCAACGCCTGGCGCGATGCGCCGCTGTTTCCCACGCCCCACCATGCGCTGCAGTCCCTGGCCTCGCAGGCCCCGCTGCCGCTGGGGGCGCGGGTGCTGGACGCGGGGAGCGGCGTGGGCGATGGCCTGAAGGCACTGCGCCACGCCTACCCGGCCGCGCAGCTGGAGGGCATCGAATGGAGCTGGCCCCTGCGCCTGCTGTGCGCCCTGCGGTGCCCCTGGGCCCGCGTGCGGCGCGCCGACATGTGGGCCGAGGACTGGAGCCCCTACCGCATGGTGTACCTGTTCCAACGGCCCGAGAGCATGGCCCGCGCCGCCGCCAAGGCCCAGGCCGAGCTGGCGCCCGGCGCGTGGCTGGTGAGCCTGGAATTCGCAATCCCCGGCGTGCTGCCCAGCGTGCAGCTGCGCGCGCCGGGGGGCCGCGTGGTGTGGCTCTACCGCATGCCGTTCAACCGCGTGGAGGCATGAGATGCCACTGTTCCATGGCGATTTGAGCCGTTCGGCGCGGTTACAGAAAAGATACAAGCTTTTGCTACATTGCGTCCCTGGCTACAACCCCATACAAAACTACCAAGAAACTCACAGCCAGAGGGGGCTGCCAGCAGCACGTGAAAGCGCCGGGAGGGGGCGCACGCGCAGCGAGCACCTTCCTTGTCCGGATCTCCCATCCTGCAGGCGCTTTCCGCCGTCGCGGCGCACCTCCCTGACCGGTGCGCGCCTGGCGTGGCGCGGCCTTGCGCGTGGGCAGTGCCGGGGTTTTCTGGTGCGCAACCGACCGATCTGCAAGGAGCATCCATGACCGCCCACCCATCCCGTTTCCGCCCGCGCCTTCTGTGGGTGCTGGCCCTGAGCGCCGCCCTCACGGGCTGCGCCACCATGCAGAGCCATGACAAGCTGGCGACCGACATGCAGAACGCCGGGCGCAGCGGCGGCATTCCCGCGGCCATCGCCCAGCTCGAGAGCACCGCCAAGACCGAGGAAGAAAAGACCGCGCTCCTGTTCAACATGGAACGCGGCGAGCTGCTGCGCATGGACCGCCGCTACCCCGACAGCACCAACGCCTTCCTGCTGGCCGACATCAAGGTCAAGGAATGGGAAGAAACCGCCAAGACCAACCCCAGCAAGCTCATGGGCACCGTGGGCGCCGCGCTGATCAGCGAACGCCTGAAGGTCTATGAAGGCCAGGACTATGAAAAGGTGTGGGTGACCACGCGCCTGGCGCTCAACCGCATGGCCGTGGGCGACTTCGAGAACGCCCGCGTGGACATCAAGCGCACCCACGAGCGCGAGGCCATCATTGCCGAGTTCCGTGCCAAGGAAACCCTGGCGGCGGAAGAAGAAGCCAAGTCCAAGGGCGCCACCTCGGGGGGCAAGGAACTCAACGGCTACCCCGTCGAGACGCTCAACGACCCCGAGGTGCTGGCCCTCAAGAACGGCTACCAGAACGCCCTTTCGCACTACCTCGCCGGCTTCCTGTACGAAATGCTCAACGAGCCCGGCCTGGCCGCGCCCGGCTACCGCAAGGCCATCGAGCTCAAGCCCGAAACCGGCGTGCTCGAAGAAGGCCTGCGCGGCCTGGACACCCGCACCGGCTTCACCTGGAAGCGCCGCCAGCGCATGACCGACGTGCTCTTCATCGTGGAAGCCGGTGACGCCCCCGCGCGCAAGCCCAAGGCCTTCACGCTTCCGGTGCCCACGGGCCGGGGCATGGTCACGGCCAGTATTTCCTACCCCGTGATCGAGCCGTCCAAGGACGCGTTGCTGACCACCATCTCCGCCGCGGGCACCGACCTCAAGCTCGAAAAGGTGGTGGACGTGAACGTGATGGCGCGCCGCGCGCTCAAGGACGAAATGCCCGGCATGGTGCTGCGCGGCTTCACCCGCGCCGTGGCCAAGGGCGTGCTGCAGAACGAGCTGCAAAAGCGCGGCGGCCTGATCGGCGGCATCATCGGCGCGGCGGCCTCGGTGGCCACCGAGCAGGCCGACGACCGCATGTGGCGCATGCTGCCCGGCCGCGTGTACGTGGCCCGTGGCTACCTGCCACCGGGCGAGCATGTGGTGAGCGTGAACGGCCGCCAGCTGCCCCAGCCCATCAAGATCGACGGCCAGTACGCCCTGGTGCCCCTGCGCATGTACGACAACAGCGTGCTGACCGGCGATGTGGCCATGCTGGGCCAGCTGCCCACCGTGGCCGCCGCGCCGCCGCCCGCCGCGACAGAGCCTGCCACCACCGTGCGCACGACGACCACCACCACCAGCCGGACGCGCTCGGTGCCCAAGTCGGTGGTCAAGTCCACCTCGGCCACGCCCGCGCCCGCCGCCAAGAACTAAAACCGCACATGTCCCATTTCCAAGGAGCCTCTGGCATGAGAACCCGTTTTGCCCTTGCCGCCGCCGCACCCGCCATCGCGTGCGCGGCCCTCACCCTGACCCTGGCCACCGCGGCCCGCGCCCAGCTGCACGACCCGGCCACGCCGCTGGCCGTGGCCTCCAAGGTGGCGCTGCGCGGCGAGGCCAACAGCATCGCCGTGCGCGAGATGCGCATCGTGCGCAAGAACGACATCCTCGTCGTGCAGGCCGACATGGCCAACATGGGCCGCACCGACCGCACCGTGTTCTATCGCTTCAAGTGGCTGGACAACGTGGGCAACCAGGTGGGCGACGGCGAATCGTGGAAGCAGATGAGCGTGCTCGGCCTGGGCCAGCAAACCGTCAAGAGCGTGGCGCCGACCAGCGCCGCCGTCGACCTGCGCCTGGAAATGAACGTAGAACCGCGCTGAACACCACAGTGCCGACCGGAGAAAACAACATGCAACGCAACACCATTCAGCGCACCACGCTCATCCTGGCCTTCGCGGCCAGCACCCTGGCCCTCTCGGCCTGCCAGAACCTGTCCTCGCCCACCGTGCGTTTTGACCGCCAGGTCAACTACGGCGACGCCAAGGCCGTCGAGCTGGTGACCAACGAATTCGGCTCCACCGACCTGCAGATGATCGCCGAGAAGATGACCGGCGGCCTGCTCGAAACCGGCATCTTCCAGGGCCGCCCCACGGTGACGATCTCCACCGTGAAGAACAAGACCAGCGAGTACATCGACACCACCAACGTGATGAACTCGATCCAGACGGCGCTGGTCAAGTCGGGCAAGGTGCGCTTCGTGCGCTCCATCAACGAGATGCAGGCCGGTGTGGACGAGCTGCAGCGCCAGAACCAGAGCGGCCTGTACAAGCAGGGCACCACCGCCAAGGTCGGCCAGATGACGGCCGCCAAGTACAGCATGGAAGGCGAGCTCACCAGCATCGTCAAGCAGAACAACGCGACCAAGGACGTTTACTACAAGTTCACGCTCAAGCTGTTCGATGTGCAGGAAGGCACGATCGAGTGGCAGGATGAAAAAGAGATCCGCAAGACAAGCAAGCGATAAGAAGTAGGCAACCCCCTGAGCGGCTGCGCCGCGTCCCCCTTTCTCTCGCGCTGCGCGCGGGAAGGGGGACGCCGCCAGTGCGGCGGGGCGGCCCTTGCACGGCGGCTGCTGACCTGGGCCGCGCCAGTTTCGAAGGATGAAGGTGCTCCGGCCCGCATCGCTCGACCCATTCATGAATTTCCGTCAGCTCACAAGGAGCACACCATGCAACGCAGAATCACCCTCCACACGGCCCTGGCCGTGATCGCCGCCACCACCATGGCGTGGGGCACCGCCGCCCAGGCGCAGCAGCCGGGCGCCGCGCCCAAGATCGCCGTGACGGACCTGGCCTACGCCCAGCGCGTGTCCGAATATTTCCTGGCCGGCACCTACCAGCGCAGCAGCCAGATGAGCGCGGGCGGCAGCCACAGCGGCGGCTACAGCGCCGGGCCCTACGGCGGGGGCGGCTCGCACTCGGGCAGCCACCACATGCAGGCGTCCGAGCAGGCCAGCGGCACCTACGTGGCCGGCCGCTACAGCTACATCGAGCAGCGCGAGCTCGGCGGCTACACCAACGACATCAAGGGTGCCATCCTGCAGGGCACCTACTTCCGTCTGATCCAGGGCAAGGGCTTCGACGCGGGCAAGCCCCAGCCCTCCAAGGCAGAGCAGGTGCTCAACCAGGTGCAGGGTGGCAAGATGGCCACGCCCCAGGTGCAGCCCCAGGTCAACGACGTGATCAGCCGGATCAAGAAGGGCGAGTTCAACGGCGCTGACTACGTGCTGTTCGGCGTGGTCTCCAGCATCGACTTCACCGATGCGCTCTCGCCCCTGCAGGGCACCACCAGCGCCACGCGCCAGTACGGCCTGCAGCTCCTGGCCGACTTCTCGCTCATCAACACCAAGACCTACGAGATCAAGGCCGCGTTCTCCGCCCAGGGCGAAGGCAACGACACCAAGATCCTGTCGATCCGTGGCGACATCGCCCCGCCCAACCGCGCCAAGGTGATCCGCGAGACCTCGCTGTCGCTCGCGCAGGACGTGTACCAGCAGATGGCCATGCAGCTGGGCTACACCGACGCCCACCTGGCGCGCGGCGTGCGCCCGCCGCCGGTGTACCAGCAGGGCGGCCAGCCCATGCCCGTGCCGCAGCCCCAGCAGCCCGAGCAGGTCCTCATCCTGAAGTAAGGGCATCCCTGGACCGGGGCGTGCCGGTTTTGACTGGATTGCCCCGTTCCGGTTGATGGATAAGCGCGATATGCTATTGATTTGCTAGCATTTTGCGGCCTCAGGCGCCTGGCGGCGCGCCAGTGGCAGGCGCAGCGTTCCGGGTCGCCGCAGTCGTGCCAGACTTCGGCTGTGCTCAACGTCCAACGCTTTTTTTCTTGTGCCGCACCTGGGCGGTCCCTGGCCAGCCCTGCGCTGGCCTTTTTCGTGGCCACGGCCGGGGCCGTGGTGCTCGGCGGCTGCGCCGCGTCGCCACCGCCGTTCTATGCGGCGGCCGTGTCCGGATCGCTGGTGAATGTGTACGGGCCCGAAGCGTCCGCGGGCGCGCCCCAGGCGCCCCCGCAGGCCCCGGCGGCGCCGACCCAGGCCCCGCCGCCGTCGGAGCCGTTTGCACCGCGGCCCCTGCCGGGCGCCGATGGCGCGACGCTCCAGGCCCTCGCGCGCAGCGAGCGCACGGCACCGCTGCGCTACCGCGTGATCGTCATCCCCGGCTCCGGCTGCGCGGGCATGGGCCCGATTGCAGACCGCTATTTCGCCGGCCTGCTGCACGCGCAGGTGCTGGTGCTGCACAAGCCCGGCGTGGACCCGCAGGCGCGCACGGCCCCCGGCGACTGCGCGCGCGAATTCGTGCAGCAGGACCGCCTCTCCACCTGGCTGGCCCACGCGCGTGCGGCCCTGGTCGCGGATGCGCGGCAGCGCGCGCGTGACGGCGCGCCCGCGCTGCCGCAGCTGCTGGTGGGCATCTCCGAAGGGGCCGAACTCTTGCCCGCCCTCGCCCCCGAAGTGCCGCAGCTGGCGGGCCTGGTGCTGCTGTCGGCCAGCGGGCTGGACCCGCAGGAGGCCGGCAGGCTGCAGGCGCAGCGCCTGGGTGCGCAGGAAGACTGGGAGGAACTGGCCCGCGTGGTGGCCGGGAGGCGGCCCGACACCGCCGTGGCGCAGGGCCGCAGCCTGGGTTACTGGCGCGACCTGTGGAGCTGGCCGCTGACCCTGCCGCTGGTGCAAAGCCCCTGGCCCGTGCTGCAGGTGTGGGGCGGCGAGGATGCCCTGGTGCCCCCCGCCGCATACGAACGGTTTGCCGAACTCGCCGCCTTGCGCACCGAGCCCTATTGCGCGCGCAGCCTGCCCGACGCGGACCATGGCCTGCAGCGCCGCGCCGCCGGGGCGGATGGCGTGCAGCAGGTGTGGGCCTGGGCAGAACAATGGGCACGGGACCCGGCCGCAGGCCTGTGCGCGCCCTTGTCGCGGTAACAGGCCATGGCGCAGCGCCACCTGCCGCCGCCTGCATGCCAGCCAGGGGCGCGGCGCATGGAGTGGTGGTGGCCCCGGGGCTGCGCGCCCGTCGCGGTGCCGTGTCTGAGCCTTCTCTTCCTCTTCCTCCTCCTCGCGCCCGCCGCGTTCGGCCAGACGGCCTCGTGCGCTGACTTCCTGGCCGTGCAGCGGCACAAGCCGCCGGGGCTTGAATGGACCGGCTGTGCCGAAGGCCATCTGCACCAGCTGCGCGCGCTGACCGCGACCTATCGGGTACCGGGCGCGCAGGCGGCGGCCGTGGAGCGCTACCTGGCACGCCACACCGGCATGGCGCGGCTGCACTTCGTGTGCTGTGGCTGGGAGCCCCGCAGCCGCCACCGGGGGCGCGAGGGCGCGGGCAGCCTGCCGGGGCCGCAGGGCTTGGCCTACCGCGTGTCCATGCACTCGGGCGAAACGCTGGTCACGCGCCGCGGCGGCTGGGGCGCCATCCCGTGGTTCGAGGTGAGCGTGGCCCTGCCGCTGGAGCCGCCGTAGCGCAGGGGGCGCGGCCTACCGTGGCCGGTACATCTTGAACAACTGCTCCGGCCCCACCGTGAAGTAGTCGGCCGGGCCCCCCGCGCGCAGGATGTGGCCGGCGTTGGCGGTGTCGTACACGCCGTCCTTGAGCAGCCGCTGGTCGATGTGCACGGCCACCACCTCGCCCAGCACCAGCCAGGTGGGCACCTGCACGCCGTCTGCGCCCTGCAGCTGCAGGATCTGCGTGCTGCGGCATTCGAAGGTGACGGGGCTTTCGGCCACGCGGGGTGGGCGCACCTGCGTGGACGGCCGGGGCGTGAGGCCGGCGAGCGTGAACTCGCTGACCTCGGGCGGCGCGTTGGCGCAGCTCTGGTTCATGGCCTCGGCCAGGTCGCGCGTGGCCAGGTTCCACACGAACTCGCCGGTCTCCTGCACGTTGCGCACCGTGTCCTTGAAGCCGATGCTCGCGAAGCCCACGATGGGGGGCACGTAGTTGAACGCGTTGAAGAAGCTGTAGGGCGCGAGGTTGGTGGCTCCGGCCGCGCTCTGCGTGGAGATCCAGCCGATGGGGCGGGGGCCGACGATGGCATTGAACGGGTCGTGCGGCAGGCCGTGGCCCTGGCGGGGTTGGTAGCTGTGGATGGCGGAGTCGGGCATGGCGGCGGGGCGGCGAAGGCAAGGAATGCCCATCGTAGGGCGATCTCAGGGCGCCTGCGGGCCCGGGGGCATTGCGGTGGCCTCGGCCTGCGCCTGCAGCCAGGCGCAGAACACATCGATCCGGGGGTGGGCGCCGGCGCGGCGGCGCAGCACGTAGTCGTAGCCCGAGGCCGCGAAGCCCAGCGGCGCCACCAGCCGGCCGGCCCGCACGTCGTCCAGCACGAGGTGCCAGGGGGCCACCGCCACGCCCAGGCCGCGCACGGCGGCCTCCAGGGTGAAGTAGTAGTGTTCGAACTCGGGGCCCGCGGGTGGGGCGGCAGGCACCGGCGCTCCCGTGGCGGCCGCCCACATGGCCCAGGCGTTGCGCCGCGTGCGCGTGTGGAGCATCAGGGGCTGCAGGGCGGGAGCGGCCATGTCGGCGGGCTGGCGCAGGGCCATGCGCCCGGCCAGCGCGGGGCTCAGCACCGGGCCCAGGTGTTCGGGGAACAGCCGCGTACAGGCCGGGGTGTCCCGCGCCGCGCCGGGCTCCTCGGCGGTGATGGACACGTCGCAGCGCGCGGGGGCGGCGCCTGCGTCGGCGGCGGTGGTGCGCAGGCGCACCTCGATGCCCGGGTGCCGCGCCTGGAAGTCGAACAGCCGGGGGATCAGCCATTTCACGGTGAAGGTGCTGAAGCAGGCCACGTCCAGCGGGCCTCGGCTGCCGTCGCCGATCTCGCGCACGGCCTCGGCGATGTGCGCGAACGCGGTGGTCAGCACGGGCTGCAGCACGCGCGCCGCCGGGGTGAGCGTGGGGCGGGCCTTGCTGCCGTCGAACAGGGGCACGCCCAGGTGCTGCTCGAGCTGGCGCACCTGCCGGCTGATGGCGCCGGGCGTGACCGACAGTTCGTCAGCCGCCGCGGTCATGCGGCCCAGGCGGGCGGCGGCCTCGAAGGCGCGCAGGGCGCCCAGTGGGGGCAGGCGGGGGCTCATCTTTGTGAGTTTAGTGCACAAGGCTGCGGAGAAATCATCGCTTTGCAGGCGGTAGAACGATAGCAACAATGGCCCATGCCATCGGCGGCAGTGCGTGGATCGCCTGAGGGCTGCGCTGCCCGCTTCTACCTATTTAATTGACTTCAGGGAACATACGAGAACACCGCCATGCCTTTCATCCGCACCCATGTTCCGCAAGACACCCCCGCCGCCACGCGCACGGCCATCGTGCAAGGCGTCCACCAGGCGCTGGTGGACAGTATCGGCATGCCGCCGGACGAGCTGTTCAACCTGGTGGCCGGCTACGCGCCCGGGGAGTTCGCCTGCAGCCGCACCTTCAACGGCGTGGCCCGCTCCGACCGCGTGGTGGTGCTCGAGATCACGCTGCGGCGCGGGCGCAGCGATGCGATGAAGCGCGCGCTGTACGCCGCCATCGCGCACAACCTGCACACCCTGGCGGGCGTGGCGCCGGCCGATGTGTTCATCTTCCTGCACGAGAACGACTATTCCGACTGGTCCGTGGGCCACGGCCGCTTTGCGATGGACCTGGTGCAGCAGCGGGTCGCGCCGGGCTGAGGGGCATGGTCCCATCCAGCGACATCCGTTTGCTACAAATTTAATAGCTGTTGGCGCTTTCCGGCCGTGCGCTAGGCCATGTTTTTGCCAATGAACCCGCTGGGCGGCTGCCCCATCGCCGCCTTGAACATCGCGGAGAACGCGCTTTCGCTCGCGTAGCCGCTGGCCGCCGCCACCTGGCCCACGGGCTCGCCGCGCGCCAGGCGGGGCAGGGCATGGGCCAGCACGGCCTGGCGGCGCCACTGTGCGAAGCCCATGCCGAACTGCGCGCGGAACAGGCGGGCCAGCGTGCGCTCGCTGGCGCCGCTGTCGGCCGCCCAGTGCCGCAGCGTGGCGTAGCGGCCGGGCTCGTGCAGCACGGCCTGGCACAGCGCGCGCAGGCGCTTGTCGCTGTGGGGGCCGGGCAGCGGCACGCCCAGGGCCAGGCTTTCGGCCTGGCCGATCTCATCGAGCACCAGCGCGGTCAGGGCGGCCTCGCGCGCGGGGCCGGGGTGCGGGCCGCCCACCGGGTCCAGCGCCGACACCAGCTCGCGCAGCAGGGGCGTCACGGCCATCACGCGACAGTTCGCGCCGCCAGCCGGCACCACGCCGGGGTCGATGTAGAGCGTGCGGAAGGCGGCCGCCTCCAGCACCGCCACGGCGTGCAGCGCGCCGGGGGCGATCCACACCGCGCGCGAGGGTGGCACGATGTACGCGGTGGCGGTGCCCGGTGCGTGCACGCTCACCTGGACCACCCCGCTGGCGCAGTAGGCCAGCTGGCCCCAGGCGTGGCGGTGCGGCTCGAAGTGCGTATCGGCCGGCATGTCGCGCGCCCGCACCCGCACGGGGCTGGCGGGCGTGGGGGTGAACGGGTCGGTGTCGCCCAGGGGAGCGGCTTGGCTGGTACGGGCCATGGGGGGTCGAAAAAAGCAGAAAAGGGGGCGTGGCCGGCGTGCCCCGGATCAACGGTTTGGCGCAAATTCGCCGAAAGCTGTCGTTCCGTCGCATTCCAGAAACCCGGGGCCAATACTACGATGCCGCCATGACCACCGCAAATGTCCACGGCCTTCCGCCTGCCTCCACCCCGCTGCGCGCCGATGCCAGCGTCATCGGGCTGGTCGGCATCGCCCACCTCATCAGCCACTACAGCCAGCTCCTGCTGGCGCCGCTGTTCCCGTGGCTCAAGGACGCGTTCCAGGTCGGCTACACCGAGCTGGGTTTCCTGATGACCATCTTCTTCGTAGTCTCGTGCGCGGTGCAGGCGGGCTCGGGCTTCGTGGTGGACCGCTTCGGGCCCCGGCCCATCCTGTTCGGCGGTCTGGCGCTGCTGGGCCTGGCGGCCTTCGGCTTCGCGGCCAGCACCAGCTACGCCATGCTCGCGGCGTTCTCGGTGCTCGCGGGCATCGGCAACGGCGTGTTCCACCCGGTGGACTACACGCTGCTCAACCGCCGCGTGAGCGCGCCGCGCCTGGGCCACGCCTACAGCGTGCACGGCATCACCGGCAGCCTGGGCTGGGCGCTCGCGCCCGCCATGCTGGTGCCCATCGCCATCGCGACATCGTGGCGCGTGGCGCTGGTGTGCGCGGGCGTGCTGGCGTTCTCGGTGCTGCTGGTGCTGCTGGTCAGCCGCCGCCACCTGGCGCTGCCGCCCATGCCCGCGCCCACCGCTGCGGCCAGGTCCGCCGCCACCGGCGCGGCCGGGCAGGGCGGCAACTTCGCGTTCCTGCGCATCCCCGCCGTGTGGATGTGCTTTGCGTTCTTCTTCTTCTACGCCGTGGCGCTGAACGTGGTGCAGGCCTTTGCCCCCGAGGCCGCGCGCCAGCTGCATGCCGTGCCCGTGGCGCTGGCCGCGATGTGCCTCACGGTCTACATGGTGGCCAGCGCCGGTGGCATGGTGCTGGGCGGCTTCCTGGCGGCCGACCCCAGCCGCTGCGAGCGCATCGTGGGCATCGGTTTCGGCCTGGCGGCCTGCGTGGCCGTGGCGCTGGCCCTGGCGCACCCGCCCGGCGCCCTGGTGCCCGTGCTGTTCGGGGTGATGGGTTTTTGCGCCGGCATCGCCGGCCCCTCGCGCGACCTGCTGGTCAAGCGCTCCACGCCCGAGGGCTCCACGGGCCGCGTCTACGGCATCGTGTATTCGGGCCTCGATATCGGCCAGGCGCTGTCGCCGCTGCTGTTCGGCGTGCTGCTCGACCAGGGCCGCTTCACCGCCGTGCTGCTGGGGCTGGCCGTGGTGCAGGGCGTGCTGATCGCCAGCGCCTTCAACGTGCGCCGGGTGCGCAGGACGGTGGCGCCGGTGGCGGCCTGAACGCGGGCCGGGCGGCCTGCTGCCGGACCCCGTGGCCGCGTGAATCTCGGTGAGAATGGCGGCGGCTGCCCCTCATCGATCCATCCGTCCATTGCGGGAGATTCACCGTGTCCACCATGCCTTCGTCCGGCGCCGTCGTCTTCGCCAAGGACATGCAGCGGCTCGCCGCGTTCTATGAAGGGCTCTGCGGCCTGAACGTGGTCCACGCCGAAAGCGACCATATCGTGCTGGAGTCTGGCGCGGTGCAGATCGTGGTCCACGCCATCCCGCAGCGGATCGCCCGGGCCATCGCCATCACGCAGCCGCCCGTGGTGCGCGAGGAGACCCCCATCAAGCTCTTTTTCGCGGTGCCGGACCTGGCCCAGGCCCGGCTGCGGGCCGTGGCCCTGGGCGGGCAGCTCGCGCCCGCGGCCAGGGAATGGGAGGCCCGGGGCTTTCGGGCCTGCGATGGCCACGACCCCGAGGGCAATGTGATCCAGCTGCGCCAGCACCTGGCCTGACACTGCCGGGCACGAGCCCAAAAGGCGGGGCGCCAGCACGGAGTGCGCCGATGTGCTGCAATGCGCTCCGGTCCCGGCGGGCAAAAAAAGGCCGCCGGGCGCCGACCCTTCCTTCCCTGTGCTTCATCCCAAGACAAGAATCCCGCCATGACATCTCCCCTCTACAACGCCAGCGTTCCCGTTCTCCGCCAGATGCTGGGCTCGCTCAAAGACATCCTGGCCAAGACCGAGGCGCACGCCACGGCGCGCAAGCTCGACCCCGACGCGCTGCTGCAGGCCCGGCTGTTCCCCGACATGTTCCCCATGGCGCGCCAGGTGCTGATCGCCTGCGACTTCGCCAAGGGCGTGGCGGCGCGGCTGGCGGGGGCGGAGGTGCCTTCGTATCCGGATGCGGACCGCCCCGGTTTTGCCGACCTGAACGAGCGCATCGACACCGTGCTGGCGTTCGTGGAAGGCCTGCCCGTGGAGGCGTTTGCCGATGCCGCCACGCGCACCATCACCATCCAGCCCGGCACCGCGCGCGAGCGGCAGTTTCCGGGCGAGCAGTACCTGCTGCACTACGGCCTGCCGCAGTTCTTCTTCCACGTGACCACGGCCTACGCGCTGGCCCGCCACAACGGCGTGGAGCTGGGCAAGCGGGACTACATGGGCAAGATTTGATGCCCCCCTGAGCCGCTGCGCGGCTTCCCCCGAGGGGGAAGCACCCGGTGGCCCGGCGAAGCCGGTTCCACGGGTGCACTGGCGTGGGGGCGCGCCAGTGGTTGAGGGTGTGGCGGAATCGGGTTCGGGGAGCGTCGCCTCCCGGTATTTCACAAGCCGTTCGGGCTGAGCCTGTCGAAGCCGGGGCGCAAACATCGCACCACCCAGCCTGGGCCCGCATGAACTGCGTGCGGCGGTTTTATCGGGCCACGCCAGCGCCGCTGCGCCGCACCCAGGCGATCAGCACGCCCAGCACGCGGGGCCGCCACGACAGTGTGAACGCGATGGTGAGCGCGGCATCCGCGAGCGCCATGAACCACACCAGCGACGCCATCGATGCGTGGTCCACGGCCAGGCACAGGGCCAGGGCCACGAGCAGGCCGGCGGCGCCCATCCAGCGCAGTGTGCGCACGGTGCTGCGCCGCAGGGGCTCGGTGCCGCGCACCTGCTCCCAGTGCGCATCCATCGACAGGGCCAGCCAGCCGAGGCCGACCACGTTGGCGGCCAGGGCCGCCACCAGCAGCAAGGCGTCAGGCACGGGCGGTCTCCAGCGAGGAGGCCGCGCCGCCGTCCACGGCAGGGGCGCCCAGCTGGCCCTGGGCGCGGTGCTTGAGCTTGCGGGCGGCGAGCACGGCGATGGCGCTGCTCGCCAGGATGGCCAGGTCCACGCCCGCCACGGGCCAGTAGCCGTTGCCAAGGGTGCGCAGCAGGTGGTCGCCCGTGGTCACCCAGTTGAGCAGCACGGCCGCCACGCCCAGCACGGCGATGGCCCAGCACTGCTCGGCCCAGGCGGGGGCCATGCGCGCGCTGGCCACGGGCGCGGTGCGCCAGATGCCGTGCACGAAGGCCAGTGCCCAGGCGCCCCAGAAGACATATTGCTCCCAGTCCCCGCGCGCGGGCAGGTCGGTGGGCAGCAGGCGGTTTCCGATCAGCATGGACAGCGCGGCGATCAGCATGCCCGTCACGGTGGAGACCGCGAACGCGTCCACCCAGCGCGCTCCGGTCACGCCCTGCCTGGCGTGCTGGCGCTTGCGTTTTTCCACGAAGAAGATGAAGCCCGTGGCGATGCACACGCAGCCCGAGAGGCCGCCCAGCACATACAGCCAGCGCAGCAGCCAGTGCCGGAAATGCTGCAGGTGCAGCCCGGTGAGGAAGGTGTTGACGCTGGCCACCGGGGTCAGCGGCGGGTCTTCGCGCAGCACCTCGCCGGTGCTGGCCTTGAAGTGGATGCCGTTGCCCACGAGCGCGATGCGGTCGGTGCCCGCGCGGTACACGCTCACGTATGCATTGGCATCGCCCACGTGCTGCACGGTCAGAAAGCCCACGTCGCCCGCCATGCCCTGCGCGGCCCAGCGGCGCTGGGCCTGCGCCACCATCGCGTCCACCGAGGCCAGGGTGCCGGCGGTGCCCGCGCGCTCGTGCGGCAGGCCGGTTTCTGCGGCCTCGTGTTTTTCGTGCAGCTCGTGCAGCGGGTGCAGCTGCGTGTGGGTGATGGGGAAGTAGATGCCGCCAAAGATCACCAGCCCCGAGAACGCGAAGATGAAGTGGAACGGCAGCGCCACCACGCCCGTGAGGTTGTGCAGGTCGAGCGCGCTGCGCTGCGTGTGCTTTCGAGGGCGGAAGGTGAACAGCTCGCGGAAGATCTTGCGGTGCATCACCACGCCGCTGACCAGCGCCACCAGCATCATCAGCGCGGCGAAGCCCACGATCCAGGTGCCCAGGTCCTTCCATTTGAAGTTCAGGCTGTAGTGCAGCGGGTAGAAGAACTGGCTGCCGATCTTGAGGTGGTCGTCGGGCAGCGAGGCGCCCGAGCGCGGATCGATCGTGCGGTTGCCCCAGATGGTGTTGTCGTCGGGGTCCTTGGCATTGGGCAGCTCATAGCCCGCGAACAGGCCCAGCACCGGGTCGCGGTGGGTGGTGTACGCGCCCCAGGTCTTGATGACGGGGAAGCTTTGCGGCACAGGCCCGTTCACGCGGTCCCTGGCGGCCTCGATGTTTTCCGCGCTGGGCCTCATGTCCTGGAAGGCCGGCTGCAGGATCTTGTCGAACGAGGGCATGGGCTGCGGCTCGAAGCGGGTCTGGGGAATGGCCCACCGGTCGATCTCGCGGTCGAACACCGACAGCGAGCCGAAGAAGAAAACGACCATCAGCACGAAGCCCAGCACCAGGCCGAACCAGGTGTGCAGCCAGGCCATGGTGAGCCGGAAGTTCTGGAACATGATGGGTATCTACCTCTTGGGTTCGTGCGCGCGGTTTACAGGATGGCGCGCTGCACCAGCCAGGCGGCGCCGGTCATCAGCGCCCCGCCGCCGGCCAGCACCAGCCACACGCGCTTCACGCTTGCCGCTGAAAACGCCCACAGAAAGGCCACCAGAAAGACGATGAAGCCGACGATGTAGCCCAGGGCCTCCGCATCGTGGAACTCCATCTGCGCCGCGAACAGAAGGCCGATGCCCAGCGCGATGAAGCCCCACGTGAAGGCATAGCCGCCCAGGACGCCCGCGGCGATGCGCGAAACGATGTGCAAGCGGGAAACTGCGCTGGAGGCCATGGCGAAACGGATGCGAACGGGATTGGTGATGAGATTGATTCGTAATTATGCAGCCCTTTGCACCATTTCCCCATTGCGGCCAGGGTGATGGGGCAACGGCCGGCCCGCCCCGCGCGTCGCAGGCTGCGCCCTCGCACGGCCCGTGGCAGCCGAGGGCCCCGGGTGACGGCCCGCCGTGGCGCGGGCCCGGACGATGCTGTCCACGGGTCCACGGGTCCACGGGTCCACGGGTCCACGGGTCCACGGGTCCACGGGTCCACGGGTCCACGGGTCCACGGGTCCA
>NZ_JBWKMU010000010.1:0-120895 GCF_059415205.1 Acidovorax sp. GW821-FHT10E03 | reverse complement strand
CCGCGCACCGGTGGCGCCGGGGTCCGCAGGGCGCGGAGCCGCCCCGGGGGCTCAGACCACGCTGCGGTGCCGCGCGATGCAGGTGTCCAGCGTGTCCTCGCCCGTGCGCTGCCACCAGTCCAGCGCCGAGAAGATCTCCACCTCGGCATAGCCCCCGAAGCCCGCAGCCTCGACCCATTGGCGGATCTTCTTGAGCTCGATCACGCCGTCGCCCATCATCCCCCGGTCGCTGAGCAGGTCGCGCGTGGGCAGGCGCCAGTCGCAGACATGGAAGGCCAGCAGGCGTTCCTTGCCGGCGCGCGCGATCTGTTGTTCCAGCTTGGGGTCCCACCACACGTGGTACACGTCCAGCGCCACGCCCAGGCTGCCGCTGCGACTGGGGTCCAGCGCATCGCAGATGTCGAGCGCGTGCTCCAGCGTGTTGATGCAGGCGCGGTCGGCCGCCTGCATGGGGTGCAGCGGCTCGATGGCCAGCGGCATGCCCACTTGGCGCGCGTATTCCAGCGACGCGGCGATGCCGTCGACCACCTCGCCGCGCGCGCGGGCGATGTCGGTGTAGTGCGGCGTGCCTTCCAGCGCCCCGGGCAGTGCGCCCACCACCAGCACCAGGCAGGCGGCGTCGAGCGTCTTGGCCTCGTCGATGGCACGGCGGTTGTCGTCGAGCGCGGCGCGCAGGCCGGCCGCATCCGCCGCCGGGAAGAACCCACCGCGGCAGTAGCCCGACAGTTCCATGCCATGGGCGCGCAGCTGGCGCGCGGTAGCGTCCAGCCCCGCCGCGGCCACCTGGTCACGCCAGGGGCTGATGGCGCGGATGCCGCGTGCGGCGCACTGGTCGATGATGCGCGCCAGTGGCACCTCGGCCCCCTGCTGCTTGCGCACGGTGGCGGTATTGATGGAGAGCCAGCGGTGGTCTTGGGTGAAATCACGCATGGCGGTCAGGCACTCACGCCGTGCAGTGCCAGCAGGTGGCCCATGCGCTGCACGGCCAGTTCGGGCTGCTCCAGCAGGTCGGCCTGGTCGGCCAGCCGGAACAGCTCGGCGAAATGCACCAGCGAGCGCGTGCTCTGCTGCCCGCCCACCATGGTGAAGTGGCTCTGGTGCCCGTTGAGCCAGGCCATGAAGACCACGCCCGTCTTGTAGAAGCGCGTGGGCGCCGCGAAGATGTGGCGCGACAGCGGCACCGTGGGCCCCAGGATGGCGTGAAAGCGCGCCGTGTCGCCAGCGGCCAGCGCTGCGAGTGCCGCGCTCGCGGCCGGTGCGATGGCGTCGAAGATGCCCAGCAGCGCATCGCTCTGGCCCTGGCGCGGCGTGCCGCCCGCGCCGTCGCCGGCGATGAGTTCCGCGTAGTTGAAATCGTCGCCCGTGTACATGCGCACCCCCTGGCCGTCGGTGCCACCCGTGGTGGGCAGGCGGCGGCGCATGGCGACTTCCTTGTCCTTGTCGAGCAGCGAGATCTTGATGCCGTCCACCTTGTCCGGGTGCGCGGCGATCACCGCCAGCGCCGTGTCCATGGCCGCATCCACGTCGCGCGAGCCCCAGTAGCCCGCCAGCGCCGGGTCGAACATGTCGCCCAGCCAGTGCAGTACCACGGGCTGCTGTGCCTGCGAGAGGATGCGGTCGTACACGCGTTCGTAGTCGGCGGGGCTTTGCGCCACCCGGGCCAGCGCCCGGCTGGCCATGACGATGAGCTTGCCGCCGAGCTTCTCGATGGCCTCCATCTGCTCCTCGTAGCCGCGGATCACGTCGTCCACCGACTTCACCTCGTCCAGCACCAGGTGGTCCGTGCCGCAGCCCGAGGCCACGAGCGCGCCCGGCCCGAAGTCGCGCGCCGCGTCGAGCGAGCGGCGGATCAGCTCCAGCGAGGTGGGCCAGTCCAGCCCCATACCGCGCTGCGCGGTGTCCATGGCCTCGGCCACGCCCAGGCCCAGCGACCACAGGCGCTGGCGGTAGGCAATGGTCGCGTCCCAGTCCACCGCGCACTGCAGCCACGGGTCGATGGCGGCCAGCGGGTTGGCCACCACGTGGGCCGCCGAGTAGGCGATGCGGTTGAACGCCGCGCCCCGCTGTGGCGCGACCGGCGGGCGGCCTTGCAGGGTGTAGGGGCTGATGCGGCCGTCGGCCGTGGGCAGGGGGAGGCTGAAGGCCATGGTGTACTCGCAGAAATTTGAATGAAATTGGCCTCTGGCGCTTATCCAGCAAGCGCTAGCAGCTATCAAAACAGTAGTCGGTGGTTAAGCTTGCAGGGGGGCCACATCGACCCAGCGGCGTTCCTTCCAGCTTTCCAGCGCGGCTTCGACCAGCTGCACGCCCTTGGCGCCTTCGGGCAGGGTCCAGCGGTACGGCGCGTCTTCCACCACGTGGCGGATGAAGTGCTCCCACTGGATCTTGAAGCCGTTGTCGTAGACCTGCGAGTCCGGAATCTCCTGCCACTGGTCGAAGAAGTTCATGGTCTGCTTCTCGTCGGGGTTCCACACCGGGCGCGGCGTGGCCACGCGGCTTTGCGCGCGGCAGCTTGACAGGCCGGCGACGGCCGATCCGTCGGTGCCGTCCACGTGGAAGGTCACCAGGTCGTCGCGCCGCACGCGCGTGGCCCAGCTCATGTTGAGCTGCGCGATCACCGGCTCGCCGTTGTGGCCCGTGAGTTCGCAGGTGGCGTAGGCCGCGTCGTCGGCCGTGGCCTGGTACGGTTGGCCGGCCTCGTCCCAGCGCGTGGGGATGTGCGTGGCGCCGATGCAAGACACCGACTTCACCTCGCCGAACAGGTTGTCCAGCACGTAGCGCCAGTGGCACATCATGTCCAGGATCATGCCGCCGCCGTCTTCGCTGCGATAGTTCCAGCTCGGGCGCTGGATGGGCTGCAGGTCGCCCTCGAAGACCCAGTAGCCGAACTCCAGGCGCACGCTCAGCATGCGGCCGAAGAAGCCCGCGCGGCGCAGCATGTCGAGCTTGCGCAGGCCGGGCAGAAAGAGCTTGTCCTGCACTGCGCCGTGCTTGAGGCCCGAGCCCGACGCCAGGCGCGCAATCTCCACCGCCTCGTTCAGGTTGGTGGCGATGGGCTTTTCGCAGTACACGTGCTTGCCCGCACGGATCGCCTTGGCCAGCAGGGTGGGGCGCATCTGCGTGGTGCCGGCGTCGAAGAACACCGTGTCCTCGGGGTTGGCGAGCGCGGCGTCCAGGTCCGTGCCCCAGCGCGCGATGCCGTGGGCCTTGGCCAGGGCCTCCATCTTCTCGGCATTGCGGCCGATGAGGATCGGATCGGGCATCACGCGGCTGCCGTTCCCGAGCACCACGCCGCCCTGCGCGCGGATGGCGCAGATGGAGCGGATCAAGTGCTGGTTCATGCCCATGCGGCCGGTGACGCCGTGCATGATGAGTCCGAGTCGTTGGGTTGCCATGGCGGTGGTGCTTTCGTTCAGTTCAAGGTTGAAAAAAAATTGGGCAAAGGCGCGGCCTGGCCACCCCCACGGCAGGGGCTGGCGGTGCGGTGCGGCGCGAAGGGAATTACTGTGTGGGCGAGAGTCCGGCGGCCTTCACCAGCGTGGCGTTGCTCTTGATCTCGTCCTTGATGTAGGCATCGAACTGCTCGGGCTTGAGCGTCCAGGCATCGGCGCCGAGTTTCAGGAAACGTTCTTTCACCTCGGGCGTGGCCAGCGCCTTCACCACCTCGTCGTGCAGGCGGTTGACGATGTCGCGCGGCGTCTTGGCGGGCACCATCATCCCGATCCAGAAGTTGAATTCCGAGCCGGGCACGCCGGCCTCGGCCGTGGTGGGCACATCGGGCAGGGCGGCGGCGCGCTTGGGCGAGCCCACGGCCAGCGCCAGCAGCTGGCCGTCCTTGATCTGGCCGATCACGGGCGCGATGGGCGAGAAGTAGTAGTCCACGCGGCCCGACAGCACCTCGGTCACGGCCTCGGCCGAGCCCTTGAAGGGGATGTTCTGCGCGTCGATCTTGGCGGCCAGCTTGAACTTCTCGGCGTTCAAATGCGTGGCGCTGCCCTGGCCGGCCGAGGCGAAGTTCACCGTGCCGGGCTTGGCCTTGGCCGTGGCCACCAGGTCCTGCAGCGTCTTGATGCCCTTGGCGGGCGAGATCACCAGCGCATTGGGCAGCGACGAGATCGGCGTCACGCCCGCGAAGTCGCCCACCGTGTCGAACGGCAGCTTGGCGAAGGTCGAGGGGCTCACCGTGTGCGACGACGAATGGATCATCACCGTGTAGCCGTCCGGCGCCGCCGTGGCCACGGCCTGCTGGCCGATGGTGCCGCTGGCGCCGCCGCGGTTGTCCACCACCAGCGTCTGGCCCATGCTCTGACCCATCTTGTCGGCGATGGCGCGCGCAATGATGTCGGTGGTGCTCCCCGCCGCGAAGGGCACGATCACGCGGATCGGCTTGGTCGGGTAGCCGCCTTGCGCCAGGGCGCCGAAGGACAGGGTGGTGAGCGCGGCCGCCGCCAGGGCGGTGGCCGCAGCGCGGCGGGTGGTGCGGGTGATGGGCATGGATTTGTCTCCGTGGGCAGGCTTGGACTTGCTCTTTAATTCACTGAATGGTGAATAGAGTGCATTTTTCAGGAACGCGCCCTGCACGTCAACGCGGTTTCGCACGTTGAAATTAGGGGTTTACCCGCATCCGTGGGATGCGCGCGGCCCGGGGCCTGTCGCCGTGGAGGAGCCAACCGCCGCGCGGCCAGGCGTGCCGCGAGGTGCCCGGCTGGTCCCGTAGAGTCAGGCCATGGGCTATCAAATTTCGACCGACAAGACCGTGACGTGGCGGGAGTTTTCTGCGCTGATGGCGGCGGTGGGCTGGGGCGAGCACGACGAAGCCTTGTTCCTTCGCTCCTGCCGCGCGTACCCCCTGGTGGCCCATGCGCGGATGGACGACGGCGCGGTGGTCGGCTACGTCTCCGCCTTCAGCGACGGGGCGTTCTCTACCATGCTGGGTGAACTGGTGGTCCACCCCGCCGTACAGGGCAGGGGCATCGGACGGGCGCTCATGCAGCGGATCGAGCTGGAGTTCCCTGGCGTGCCCATCTACGTGAAGGCGATGGGCGGGGCAAGGCACTTCTTTTCAGCGTGTGGCTACCGGGAGCCCCAGGCGCAGGTCACCGTGATGTTCAAGCGGCCGCCGCCCCCGGGTCATGACCGCGAAGGCGGGCTGTAGACGAAGCTTGGGGACCGGGCCGTCGGGCTCAGCCGAGCAGCACGTACCCGAGGATCACATCGCACATGTGCGAAAGCCGCTCGCTGCGCGCCTTCGGGGCCATGAGGTCGCGCCCGAAGATCGCCGACAGCGTGTGGTTGTTCGACAGGTAGAAGTACGACAGCCCGGCGATGGACACGTACAGCTGCAGCGGATCCACCCCGCCGCGGAAGCTGCCCTCGCGCCGCCCACGCTCCAGCACCTCGCCCAGCGTGGCGATCAACGGCGAGTTCATCTCGCGCGCGCGCTGCGACTCCTGCAGATGGCGCGCCCTGTGCAGGTTGGCGCTGTTGAGCAGCGTGAGGAACTGGGGGTTCTCCAGGTAGTAGGTCCAGGTGAACTCCACCAGCCGCCGGATGGCGGTCGCGGGCGGGAGGTCCAGCAGGTTGAGCTTGCGCTCTTCCTCGCGGATGTGCAGGTAGGCCTGCTCCAGCACGGCCTGGAAGAGCTTTTCCTTGTCCTCGAAGTAGTAGTAGATCAGCCGCTTGTTCAGGCCCGCCCGCTCGGCGATGCGGTCCATGCGCGCGCCGCCCAGGCCGTGTTCGGCGAACTCGTCGCGCGCGGCGCTGAAGATCACGCCCTGGGAGCGGTCGGCATCCCGCTGGCGCTCCTTGGCGGGGGTCTCGGTGTCTTTGGTCATGCCCGAATAGTTCACTATTTGGTTAACAAAATCCAGTGCATGCTGGATTCAGGGGGCCAGGGGCGGCGATGCGGGTGTGGCGGCATCAGGTGGCGCGGACTGGATTGTGCCGCGCAGCCGGCCTGCCGGCCGGGCGCAATGCTGCCCCTGCCCGGCAGTGCGTCATTGCGCGTAGTCCAGCGGCAGCGCGGTGGTGAACTTGATTTCTTCCATCGCGAAGCTCGAGCTCACGTCCGACAGCGCCACGGCCTGCGTCAGCCGCCTGTAGACCGCATCGTAGGCGCGGATGTCGGGCACCACCACGCGCAGCAGGTAGTCCACGTCGCCGCTCATGCGGTAGAACTCCACGATCTCGGGAATGCCCATCACCACGTCGCGCAGGGTCTCGAACCACTGCTGGTGGTGCTGGTTGGTCTTGATGGCCACGAACACGGTCACGCCCACATTGACCTTGCGCGGGTCCACCAGCGCCACGTGGCGTGTGATGAACCCCTTCTCGCGCAGCCACTGGATGCGCCGCCAGCAGGGCGTGTTGGACAGGTGCACGGCATCGGCCAGCTCGGCCAGCGGCGTCTCGGCGTCGTGCTGCAGCAGGGCAAGCAATTGGCGGTCGATGGAATCCAGATTCTGTTTCACGGCAAATAAGGAAATCTGTTTCTCGTATTTGGCGTGAAATGGGGCATAAAAGCAAAATGATTTTCATCAAGTCGTCACATACTTGATGGGCGTTCCCGGCGCTCGGGCCGTCCGCCGTGCCCCACAGGGCGGCGGTTTCACCACCCTCCCTTTCCAAGGACCTTTCACCATGACGGCTTCTGTCTTTCGACGCCAACCCACCCGCTGGGGCCTGGGCATCGCCGCGCTGGCCCTGCTGGCCGCCTGCGGCGGCAATGACGGCCCCGGCACGCCGGTGGCCACCCCCGAGCCCGTCGAGCAGTACGTGCCCCCGGAGCCGCCCTCGGGCTACACGCCCAAGGCCATCAGCTACGCCAACAAGGACATGGTGTCCACGGCCAACCCGCTGGCCACCAAGGCCGGGGTCGACATCCTGGCCAAGGGCGGCACGGCGCTGGACGCGGCGATCGCCGTGCAGATGGTGCTGAACCTGGTGGAGCCGCAGTCGTCGGGCATCGGCGGGGGCGCGTTCATGCTGCACTTCGACAAGGGTGCCAACAAGCTGCTCGCCTATGACGGCCGCGAAACCGCGCCCAAGGCGGCCACGCCCAATCTCTTCATCGGCGCGGACGGCAAGCCGCTGGCGTTTCTGGCGGCGGTGGATGGCGGCCTCTCGGTGGGCACGCCCGGCGTGCTGCGCATGCTCGAAGCCGCGCACAAGGTGCACGGCAAGCTGCCCTGGAAGGACCTGTTCGAGCCCGCGATCCAGCTCAGTGAAAACGGCTTTGCGATCTCGCAGCGCATGAGCGTGTCCATCGCCGGCTCGGCCGCGCGCATCAAGGCGCAGGGCGAGCCCGGCGCCAGCTACTTCCTCAATGCCGACGGCACGGCCAAGGCGGCCGGCACGCTGCTCAAGAACCCCGAACTGGCCGCCACGCTCAGGGCCATTGCCGCGGGCGGCGCCAACGCGTTCTACCAGGGCGACATCGCCAAGGACATCGTGGCCAAGGTAGCGGGCCACCCCACCAACCCCGGCAAGCTGTCGCTGGACGATCTGAGCAGCTACACCCACAAGGTGCGCGAGCCCGTCTGCGGCGTCTACCGCACCCAGTACCGCGTGTGCGGCATGCCCGCGCCCAGCTCGGGCGGCATCGCCGTGCTGCAGACGCTGGGCCTGCTGCAGGGCTTCGATCTGGCGGCCATGAAGCCCAACACGCTGGATGCGGTGCACGTGGTGTCCGAGGCCTACCGCCTGGCCTATGCCGACCGCGCGCTGTATGTGGCCGACCCTGACTTCGTGAACGTGCCGCAGGCCGGCCTGGTCAACGCCGACTACCTGCGCGAGCGCGCCAAGCTCATCAGCCTGAGCAAGAGCATCGGCACCCCCGTGGCGGGCACACCGCCGGGCGTGAGCGGCGCCAAGGGGCAGGACAACTCGCTGGCCCTGCCATCGACCACCCACCTGTCCATCATCGACAACGCGGGCAACGCGGTGTCCATGACGACCACCATCGAGAACGGCTTCGGCAGCCTGCAGATGGTGCGGGGCTTTTTGCTGAACAACCAGCTCACCGACTTCTCGTTCACCGCCACCGACGCTGCAGGCTTGCCCATCGCCAACAGCGTTCAGCCCGGCAAGCGCCCGCGCAGCTCGATGGCGCCCACGATCATCTTCAACGCGGCCACCGGAGACCTGGAAGGCGCCATCGGCTCGCCCGGCGGCAGCGCCATCATCCAGTACACCGCCAAGAGCATCCTGGGCATGACGGACTGGGGGCTGAACGTGCAGCAGGCGATCAACCTGCCCAACTTCGGCGCGCAGACCAACGCGACCACATCCATCGAAAAGGGTTCGGTCATCGACACGGCCGCCATCCGCGACGGCCTCAAGGCGCGCGGCCACACCGTGGCGCAGACCGACACCTTCACGAGCGGCCTGCACGGCGCGGTATTCAACGGCCTGCGGTCCAATGGCAATGCCGGCCTGCTGGCGCGCAACCCCGGCGCGGGCACGTATGCGGGCGGCGCGGACCCGCGCCGCGAGGGCACGGCCCAGGGCAACAACTGAGGACACCGTGGCGGCCTGAGCCGCCACGGCGGCACCGCAGTGCGGTGTCCCTTGGGAAAATGCCCCTGGCGCAGGATGGATGGCGGGTTTTTGCTATTCAAAATATAGCAACTGCCGCCGCCATACCCTGGGGCTGCTCCGGTGCCGCTGCTCCAGGCGGCACCGCGTGCCAGGGCATCAATCCGGTGTGCCGTCGCGCGGCTCGGCCGCCTTGCGCGCCCATTCGCGCGCCAGGGCCGCGTTGCGCGGCACGCCTTCTCCGCGGGCGTACATCAGCGACAGGTTTCGCTGGGCCTTGGCATGTCCCTGCCCGGCCGCCTGCTGGTACCAGTGCACGGCCTGCTTCTTGTCCCGTGCCACGCCGTCGCCTTCGTCATAGGACACGGCCAGATTGAACTGGGCCTTGGCATGGTCCTGCCCGGCCGCCTGGCGGTACCAGTGCACGGCCTCCTTCTTGTCCTGGGCGATGCCCTCGCCCGCGTCGTAGGCGAGCCCCAGGTGGTACTGCGCGGATGCAAGGTCGTTCTCCGCCGCGCGCCGGTACCAGTGCACGGCCTGCGCCAGGTCCTTGGCCACCCCGTCACCGTGGTAGAACGCCATGCCGAGCTGGAACTGCGATTCGGGATGGTCCTTCTCGGCGGCCTTGCGGTACCACTGCACGGCCTGCCGGGGGTCTTTGTCGACCCCCTCGCCCTTGTCGTACGAAATGCCCAGGTTGTACTGCGCATCGAGGTGGCCCTGGGCCGCCGCCTTGCGGTACCACTCCACCGCCTTGCGGAAGTCCTGCGGCACCCCCTCGGCCTTGTCATAGGACACCGCCAGGTTGTATTGCGCCTGGGCGTGGCCGAGGTCCGCCGCCTTGCGGTACCACTGGGCGGCCTGCACCCGGTCCTGCGGCACGCCCAGCCCCTCGTCGTAGGACACGCCCAGCTCGTACATCGCATCCGTGTGGCCCTGCTGGGCGGCCTTGAGGTACCAGCCCACCGCCGTGGCTTCGTTCAGCGCCACGCCGCGGCCTGCGTCGTACATGCGGCCGAGGTGGTACTGGGCGTCTGCATGGCCGGCCTGCGCGGCGGGACGCAATTCCTTCAGAGCTGTGGCGTATTCCCCGCGCTCATAGGCGCGGACTCCCTCTTTCGGGCCCGCCGCGGCGGGCCCTGCGGCGCACAGCAGCGCACCCAGGCAGGCGGCGGACACGAGGGAGGACAAGGAGGGGGGCAGACGTGGCATAAAAAGTAAATGGGGCGATGGGCCCGGGGGCGGCCAGAAAAACGCGGATGCGGACAAGCAGGGGCCCGCCGTTCGGCGCCGCCCACTTGCCACCGGGGTGCGCGGCAGGGCACGGCGGGGACGGCGCGCGGCACCGGCGGCGGCGCCAGTGTGCCCGCACGCATCGGCCGTGTGGGGTTTGTTGCTGCCAGTTACACGTGGGCGCCACAGCGCGAGATCGCCATGGCCAACCGGTCCCCCCGGCGTCAGGGCGTGCCCTGACGCGCCAGCGTGTTGAGCAGCGCGGTGAAGGTGGCCGTGGGCCCCATGTTGTCCGCCGAGCGGTACACCAGGGTGAGCGGCACGTCCAGCCGCCCGCCGTCCACCAGCGGGCGGTACGCGATCGCGTGGCGGTGCACGCCCACCATCGACGACGGCACCACCGAGATGCCGGTGCCCGCCGCCACGAGGTTCAGGTTGGTCAGCATGCGCGCAACTTCCGCCACCACCCGGGGGCGCACGCCTTCCTCGTCGCACAGGGCCAGCAGGTTGGCGTACAGGCCCGGGGCACCCGGACGGCGCACCAGGATCATGGGCTCGCCCTCCAGGTCCGCGATGCGGATGGCCAGCGGCTTGCCGCGCCGCTGGCGCAGCGCCAGCGGGTGGTCGATGGGCAGGGCCACCATGGCGGGCTCGTGCTGCAGGGTGTCGAACGCCAGGCCCTCGGGGCGGGCCACCGGCACGCGCAGCAGGCCGCAATGCAGGCGGCCCCCGGCCACGGCCTCGGTGATCTCGGCGGCGTTGTTCTCGCCGATCTCCAGCACCAGACCGGGGTGCCGCGCGCGGCACTCGCGCAGGGCGAATGGCGTGAACTCGTGCGCGGCCGCCGAGCTGGTGAAGGCGATGGCCAAGCGCCCGGTCTTGCCCTCGGCCAGCAACTGCATGCGGCCTTGCAGCGCATCGAAGTCGTGCACCAGGCGCGTGGCGTCGGCCTGCAGCGCGCGGCCCGCTTCGGTCAGTGCCACGCCCTTGGCATGGCGTTTGAACAGGGCCATGCCCACGGTGCTTTCGAGCGCCTTGATCTGCTGGCTCAGCGGTGGCTGGGCCATGCCCAGCTGCTCGGCGGCGCGGGTCATGTGCCCGGCTTCTGCCACGGCGAGAAAGTAGCGGAGCTGGCGGATGTCCATGTCAGCAGTGCAATGGCTCAGGGAGCGGGTTCATATGCAAATCGTATCGGAGATTGGAGATTTGCCTATTTGACGTATCGGAGACCCGTTTCTACGATGCGCAGCTGCTACCCATCGCCGCCATTATTTCAACGGAGACCTTCCCATGACTGCTTTGCCGCCGCTTCGCGCCTGGCCGCGCCGGACCGTGGCCGTACCGGCCGCCCTGGCAGCCGCCGTCTTTTTGGCTGGCTGCGCGCCGGTTGCCACCCAACCCCAGGCGGTGGCGGAGGCCGCGCCCGCCGCCACGCCCTGCCCCAAGGACCTGGCGCCCATTGCCCGCTGCCTGTCGGGCCAGGATTCCGCAGGGGCTTACTACCTCATCGCCATGCCGCAGCAGTGGAACGGCCACCTGGTGCTGCACGCCCACGGCGGCCCGGCGCTGGGCGCGCCCAGGATGGAGCGCGCGGTGGAGGACCTGGAGCGCTGGTCCATCATGGTCCGTGCGGGCTACGCCTGGGCGGGCAGCACCTTCCGCCAGGGCGGCGTGGAGGTGCGCGCGGCGGCGGAAGATACCGAGCGCCTGCGCAAGATCTTCGTGCAGCAGGTGGCCCGGCCGCAGCGCACCATCCTGCACGGCCAGTCGTGGGGCGCCAGCGTGGCGGCCAAGGGGGCCGAGATGTTCCAGGCCACGGCCGGCGGCCAGCGCCCCTACGATGCCGTGCTGCTGACCAGCGGCGTGCTCGCGGGCGGCACCCGCTCGTACGACTTCCGCACCGATCTGCGCGTGGTCTACCAGTACCTGTGCAACAACCACCCCCGCCCCACCGAGGCGGCGTACCCGCTCAACATCGGCCTGCCGCGCGATGCGGCCATGACGCAGGCGGATCTGGCGGCGCGCGTGAACGAATGCCTGGCGCTGAACCGGCCCGCTGCAGAGCGCACGCCCGAGCAGCAGCGCAAGGTCAAGACCATCGTGGATGTGATCCGCATCCCCGCCAGCTCCATCCAGGGCCACATGAACTGGGCCACGTTCCACTACCGCGACGTGGTGCAGCACCGCACCGGTGGCGCGAGCCCGTTTGGCAACCGGGGCGTGCAGTACAAGGGCTCTCCCGACGATGCGGCCCTGAACGCCGCCGTGCTGCGCTACCGCGCGGACCCGGCCGCCGTGGCGCGGTTTGCGCAGGACACGGACCTCGGTGGCCGCATTCCCGTGCCCGTGCTCACCGTGAAAGGCGTGGAGGACCCCACGGCCTTTGTCGAGCTGGATGCGGCTTTCAAGGCCACCATGGAGCAGGGCGGCAGCGCGGCGCGCCTGGTGCAGACCTTCACCCAGCACAATACCCACAGCTACCTGAGCGATCCCACCTACCCGGCGCTGATGACCGCCCTGCTGCGCTGGGTGGACGAGGGCGTGAAGCCCACGCCCGAGGGCATCGCTGCGCAGTGCCCGGCCTTCGAGGCGCAGTTCGGCAAGGGCTGTGCGTTCCTGCCTGCTTACCTGCCCGCGGCGCTGAACACCCGCGTGGCCGACCGCGACCGGCCCTGATCCTGGGGCGGTAGCCACGCCACTTACTTGTCTCCACCGCCTGCGACATGAACGGTGGCTCCGCTGCGGGCCGTCTTGTCATCCTGGTGCGGCCGGGCAATGAAAAAAGGCCCCGACGGGCGGGGCCTTTTTAGGGGGCGGGCGGCTTGGCTGGTTGTTTACGCAGCCACGGTCTTCAGCGCCGCGTTCAGCGTCTTGCTGGGGCGCATCACGGCGTCCAGCTTGGCGGTGTCGGGCAGGTAGTAGCCGCCGATGTCGGCGGGCGCACCCTGCACCGCGGCCAGCTCGGCCACGATGGTCTGTTCGTCGGCGGCCAGTTGCTTGGCCAGCGGCGCGAACAGCTTGGCCAGGTCGGCATCGTCGGTCTGCGCGGCCAGTTCCTGCGCCCAGTACAGGGCCAGGTAGAACTGGCTGCCACGGTTGTCGAGCTGGCCGGTCTTGGGCGAAGGGTTCTTGTTGTTGTCCAGGAGCTTGCCGGTAGCGGCATCCAGCGTCCTGGCCAGCACCTTGGCCTTGGCGTTGCCGGTCTTCAGGCCCAGGTCTTCCAGCGACACGGCCAGCGCCAGGAATTCGCCCAGCGAATCCCAGCGCAGGTGGTTTTCTTCCACCAGCTGCTGCACGTGCTTGGGGGCCGAGCCGCCCGCGCCGGTTTCATACATGCCGCCACCGGCCATCAGGGGCACGATGGACAGCATCTTGGCCGAGGTGCCCAGTTCCATGATGGGGAACAGATCGGTCAGGTAGTCGCGCAGGATGTTGCCGGTGGCGCTGATGGTGTCCTGGCCGCGGATCACGCGCTCCAGCGTGTAGCGCATCGCACGCACCTGGCTCATGATCTGGATGTCCAGGCCCGCCGTGTTGTGCTCGTGCAGGTACATCTTGACCTTGGTGATCAGCTGCGCCTCGTGCGGGCGGTACGAGTCGAGCCAGAACACCACGGGCATGCCGGAGTTGCGGGCGCGGTTCACGGCCAGCTTGACCCAGTCGCGGATCGCGGCGTCCTTGACCTGGCACATGCGCCAGATGTCGCCGGCTTCCACGTTCTGGGAGAGCAGCACTTCGCCGGTGGCCAGATCGGTGATGTTGGCCACGCCGTCTTCGGTGATCTCAAACGTCTTGTCGTGCGAGCCGTACTCTTCGGCCTGCTGGGCCATCAGGCCCACGTTGGGCACCGTGCCCATGGTCTTGGGGTCGAACGCGCCGTGCCACTTGCAGAAGTTGATGATCTCCTGGTAGATGCGGGCAAAGGTCGATTCGGGCATCACGGCCTTCACGTCCTTCAGGCGGCCGTCGGCGCCCCACATCTTGCCGCCGTTGCGGATCATCGCGGGCATGGAGGCGTCCACGATGATGTCGTTGGGCGAGTGGAAATTGGTGATGCCCTTGGCCGAATCGACCATGGCCAGCTCGGGACGGCCTTCGTGGCAGGCATGCAGGTCCTTCAGGACTTCTTCGCGCTGGGCCGTGGGCAGCGTGGCGACCTTTTCGTACAGGTTGGCCATGCCGTTGTTCACGTTCACGCCCAGCTCTTCGAACAGCTTGCCGTGCTTGGCGAACGCGTCCTTGTAGAAGATCTTCACGCAGTGGCCGAACACGATGGGGTGGGACACCTTCATCATCGTGGCCTTCACGTGCAGCGAGAACATCACGCCGGTCTTGCGCGCGTCTTCGATTTCCTTTTCGTAGAACTCTACGAGCGCCTTCTTGCTCATGAACATGCTGTCGATGATTTCGCGGTCCAGCAGCGAGACCTTGGGTTTGAGCACCACGGTCTTGCCGCTCTTGGTGATCAGCTCCATCTTCACGTCGCGGGCGCGGTCCAGCGTCATGGACTTTTCGCCATGGTAGAAGTCGCCGGCGTGCATGTGCGACACATGCGAACGCGAGGCCTGGCTCCAGTCGGCCATGCTGTGCGGGTTCTTGCGCGCGTATTCCTTCACGGCCTTGGGGGCGCGGCGGTCGGAGTTGCCTTCGCGCAGCACGGGGTTCACGGCCGAGCCGATGCAGCGGGCATACCGCGCGCGGATCGCCTTTTCTTCTTCGGTCTTGGGATCTTCCGGGTAGTCAGGGATCGCATAGCCCTTGCCCTGCAGCTCCTTGATGCAGGCCTGCAACTGGCCCACCGAGGCGCTGATGTTGGGCAGCTTGATGATGTTGGCATCGGCCTGCAGGGTCTTCTTGCCCAGCTCTGCCAGGGTGTTGGGCACCTTCTGTTCGGCGGTCAGCGATTCGGGGAACTCGCCCAGCACGCGCGCGGCCACGGAGATGTCGCTCTCGGTCACGTTGATGCCCGCAGGCGCCGCAAAGGTGCGGATGATGGGCAGGAAGGAAGCCGTGGCCAGACGGGGTGCTTCGTCGGTCAGGGTGTAGATGATGGTCGGTTGCTGGGTCGTCATGGCTTGTCTCACGAAACAGAGTATGTAAATGTCCCCGGCCGGGTCGCAGCGGGGCCAAACGCGGATGCTCTCTGATTCTCCTTCCTTGCGGCGTTCCGTGCCCCCTGTTTTTGCAATCGAATCCCATAATGCAAAATTTACCGACGGGTAAAGCCTTTTTTTTCATGGCGGGCCCGGCCGAGGCGCCCCTGAAACGCGGGCTCAGGCGCTGGCCGGCCGGCGCGGCACTTCGCGGACCCGGTCTCCAGCCACCGCGAACCGCCGCGCGGACGGGGGCACCGGCTGGCTGGACATGCCCGTGAAAGCCCCGAACGCGGGCAGCACCAGAAGCCCCGGCTGCCACGCGAAGCACGGCAGGCGGACCGTGTCCCGCGCAGGGCCCTGCAAGGTGGCCACCGGGTGCCAATGCCCTGCCAGCACCGTATCGCCCGGCCCCGCCTGCGGATGGTGGCAAGCCAGCACCCCGGCCCCCTCCACGGGCCGCCAGGGCTCATCGGCCACATCGACGCCCAGCGGCGCGGGTGGGTCGCCCGCATGCAGGTCGTGGTTGCCGCGCACCAGGGTCATGCGGATGCGGGCGTGGCGCTCGCGCCAGGGCAGCAACTGGTTCCACAGCGGCGCGCCGGCGCCGCTGCGCGCGTGCAGAAAATCGCCCAGGAAGACCAGGTGTCCGGCGCCCGTGGCCGCCAGCACCGCGTCGAGCCGGGCCAGGTTGTCGGCCGTGGTGCCATGCGGCACGGGCTGGCCCGCGCGGCGGAAGGTGGCGGCCTTGCCGAAGTGCACGTCGGCCACGAAGGCCGTGCGCGCAGCGGGCCACCACACGGCCCGCTGGGGCAGCAGCCACAGGGCAGTGCCGCAGGGCAGGGTGATGGCCTGGGCGCCTGGGGGAGGTGCGGTGGGTGAAGGGGCGAAAGAAGGGTCTGCGTTCACGGGCAAGGTCGGTCGTCGAGGTGCTCAGAATCCATGGCGCCTTCTCGGTCGGCGGGGCGTGTCGCCGGCATCGCCTCGGCGCGCGCGCCGGGGCGACGCGGTGGCCCCGTCGGGCACGTCCCAGGCCATGTCGGCCGGGGCCACGGGATGGTCGGCGTGGTGGGTGCCGGTGGTGTCGTCGGCGGCCTTCTCCAGCGCCTGCACCATGCGCGCCAGGCGGTCGGCCAGCGTTTCGGTGCTCAGGCGCTCGCGAAAGCGCTCCACCATCAGCGGCAGGGCGAATGGGGTGGGGCGCGTGAGGGCATGGACGGACAGGGTCTGCGCCTGCATGCCGCGCAGGGTGCGGGCCAGGCGCTCCATGTCCAGCTCGTTGGCCAGCAGCTCGGCGCGGGCCTGGGCCAGCAGCAAGTTGTCCGGGTCGTACTGGGCGAACACGTCGTAGTACAGCGAGGACGATGCCTGCAGCTGGCGGCTGCTGCGCTGCTCGCCCGGGTGGCTCTGGAAGATGAGGCCGGCGATGCGTGCGATCTCGCGAAAGCGCCGGCGTGCCATCTCGGTCGCGTTCAGGCTGGCCAGCACTTCGTCCTCCAGCCCGCTGCCGATGGTGGTGTGCGTGCCCTCGCCGATCAGGCGCGGCAGCAGCGCGGCCCAGTCCACGGGCTTGGCGGACAGCAGCTCCAGCCCATAGTCGTTGACCGCGATGGAGAAGGTGTTGGGCACCTGCTGCGACGCGCGCCAGGCCAGCAGCCCCGCCAGGCCCAGGTGCACCAGGCGGCCGGCCAGCGGGTACAGGTACAGGTGCCAGCCTTCGCGGGTGTGCAGGGTTTCGGCCACCAGGCGGCCGGGCGTGGGCAGGGCCGACCAGGCGTGCTGCAGCGCGAGCAGGGGCCGGGCGCACAGCATCTCGGGCGAGGCGTAGACGCCGCGCTCGGCCTGCTCCAGCATCTCCAGCATGGCGTCGGCCAGCGTGTTCGACAGCGGCATGCGCCCGCCGTTCCAGCGCGGCAACGCGGCGCTGCCCTTGGGCGCCACGCGCACGTAGGCGGTCATCTGCTGGGTGCGCACCAGCTCCAGCAGGCGGCCCGCGAACATGAACACGTCGCCCTTGCGCAGCCGCGCGATGAAGCTCTCTTCCACCGACCCCAGTCGGCCGCCGCTCACGAACTGCACCTGCATGCTGGCGTCGCTCACGATGGTGCCGATGTTGCTGCGGTGCCGGCGCGCCAGCCGCGCATCGGGCACGCGCCACACCCCTTCCTCGTCAGGCACGGCGCGCTGGAAGTCGGGGTAGATGGCCAGCGAGGTGCCGCCCTGGCGCACGAACTGCAAGGCCCATTGCCAGTCGTTGTCGGCCAGTGCCGCATAGGCCGGCGCGCGGCGCACTTCGGCCAGCAGCTCGGCAGGCACGAAGCCGCCGCCCAGGGCAATGGTGACCAGGTGCTGCACCAGCACATCGAGCGGTGCGCGCGGCGTGTGCCGGTCTTCGATGCGGCCCTGGGCCAGCGCGTGGCGCGCGGCGGCGGCCTCCACCAGCTCCAGGCTGTGGGTGGGCACCAGGGTGATGCTGGAGGTGCGCCCCGGCGCGTGGCCCGAGCGGCCCGCGCGCTGCACCAGCCGCCCCACGCCCTTGGCCGAGCCGATCTGCAGCACCTGCTCCACGGGCAAAAAGTCCACGCCCAGGTCCAGGCTGGAGGTGCACACCACCGCTTTGAGCGTGCCGGTTTTCAGTCCGTTCTCCACCCATGCCCGCACGTCCTGACTCAGTGATCCGTGGTGCAGTGCGATGGTGCCTGCCCAGTCGGGCCGCGCCTCCAGCAAGGCCTGGTACCAGCGCTCGGCCTGCGAGCGTGTATTCGTGAAAACAAGAGACGATGCACACGACTCGATGGACTCCACTACCTGCGGCAGCAGCGCCAGCCCCATGTGGCCGGCCCAGGCAAAGCGGTCCACCTTGGCCGGCAGCATCACCTCCACTTTCAGCGCCTTGTCGATGCGGCCCTGCACCAGCACGGCGGGCGGTGCTGCAGGGGCTCCCCGCGCGGGCCTTGGCAGCAGTGTGTCCAGTGCCTCCGGCAGGTTGCCCAACGTGGCGGACATGCCCCACACCTGCAACGCCGGGTTCCAGCCCGACAGGCGCGCCAGTGCCAGCTGGGCCTGCACGCCGCGCTTGTTGCCCACCAGCTCGTGCCATTCATCCACCACCACCAGCTGCACATGGCGCAGGCGCTCGTGGGCATCGGCCCGCGCCAGCAGCAGCGACACGCTCTCGGGCGTCGTGACCAGCAGCGTGGGCAGGCGGCGGTCCTGCGCGGCGCGCTCGCCGCTGGCGGTGTCGCCGGTGCGCAGGCCGCTGGTCCAGTCTGGCGCCAGGTCCGGCAGCGGGGCCTGCAGTGCGCGCAGCGTGTCTGCGGCCAGGGCGCGCATGGGCGTGATCCACAGCACCGTGAGCGGCGGCGCCGCCGCGCGGCGTGTGCGCAGGGCCGTGCGCGCACTGGCGTCCGCCGTGGGTGCCACGGGCGCGCCTGCCAGCGCCAGGTGCTGCAGCGCACCCAGCCACACGGCATAGGTCTTGCCCGCGCCGGTGGTGGCGTGCAGCAGGCCCGAGCGGCCCTCGCCCATGGCGCGCCACACCTCCTGCTGGAAGCCGAAGGGCTGCCAGCCGCGCGTGGCCATCCAGCCTGCGGCCGCGCTCGCGGCCACGGTGGGCAGCGGCTTGCGCGGACGGCGCGCCGTGCTCATGCGCCGGTGTCCTGGCCCGGAAGCAATGCCGCCAGCGTCTGCAGGGTGTCGGCCTCGGCCACGGTCTTGTCCTGGCGCCAGCGCAGCATGCGCGGAAAGCGCACCGCAATGCCGCTCTTGTGGCGCGGGCTCTTCGCGATGCCTTCAAAGCCCAGCTCGAACACCATGGTGGCCTCCACGCTGCGCACGGGCCCAAAACTCTCGCGCGTGGTCTTGCGCACGATGGCGTCCACCTGGCCGATCTCCACATCCGTCAGGCCCGAATAGGCCTTGGCGAACGGCACCAATTGGCGCTCGGGGTCTTCGGGCGGGCCGTTCCACACGGCAAAGGTGTAGTCGCTGTACAGGCTGGCGCGGCGGCCGTGGCCGCGCTGGGCGTAGATCAGCACCGCGTCCACGCTCATGGGGTCGATCTTCCACTTCCACCACACGCCCACGTCCTTGGTGCGGCCCACGCCGTAGTGCGCCTGGCGGTGCTTGAGCATGAAACCCTCGGTGCCCATGCCGCGCGCGGCTTCGCGCTGGCGCGCCAGGTCCGGCCAGTCGGCGCCCTGCAGCAGCGTGCTCAGGCGCAGGCCCGGTTGCGGGGCGGGAGCGATCGCCGCCGGGTCGGGCTGCAGCGTGGCCTCCAGCAGAGCGCGGCGTGCCTGTTGGGGCTGCTGGCGCAGGTCCTGCCCCGCATGTTCGAGCAGGTCGTAGGTGACCAGCACCACGGGCAGCTCGCGCAGCAACTTGGGTCCCAGGGTCTTGCGGCCCAGGCGCTTTTGCAGGTCGGCGAAGGGGCGGGGCTGGGGCTCATCCGGCAGCCACACCAGGATCTCGCCGTCCACGACCGTGCCATCGGGCAGGGCCGCCATCGCGGCCTCGGCCAGTTCGGGAAAGCGGTCGGTCACCAGCTCCTCGCCGCGCGACCAGACCCACACCGCGCCCGCACGCCGCACGATCTGCGCGCGGATGCCGTCCCACTTCCACTCCACCATCCAGTCACCGGGCGCGCCGAGCAGCGCAGGCATCTCGGCCACGGGCTGGTTGAACGGGTGCGCCAGGAAGAAGGGGTAGGGCTGGCCCGCCATGCCCGCATCCACGGCGGCGCCCGTATCGCCATCCGCGGCCTCCTGCACGGGCGCCACCAGCGCCTCGTAGTCGTCCGCCCGGGGCTGCCGGCCGATCTGCGTGTAGCCCATGAGCCGGTGCGCGATGCGCTTGGGGTCCAGCGCGCTTACCGTGGCCAGCGCCTGCGTGACCTGCAGGCGCGACACCCCTACGCGAAAATTGCCGGTGATGAGCTTGAAGTACACAAAGCGCTGCTCCGGCGCCAGCATGTCCCACTGCGCGCGCAGGCGGGCATCGGCCTCCTCGGGCGGCAGGGCGCGCAGGGGCAGCAGCTGGGCCATCCACGCGGCCAGCGGCAGGTCCACAGGCTGCACCGGGGGCGGCAACAGCAGGGCCAGCGTTTCGGCCAGGTCGCCCACGGCCTGGTAGCTTTCTTCGAACAGCCATTCGGGCAGTCCGGCCGCCTCCTGCGCCAGGGCTTTCAGGCGCTTGGTGGGCACCATCTGGCGCGGTTTGCCTCCGGCCAAAAAGTAGGTGGCCCAAGCCGCATCGGCCGGAGGCGCCACGCGCAGGTAGGCCACCAGTGCCGCGAGCTTGGCCGATTGCGCGGTGGTGGCATCCAGTGCCTGGAACAGCGTGGCAAAGGCCCTCATTGCGCCGCCTTTGCCACCTCGCTGGCGTCCGGTGCCGTTGGAGGGGGTGCAGCGCCAGCATCATCCTCGTTGTCGTCGGCGCCGTATTCGGTCACGAACACCTGGGCGTCCAGCCCCTGCTCGCACAGCCAGCGCACCATCACGTCGGTGCTGCCATGGGTCACGATGATGCGCTCGGCACCCGTGGCACCAATGGCCTTCTGCAGGCTGGGCCAGTCCGCGTGGTCGCTCATCACGAAGCCCCGGTCCACGCCGCGGCGGCGGCGCGCACCGCGCACCAGCATCCAACCGCTGGCAAAGGCATCGGAATGCTCGCCAAAGCGCTTGAGCCAGGGCGTGCCCGCCGCCGAGGGCGGTGCCAGCACCAGCGCGCGGCGCAACTCGGACTTGGTGACGCCCGGGTCCGTCACGCGCAGGGTGGGCGGCAGCGCCACCCCTGCTGCGCGGTACACCGCATTGAGCGGGTCCACCGCGCCATGCACGACGATGGGGCCGATGCCCGCATCCACCCCGTGCAGCAGCCGCTGCGCCTTGCCGAAGGCATAGGCATACAGCACGCTGGCCTTGCCGGCGGCCGCATTCGCGGCCCACCAGGCATTGATGTCGGCGAACAGCGCGGGCTGCGACGGCCAGCGGTAGATCGGCAGGCCGAAGGTCGACTCGGTGATGAAGGTGTGGCAGCGCACCGGCTCGAAGGGCGGGCAGGTGCCGTCGTCCTCGAGCTTGTAGTCGCCCGAGGCCACCCACACCTGGCCCCCATGCTCCACCCGCACCTGGGCCGAGCCCAGCACATGCCCCGCCGGGTGCAGCGACAGGCGCACGCCATGGTGGTCGATGGTGTCGCCATAGGCCAGCGTCTGCAAATCGATGTCCGCGCCCAGCCGGTTGCGCAAGGTGCCCTCGCTGTCGCGGTGCGCCAGATAGTGGGCCGAACCCATGCGCGCATGGTCCGAATGCGCATGCGTGATCACGGCCCGCTCCACCGGCCGCCAGGGGTCGATGTAGAAATTGCCGGCCGGGCAGTACAGGCCTTCGGGGCGGTGGACGATGAGGTCGCTGGGGGGCACGGTCAGGGCATCGTAGGGGGCACGCCCCATCCGGGGGGCGGGCTGGGGATTGCAGAAAGAGGTTTTGTCCCTAGAATTTAGATAAAAATGACTTCCAGCGCTTATCCATCAAGCGCCAATAGCTATCAAAAAATGAGTAAACCGCAATCTGCCTGCTGTGCAGGCGGATAGTTCTTTGCGCCATCCCATCATCCTGCGTGGACCTCCCCTGTCTGCAGGCCAATACCGCTTTCGTATGCACACAGAAATCGCCCGCCCGTCAGACGCCGCCGCCATCGCGGCGGTGCTGCGCGAGGCCGCGCAGTGGCTGGTAGACCGCCAGATGCCGCTGTGGGCCGTGTCCGATTTCAGCGAGGAACGTGTGCAGCAGGATGTGGATACCGGCCACTTCCTGGTGGCCAGGGTGGGCGATGACGTGGCGGGCGTGGTGCGCTGGCAGCGCGAAGACCCCACTTTCTGGCCGGATGCGGAACCAGGCACCTCCGCGTTCCTGCACAAGCTGGCCGTGCGGCGGGCATGGGCGGGGCAGGGG
The DNA here is from genome assembly GCF_059415205.1 of Acidovorax sp. GW821-FHT10E03. Lineage (NCBI taxonomy): Bacteria > Pseudomonadati > Pseudomonadota > Betaproteobacteria > Burkholderiales > Comamonadaceae > Acidovorax > Acidovorax sp. GW821-FHT10E03. The sequence continues at coordinate 99,081 of NZ_JBWKMU010000010.1, read as the reverse complement.
GTGTCTGCCGCGCTGCTGGCGTTCGGGCGCGAGCACGCCCGCAGCCTGGGTGTGCGGTACCTGCGGCTGGACTGCGTGGCCGATCGGCAGCCGCTGCGCGCACTCTATGAGGACTTTGGTTTTACCCTGTACGACTGTGTGCTGAAAGGCCGCAGGGAATTTGCGCGACACCAGATCGCGTTGTAGGCAGCGTGGGTGCCTGCCGTCCACCAAGGAGCAATGCATGCGCCGTGTTTGTGTGTTCTTCCAGTTCTTCCTGCTGTGGTTGGGGGTGGCTGCCCTGGCCGTTGCGCAGGATGGCAGCCCAGCCCCCCGCACCAATGCCTTCAACGACCCCTTCGTCCAGGTCACCAGCGCCATCCCGCAATGCCCCGTGCCCGAGGGCCCGCTCTACACCGACGCCGAGGTGCGCGAGCTGGCGCACACGCGCTCGCAGCATGGCGGCAGCTGCCACCGCGTGGGGCGCTGCCGGCTGCCCAACTCCTACCTGTACGACGCGGAGCTCATCCCGCGCGTGCAGCGCTATATCCGCGAGGAGGGGCGCTTTGACGACACCAGCGTCTGGGTGCTGGGCGAGCGGCGGCTGGTCACGCTGATGGGCTGCGTGCAGTCCGAGGCGCAGTCGCAGGCGCTGGAGAAAGCCGTGGGGCTGGTGGATGACGTGATGGGTGTCATCAACCTGCTGCAGGTGGGCACGGCGCGCGCGGGGGCGCGCTACCCGCTCGCGCCCGCGCGCCCCTGACGGGGCTTCATTCACAGCGGTGGGACCCGGTGCGACCAGGGGTCGGCCTGTTCCAGTTCATAGGCCAGTGCGAACAGCGTCTGCTCGTCGCCGACCCGCGCCGCGAAATGGCTGCCGATGGGCAGGCCGCGCGCGCTCAGCCCCAGCGGGACCGACATCGCCGGCGTGCCCGCCACGTTGTGCAGCGGCGTGTACGACGCATAGCGCATCAGCCGGGCCCACAGCGTGGCGCCGGGCACGGTGGGGGCAAGCCACCCCAGCGGTGGCGGCTCGCTGGCGGCCACCGGGCTGAGCACGACATCCACGGCGTCGAACCAGGCATTCACCTGCGCGCCCACGGCGGCAAAGTGCGCGCCGGCGCGTGCCGCCGCGCCGGCGGGGAGCGCGCGCGCGTGCCGTGCCAGGTGCAGGGTCCAGGGCTCCAGCAGCGTGTCGGGCGGGCGGCCCGTGCCCTCGGCCTGCTGCAGCGCCCGCTCGGCGCCGCCGCTCCAGGCCACCATGAAGGCATCGAAGAACCGCTCGCCGTCGATGCCGTGCGCAAAGGGCTGCACCTGGTGCCCAAGCCGTTCGCACAGCCGCGCGACGCGGGTGACTTCCTGCAGCACCGCGGGGTCCGGCATCTCGCCAAAGAGGTTCTGCGGCGCGAAGCCAATGCGCAGGCGCCGGGCCGAGGGCCCGTGCACCGCGGGCATGGGCGGCAGCGGCGCGGCGCCATCGCCGCGCTGGTTCCACCAGAACAGCGTGGCGCTGTCGCGCACCGTGCGGCTCACCGCGTGGTCGACACCGGCATCGCGCGGGCCGGAGCCCTGCATGCGCGAGCGGCTGGGCTTGAGCCCGAACAGCCCGCAGCACGAGGCGGGGATGCGGATCGAGCCACCGCCATCCGTCGCGTGCGCCATGGGCAGCATGCCCGCGGCCACGGCCGCCGCGGCGCCGCCCGAGGAACCACCCGGGGAGTGCAGCGGGTTCCAGGGATTGCGGACCGGGCCGCCAAGCAGGGGTTCGGTGGTGGCGCTGAGCTGGAACTCGGGCGTTGCCGTCTTGCCGATGGCGATCAGCCCGCTGGCTTCGCAGCGCGCCACCAGCGGCGACGAGGCGCTGGAAAGTGCCGCGTCCGCCTGCAGGCGCGAGCCGCTGCGCCGGTGCGTGCCTTGCAGGTCGACCGCGTCCTTGTAGGCAAACGGCACGCCCCAGAAGGGCCCGGGGGAGGGCGGCCCCTGCCACTGGCCGCGGGCCCGGTCGGGGCAGAGTTCCACCAGCGCCTGCAGCCTGGGGTTGACGTCCGCCACGCGCGCCAGGCTGGCCTGCACCAGCTGCGCGGGTTGCAGATGGCCCGCCCGCACCAGCGCTGCCTGGGCCGTGGCATCGAGCGCCAGCAGGCCGTGGGTGGCGCCGCGGGCGAAAGCGGGGCGCAGGGGGGCGCCCAGTGCGGTCAGGCCCATCAGGCCCAGAAGATCTCGTCGTTGCATGGTGTGTTTGCACAGGGAATGAAGGAGAGGGCCATCGTCCCTGGGCCGGGCCGCGCCAGCTTGTATAAAAGCGCCATGGCCGCGCTTTTTTGCTACCACCTGCTGCCCGCCTGCCTGGGCGATATCGACGAACGCCCCCACGCGCTGCTGGCGCGGGCCGTGCGCACGCAGGTGCAGGGCTTCGTCACCCACCAGGCATATGTGGCGCAGGTGCTGCGCGGCGGCCCGCAGGCGCGCGGGCAAGAGGCCCGGCGGGAGGCGCGCCTTGCGCTGCTGTGTGCGCTGGACCTGAACCCGGTGCAGGCGCTCCTGGCGCCCTCGGCCGCCGTGGGCCGTGGGCCCTCTGCGTTCGTGGACCGCTGGAACGCCTACAACCGGATGGCGCCCCTGGGCGTCAACACGCAGCTCGATGGCCAGGGCGCGCTGCGGCGGGAATCCCCCATGCTGCCGGACCGCGCCCTGCGTGCCGCGGCGCAGCGAAGTGCGGACATCCGCGCGAGCATTGCCGCCTCGTGCGTGAGCGTGCTGGCGCGCGGCGGCACCAGCGGCAGCCCGGCGGATGCGCTGCGCACGCTGCAGTCCCTGGCGCGGCGGCTGGGGTGCGCGAACGAGGTGCTGGACCTGCTGGCCTGGTGGCGCGAGGAGCCTGCCCTGGCCCTGCCCGACGCCGCCCGCCGCCTGGGTCGCAGCGCGCGCCAGCTGCAACGCGATCTGGCCCGGCACGGCCTGGGCTTTGCCACGCTGCGCCAGGCCGCCCGCATCGAGCACGCGCAGCAGGCCCTGCTTGGCGGCACGGCCAGCCTGACGGGCATCGCGCATGCCGCGGGGTTCTCCGACTCCGCGCACTTCGTGCATGGCTGGCAGCGTGCCTGTGGCGTCAGCCCCAGCCAGTACCGGCAGCTGGCCGGTCGCCTGGACGCCCGGGGCTCCCTCTGCGCCCCGGGGACCGTGCGCAGAGGGGTGGATGTCGTGGAAAACGCGCAATAGGTTTGGCGGTCCGCTGCGGCATATTGCGGCTTCCATCCCTGCAAAGGAAAACATATGCCCCGTAGGTTCCAGAGCTTCCTTCCTCACCTGTCTCCGCGCACTGTTGTGTCCCGCGTTGCCGCAGTAGCGCGGCACCCTGCGCACCCGCAGCCCGCCGCGCCCCGCGGGGCCGGCACCGCAAGGCCAGGCCGCCGCTGGCTCGTGCCCGCGCTGGCCATGGCGGCGTGGGTGGCCGCGATGCCGGGCGCGCACGCCAAGACGTTCCGCTGGGCCGGGTCCACCGACATCCAGTCCATGGACATCCACTCGCAGAACAGTGCCCTGGGCAATGGCATCCATGCGGCGGTGTACGAGTCGCTGGTGATGTTCAACAGCCGCACGCTCAAGGTCGAGCCGCTCCTGGCCACCTCGTGGCAGCAGGTCAGCCCCACGCAGTTGCGCGTGAAGCTGCGCCAGGGCGTGAAGTTCAGCGACGGATCGCCCATGACGGCCGACGACGTGGTGTATTCGCTGCAGCGCGCGATGAGCAAGACCTCCACCTACGCCATCTACACCCAGGGCATGGAGCGCATCGCCAAGGTCGACGGCGAGACCATCGACATCTTCCTGAAGAACCCCAACCCGGTGCTGCTCAACCAGCTGACCGAGCTGCGCGTGATGAGCAAGGCCTGGGCAGAGAAGAACAATGCCGTGGAGCCCAAGGACATCAAGTCCAAGGACGAGACCTTCTCTCACCGCAATGCCATGGGCACCGGGCCCTTCGTGCTCAAGGAATGGGTGCCCGACCAGAAGCTGGTCTTTGCCGCCAACCCGCAGTGGTGGAACGCCGGCAAGACCGAGGGCAACGTCACCGAGATCGTCTACACACCCATCAAGTCCGAGGCCACGCGCGTCGCGGCCCTGCTCTCGGGCGAGGTCGACATGGTGCGCGACACCAGCCTGCAGGACCTGGAGCGCCTCAGGGCCAACCCGAACATCAAGGTGATGGAGATGGTCGAGAACCGCACCATCTACCTGGCCCTGGACCAGTTCCGCGACGAGCTGCCGGGCAGCAGCGTCAAGGGCAAGAACCCGCTCAAGGACCTGCGCGTGCGCAAGGCGCTGTACCAGGCCATCGACGTGGCCACGCTGCAGCGCGTGACCATGCGCGGCATGTCCAAGCCCACGGGCGCCATCGTCTCGCCCCTGGTCAACGGCTGGACGGAGGCGGTGGACAAGCGCCTGCCCTACGACACCAACGCGGCCAGGGCGCTGCTGGCCGATGCGGGCTACAAGGACGGCTTCGAGGTCGATTTCGCCTGCAGCAACAACTCCATCATCCAGGACGAGAACCTGTGCCAGGCCATCACCTCGATGTGGGCGCGCGTGGGCGTCAGGGCCAAGCTGCGCACGATGCCCTCCATCACCTACTACCCCATGGCCCAGCGGCACGAGGCCAGCATCACCCTGCTCAGCTGGGGCGTGCCGACCTTCGACGCGCTGTACACCCTGCAATCGCTCACCCGCACCAAGACCACGGGCGGCGATGGCAACTACAACCTGGGCCGCTACAGCAACGAACGCATGGACTACATCGTGGACCGCGTGAAGACCGAGACCGACCAGCCCGTGCGCAACCGCCTGCTGACCGAAGGCCTGCAGCTGCAGAACGACACCGTGGCCAACATCCCCCTGCACAACCAGATGCTGGCCTGGGCGATGAAGAAAAATGTCGAGCTGGTGCAACGCCCCGACAACCGCATCGACTGGCGTCTGATCAAGGTGAACTAACCCCCTGAGTCGCTTCGCGTCATCCCTCTTTCTCTCAAATCGCTGCTCGATTTGGGAAGGGGGACGCCCCCAGCGCGGCGGGGCGGCCCTTGCGCGGGGGCACTGGCGTCGGCTTGCGCTTGCTGGTGATGCGGGTTCTGGGGGCTCCTGCGCAATGGAAGGTCAGACAGCGTCGAGCGGGAACACCGGCCGGCGCACGTTCCTGAACGGGAACAGCGCGTAGTTGGAACTGGTCACGCCCGTGGGGCTGTCGCATTCGACCAGCGCATGCGACAGCGGCACGAACACCGGGCGGCAGTACATGCGCGACTTGAGCAGCACGAAGCGGTGCGCCGTGGGGTCCACCCCCACGCACGAGAACACCCCCAGGTCCCAGGGCTCGTGCGTCTTCTCGGTCACCACGATGAGGGCGCTGCCGGTGTCGAACAGCACGGTGCGGCCCATGGCGCAGCGTTGCCCGGTGTAGATGGGCCCGGTCACGGTGTACTCGCCGTCGCTGATGGCGCGCACCGTGCCGCTGAGCGCCACGGGCTCCTTGGACACCCCCAGTTGCGTGAGCGGCACCTTGTTGCCCAGGCGCACGGTGCACTGCGCGCCCACACCGGCCGCCACGAGTTCGGCCACGGCCTCGGGGTCGCACAGCGGGCCCACGGCGATGTCGTCCAGGCCCTCGGCCAGGGCGGCCTGCAGCACGTCCATGGAATCGCAGGTGCCGCCGGACATGCAGTTGTCGCTGTGGTCCAGCAGCAGCACCGGGCGGCTGGCGCCCGCGGTGAGTGCCTGGGCGCGCTGTAGGGAGTCGGCCAGGGGCTCGCTGTCGTAGACGAACTCGGTGCGCTCCTGCCAGATGGTGGCCGCGATGCGGTCGACCACGGCCTGGGCTGCTTCGGGTGCATCGGCAAGGCCGGTGACCACCACGCTCATGAACGGCGCCTCGATGTCGGCCAGCGAGAACCCCGCGAACACCGACACGGCCGGCACGCCGTCGGCCTCGGCAGCGCGGGCGGCGTCCACCGCACGCAACATGGCGCCCTGCAGCGTGGTGCTGCGCAGGGTGTGGCCCATCATGGGCAACTGGTGCCAGCGCACGCTGTAGCGCGCCTGGCCCTGCAGCATGGCCAGCAGCAGGCGGCCCGCGTGCTCGCCGGTCTCGTACATGTCGATGTGCGGGTAGGTCTTGAAGCCGACCATCACATCCGCGTTGGCGACCATCTTGGGCGTGATGTTGCCGTGCAGGTCCAGCGCCACGCCGATGGGCACGCCGGGCGCCGCTGCGCGCACGCGCGCGAGCAGGTCGCCTTCGCCGTCGGGGCTGTTCTCGGCCACCATGGCGCCGTGCAGGTCGAGCAGGATGGCGTCGCAGCCGGGGGCGGCCTCCACGATGCGGCGGGTCAGCTCGTCGTAGGCCGCGGCATGCACCGGGCCGCTGGGGTTGGAGGTGGCCGACACCGGCGTCACCAGCGTGGCGCCCAGGCCCCGGGCCAGGTCGATGAAGGCCGCCATGGCCGTGCGCATGCCCAGGTTGTCGCGCAGGGCATCCTCGCCGTAGGTGGGCGCAAACGCCTCCAGGGGCGTGGGCACGGGCGAGAAGGTGTTGGTCTCGTGGTTCAGGCGGGCGATGAGGATCTTCATGCGGCGACCACCCGGGCGCTGCGCAGCATGGCCTGCAGCAAGACGTTGCACCCGGCCTCCAGGTGCTCGGGCTCCGCGTCCTCGATCTCGTTGTGGCTGATGCCGTCGGCGCAGGGCACGAAGACCATGGCCGTGGGCGCCAGGCGCGCCAGGTACACGGCGTCGTGCCCGGCACCGCTGACCACGTCCATGGCGCTGTAGCCCAGTGCCTGGGCATCGGCGCGCACGCCTTCGACCAGCGCGGGCGCAAACGGCTGCGGCGGGAAGTACACCACCTGCTCCACCGCGATGGGTGTGCGGTGGGCCGTGCCGATGCGCTCGCAGGCGGTGCGCAACTCCGCATCCATCTGCAGCAGCATGGCATCGTCGGCGGCGCGCAGGTCCACGGTCATGCGCACGCTGCCGGGGATCACGTTGCGCGAACTCGGGAACACCTCCAGCACGCCCACCGTGCCGCGCGCATGCGGTGCATGGGCCAGGGCGATGCGGTTCACCTCGGCCACCAGCGTGCTGGCGGCCAGCAGGGCATCGCGGCGCAGCGCCATGGGCGTGGGGCCGGCATGGGCCTCCATGCCCTGCACGCTCACGTCGTACCAGCGCTGACCCAGGGCACCCTGCACCACGCCGATCACGCAGCCGTTGGCCTCCAGCACCGGGCCCTGCTCGATGTGCGCCTCGAAATACGCGCCCACGGGCGGCGTGGGCCCGTGCTCGCCGTCATAGCCGATGACGGCCAGCGCCTCGGCCACGCTGGTGCCCTGCGCGTCGCGCTGGGCCAGCGCATGCTCCAGCGTGAAGGCGCCGGCGAACACGCCCGAGCCCATCATCACGGGCACGAAGCGCGAGCCCTCTTCATTGGTCCACACCGCCACCTCGATCGGGGCTTCGGTCACGATGCCCAGGTCGTTCAGCGTGCGCACCACCTCGATGCCGGCAAGCACACCGTAGTTGCCGTCGAACTTGCCGCCCGTGGGCTGGGTATCGATGTGGCTGCCGGTCATCACCGGGGGCAGGGCGTCGTTGCGCCCCGCGCGGCGCGCGAAGATGTTGCCGATGGCGTCGGTGCGCACGCTGCAGCCGGCCTCGCGCGCCCAGCGCACGAACAGGTCGCGGCCTTCGCCGTCCAGCGCGGTGAGGGCCAGGCGGCACACGCCGCCCTTGGGCGTGGCGCCTATCTGCGCCAGGTCCATCAGCGATTGCCACAGGCGCGCGCCGTTCACGCGCGGTTGCAGGGCAGGGGAGGGGGTCGTCGTCATGTCCACAGTCGAATTCCTGAAAAATCTATGCCAGGCCCACGCCCAGATAGCGGTCCTTGATGGCGTCGTCGGCGAGAAAGGCGGTGTTGTCCGCCTCGTGCACGATGGCGCCCTGCTCGATCACGTAATGCCGGTCGGCCAGCTGGGTGCAGACCTCCAGGTTCTGCTCCACCAGCAGGATGGCCACGCCCGCGGCCTTGATGGTCTTGAGCTGCGCCACGATCTCTTCCACGATCACCGGGGCAAGCCCTTCCACGGGCTCGTCCAGCATCAACAGGCGCGGCGCATTCATCAGCGCGCGGCCGATGGCCAGCATCTGCTGCTCGCCGCCCGAGAGCTGGCCGCCGCCATTGCCGCGCCGCTCCTTGAGGCGCGGAAAGATGCGGTAGATGTCCGGCAACTGCCAGGGCGAGCGCTTGCGCTGGCCCAGCAGCAGGTTCTCCTCCACCGTGAGCAGCTTGAAGATGCCCCGGTGCTCTGGCACCAGGCACACGCCGCGCTGGGCGATGGCATGCGTGGCCAGGCCCTGCACCTCGTCGCCCGCAAAGCGCACACGGCCCTGGGTGGGCGGAACCACGCCGCAGATGCTCTTGAGCGTGGTGGTCTTGCCCGCGCCGTTGCGCCCGAGCAGGGTGACCAGCTCGCCGTCGCCCACGCGCAGGTCCACGCCCTGCAGCACATGGCTCTTGCCGTAATGGGCGTGCAGCCCCTGGATGTCGAGGATCGTCATGCCGCCTTGCCCCCCGTGATCATGTTGCCCAGGTAGGCGCTGCGCACCCGGTCGTCGCTGCGGATCGCGTGCGGATGCCCTTCGGCCAGCACGCGGCCCTGTTGCATCACCGTCACGGTGTCGGAGATGTCCATCACGATGTTCATGTTGTGCTCGATGAGTACCACGGTGTGCTCGTCCTTGAGGCCCTGGATCAGCCGCTTCATGTCGTCCAGGTCGTCGATGCCCATGCCCGAGGTGGGCTCGTCCAGGAAGATGGCCTTGGGCCGTGCCGCCAGCGCCATGCCCACCTCCAGCCGGCGCTGCTGGCCGTGCGAGAGGTTGCCCACCGGCGTGTCGGCATGGCGCTCCAGCCCCAGGCGCGCCAGCACGCTGGCCACCACCTCGGCCTGCGAGCGCGCGCCCTGCGGCGCATGCCAGCAGTTGAGTGCATGGCGCGGCGCGGTGCCCTGGGCGGCCAGGCGCAGGTTCTCGCGCACGGGCAGAGTGAGGAACAGGCTGGTCACCTGGAAGGAGCGCGCCATGCCGCGCTGCACGCGGCGGTGGTCGGGCTCGTGCGTCACGTCGTGCCCGTCGAACACGATGCGCCCGCCGCTCACGTTCTTGGTGCCGGTGAGCATGTGGAACAGCGTGGTCTTGCCGGCGCCGTTGGGGCCGATGACCGAATGGACCGTGTTGGCGCGCACCTTGAGGTCCACGCCCGCCAGTGCGGCGAACTTGTCGTAGCGTTTTTCCACGCCCACGGCTTCGAGCAGGATGGGGGAGGGGGTTGCGGTGCTCATGCGTGGCCTCCTTGCGTGGCAGATGCGTCGGCCTTGCCGCCACGGCCCTTGCCGCGCAGCAGGTTCCAGGCCGACTCGCCCAGGCCCCACAGGCCGCGCTGCATGCCGAGGCTCACCACCATCAGCACCACGCCCAGGATCAGCAGCCAGCGCGGCCACAGCGTGGACAGCCAGTCGCCCACCAGCAGGTAGAAGGCCGAGCCGAGCAGCGAGGCCAGCAGGTTGCCCGTGCCGCCGATCACCGTCATGACGAGGATCATCTCGCTGGTGTGGTACTCGGCGCTCGCCAGCGGGGCGATGCCCGTCATCATGGCGTGCAGCGCGCCGGCCAGGCCCGTCACCGCGCCCGAGATCACGAAGGCCTGCAGCTTGAGCAGCTTGAGGTTGTAGCCGATGGCGCCCGCGCGCTCCTCGTTGTCGCGCACCGCCAGCAGCGTGCGCCCGAAGACCGAGGCCGACACCTTCTGCAGCAGCCAGAAGGCCACCAGGAACACCGTGGCCACGAAGCCGTAGTACTGCCAGGGCGAGGCCAGCGGCCACAGCGTGAAGCCGCCCACGGCCAGCGAGGGGCGCGGGATGTCCATCAGCCCGTTGTCGCCGCCCGTGATGCCAGGCATGGAGTAGGCGAGAAAGTAGAACATCTGCGCGAAGGCCAGGGTCAGCATCACGAAGTAGGTGCCGCGCTGGCGGATGGCCACCCAGCCCACGATGGCCGCGCCCAGCGCGCCCATCACCACGGCGAGCGCCAGGGCCAGCGGCATGGGCAGGGGCCAGCGCGTGAGCGTGAGGGCGATGGTGTAGCTGCCCAGGCCGAAGAAGATGCCCTGCCCGAAGGACAGCAGCCCGGTGTGGCCCAGCAGCAGGTTGCAGCCCATGGCGGCCAGGCCATAGATCAGCACCTCGCTGGCCAGCGAGCCCGATTGCATGGTCAGCGGCATCACCAGCACCACGGCCAGGGCCAGCAGCAGGTGGGAATTCTTGCGAAAAATCGTCATGGCGGTGTTCATCCTTTGCGGCCCAGCAGGCCATGCGGGCGCAGCAGCAGCACGGCGGCCATGGCGATGTAGATCATGAGCCGCGCCCCCTCGGGCCACACGGTGCTCATCACGCTCTGCACGATGCCGATCAGCAGGCCGCCGATCAGCGCCCCGGCAAAGCTGCCCATGCCCCCGACCACCACCACGATGAAGGCCACGCCCAGCGCCTCGATGCCCATGAAGGGCTCGGCCCCGCGCATGGGGGCGGCCAGCACGCCGGCAATCGCGGCGGTGGCCGCGCCCAGTGCGAACACCAGGCTGAAGATGCGGAACACGTTGATGCCGAGCAGCGAGACCATCTCGGTGGATTCGCTGCCCGCGCGCACCGCGCTGCCCAGGCGCGTGCCTTCGAGCACGTACCACAGGCCCACGGCCAGCACGGCGGTGAAGCCGATCACGAACAGCCGGTACTTGGGGTAGACGATGCCGCCCCACATGACCACGCCCTGCAGCAGGTCGGGCACCGGCACGCTGTCGCCGAGCGGGCCCCACTGCAGGATCACCAGCTCCTGGATGGCCAATGCCAGGCCCACGGTGACGAGGATGTGGAACTCGTGCGGCTTGGAATACACGTGGCGCAGCACCAGCTTTTCGGTGAGCCAGCCCAGGGCGCCCACGACCAGTGGCACCACGGCCAGCGCCAGCCAGAAGCTCAGGCCCCAGCGCGTCATCTGGAAGCAGAAGTAGGCGCCCAGCAGGTAGAACGCCCCGTGCGCGAAGTTCACGAAGCGCAGCAGGCCGAACACGATGGACAGGCCGACCGCCAGCAGGAAGTACAGCATGCCGATGCCGATCCCGTTGATGGCCTGTAGCAGGTAGATGTTCATGGGCGAGAGATGGAAGGAAAAATCCCAAGGCGCGCGGCTGCGGGCCGTGGAGGAGGGCGATGCGGCAGAGCTTGCGAGCGTCACCGCGGGTTTGCATTCAGCCGGATGGCCAGGCGGGAAGCCGCAGACAGTGCGTTAGCACGGCAAGGCTTCCCAGCGACGCCAGCCGGTTGAAGGCCAATACGTGTCAGGTGAGCTTGCAGCCGGTCTGGTCCAGGGGCAGGAAGGACTTGCCCGAGCTGACCACGTCCACGTAGTCGTCCTTGTTGGCCATCTTCGCCTTGGCCTTGCCCTTGAGCAGGTAGTAGTTCTTGAGCACCTGGTGGTCGCCCTTGCGGATCTCTTCGTCGCCCGTCAGGCCCTGGTACTTCATGCCTTCCATGGCGGCGATCACGGCCTTGGGCTCCACCGTGCCGGCCTTGATGATGCCGTCGATCATGAGCTTGGTGCAGATGTACGAGCCCGCCAGGCTGTAGTTGGGGTTGGACTTGAACTTGTCGTTGCTGCGCTTGACCAGGTCGAGGTTGAGCGGCGCATTGGCCGTGTGCCAGTACTGCGCGCCGAAGTAGATGCCTTCGCACAGGTCGGCGCCCAGCGACTCGAACTGCTCCAGCCCCGAGGCCCAGGCCACCAGGATGGTCATGTTCTTGTGCATGCCGAAGCTCACGGCCTGGCGCAGCGCGTCGGACGACTGCGAGCCGAAGTTGAGCAGCAGCAGCACGTCGGGCTTGGCGGCCATGGCGTTGGTCAGGTAGCCGCTGAACTCCTTTTCGGTCAGCGAGTGGTAGCTGTTGCCCACGTGCTCCAGGCCCTTTTCCTTGAAGATGTTCTTGGCGGCCGACAGCAGGCCGTCGCCGAACACGTACTGCGGCGTGATGGTGTACCAGCGCTTGGCCTTGGGCAGGGCCTCGGCCAGGGGGCGCACCGTCTGCTCGATGGCGCCGAAGGTGGGCACCGACCAGCGGAAGGTGGCGGCGTTGCAGTCCTTGCCCGTGATCTCGTCGGCGCCGGCGGTGGTGATGAAGATGCCGCCGGCCTTCTCGGCCTCCTTGCCCATGGCCAGCGATTCGGACGACAGGATGCCGCCCGCGAAAAAGCGCGTGCCCTGCTGCTGAGACGACTCCTGCACCTTGCGCACGGCCGTGGCTGGCTTGCCTTCCGTGTCCAGCACCGTGTAGGCCAGGGGGCGCTTGAGGACCGTGCCGTACTGCTCGATGGCCAGCTTCATGCCCAGGTCGGCGAACTTGCCGTTGGCCGCGAACGCGCCCGACATGGGCACCGGGCAGCCGAACTGGATGGCACCGCTGGACTGCGCCCAGGCGCTCTGGGCCAGGCCCAGCGATGCGGGCAGTGCGCCCAGGGCAGAGAGTTGCAAGAGGTGGCGACGGTGCATGGGGGGCTCCTGTGGAGGGGTTGAGGCCGGTTGGCCGATAGCGGGGCACGGCTTGTGCAAAGCACACTGCGTGCCACCGCCGCAGAGCGCCGTTGGCGCTCATTTCTGCTATTTATAGTGATAAATAGAATAAACACCGTGCGTGGAAACCCTGCATCCCTTCCGCTGCCCCCTTGCGGTGCATACACTGCACCATGGGCGGTACTTCGCCGCGCGGAGGCACCGCCGTGGCTGCCGGCCGACCAACGACAATTCCCTGAACATGGCAACCAAAACGTCCACACAGAAGCCGCTCAAAGCCCTCAAGCGCCCCGACCTGGTGGCGCAGGAGATCAAGCGCCTCATCACCGAGAAGAACCTGAGCCCGGGCGACCGCCTGCCGCGCGAGAGCGAGCTGCAGGCGCAGTTCGAGGTGAGCAAGGGCACCATCCGCGAGGCGCTCAAGTCGCTGGAGGTGCAGGGGCTGGTGACCATCTCCACCGGCCCCTCGGGCGGGGGCACCATCGCCGAGGTGCCGCTGGACCGCACCCTGCAGTTCATGCAGAACTACCTGTTCTTCCAGGAAGTGACCATCGACAACATCTACGCCGTGCGCCAGTTCCTGGAGCCCGAGCTGGCCGCCGGCGCCGTGCCGCACCTGACCGAGGCCGATTTCGAGGCGCTGGAGCACTCCATCGCCTGCTGCGACCCGGCGTCGAGCAGCGAGGACATGCTCAGCCAGCGGCGCGAGGACGTGAACTTCCACGACATCCTGGCCGCGGCCAACCCGAATCCGTTCCTGCGCTTCAATTGCGAGCTGATCAACGAGATGCTGCGCCAGCTCATCGTCTACGGCAACCGCACGCCCAAGGCCGAGCACCGGCGCTTTGGCGAAGTGAATGCCAATTTTCACCGCGAGATCGTGCGGGCCGCACGCGCGCGCGACGTGGAGACCGTGCGCACGCTGATGGCGCGCCACATGCAGGACGCGGCCAGCAGCGTCAAGCGCATGAAAGGGCGCATCCAGGGCCGGCTGATCCTCGATGCCGACACCCTGCGCAGTCCGCGCTCGGCCCATGTGCGACCCAAGGCCACCAAGGGCGTGAAGTTGCCGAAGGCCGGGGAATAGGTGTCAGCGCGCGGGTTGCAGCACGATAAGCGCCATGCCTGCCAGCGCGACCAGCACGCCCGCCACGTCCCACGGCGTGGGCCGGATGCCATCCACCATCCACAGCCACGCCAGGGCCACGCCGATGTAGACCCCGCCATAGGCCGCGTAAACGCGCCCCGCGCCTGCCGTGTCGTGCAAGGTGAGCAACCATGCGAACAGACCAAGGCTCAGTGCCGCGGGCAGCAGCAGCCACATGGGCTTGCCCTGCTTGAGCCACAGCCAGGGCAGGTAGCAGCCCACGATTTCAGCCAGGGCGGTGGCGATGAAAAGCAGCAGGGTCTTCATCATGTTCCGGGGCCGAGGAGGGGGATGGATGGGGATGCGTTGGAGGTGGTGGCCAGCCACTGGCGCAACGCCAGCTCGCCCTTGGGCGTGAAATGCACCACGCGCGAGCCCTGTGCGCGGTGTGCCCAGCCGCCCTCGAAGAGCCGCTGCAGCAGCGCAGCCCCCAGCGCGCCGCCCAGGTGGTGGCGGCGTTCGCTCCAGTCCAGGCAAGGGCGGCACAGCATGCGCCGCTGCTGGGCCAGGGCGGGGGTGTCGATCCCGACCTGGGCAAACCATTGCGCGCCGGCGAGCGTTACCGCCGCACCCTGGGGCGTGGCCTGCAGCAGCCCCTGGCGCACCAGGGCTTCATAAAACTGCACGCCCACTTCGCCGGCCAGGTGGTCGTAGCACATGCGTGCGCGGCGCAAGGCAGGCTCGCGCGGGCTGGAGCGCAGGCGCACCGCGCCCGCGCGGAAGGCCACGTTCATCAGCGATTCCAGCAGGTGTGCCACATCGCGGTCGGCCAGCCGGAAGTAGCGGTGGCGGCCCTGGTGCTCGACGGTCAGCAGGCCTGCATCGAGCAGCTTGGCCAGGTGGGCACTGATGGTCTGCTTGGTGACGCCGGCAACTTCGGCCAGCTCGGTGGCCGTGAGCGCGCGGTCGGACATCAGCGCGGTGAGGACTTCGGCGCGACCGGCGTCGCCGATGAGCGCGGCAATGCGCGCAATGTGGGGACCATCTTTCATGGTTCGATGTTGAGCGAACCATCACAGGCCGTCAAGCGCCTATCGTGAGGCCCTCACAACGCACTGGGCCACGCACCATGATCACCTGCTTCATCCGTTACGACATCGACCCCTTCCAGCGCGAGCTGTTCGCCGAATACGCACGCCGCTGGGGCCAGATCATCCCGCGCTGCGGCGGCCACCTGATCGGCTACTTCCTGCCGCACGAGGGCAGCAACTACGAGGCCTGGGGGCTCATAGGTTTCGAGTCGCTGGCCGCCTACGAGGCCTACCGCGCCCGCTTGCGCACCGACCCGGAGGGCCGCGCCAACTTCGCCATGGCGCAGGAAAAGCGCTTCATCCTGCGCGAGGAGCGCAGTTTCACGCAGGGCGTGGAAGGCACGCTGGGCCTGCCCGCACGCCCGTTGGAGCTCAGGGCATGATCGCCGTCATCTTCGAGGTACAGCCCGCTCCGGGCCAGCAGGACGCTTATCTGGGCGCTGCCGCTGCGTTGCGGCCTTTGCTGGAGCAGATCGATGGGTTTGTCTCCATCGAACGGTTCGAGAGCCGCAGTGCTCCCGGCAAGCTGCTGTCGCTTTCGTTCTGGCGTGACGAGGAGGCAGTGGCGCAATGGCGCCAGATGGAAGCCCACCGCGCCACGCAGAAAGCCGGCCGCGAGCGGATCTTCGACAACTACCGCCTGCGCGTTGCCGCCGTGGTGCGCGACTACGGCATGCATGACCGTGACCAGGCTCCCGCAGATTCTCGGTCAGTGCACGGCTGATGGGCGCGCGGGCTAGGCGGCGTAGCCAGTGAGCAGTGCGTGCTCCCAGTCCGGGCGGCCGTGTTGCCGGGCCAGCGCCGCCATGGCCGCGTGGTCGTAGGGCACGCAGATGTGTTCGCAATGCCAGCCGCCTGCGCGCTGTTCGATGAAGGCATAGCGTGCGTCGGGTGTCCCGGTCTGCACCGCGTGGGGCACGGGGTGGTCATCGCTGTAGGCCTGTAGTCCCACGCTGCCGGGGTTGACCAGCAGGCTTGCACCCTGCCGCACTGCGCGGGGCACGTGGGTGTGGCCGCATGCGATGACCGGTGAATGCTCGTCAGCCAGCCGGGCGGATATCTCTGCTGGGGTGGCCAGGCGCAGTATGCTGCCATCCAATGTTTCCAGCAGGTATTCGTGGTCGCTGCGCGGCGAGCCGTGGCACAGGTAAATGTCGTCGCTGAAGCGATGCCAGGCCTTGAGCGTGCGCAGCCAGGTGAACTCCGCCTCGGTGAGCTGTGCGTGCGCGTACTGGTCCGAGGGGCCGCCGCGCCCGGGGCGCAGTTCCAGAACCTGGCGCTCGTGGTTGCCCGCCAGTGATAGCCAGCCCGACGCCATCAGCCACTGCGCCGTCTCGCGCGGCAGCAGCGGGCCGAGAACCTGTTCAAGGTGTTTTCGGGAATCGCATTGAAGTGCAATCGGGATGAGTGGATGCCTCGGATGCGCTGCATGGGCTCGTGCCCATGCAAGCAGCCGGGGCATTCAATCGCCCGATTTCACTCCAACCCTTCGGGCAAGTGCCTTGCCGGGCGGTCTGCGGCGTTGCGGCGCTTGTTGATAGCCAAGCTATCAACTGCGCACTGCGCCTAGCATCCCATCCCGGCAAGGTACTTGTGCGACCCCGAAAACACCTTGAACAGGTTCTTGGAGGTTGTCGCCCAGGTTCACCACCTGGTCAGCGCCCCGGCGGCGGATGTCTGCGGCCACCGCTTCCAGTGCGGCGAGGTTGCCATGGATGTCGGAGACGAGGGCCATGCGCATGGGTGGTGGCTTTCAGCAGGGGGTCGCAGCGCCGCTCAGGCTGCCCTGGCACAGGTGCAGGCTGACGCGCGCCCGGTTGAACAAGAGATCGCACAGCCACGCGTACACCAGCGCGATGTAGGCCAGTTGCGCCCAGCCCACATAGCTGCCGAACACGATGGTCTGCAGCCAGTTCTGGCCCCAGAGGTAGACAGCGCTGCTCGCCAGCGTTGCCACGAGGAGCGTGGCGGTGGCCGGCACCAGCGATGCCCCAGCCGCGCCGTGGGGCCGCCGCCATGCGGCCAGGCCCAGCAGGGCGAACGCCAGGGCATTGGCACCGCTGAAGATGCGCAATTCGCGCAGCAGCTTCTCGGCCGTATCCATGTAGGCGCTGCGGATCAGCGCATCGAGCTGGGCCTGCATCTGCTGCGCGGTGCCGATCTGCAACTCCAGCCGCTGCTGCCGCCGTTTGCGGCATTCGCAGGCCGGGATCCCCATCTCGGCCGCAATGGCGGCGACCCGGGCGGGCAGGCCGGCCGACAGCGCCTTGCGCGCGGCGTCGATCTCCTGTTCCTTGCCGCGCAAGAAGACCCGTGCTTGCGCGTTCAGGAAGCGTTCGTCCAGGGCCTGGAGCTTCTCGCCCGTCTTGTGCTCGATGTGCTGGCGGATGAGCTCGTGCGCGCCGCGTTCAATCCAGGTGGGTTGCAGCAGCGACACCAGCAGCAACCCGCCGAAGGCCGCGCCGCCCAGCAGGGCGAGCAGAAGGACGAAAGATCGAAACAAGGCGCAGGTCTCCGGTTTTCAGTTCAGTGCGGGCCCTGCGCCGGCACATCCACGGTCCTGGGCCAGCCGGCCCAGTGCGGGCGCAGTCAGCCGGTAGCTGAGCCGTTCGGCCACACGCTGGGCACCGAGGCTTTCGTAGAACAGGATTCCCCTGGCGTTCGACGCCTTCACAGGCCAGTCGATGCGGCGGCAGCCGTGGTCCAAGGCATATCGGGCGAGCCCGGACATGAGCGCCCGGCCAGTCCCCTGGCTTCTCTCGGCCGAACTCACGTACAGCTCTTTGAGCTGGCAATGCCTGCGCTGCTCCTCTGCAAATTCGACCAGCGAATACACCAGCGAGAACGCCGCCAGGCCCACCACAACGCCGTCGCTGCGCGAAGCCACCAGCAAACGCTGGGCGGAGCCGGGCGCCAGGAGGTTCTGGCGGAGGTGCTCCATCACCACCTGCCGAGAGGGCGTGGCGCCTTCGTTGTAGAAGGCGTGCAGCTCACACAGCAGGTTGGCCAGCGAGGCATGCTGGTGTTCGGCGACCAGGGCGACCTGAAGTGCGCGTTCTGCGGGGCTGGCGTTCTGCATGGGCTCTTTCGTCTTGGAGATTTCGGCGGGACAACGTGCGCTTTCTGACACGGCGCCGTGCGGCCTTTTGCCATGACACTGCCGCAAAGATGGGGGGCGGAGCGCGAGCCCCGCACGGAGGGCCGCCACCGGCCATCCCATCCGCGGCGTGTCAAGCGGCCACTGGACCAGAGCCGACGCCCTCCCCCCAGCGGGCCGCAAGCCAAGGCCCCTCATCGGGATTTCCGTGGGTCATGGCAGTTGTGGCGGTGTGTGGTGTGCGCTGTCCGCCCCGACCTTCACGGCAATCACTTCCATGCACACGCGGTAGCGTTGGCTGATGCCATAGCGCACGGGCCGGAAGCCACATTCGGCCAGCAGCGCGTACAGCCGGTCGCGGTCAAAGTTGTGATAGTGCTCGATTTCACCCCAGTAGGGGTTCGCGTTGTTCGCATCCAGCGCCTTCCAGACCAAGGAGCCCAGGTTGGGCAGGGAGATCAGCAGCACCCCCCCGGGTTGCAGCAGCCGGTGGGCGGCATGCAGACCCACCTTGGGAAACGGCATGTGCTCCAGCACATCCGCCATGCTGACCACACTGGCCGGCCGCGGCAGCTCGAACCCTGTGACGTCCTGGCAATGGGCCGCCACCCCCCATCTGCGCAGCTCTTCCACCGATTGCGGACGCAGGTCCAGGCCCACGGGATCGAAGCCGTACTCCTGCGCGGTGAACAGAAGCGATGCATTCCCAAACCCCACGTCCAGCCACGTGCCTCCCGTCTGGTAGGACAGCACCTTCTCGATCATCTGCGCAGACACATAGCGCTGCCGTTCCAGGTCATAGCCCACCACCTGGGATTCGTTGGTGCCACGGAAAACGACATTCAGCGCCGCTTCGGAGTAGTAGCCGCTGCGAAAAACATGCTGGCACGCCGTGCATTGGCTCCAATGCATGGTGCGGGAGAGTTCTTGGCTGTAGCGAGGGTGGTGGGAACAGTCCGCGCTGCGCAGCGGCCGAAAGGCCTTGCTCTCGCACAACGGGCACGCCTGGTAGTCGATCAACTCGCCGGCCATGGTGGCGGGGGGGCTGGCGGCGGGCCGGTACGTCACCGGCGCGGCTGGGAAGGAGTATTTGATCATTCCTTCATTCTAGAAGGCACCCGACGTCTTCCCGGGGGCATCGAGACCGCCGCCGCCGCGGCGCTAGCGAGGCCATGGGACTCGCCCGCGGCCCGTCTTGCGGATGCGCACAGCTTTCGAAGGGCAGCATGGGCCGCCCGGGACGGGGGCTGCGCCACGCGGCGGCTACAGCGCGAAGATCTTTCCCGGATTCAGGATGTTCTTCGGGTCCAGCGCCCGCTTGATGGCGCGCATCATGTCCACCGCGCCAGCCCCGGTTTCATCGAGCAGGAAGCCCATCTTGTGCAGGCCCACGCCGTGCTCGCCCGTGCAGGTGCCGCCCATGCTCAGCGCGCGGGCCACCAGCTTGTGGTTCAGGTCTTCCGCGGTCACGCGCTCTTCGGGGATGTTGGGGTCGAGCAGGTAGCCAAAGTGGAAGTTGCCGTCGCCCACATGGCCCACCAGGAAGTAAGGGATGCCGCTGTCCTCGGCTTCCTGTACCGAGTCGAGCAGGCAGTCGGCCAGGCGGCTGATGGGCACGCAGGTGTCGGTGCTGATGGCGCGGCAGCCGGGGCGGCTTTGCACGGCGGCGAAGTAGGCGTTGTGCCGCGCGGTCCACAGGCGCGTGCGTTCTTCGGGCGTGCTGGCCCATTCAAAGGCATTGCCGCCAAACTCGCTGGCGATGTCCTGCACCGTCTCGGCCTGCTCCTTCACGCTCGATGGCGAACCGTGGAACTCCATCAGCAGCATGGGTTTTTCGCGCAGGGTGAGCTTGCTGTGCGCGTTGACCATGCGCACCGTGTGGTGGTCGATGAGTTCCACGCGCGCGATCGGCACGCCGAGCTGGATGGTCTGGATCACGGTGTGCACGGCGGCCTCGATGCTCGGGAACGAGCAGATCGCGGCGCTCACGGCCTCGGGCAGCGGGTACAGGCGCACGGTGATCTCGGTCATGATGCCCAGCGTGCCCTCGCTGCCCACCATCAGGCGCGTGAGGTCGTAGCCCGCGCTGCTCTTCTTGGCGCGCGTGCCGGTGTGGATGACTTCGCCGCTGGCCGTGACCACCTGCAGCGCCAGCACGTTCTCGCGCATGGTGCCGTAGCGCACGGCGTTGGTGCCGCTGGCGCGCGTGGCGCTCATGCCGCCAATGCTGGCATCGGCGCCGGGGTCGATGGGGAAGAACAGGCCCGTGTCCTTGATCGCATCGTTGAGCTGCTTGCGCGTGATGCCGGGCTGCACGGTCACGGTGAGGTCTTCGGCATTGATGCTCAACACCTGGTTCATGCGGCTCACGTCAATGCTGATGCCGCCCTGCACGGCCAGCAGGTGGCCTTCGAGCGAGGAGCCGGCGCCGTAGGGAATCACCGGCACCTCGTACTGGCTGGCCAGCTTCACGGCGTCGGCCACGTCCTGCGTGCTCTCGGCGAACACGACAGCGGAAGGTGGCGGCGCCTGGAAGGAACCTTCGTCCCGGCCATGCTGCTCGCGCACGGCCTGGGCCAGCGAACACCGCGCACCAAAGCGGGTCTGCAGCGCTTCGATGAGGGCCTGGGGCACTTCGCGCAGGTTGATTTCGGGGAGAAGGTGGGCGGCGGCGGTGGGGGCGTTCATGGGTTGTCTCCAGGGTGATCGAAAAGAATACCACCGGCTTTTGCGGGGCGCCATGGCAGTGGTCAGGCAGGTGCAAGCTGGCCCGGACCCCGCGGGTGCACAAGGCGCGCGGGCACTGCGCGGCGTGGTGCGGGTATTCACGGGCTTGTTCGCGGGTGTTCGCTTAAATACATTACGTTTGAAATGTATATTGTGAAAGCGCCATGAACCACCGTGTTTCCCCCAAGGCGGGGGTGCGCCGCACGCATGCCGAGCGCAGCGCCGCCACCCGCCAGCACCTGATCGCCACGGCCATCGATGTGATCCAGAACCGCAGCCTGGAGGAGATGTCCATCCATGAGCTGGCCAAGTCGGCGGGCATGACGTCGGGGGCGGTGCAGCACCACTTCACGTCCAAGGCGGTGCTGATGATGAACGTGCTCAGCGAGCTGATCGAGTCCAGCGTGCTGTCGGGCGCACTCTGGCCCGACAGCACGCTGGCGCCCCGCGAGAGGGCGACCCTTTTCGTGCAGGCCGTCTGGGGCCTGGTCTATGCGCAGCCGCGCTTCATCGTGGCCTGGAACATCTACCTGGGCTGCCGCAACCAGCCGGAAGTGCTGGGCCACATTGCCGAGCTGCGCCAGAGCGTGCAGGCGCGCATGCGCGACGGGTTCTTCAAGGCATTTCCCGAACTGGCCCACGAGGCCGACCGCGATGGCCTGCTGGGCCTGGTGCTGTCCTCGCTGCGCGGGCTGGGGATGCTGCAGCTTTTTACACCTGCGCGGCAGGACACGCCGGATGCTGCGCAACAAGCCCAGCTGGCCTGCCTGGCCGACCTGATCGC
Source organism: Acidovorax sp. GW821-FHT10E03 (assembly GCF_059415205.1). Taxonomy (NCBI): domain Bacteria; kingdom Pseudomonadati; phylum Pseudomonadota; class Betaproteobacteria; order Burkholderiales; family Comamonadaceae; genus Acidovorax; species Acidovorax sp. GW821-FHT10E03. The sequence continues at coordinate 77,649 of NZ_JBWKMU010000010.1, read as the reverse complement.
CACCCGCTGTGAAGCCGCAGCCGCCAGTGCCGCGCCCGCCAAGGCGCGAGCGCCTCGCCGCTAGGCCCTGGGTGCCGCCGCACCGGCGCGCACCTGCGCACGTTTGCGGGAGCCCCGCTAGGCGCCCGTGCAACGCCATTCCACTGCCACCCCCCCAAAAAACCCAGGAGACAACACACCATGGCCCTTTCCTTCCCCCGCGCGCCCCGCGTTCCGCTGCTGGGCGCCCTCGTGCTGCTGGCAGGCACCGCAGTGGCACAGCCAGGCGCGTACCCGGCCAAGCCCATCCAGCTCATTGCGCAGCAGCCGCCCGGCAGCGGCTCGGACGCGATGACCCGCGTGTGGGCCGACTGCGCCGCGCGTGAACTGGGCCAGGCGGTGGTGGTGCAGAACAAGCCGGGGGCCAATGGCGTCCTGGCGGTCAACCACCTCAAGGGCCAGCCCGCCGATGGCTACAGCCTGCTGAGCATCGGCATGTCGCAGATGACGATCACGCCGTATGTGTACAAGCAGCCGCCGTACGACCCGCTGCGCGACTTCGATGGCGTGGCCGTGCTGGGCACGTCGCCGCTGGTGCTGGCCGTGCCTGCGGGGCAGGGCATCGCGAGCCTGGCCGATCTGCAAAAACTCGCGCGCGCCACGCCGGGTGGCGTCAACTTTGGGTCGCCGGGCAAGGGCAGCCCGGCGCACCTGCTGACTTCGGCGCTCATCGAGCGCCTGGGCGTGGCTGGCACCCATGTGCCCTTTGTGGGCGAAGGCGCGGGCCTCACCGCGCTGATGGGGCAGCAGATCCATGCGATGACCCTGGTCATCGGCACGGCCGCAGCCCAGGTCAAGGCGGGCAAGCTGGTGCCGCTGGCGCTGTTTGGCGCGCAGCGCTCGCCCCTGCTGCCGGAGGTGCCCACCATTGCCGAAGCGTTGCCCGCCGCCGCCGACCTGGCGCGGCCCGCGTGGATTGCGGTGGTGGCCAAGGCGGGCACGCCGCCCGAACTGCTGAGCAAGCTCAACGCCGTCACCGAAAAGTGCCGGGGCGATGCGCAGTACAAATCGCGGCTGGAGGCCATGAACGTCACGCTCACTTCCTCGGTGCCAGGCGACGTGCGCGTCTGGGCCTCGCGCGATGCGGCCGTGTGGCGGCCCTTGATCGACAAGCTGGGCCTGGCCACGGAATGACGGTGGGCACAGCGGCACCCCAGGTCACGCTGCCCCACGGCGGCCAGCTGCGGGGTCTGTGGGACCACGGCGTGCGTGTGTTCCGTGGCGTGCCGTACGCCCAGGCACCACGTGGCGCGCTGCGCTTTGCGGCACCGGCGCCTGCGTTGCCGTGGTCCGGCCTGCGCGACGCCACCACCTTCGCGCCCATGGCGCCGCAACTGGCCCGCACGGCAAAAGCCGATGCACCCATGCTGGGTGGCCAGGACTGCCTGGCCGTGAATGTGTGGGCACCGCCCGCAGCGCCGGGTGCGGGCCTGCCGGTGTTGGTGTGGGTGCACGGCGGCGGCTTCTTTCGCGGGTCGGCGAGCGAGCCGCTGTACGACGGCGCTTCGTTCGCACGGCAGGGGCTGGTTTTTGTGTCGCTGCAGTACCGGCTGGGCATGGATGGGTTCATGCACTTCGAGGGCGAGGACGACGGTGCCCCCGCCAACCGGGGTTTGCTGGACCAGATCGCTGCGCTGCAATGGGTGCAGGACCATATCCACGCTTGGGGTGGCGACCCGGCGCAGGTCACGGGATTCGGCCAGTCGGCGGGCGCGGGTGCGCTGGCGTGCCTGCTGGGCATGCCAGCTTCGCGCGGCTTGTTCCAGAGGGTCATCCTGCAAAGCCCGAGCGTGGCCTGCCAGACGCTGGACGAAGCCGCCGCCATACGCCGCGCAGTGGCTGCGTTGGTGGGCGTGGCGCCGAGCCGCACCACGCTGGCCCTGGCCCCCATCGGCTCGGTGCTTCATGCCGTCCACAGGCTGGCAGCAGATCCATCGCTGCGGGTCCGGCATGGCATCGGGGGCCGCAACTTCTTTCCGCTGCGGCCCGTGGTGGATGGGCGGGTGCTGGCTGCGCTGCCGCTGCAGGCGATGCGCCAGCAATGGAGGGCCCGACCACCGGACCTGCAGGTGCTGGTGGGCAGCAATGTGGACGAGATGCGCCTGTACCACGTGCCGGGCGGCGCCATCGACCGCGTGAGCGAGGCGCAGGTGCTGGCGTTTGCGCAGGATGTGGGTTTGCCCACGGAGGCGGTTCGCGCCTGCCGGGCGCTGTTGCCGGCTGCCCAGCAGACACCGGGCGAGCTGCTGTCAGCCTTGCAGTCCGATTTCTACTACCGCGTGCCCGCACAGCGCATCGCGGCGCTGGCCAGCGAATGGGCCCAAAGCGCCCACCGCTATGAGTTTGCCTGGGCATCCCCCCAGTGGCGGGGGCGGCTGGGCGCGGCGCACGCGGTGGAGCTGCCGTTTGTCTTTGGCAACCTTCACACTGCCCAGGGGCAAGAGTTCACGGGGGCCGCGCCGCCTGCCGCTCTGGCGCAGGCCATGCACCAAAGCTGGGCGAGTTTTGCGCGCCGGGGCGACCCCGGCTGGGCGCGCCATGAGGGCACCATGCCCTGGCTGCAGCATTTCAACAGCGCATCGCGCTGCGAAATCCATAGCGAACCCACCAGATTCAATCTGTGGCGAGGCATTCTTTGAGCAAGGAGGGCGAAGTCCGCTGAGCCCCCGTAGGGCGCCATAGGCTGGCGCGCCACACTGGTGCATCCATCTTGTATACCAGTTGGCACGGAACCTGCAATCAGCAGGCGGCAATGACCACCGCCACCGAGATCAGCAACCGCATCATCGAAGCCGTGATGGCGCAAAAGCTCGCCCCGGGCTCGCGCCTGGGCGAGCAGCAGCTGGCCATGCTGTTCGACTGCAGCCGCACCATCGTGCGCGAGGCGCTCACGCGGCTGTCCACGCGCGGCATCGTCACCGTGAGCGCGCGGCGTGGCTGGTATGTGATTGAACCCTCGGAAGACGAGGCGCGCGAGGCCTTCGAGGCGCGCCGCGTGATCGAACTGGGCCTGCTGCACCAGCTCAAGGCGGTGGACAAGGCGGCCGTGCGCCAGCTCAGGAGCCACCTGCAGCGCGAGAAGGCGGCGCTGGCGGGCAGCGACGTGGGCGCGCGCAGCTTCCTGCTGGGCGACTTCCATGTGTGCCTGGCCGAATGCCTGGGCAATTCACTGCTGGCCGACACGCTGCGCGACTTCACGGCGCGCACCACGCTGATCGCCATGCTCTACCAGTCGTCGCACGATGCCGCGCAGTCGTGCGCCGACCACGTGCGCATCGTCGAGGCGCTGGAGGCGGGCGACATCGCCCAGGCCGAGGCGCTCATGTCCGAGCACATCGGCTCGGTGCAATCCGCGCTGCGCCTGCAGGCCAGCACCGACCCGCTGGCCGGGCTGCGCGATGCGCTGGCCCCGGTGCGCAAGACCACTGCCGCCGCAGCGGACACCACCGCGCAGCCCCGGCAACGCAAGCCCCGCGCTGCGCCCAAGAGTTCCACCCCGAAAGCGTCCGACACGGACGCAGCACCCGCCGACGCATCCACCTACCTAGGAGCCCTGCTATGACCGCCTCCCGTGCCTTTGTTTCCTCGACCCGCCGCCTGACACTGGGCGTGCTTGCCGCCACGGGCCTGTCGGCCGCGCTGATGGCCCCTGCCGCCCACGCGCAGAACGCGCTGGACAACATCCTCAAGGCCAAGGAAATCAAGATCGCCATCCCCACCGACTATCCGCCCTACGGCTTTGTCGGCACGGATCTCAAGCCCCAGGGCCTGGATGTGGAAATGGCCAACTACATCGCCACCAAGCTGGGCGTGAAGGTCGAACTGATCCCCGTGACCAGCGCCAACCGCATCCCCTACCTGCAGACGCAGAAGGCCGACCTCGTCATCTCCACGCTGGGCAAGAACCCCGAGCGCGAGAAGGTGATCGACTTCACCGCCGCCTATGCGCCGTTCTTCCAGGCCGTGTTCGCGGGCAAGAGCCTGTCGATCAAGAGTTTTGCGGACCTGGCCGGCAAGTCGGTGGCCGTGACGCGCGGCGCCATGGAGGACCAGGAACTGGCCAAGGTCGCACCCGCCGGCGTGGACGTGAAGCGTTTTGAAGACCACGCGGCCAGCATCTCGGCCTTCGTGTCGGGCCAGACGCAGGCCATCGCCACCAGCGCGTCCACGGCCGGCACCATCATGATGAAGAACCCCAGCCTGCAGACCGAGTACAAGCTGCTGCTCAAGGACAGCCCCAACTTCATCGGCGTGGCCAAGGGCGAGGACAAGCTGCGCCTGCGCGTGAACGAGATCATCGCCGAGGCGAAGAAGTCGGGCGACATCGACAAGCTCTCCAGCAAGTGGCTGGGCCGTCCCGCCGGCGAACTGCCCCTGTGAACGCTCACCACTGACCATTTGCTGAACAGGCCTGGGGCGTGACAAGCGCCGCAGGGCAACCGCATGCTGATCGCGCTGGATTTCTCTGCCGTGCTGTCCTCCTGGCCGCTGCTGGTGCGCGGTGTGGTCTGGACCATCGGGCTCACGGTGGTGGGCACCGTGCTGGGCCTGTTGCTGGGCACGGCCTGTGCCTGGGCGCGCGCCCGCAACCTGGGGCCGCGTGCGCTGCCGCTGCGCTGGGCCGTGGCGGCCTATGTGGAGCTGGTGCGCAACACGCCCTTCATCGTGCAGCTGTTCTTCCTGTTCTTCGGCCTGCCGGCGCTCGGGCTCAAGCTCTCGCCCGAGGTGGCCTCCGTGCTGGCCATGGTGATCAACCTGGGCGCGTATTCGGCCGAGATCATCCGCGCCGGCATCGAGGCCACGCCGCGCGGGCAGATCGAAGCCGCGCAGAGCCTGGCCCTGACGCCCGGCCAGACCTTCCGCCGTGTGGTGCTGCCGCCGGCGCTGCTCAAGGTGTGGCCGGCCATGGTGAGCCAGATCATCATCGTGATGCTGGGCTCGGCCGTGTGCGGGCAGATCTCCACGCCGGAACTGAGCTACGCGGCCAACCTGATCTCCAGCAACACCTTCCGCGCGTTCGAGGCGTTCATCCTGGCGACGGCCGTGTACCTGGCGCTGTCGATGCTGACCCGCCGCCTGCTCATCTGGGTGGGTGCCCGATTCTTGGTGGGGAGATAAGCCATGGTGGAATTTTCTCTGTGGGACATCCTGCGCAACCTGCTGATGGCCGCGCGCTGGACCGTCAGTCTCTCGCTCATTGCCTTCATCGGCGGCGGGCTGGTGGGCCTGTTGCTGCTGGTGCTGCGCCTGTCCAAGGTGCGGGGTACCGAGCGCCTGATCGGTGCCTATGTGCAGGTGTTCCAGGGCACGCCGCTGCTCATGCAGCTGTTCCTGGCGTACTTCGGCATTGCGCTCTTTGGCATCAAGACCTCGCCGTGGACGGCCGCCGCCGTGGCACTCACGCTCTACACCAGCGCCTATCTCACGGAGATCTGGCGCGGCTGCGTGGCCTCCATCCCCAAGGGCCAGTGGGAGGCGGCGCAGAGCCTGGCCCTGAACTTTGGCGAGCAGCTGCGCCATGTGGTGCTGCCGCAGGCACTGCGCATTGCGGTGCCGCCCACCGTGGGTTTTCTGGTGCAGGTGATCAAGGGCACGGCGCTGGCATCGGTGATCGGCTTTGTCGAGCTGACCAAGGCCGGCAGCATGATCTCCAACGCCACCTACCAGCCCTTCCTGGTCTACGCCTGCGTGGCCCTGCTGTACTTTGTTTTGTGCTTCCCGGTGAGCCTGGTGGCGCAGTCCCTTGAAAGGAAACTCCATGGCAACCGCAGTTGATACAACCCCGGCTCCCGCCCACGACGGCATCGTGGTGGGCGCGCCGCCCATCGTGGACATCACGGCCCTGCGCAAGTCCTACGGCACGAACGAGGTGCTCAAGGGCATCGACCTCAAGGTGCAAAAGGGCGAGGTGATCGCCATCATCGGCAAGAGCGGCTCGGGCAAGAGCACGCTGCTGCGCTGCGTGAACGGGCTGGAGGTCTTTCAGGAGGGCGCCCTCAGCGTCAACGGCAAGAAGCTCATGCACGACAGCCCCACGGCCATGCGTGAGCTGCGCCAGCAGGTGGGCATGATTTTTCAGAACTTCAACCTGTTCCCGCACCTTTCGGTGGGCCGCAACATCATGCTGGCCCCCACGCTGGTGAAGTCGCGCGACGCCGCCACGGCGGCCGCGCAGGCGCGCAAGCTCCTCGAGCGCGTGGGCCTGGCAGAAAAATTCGACGCCATGCCCGACCAGCTCTCGGGCGGGCAGCAGCAGCGCGTGGCCATTGCACGCGCCCTGGCCATGGAGCCACAGGTGCTGCTGTGCGACGAGATCACCTCGGCGCTCGACCCTGAATTGGTGGGTGAGGTGTTGCGCGTGGTGGAGTCGCTCGCGCTGGAAGGCATGACACTGATGATGGTCACGCACGAGATGGCATTCGCGCGCAAGGTCAGCGACCGCGTGATCTTCATGCACCAGGGCCGTGTGCACGAGACGGGCACGCCCGCCGAGCTGTTCGGCCACCCGCGCACGCCTGAACTGCAGCAATTCCTGTCCTCGCTGCACGACTGACGGCGGCCCTCGGCGCGCAGGCGCAAAAGCCCGCCCACGGTCTGGAACGCTCCAGAGCGGGCGGGCTCGCGGACGCCAATGGTCCGCTACACGCGGTGGTCACCCCGGGTTTGGCTCCGTGGCCAAGAGCCAGGGCATCCGGGATGGAGGATCAGGAAAGAAGGCCCTTCTCGAATTCGGCTGGAGACAGGGAGCCGCTCTGGTCGGCATCCAGCTCCTTGAAGCGCTGGCTGATGGCCGGCAGCTTGGTGGCTTCCTTCTCGCTCAGCTTGCCGTCCTTGTCGGTGTCGGCGCGATTGAAAGCGTTGGTGGCGGCCATGGAGGGGTTTCCGGTACCAGGGCCGTAGGAGTATTTGGGGTCTCCCGGGGCTGCGGCCTTGCTGGCCGGCGCAGGCTGGGGCGAAGTGGAAGTGGACTGTGCCTGCAATGCGCCCACGCCACCCAGGGAGAGGGCGGCGAAGAGCATCACGCTGCGCGTATCGAACGAATAGGTGCGTCGTTGCAGTGCTTTCATGGAAGCTAGGCTCCTTCGAAGTTGAACAGGGTTTCATTGCACCGCAGCAGGCCGGCCAAGGCCAGCACTCTTGCCTGCTGTTGCCCGGGCCAACATTTCCCAGCGCGGTGTAACCGGCAGCGGCTGCCTTGTAGGGCAATGCGGAGGGGATGTACCCAAACGTAGGGCGCCACGGACGCCCGCCCGACGCCGCGGGCCGGTTGCCGGATGACTGGCAGGCCGGGGCATGTCCTACATCGGCGTTCCCGCCGGCCCAAAACAATGCACTTCAGCATCCCGCTGGATGGATGTTTTTTGTTGTTTTATCCCAAGGAGCCTCTCATGCAAAAGCAAACCGTTGTGGCGGCCCTCGCCGCCCTGGCCTGCACCGCCGCCCTCGCGCAGGCGCCCGACACCAACACCGCCCGCCCCCCTTCCGAGGTGAATCCCGCCGCTTCGGGCGGCCCCGCCGCCGCGAATGCTCAGAACAAGGCCGACAACCGTGCCAGCCAGAGCACGGCGGCGCCCGCCAACCCTGCCAAGGGCGATGGCCGTGGCGCCCCGGTGGCAGAAATCAACCCCAGCGCCTCCGGGGGCAAGGCCGCCGCCAAGGCGGAAACGCGGGTGAACGCCCGCCTCATGGACTCCAACGGCGACGGCATGGTGTCGCGCCAGGAGTGGGACACATACCACGCCCATGCGTGGAACAACCTCAAGCCCTCGAACACGGGTGTCTCCACGGCGGACATCGACAAGCTCAACCGCTCGACTGCGACCCAGTGACCCTGGTGGCCGGCGGCAGCCGGTGGGCGGCAGCGCGATAGGGGCTGCCCGCCCGCCCCTTGCACCGGGTGCGTGTGCAAGGGGCTTTTTTTTGAATACCGGCCCGGCGGGCGCGGTGGCGGAAAATCGCGGGTGCAGATTCCCCGCGCGGCCCTGCGCCGCATCCCCCACCGACCAAGCAAGGCACCCATGGGCAACCGACTCACACAGATCGCCACGCGCACCGGCGACGCCGGCACCACCGGCCTGGGCAACAACGAACGCGTCTCCAAGGACAGCCTGCGCATCCATGCGCTCGGTGACGTGGATGAGCTCAACTCCCACATCGGCCTGCTGCTGTGCGAGCGCGTGCCGGAGGACGTGCGCGGCCTGCTCGTCGAGGTGCAGCACCAGTTGTTCAACCTGGGGGGCGAACTGTCGATCCCGGGCTTCGAACTGCTCAAGCCGCAAGCGGTGCTGGCACTGGATGACGCCCTGGCCCACCACAACGCGGCGCTGCCGCGCCTGCAGGAATTCATCCTGCCCGCCGGCACCCGCGCCGCCGCGCAAGCCCATGTCTGCCGCACCGTGGCGCGCCGCGCCGAACGCGCCGTGGTCGCCCTGGGCAACGAAGAGGCGCTGAACGACGCGCCGCGCCAGTACCTCAACCGCCTCTCCGACCTGATGTTCGTCCTGGCCCGCGTGCTCAACCGCATGGATGGCGGGGATGACGTGTACTGGAAAAGCGAGCGCCTGGCGCAGCAGAATGCTACTGAATAGATAGCTTTTGGCGCTTACCCAGTAAGCGCTGGAGAGTAATTTTCTATAAATTCAACCCTGCCCGCTGCGGGTGGCGCTGCCCACCAGGGCAGCCAAGCAAGGGCCGCCCCGCAGCGAGGGCTGCGTCCCCCTTCCCGAGTCGCGTTAGCGATTCGAGAGAAGGGGGAAGGCACGAAGTGCCTCAGGGGGATGCACCTTATCTCGGCGCCAGGATCGCCATGGTCAGCCGCGACACGCAGGTGAGTTCGCCCGCGTCGTTGACCATGTCGATGTGCCACACGTGCGTGGTGCGGCCCAGGTGGATGGGCCGGGCGGTGGCCGTCACCCAGCCGCTGGTGGCGGAGCGCAGGTGGTTGGCGTTGATGTCCAGGCCCACGGCGTTGTGGCCCTCGGGGCTGGCGTAGTAGGCGCCCACCGAGCCCAGCGATTCGGCCAGCACCACGCTCACGCCGCCGTGCAGCAGCCCGAAGGGCTGTTTGGTGCGCTGGTCCACCGGCACGCGGCCGCGCAGGAAGTCGTCACCCAGTTCGATGATCTCGATGCCCAGGTGCGAGGCAGCGGTGTTGTGGTGGTCGGCGTTGAGTCGAGCCAGGTCGACGGGCTTTTTCCAGATGGGCATGGTGGCTTCGGTCGGACAGAGGGATGAATCTTTTCGGACCGGCCATTGTGCCCATCTTGCTCTCATGGGCGCAGACCCGGCCTGGCGCCACCGTGGATCCGGCCCTGCCGGTCCACCGAAGGCGTCCCCCTTGTGGAATGGCGCGCAGCGCCCCAGGGGGTTACCCGATGAATTTGCCGTTGGCGCCCATCACGCCCAGGTCCAGGAAACGCGAGCCCACATAGGGGGCGCTGCCGGCGTAGTCGATCGTGAGGCCGCCCAGGTCGTTGCTGCGGATGCCGGCCAGCGCGTTGCGCAGCCTGGCGCGGGTCAGCTCGCGGCCGGCGCGCTCCAGGCCTTCGGCGAGCACGCGGGCGTTCACATAGCCCTCGAAGCTGCGGCTCGAGAATTCCTGAAAGCCCACCGCTTTCATGGCGCGCTGGTAGTCGCGCACCAGGGCAACGCTGGTGCGGCCGGCGTCGGGCAGCACCATCGACAGCGCGATGCCCGCCGCCTTGCCGCCGAGCTGGCGCAGGTTGTCGCCGGACAGGGCCACGCTGGTCGCTGCCAGCGGCGTGCTGGGCGACACCTTCTTGAATTCGCTGACCAGCGCGGCCGACACGTCGCCCGCCGTCCCCAGCAGCACCGTCGTGGGCTTGGCCGCCACGGCCTGCCTGACCACGTCGGCCACCTGCGCGCCCTGTGCGTCGAGCTTGAACGCCTTGGGCGCGGGCTGCTGGGCCGCCTTCATGGCGTTGTTCACATCGGCCAGGAATTCGCGGCCGAAGGCGGTGTCCTGGTAGACGATGGCCAGGTCGGTGATGCCCATGGCCACCAGCTTCTGCGTGAGGCGCTGGGCCTCGTCGGAGTAGCTGGCGCGCACGTGGAACACCGAGCGGTATTCGGCCTTGCGCAGCGACGTGGCGCCGCTTTGCGGGGCCACGTAGGGGATCTGCGCCTCGTCCACCAGCGGCAGGATGCGCTGGTTGTTGGCCGTGCCCATGCACGACAGCAGCGCCACCACGCCGCCGTCGGCGATCAGCTTGCGCGCGTTCTCCTCCGAGCGGGCGGCGTCATAGCCGTCGTCCAGCGCCAGCAGCTTCAGCTCCCGGCCATGGATGCCGCGCACGTTCGCCTGGGCGATGCCCGCGTCCAGGCCCTGCTTGAGTTCCTTGCCCAGGCTGGCCAGGGCACCGGTCAGGCCGACGGAGCAGCCAATGGCCACGCTCCTGGCGTCCATCGGGTCCTGCACGCCCACGGCGCGCGACGGGTTGGCAAAAAGCAGGCCGGCGCTGGCAGCGGCAAGGGACTGGGTGAACTGGCGACGTTGCATGGCAGGAAAACTCACGGACAAGAAGGCCACCAGCCCCGCGAAGGGCTGGTGGCCGGTGAAGAAAAAGGAAAACGGGGGGAGGCCTGGTGGTCCGACGACCAAGGGTTAACCCTGATTCTACCCAGGGCCTGTGACAAGACCATGTTCTCCCTGCCGGGCCGGGGGATTCGGCCGGGGCCTGGTCAGGCGGGCGCGCTCTGCCGCATGCTGCCCGTCTCCACGTAGCGCTGGTGCCAGGATAGTGCCTCGCCCAGCAGGTGCGGCGTGTGCTGGCCCACGGCGCCGCGCTTGGCGCGGGCCACATAGTCGTGCAGGGCCGGGCGGAAGTCGGGGTGCGCGCAGCGGTCGATGATGAGCTCGGCCCGCTGCGTGGGCGAGTGGCCGCGCAGGTCGGCCAGGCCCTGTTCGGTGACGAGGATCTGCACGTCGTGCTCGGTGTGGTCCACGTGCGAGGCCATGGGCACGATGCACGAGATCGAGCCGTTCTTGGCCAGCGAGGGCGTCATGAAGATCGACAGGTACGCATTGCGCGCGAAGTCGCCCGAGCCGCCGATGCCGTTCATGATGGCCGAGCCCATGATGTGGGTGGAGTTGACGTTGCCGTAGATGTCGGCCTCGATCATGCCGTTCATCGCGATCAGGCCCATGCGGCGGATCAGCTCCGGGTGGTTGCTGATCTCCTGCGGGCGCAGCACGATGCGCTGCTTGTAGTACTCGATGCGCTCGTTGAAGTCCTGCATCGCCGCCGGGCTGAGCGACAGGGCGGTGGCCGAGGCGCTGGCGAGCTTGCCCGAGCGCAGCATGTCCAGCATGCCGTCCTGCAGCACCTCGGTGTAGGCCGTGAGGTTCTCGAACGGGCCGTTGTTCAGCCCCGCCAGCACCGCGTTGGCGATGTTGCCCACGCCCGACTGCAGCGGCAGCAGGTCCCGGGGCAGCCGGCCCTTCTTCACCTCGTGCTGCAGGAACTCGATGATGTGGCCCGCGATGCGGTTCGAGGTGTCGTCGGGCGCGGCGTAGACGCTGTTGCGGTCGGGCTGGTCCGTCACCACCACCGCGATCACCTTGGACGGGTCGCAGCGCAGGTAGGGCTCGCCGATGCGCTCGTCGGGCCGCGTCATCGGGATGGGCCTGCGGTGTGGCGGCACGTCGGTGCCGTAGTAGATGTCGTGCATCCCTTCCAGGCCCGGGTTGTGCCAGGCATTCACTTCCAGGATGACCTTGTCGGCCTGGTCCAGCCAGGTCTTGTTGTTGCCCACCGAGGACGAGGGAATCAGCCGGCCGTCGGGCAGCACGCCCGCCACCTCGACCACGGCCACGTCGAGCTTGCCCAGGAAGCCGAACCACACGAACTGCGCCACGTGCGACAGGTGGATGTCCACGTACTGCATGTGGCCCGCATTGATCTGGCGGCGCACCGTGGGGTCGGACTGGTAGGGCAGTCGCATCTCGATGCCGTCCACCTGGGCCAGCGCGCCGTCCAGCTCAGGCGCGGTGCTGGCTCCCGTCCACAGCCCGATCTTGAAACCATGGCCTTGCGCGTTCAGGCTTTCGATGCGCCGCGCCAGCGCGCCTGGCACGGCCTTGGGGTAGCCCGCGCCGGTGAAGCCGCTCATGCCCACATGGGCACCGGCAGGGATCAGGGCGGCCGCCTCGTCGGCGGACATGGTGCGGGAGAGAAAGTCGGGGTACAGCACCCGATCGGCCAGGGACATGAACAAACTCCGCAAAAAAAGAAAAGAGGCCACCCGCCCGGTGAGCGGATGGCCCCGTGGACAAAACCCAGGATGCTAGCCGTCGTTCCTTACAAATTAAGGGTTAACCCTTACAAATGCGGTACGTCCGCTCACGTCCGCTCACGTCCGCAGATTACGCCGCTTTGCGGTTGAGCAAGGCATACAGCAGGATGGCGCCGAACGTGGCCGTGCCGATGCCGCCCAGCGCGAACTGGCCGAACTTGAGCGTGAAGTCGCCCGTGCCCAGGATGAGCGTGATGGCCGCGACGATCAGGTTCTTGTTCTGCGAGAAGTCCACCTTGTTGTCCACCCAGATCTTGGCCCCGGCCACCGCGATCAGGCCGAACACCACGATGGAGACGCCCCCCATCACCGGCAGCGGAATGGTCTGGATCAGCGCGCCGAACTTGGGGGAAAAGCCCAGCACCAGCGCGAACACGCCCGCCAGCAGGAACACGGCGGTGGAGTAGATCTTGGTCGCGGCCATCACGCCGATGTTCTCGGCATAGGTCGTCACGCCCGTGCCGCCCACGCCGCCGCTCACCATGGTGGCCACGCCGTCGCCGATGAACGCACGGCCCATGTAGCGGTCCAGGTCGCGGCCGGTCATGGCCGTCACGGCCTTGATGTGGCCCAGGTTCTCCGCCACCAGGATGATGGCCACCGGGGCGATCAGCAGCATCGCGTTGCCGTCGAACACCGGCGCGGCGAAGTTGGGCATGCCCACCCATGCCGCGTTCGCCAGGATCGACAGGTCGATGGGCTTGCCCAGGCCCAGGCCGTTGGTGAGCACCGCGTAGATGATGCTCGCCACGATCAGCCCCACCAGGATCAGGAGGCGCTGCACCATGCCGCGCGTGAGCACGGCCACCAGGCCCACGCTCACGAAGGTCACCACCTGCATCCAGCTGTCGAAATTGCTCGCCGCCATGTTCTTGATCGGAATGCCCGCCAGGTTCAGCCCGATCACCGCGACGACCGAGCCCGTGACCACGGGCGGCATGAAGCGCTCGATCCAGCCCGTGCCGATGGCCTGCACCAGCGCGCCGATCAGCGTGTAGAGCAGGCCGCAGGCGATGATGCCGCCCAGGGCGACGGCGATGTTGCCGTTGGCCCCCTTGCCCGCATAGCCCGTGGCCGCGATCACCACCCCGATGAAGGCAAAGCTCGAACCCAGGTAGCTGGGCACCCTGCCGCCCGTCACCAGGAAGAAGATCAGCGTGCCCACGCCGCTCATCAGGATGGCCACGTTGGGGTCGAACCCCATCAGGATGGGCGCCAGCACCGTGGCGCCGAACATCGCGATCACATGCTGCACGCCCATCGCCGCCGTCTGCGGCCAGGGCAGCCGTTCGTCGGGCGCGATCACTCCGCCCTGCTGCAGCACGGCCGCGCTTTTTTCTTGCCAGTTCATGAATCCCATGTGTGTTGTTCCTTGTAGTTCGAGGCGCGAATGCTAGTGGATGAATGCGCACGTGGACGATGAACTTCGCCAGGCGAAGGTGCGAGGCGGCGGGAACGGTAGGATGGCTGCCTCACAGCGGCGGGCAAGAGGGCCGGCCCTCACCCGACGTCCACCATGCCGCCATCCGCCCCATCCTGCCCGTCGTGCCGCCAGCCCATGGAGGCCCATTCGTTCACCAGCAACACCGGGCACACGCTGGAGCTGGACATCTGCTACGCCTGCCAGGGCCTCTGGCTGGACCGGCACGAGAACCTCAAGCTCTCGCCCCAGGCGGTGGTGGACCTGTTCCGCCTGCTGCACGAACACCGCACCCATGAACACCGCCCGCTGCAGGCGCGCATGGCCTGCCCGCGCTGCAGCTGCGCGCTGGACCAGGGCTTCGACGTGGTGCGCAGCGGCCGCTACATGACCTACCGCTGCGCGCGCCAGCACGGGCGGTTCAGCACCTTTTCCTCCTTCATGGTCGAAAAGGGCTTCGTGCGCCACATGACGCGCCCCGAGATCGACGACCTGGCCCGGCGCGTGGGCGCCATCTACTGCACCAGCTGCGGCGCGCCCGTGGACATCCGCAAGGACCACGCCTGCCCCTACTGCCGCGCGGCGTTCTCGCTCATCGACCCCGACGCCGTGGTGCGCGCGATGGAGGGCTACGCCCGGGCTGGCGCCCGCCCGGCCCAGGCCGCGCACGGCACGCCGGCGGCGACCGTGGACATTGGCGATGCCCTGGTGGCGCTGGAGCGCGACCGCAGCCGGGCCGAGCGCGAGCGGCAAAAGAGTGCCTTCAGCGGCGCGCGGGATGGCGATGGCGACTCCTTCACCGGCGACCTGCTGGCCGCGGGCGTCTCGCTGGTCTGGGAGGTGTTGACCAAGCGGGTGTAGCCGCGCCGGCCATTTCCCGCGTTTGCATATACCCTTGCGCGGCCCTGCGAAATGGGCACACCGGACCGGGTTCGGACCACAATGGCGTTCGCAGACTTCCCGGCGGCCCCAGTCCGTCGCCGCAGTCTCCCGTGGCGGCCAGCAGCCTGTGCGCGTGGCCGCCGTACTGCCTGACCCCGTCCATCCATTCCGCCAAACGGGGCGCCCCTGCGACCACAGGAGGAGACGATCTTGCCGCTGCAGCCGCACCGAAGCCGACGCCGTCCCCGGGCATCCGCCGGGCGGGCGCCCGCGCCACGCAGCGCCGCGGCACCGGCCCCGCTGCGGCACGCGCCCTTGCCCGCCGTGCCCAGCACCCTGCTCATCCCGCTGGCGGCGCGGGCGCGGGGCAACCATTACTTTCCCTGGCTGGCCTGCGGCGATGCGGTGGCCGCCGGGCTGCTGGAGCGGCTGGGCACCGATGTGGAGCCCTACCTCAACGACCTGCCCACCGTGCTGAACGTGCTGTGGCGCACCCGGATCATCCGGGACACCGCGCAGGGCTTCTTCCTCAGGCACCCCGGGGGCCAGGGCGTGAACCTGGGCTGCGGCCTGTCGCACCATTTCCAGTGGCTGGACACCGGCGCCAACCACTGGCTCGACGCCGACCTGCCCGAGGTGATGGCGCTGCGACGGCAACTGCTGCCCGCGCGGTGCCCGCGCACACGGCTGGCCGAGGCGGACATCACCCAGCCCGGCTGGTGGCACCGGCTGGGCCTGCCGCCGCGCGCGGCGGGGAGCGGGGCGGCAGCGGCGCCCGTGCTGGTGGTGTGCGAGGGCGTGCTCATGTACCTGGAGCCAGGCCAGGTGCAGGCGGTGCTGCACGAGTTCGCGCAGTGCGCGCCCCCGGGCTCGCGCCTGGTGCTGGACGTGCTCACCCACCGGGCCGTGGGCACGGCCGGCCGGCACGCGAGCGTGGGACCCACGGGGGCCGAGTTCCGCTGGGGCCTGGCACGCCTGGCCGACCTGTCCGCCGCGCACCCGCGCCTGGCGCTGCGGCACGCGCACAGCGTGGCGGAATGCTATGGCTGGGCGGGCCTGGCGCTGGAGACCCTGTGGTGGCCCTGGCTGGGCGCGCCGCTGTACGGCATGGTGGAGCTGGAAGTCACCACCCCCTGAGCGCTGTACGGCATGGTGGAGCTGGAAGTCACCACCCCCTGAGCGCCCGTGGCGTGGGCGCGGGCGCTGCCACTTCTTCCCTTTCGCGCGTGGAAAGGGGGCGGCACCCGGTGGCGGCCGGCGGGCTGGCCGGGGGCGGACGTGTCACTGCCGTGCCAGGCGCCCCAGCAGCTCGGTCCACGCGGGCGGCTTGCCGGTGAGCTGCCCCACGATGGCCGCCTGCAGCGGTGGCAGGCGCCGGGCGCCCTGCAGCACCAGCTGGCGCAGCAGGCGGGGCAGGGGGCGGGCATCGGTGTACAGCCGCACGATGGCGTTCGTGCCTTCGTAGATCGGCCATGCGTGGTGGTGGTGTGCGCGTCCATAGCCGGACAGGATTGCGCTGTCTCCGATATCGCGGCCCTGGCCGCGCGCGGCCAGCAGGGCGGCGGTCAGGCGCTCCACGCCGGCCAGGCCCAGGTTGTAGCCGTGGGCCGTCACCGGGTGCATGCCCACGGCCGCGTCGCCCAGCAGCGCGCAGCGGTGGGAGGCAAAGCGATCCGCGTACACGGCCACCAGCGGGTAGGCGTGGCGTTCTCCGTCGAGCTGCATGGGCCCCAGGCGGTTGTCGAACTGCGCCCGCACCTGGGCGGCAAAGGCGTCGGCGGGCAACGCCATCAGCGTGGCGGCATCCGCAGCGCCTGCGGTGACCACGACCGAGCACAGGTGCGGGCTGCCGGCCGTGTCGGCCGCGTCTGCGGCATCCACCGCATCCGGCAGGGGCAGGATGGCCAGCGTGCGTTCGTAGCCGAAACACTCGTGCGCCACGCCGCCATGGGGCCGGGCATGGCGCATGCGGCAGACGATCACGGTGCGGCCGAAGTCCGCCATGCGCGCGCCAATGCCCAGCTGGCGCCGCGTGGCCGAGAAGCGGCTGTCCGCCGCGACCAGCAAGGGCGCCTGCAGGCGCTGGGGTGAAGGGGCCTCCGCGTCCGGGGCCGTGTCTGTGGGGGCAAGCAGGCGGTACTCCAGCTCGGCATGCGTGGCCAGGGTGGCCACGCGCGTCACCTGGGCGCCGGTGACGATGCGCACGCCGGGCGTTTGCGCGGCCACCGCATAGGCGGTGCGGCGCAGCGCGTGGTTGGGGACGATGAAGCCCAGCGCCCCGTGGCCCGAGCGCTGGGCGTCGAGCTGCAGCGCGCTGCGCTGGCCGAGCGGCCCGTCATGCACCTGGGCCTCGCGGATGGCGCCGGTCTCGTGCGGCGCCAGTTGCGCCCAGGTGCCCAGCCGCTGGAGCGTGGCGCGGCTGGGGTGGGTCAGCGCGATCTCGCGGCCGTCGGGCGCGGGGGCGGCCAGCGCGGCCTGGGGCTGCTGCTCGACCACCGTGGCCGTGAAACCGGCGTGGGCCAGGGAAATGGCCAGCGACAGGCCCGCGGGCCCCGCGCCGACGATGAGGACATCGCTGTGGGAGGAGGAGGAGAAGGAGGAAGTCATGGCAGGAAAAGGCAGGAGGTGGACAGCCTGGTACGCACCCCCGCGGCCGGAGGGGATCGCCTGCCATTGTGGATGCGCTCCGCGCGCCGGGGGTTGCCCTGCGTCAAGTGTGCGCGCAGGATATGCTATTAAATATATAGCTGTCGGCGCTGATGTATCCAGCGCTAGGGGCCCCAAAGACCCCAAGGCCCGTGGATCAGGCCCGGGCCGGCTTGCGCGGCGGGCGCTTGGCCGCTTTCTTCTTTCCGGCGCCGCCGGCAGGCTTGCCGCGCAGGTGCAGGCCCCAGGTGACCAGCAGCCACAGGTACGACGCCAGCACGCTGTAGGCCGCCACGGCCGCCAGCGACAGGGGCGGGGCGGTGATGGAGCGCGGATTGGCCATGGTTTCCAGCAGCTGGCGGGTGCCGGCGCCCAGCACGGCCTCGCGGCTGCCCGAACGGGCCATGCGCGCCGCCATGAAGATGAAGAACTCCATCAGCAGCGCGCCGATCAGGAAACACGCCAGCAGGGCCAGCAGGTGCGAGAACGCGCGGCGGTCGCCCTTGGCCAGGAAATAGAAGGCCGACACCAGCACCAGCGCGGGCAACAGCAGGGCCAGGGCGGGCCAGGCGGACAGGAGAGCGTGCATCAGAGACAACAGGTAGCGGCGTGGGGCCACCGGTGGCAGGCAGCACACCGGTGAATCATCGGCAAGAGCGGCCCTGGGGGCACGCACGACTGCGGATGATAGGCGCTGGCCGCGTCCTGTTCGCCTTGCGGCTATAACTGTTGGCGACACCGCGCGGCGGTGCGCCGAGCCACCCCGCACCGCCCGCTGCGCCGCGCGGCCCCCGCCGGGCCCCCTGGCTCCCGGGCCCGTCAGCGTGGATGGCCCGGGCCCGCCACGAAATCGGCCACGGCCGCCAGCACGCCATCCTGCTGCAGGATCTTGCGGTGGCCCAGCCCTTCGGTGGCCAGCAGCGTGGCGCCAGGAATGTGGTCGCGGTAGGCCTCGCCATCGGCAAAGCGGTTGATGCGGTCGCCCCGGTCGTGCACCACCAGGGTGGGCAGCGCGATGCGCGGACCCACGGCCGGGGGCTCGAACTGGCGCATCAGGATGCCCTCGCGCGCCTCGATGCGCCGCTGCATGGAAGCGCGCGTGCGCTCCGACAGGCCGAACACCTGCGCGAACAGGCGCGTGTATTCGTGGGGCGACGCGGGCGGCGCCAGCAGCACCAGCCGCCCGGTGGCCAGGCCCCGGCTGGCCGCATGGGCCGCCGCGTTGGCCGCGAGCGAATGGGCCACCACGGCGCTGGGCGCCGAATCCTGCGCATGCAGGCGGGCGGTGGCGTATTCGATGGCGCGCGCGAACTGCGGCAGGTTGCTCACGCGGCCCCGGCTGCCGCCGTGCGCGGGCAGGTCCACCAGCACCGGGCGCAGGCCCCGCGCGGCCAGGGCGCCGGCCAGCGGCAGCATCTGGCGCGCGTGGCCGCCCCAGCCGTGCAGCAGCAGCACCGTGGGGCCGTGCGGCTGGGCCTGGGGCAGGTAGAGCGTGATCTCGGCGTCTTCGAACGGCCAGCGTTCCGTGCGCCAGTGGCCGGGCGGCACGGCGCTGCGGCCCGGTTTGCGCAGGGGCAGGGGCGTGCCGAAAAGGCGGTAGGCCGCGCGCACGGCCAGCGCGGGCCACAGGCGCTCGGTGGTGCCCAGCGCCACGCGCAGCAGGCGCATGCCGGGGTGTTCGCCGTAGAAGCTGGACGTGGCCTGCAGGGCGGTGGAGGAGGAAGGGGAGGCGTTCATGGGGGGCTCCGGAAAGGGAGGGAATGGGGGGCGGACGCGGTGGACGGTCAGTAGAAGATCCAGTCCCGGTTGCTGCGCGGAAGGCGGGCTAGTGTCTGGCGCAGCGCCCGGACGGCGCCCGCCGCGGCCACGATGGCGGCGATACCCAAGATGATCAGCATGGTGGTTCCTTTCTTCGCACGGTTGTGCGAAATTGGGGCAAAGAAAAACAAGAGGCATCCATCGCGCAAGAACAAGCAGAGGGGGAGGATCAGGCGGTCTGATAACTCTTGACGAGGCGCGCCCAGGACGCCTCGGTGCGCTGCACTGCCTGCGGATCGCGCAGGAAGCGAACGTCGTGCAACAGGCCCATGGCCATCGCATAGATCTCGCCCACCAGCTGGTCGGGCGGGGTGTCGGGGGGCAGGTGCCCGGCCTCGATGGACTGGATCACCGTGCGGCGCAGGGCCGCGCGCCAGCGGGTGATCTCGGCGTGCAGCAGGTCGCGCAGCTCGCCGTCGCGGTCGTCCAGCTCGAAGGCGCCCGCCGTATAGATGCAGCCGGTGAAGGCCTCCACGTCGCGCGTGCGGGCAATCCAGCGGCGCACGATCTCGTTGAGGCGCGGCAGGCCCTTGGGGTGCTGCATGGCGGGCACGAACACATCGGCCAGGAAGCGGCGGCCAAACTCCTCGATCACCGCCTTCTGCAGCGCCTCGCGCGAGCCGGCGCGCGAGAACACGCCGCTCTTGGACAGGCCCACGCGGTCGGCCACCGCCTGCAGGGTGATCGACTCCAGCCCCTCGGCCGCGGCCAGGTCCAGCGCCGCGCCCACGATGGCCGCGCGGGTGAGTTCCGATTTCTGGGTCTTTGCATCCATGGCGCTAATTTAGCACGATTGTGCGAAATTCGGAATTCCCCCTGCTGTCAAGCGGGTGACGGGGATGGCTGGCCTGCGCCCCGTGCCGCTGGTACGCTGCGTCGCCATGGAGACAACACACAACACCCCGCCTTTCATTCCCCAGATCCGCCTGTACCAGGACTGGCTGCGCGACCAGCGCGGGCTGCAGTTCGACAGCTACGACGCCCTGTGGCGCTGGTCCACCACCGAGCTCGATGCCTTCTGGCAAAGCGTGTGGGACTACTTCAAGCTGGAGTCGCCCACGCCGCACACCGCCGTTCTGGGCCAGAACACCATGCCCGGCGCGTTGTGGTTCCCGGGCGCCCAGGTCAACTACGCGCGGCAGGCGCTGCGCCATGTGGACGCCGCGCACGCGGCCGGTCTGCCGGCCATCATCAGCCGCAACGAAAAGGGCCACCACCGCGAAATGAGCTGGCCCGAGCTGCGCCGCCAGGTCGCGTCGCTGGCGCTGCACCTGAAGGCCCAGGGCGTGGAGCCGGGCGACCGCGTGGCCGCCTACCTGCCCAACGTGCCCGAGGCGATGGTGGCCTTCCTCGCCACGGTGAGCATCGGCGGCGTGTGGAGCATCTGCGCGCCCGACATGGGCACCCATGCGGTGCTCGACCGCTTCCGCCAGATCGAGCCCAAGGTGCTGATCGGCGTGGACGGCGTGACCTACGGCGGGCGCGACCACGACCGCACCGGCGTGCTGGCCGAGCTGCGCGCGGCGCTGCCCAGCGTGCGGCACGCGGTGTTGCTGGGCAATCTGGATGCTTCTGTTTCGATAGCTGGTTACGCAAACTGGACAAGCGCTACAGCCCGAAATGATGCAGACACTGCAGCCTTCGAGCCGATGTGGCTGCCGTTCGACCACCCGCTGTGGATCGTCTATTCCAGCGGCACCACCGGCTTGCCCAAGCCCATCGTGCACGGCCACGGCGGCACGGTGCTGGTGGCGCTGCAGCTCAAGGTGCTGCACAACGACATCGGCTGCAGCTACGAGCCCAACAGCTTCGGCGAGCGCTACCACTGGTACAGCTCCACGGGTTGGGTGATGTGGAACGCACAGCTCTCGGGCCTGCTGTCGGGCACCACCTGCGTGATCTACGACGGCAACCCCGGCGGCAGCAAGGACCACCCCGACTGGGGCGTGCTGTGGCGCTTCGCGGCCGAGACGGGCGTGACCTTCTTCGGCGCGGGCGCGGCGTTTTTTGCCAACTGCATGAAGGCGGGCATCGCGCTGGCCGAATACGGCGACCTCACGCGCATCCGCGCCTTGGGTACCACCGGCTCGCCGCTGTCGCCCGAGGTGCAGGAATGGGGCACGGCGCAGTTCGAGGCCCTGGGCACGCACGACATCTGGTGGAACAACATCTCGGGCGGCACCGACTTTTGCGGCGCCTTCATCGGCGGCAACCGCGAGATGCCCCAGGTGCCCGGCGAGATGCAATGCCGCATGCTGGGCGCGGCCGTGGAATCCTGGAATGCCGAGGGCGTGCCGGTGATGGACGAGGTGGGCGAGCTGGTGTGCGCGCAGCCCATCCCGTCGATGCCGCTGTACCTGTGGGGGGACAAGGACGGTTCACGCTACCTGTCGAGCTACTTCGACATGTACCCGCCTGGCCACGGCCGCCAGCCCGGCGGCGGCGATGGCCCCGCGCGCATGGGCGCGGTGTGGCGCCACGGCGACTGGCTCAGGATCGGCGCCAACGGCGGCTGTGTCATCTACGGCCGCAGCGACGCCACCATCAACCGCCACGGCCTGCGCATGGGCACGAGCGAGATCTACAGCGCGGTCGAATCCCTGCCCGAGGTGCTCGACAGCCTGGTGGTGGACCTGGAATACCTGGGCCGCGAAAGCTACATGCCGCTGTTCGTGGTGCTGCGCCCCGGCCACGCGCTGGACGAGGCCCTGCGCGCCCGCATCAACGGCGCGGTGCGCACGGCGCTGAGCCCGCGTTTCGTGCCCGACGACATCTTCGCGGTGGCCGAGGTGCCGCGCACCTTGAGCGGCAAGAAGCAGGAGCTGCCCATCAAGAAACTGCTGCTGGGCCAGCCCATCGAAAAGGTGGTGAACAAGGACGCCATGGCCAACCCGGGCTGCCTGGACTGGTATGTGGCGTTTGCCGCCGAGCGCGCGGCAGAAGTGCAAAATACATAGCTGCCCGCGCTTGCGGGCTGTACGCTACAGCCCGGTTTGATCCATATCCGGGCCGGGTCGGGGCACGCTGGAAAAGCCCATCGCATGCTCGATGAAGCGCTCCACGAGCCGGCTGGCCTCCCCCGCGCGCCGCGCGAGCGCGATGCCCACCTTGAAGCCCGGCGGGTTGTCGGTGAGCGCCAGGCACTTCACGCCGGGCGGCACCACCAGCCGCGCGACGCCCGCCACCAGTCCCACGCCCAGGCCCGCGGCCACCAGGCTCATGATGGTCTGCACCTGCATGGCCTCCTGTGCCACGCGGGGTGAAAAGCCCGACAGCTGGCAGCGCAGAAGCGCCAGGGCGGACAGCCCGGGCACTTTGTCCTGCGGGTACATGATGAAGGGCTCGCCCGCCGCTTCCGAGAGCGCGATCGCGTCGCGCTTCGCCAGCGGGCCGTGCGCGGACACGGCGAGCACGAAATCGTCGCGGTCCATGGGCAGGAGCTCGAACGGCTCGGGGTGCAGAACCGGGTAGCGAACGAATCCCACGTCGAAGCGGCGCGCCAGCAGCCCGTCGAGGATTTCGGTCGATGTGGCCTCCGACAGCTCCAGCTCGATCTGCGGGTAGCGCGCCCGCACGGACGGGATCAGCTCCGGCAGCAGGGCATAGGTGGCCGATCCGATGATGCCCAGGCGCAGCAGGCCGCCCAGCCCCTCGCGCGCGTCCGCCACGGCCTGGCGGCAGCGCTCCGCATGAAACAGCGCCAGGTGCGCCTCGGGCAGCATGGCCTGGCCCTCGGCCGTCAGGCGCACGCCAGTGCTGTGGCGCTCGAACAGGCGGCTGCCCAGTTCCTCCTCCAGTTTGCGCACGGACACCGACAGCGGCGGCTGGGCCATGTGCAGCAGCTCGGCGGTGCGGTGGAAGTTGCCGGTTTCCGCCAGGGTGACGAATTGGCGCAGCTGGCGCAGGTTCATGGGATACCAAACAAATATCGGTTTGTGAATTTTTAATATTAGACAGCATGGGTGCCCGCTGCCTACATTCGCCTGCAGGCCTGGGCAGGGCCTGACGATCAAAAAAATTCCATGAAGGAGACACCGTGATGCAATCCCGTAGAACCGTGGCCGGCGCGCTGCTGGCGCTTGCCGCCACGGCCCTGGCCCCCGCCGTGCAAGCCCAGGCATTCCCTGCCAAAACCATCAAGTTCGTCGTGCCCTTCGGCCCCGGCAGCGGCACCGACACCTCGGCGCGCTACTTCGCGCGCAAGCTGCAGGACCTCACGGGCCAGGCCGTGGTGGTGGAAAACAAGCCCGGCGCCAACGGCTTCATCGCCGTCAAGCAAGTGCTGTCGGCGCCGGCCGACGGCTACACCGTCTTCATCGGCAGCAACTCCACGCTGGCGGTGAACGCCGCGCTGTTCAAGGAGCTGCCGTACGACCCGGTGAAGGACTTCTCGCCGCTGACCATGATGATGCGTTCGCCCGCCATGATCGCGGCCATGCCCAAGGCGGCGTACAGCGACCTCAAGGGCCTGATCGCCTATGCCAAGGCCAGCCCGGGCAAGGTGAACTTCGGCGCGGGCTCGGCCGGCTACCAGCTCATGGGCGAGTTGCTCAACGACACGGCGGGCATCCACACCGTGCACGTGCCCTTCAAGGGCGCCGGCGAGACCATGACGGCCGTGGCCTCGGGCACCGTCGACTACACCTTCGCCGAGGTGACCGCCGTGCAGGAGCTAGCCAAGGGCGGCCGCGTGAAGGTGCTGGCCGTGGCGTCCGACAAGCGCGTGGCCGCGGCGCCGGACGTGCCCACCGCCACGGAAGCGGGCCTGCCGGGCTTCGAGGCCTACACGTGGGTGGGCGCCATGGTCAGCGCCCAGACCCCCGCCGCCGAAACCGCCCGGCTGGCCGAGCTGTTCACCGCCATCTCCAGGATGGACGAGACCCGTGCCTTCTACGAGCGCATCGGAGCCACCGCCATGACCGGTGGGCCCGCGCAGATGCACGAGTTCCAGAAAAACGAGATCGTGCTGTGGAAGCGCATCGTCACCCAGGCCAAGGTGCCGCTGCAATGAGCGCTGCTCCCGCCGCGCAGCCGGGTGCGCTGCAGCATGTGAAGGTGCTCGATCTGTCCCGCGTGCTGGCCGGACCCTGGGCCGCGCAGACCCTGGGCGACCTGGGGGCCGAAGTGATCAAGGTCGAGCGCCCGGGCACCGGCGACGACACCCGCGCCTGGGGCCCTCCCCATGTGACGGACGCGGCGGGCCGGCCCACCGGCGAGTCGGCCTATTACATGTGCACCAACCGCAACAAGCAGTCGGTGACGGTGGACTTCACCCGGCCCGAGGGTCAGCGGATCGTGCGCGAGCTCGCGGCGCGGTGCGACGTGCTCATCGAGAATTTCAAGACCGGCGGCCTGGCGCAGTACGGGCTCGACCATGCGAGCCTGAGCGCGCTGAACCCGCGCCTGGTGTACTGCTCCGTGACCGGCTTTGGCCAGGACGGCCCCTACGCGCACCGCGCGGGCTACGACTTCCTGATCCAGGGCATGGGTGGGCTCATGAGCATCAGCGGCCACCCCGACGGGGCACCCGGCGGCGGTCCCATGAAGGTGGGCGTGGCGCTCACCGACATCCTCACCGGGCTGTATGCGAGCACGGCCATCCTCGCTGCGCTGCAGGCGCGCGAGCACACGGGCCGGGGCCAGCACATCGACCTGGCGCTGCTCGACGTGGGCGTGGCCTGCCTGGCCAACCAGGGCATGAATTACCTGTACGGCGACAAGGTGCCGCAGCGCATGGGCAATGCGCACCCGAACACCGTGCCCTACCAGGACTTCCCCACGCAGGACGGCCACATGATCCTGGCCATTGGCAACGACGGACAGTTTGCACGCTTTTGCCATGCCATCGGCGAACCGGATTGGGCGCAGGACGAACGCTTCGTGTGCAACGCCGGCCGCCTGGCCCACCGGGAGGAACTGGTCGGCCGCATCCGCGCCGCCACGGTGGCGCGCACCACGCGCGACTGGATCGCTCTGCTGGAGCGGCACGCCGTGCCCTGCGGCCCCATCAACACCGTGCGCGACGTGTTCGAGGACCCACAGGTCCAGGCCCGGGGCCTGCGGATCGCGATGCCGCACCCGCAGGCGGGCGAGGTGCCGCTGGTGGCCAGCCCCATCCGCCTGTCGGACACGCCCGTCACTTACCGCCACACGCCCCCGCAGCTGGGCCAGCACACCGACGAGGTGCTGGCCCGCTACCTGGGTTTTTCGCCCGCGCAATTGCAGGCCTACAAGGACGACGGAGTTTTGGGATGAGCACCCTGGATTCACTGGCGCTCACGCGCATTCCCGCTGAAGACGAGGCACTGCGCGCCGAGGTGCGCGCCTTCCTGCAGGAGGCCATTGCCGACCTGCCCGCGCACATCCGCGCGCGCTCCTGGGGCGGCTACAGCACCGCTCTGAGCCGCCGGCTGGGGGACAAGGGCTGGATCGGCATCACGCTGCCCAGGGCGTACGGCGGGGGCGGGCGCAGCGCGTTCACGCGCTACGTGCTGGTGGAGGAATACCTGGCCTGCGGCGCTCCCGTGGGTTCGCACTGGATCGCCGAT
Organism: Acidovorax sp. GW821-FHT10E03; assembly: GCF_059415205.1. Taxonomy (NCBI): domain Bacteria; kingdom Pseudomonadati; phylum Pseudomonadota; class Betaproteobacteria; order Burkholderiales; family Comamonadaceae; genus Acidovorax; species Acidovorax sp. GW821-FHT10E03. The sequence continues at coordinate 51,981 of NZ_JBWKMU010000010.1, read as the reverse complement.
CGCCAGAGCGCGCCCCTGATCCTGAAGTACGGCACCGAGGCGCAAAAGCAGTTCTACATTCCGCGCGTGTGCAAGGGCGAGGCGTTCTTCTGCATCGGCATGAGCGAACCCAACGCGGGTTCGGACCTGGCCAGCGTGAAGACGCGCGCCGTGCCCAATGCGCAAGGCTTTGTGCTCAACGGCCAGAAGATCTGGACCACCAACGCCCACCACTGCCAGTACATGATCGCGCTGGTACGCACCTCGGGCACCTCCGAGGACCGCCACCAGGGCCTGTCGCAGGTCATCGTGGACCTGTCGCTGCCGGGGGTCACGGTGCGCCCCATCGAAGACCTCTCGGGCGACAGCCATTTTTGCGAGGTGTTCTTCGACAACGTGCAGCTGGGGCCGGATGCGCTCATTGGCGCCGAGGGCCAGGGCTGGGAGCAGGTCACGGCGGAGCTGGCGTTCGAGCGCAGCGGGCCCGAGCGCCTGTTCTCCTCCATCGTGCTGTTCGACCAGTGGCTCGGCTACGTGCGCACGCCCCAGGGACGCACCGACTCGGCCGTGCGGCTGGCGGGCAAGGTGCTCACGCAGCTGGCGCCGCTGCGCGCCATGTCCGTGTCGGTGCAGGAAAAACTCACGCAGGGCGCGAGCCCCATCGTCGAGGCGGCGCTGGTGAAGGAGCTTGGAACCACCCTCGAGCAGATGATTCCAGCGGCCATTGCCGAGGACCTGTTCGCGCGCGAGGCCGAGGACGTGCCCGTGGAGCTCCTGATGACGCTCAAGTACGTGACCGAGGCCTCGCCCTCCTTCTCGCTGCGCGGCGGCACGCGCGACATCCTGCGCGGAATGATCGCCCGCGGCCTGGGCTTGAGATGAGACAGCCCTGGGCTGCTGCGCGGCATCTCTCTCGCGCGCGCTGCGTGGGGACCGTGCCTGGCGCCTCCGACCGGGCCGCGCTTCGGCCAGGGGCCGGGGGGCAGTGTGTGCAACGCAATGGATGACCGACATGAGCATGAATGACAACGACCTGTTCGCCGATGCCGCGCACGACGTGCTGGCGGACCGGTGCACCCCCGCCGTGGTGCGCGCCATCGAGTGCGGCGGGCGCGCGGCGGATGCCGCGCGGGGCCTGTGGGAGCAGCTGGAATCCACCGGCCTGGCCGACGCCCTGCTGGGCGAAGAAGAGGGGGGGGCGGGCCTGGAACTGGACCAGGCCTTTGGCGTGCTGGAGCAATGCGGTGCCCACGCACTGCCGCTGCCCCTGGCCGAGACCATGGTGGCGCGGGCCTTGCTGGCCCAGGCAGGGCTGGTGCGCCCGCAGGGCAGCATCGCCCTGGCACGCGGCCAGCGTGGCGCCGGCGGCGGTCTGCACTGCGCGCTGGTGCGCGGCGGCCAGGTGGCCGATGCGGTGCTGGTGCAGGCCGGCGGCGCCTGGCACCTGCTTCCCGTCGACGGCGCCCACGCCCGTGCGCATGCACTGGCGCTGGACGCGGCGCTGACCTGGTCGGCCGCGCAGTGCGATGCCGCCCCCACGGTGGGCGTGGATGCCGCGCTGGATGTGCGCACCCTGCAGGCCGCGGTGGTGGCCGCGCAGATGGCCGGCGCCCTCAGCAGCGTGTTCCAGCGCACCCTGCGGTACGCCAACGAACGCCAGCAATTCGGCCGCCCCATCGGCAAGTTCCAGGCCGTCCAGCACCAGCTGGCCGTGATGAGCGAACACGTGTTTGCCGCGCGCATGGCCGCGCAGCTCGGCTGCAGCGGCGGCGTGGGCATCCAGCCCGACCGCCTGCGCGTGGCGACCGCCAAGGCGCGCTGCAGCGAGGCCGCGCTGGCCGTGTCGGAAGCCGCCCACGCCATCCACGGCGCCATCGGCTTCACCGAGGAGCATGACCTGCAGCTCTTCACCCGGCGCCTGCATGCCTGGCGCCAGACGGCCGGCAGCGAGGGGTACTGGCACACCGTGGCCGGCGAGGCGCTGCTGCAGCACAGCGGCATCACGCTCGATCTGGTGCGCCGCATCACCGACGTCGAATTCCCGGCCTGAGTGCCACTTCGCTGACTGGAGACATTTGCCATGGCCTTTCTGACCATTGAACGCGACGGCGGCATCCTCACCGCCACCATGAACCAGCCCGAAACGCGCAACGCGCTCACCGGCAACACCGCGGTGGACGAGTTCGTGCAGCTGTGCGAGGACGTGCGCCGGGATGCCGGCGTCAAGGTGCTGATTCTCACGGGCGCGGGCCCCATCTTCAGCTCGGGCGGCAACGTCAAGGACATGAAGCGTTTCTTTGATGACGCGTTCACGCCCGACCTGATCCGCGAGGAGTACCGCCAGGGCATCCAGCGCATCCCCCAGGCGCTGTACCAGCTCGATGTTCCCGTGATCTGCGCCGTCAACGGCCCGGCCATCGGCGCGGGGCTGGACCTGGCCTGCATGTGCGACATCCGCATCGCCAGCGAGGCGGCCACCTTCGCCGAGAGTTTTGTGCGCGTGGGCATCGTGCCCGGCGACGGTGGTGCCTGGCTGCTGCCGCGCGCGGTCGGCAGGGCCAAGGCGTCCGAGATGGCGTTCACCGGCGAGGCCATCGGCGCGCAGGAGGCGTTGGCCTGCGGCCTGGTGAGTCGCGTGGTGGCGGCGGACCAGTTGCTGCCCGCCGCGCGGGCGCTGGCCGCCAGGATCGCGGCCAACCCCGGCGCCGTGATGCGGATGACAAAACGCCTGCTGCGCGAGGGCGAACACGCCTCGCTGGCCTCGCTGCTGGAGACTTCGGCGGGCTACCAGGCCATCGCGCACAAGACGGCAGACCACCGGGAAGCGGTGACCGCCTTCATTGAAAAACGCGCGCCGAAGTTCCAGTGAGGCACCGCGTCCCCCCAACCGCCTCCGGAAGGATGTGAGATGACGCCTTTGCAAGGCCTTCGCGTGCTGGATCTGTCCAGCGTGATCTTCGGCCCCCTGGCCAGCCAGGTCCTGGCCGACTACGGTGCCGAGGTGATCAAGATCGAACCGCCCGAGGGCGACTCGACGCGCCATACCGGCCCCGCCCGGGAGGCGGGCATGGCGGCGATGTTCCTGGGCGCCAACCGCAGCAAGAAGAGCGTGGCGCTGGACCTCAAGCAGGCCAGTGCGCAGGAAGCGCTGGGCGCACTGATCGCCACGGCCGATGTGCTGATGCACAGCATGCGGCCGCAGAAGCTGGCGGCCCTGGGCCTCGCGCCCGAGGCGCTGCGCGAGCGTTTTCCGCGCCTGGTGTACGCCAGCCTGGTGGGCTTCTTGCCTGGCCCCTATGCCGGCAAACCCGCGTATGACGACGTGATCCAGGGCATGTCGGGGCTCGCCGACCTGATGGAACGGCAGGGCGGGGAAATGCGCTACCTGCCCACCATCGCCGCCGACAAGACCTGTGCCCATGTGGCCGCGCATGCCATCCTGGCCGCGCTGTGGCAGCGCGAGCGCACGGGCCGGGGGGCCTTCGTGGAAATCCCCATGTTCGAGTCCATGGTGGGTTTCAACCTGGTCGAGCACTACTACGGCCAGCACTTCGAGCCGCCGCTGTCCCCACCGGGCTACCCGCGTGTGCTGGCCCCCTGGCGCCGGCCCTACCGCACGGCCGACGGGGCGGTGGCCATGATGCCGTACACCAACCTGCACTGGCAGCGCTTCTTCACCGAAGTGGGTGCCCCGGACCTGGCGCGCGATGCGCGCTTCGCCGACATCGCCAGCCGCACGCGGCACATCGCCGAACTGCTGGAGCTTGCGTCGGGCTTCACCGGGCGCCACACCACGGCCCACTGGATCGCGGTGTGCGAGCGGCTGGAAATCCCCGCCGCGCCCGTGGCCAGGCTGCAGGACCTGCCCCTGGATCCACACCTCGTGGCCACGGATTTCTTCGAAACCCTCTCCGACCCCGCCCTGGGCGAGGTGCGCTTTCCGGGCGTGCCGGTGCGCTTTGACGGGCAGCGCCCCGCCATCGCCATGCCCCCCCGGCTGGGCGAACACACCGAGACGCTGCTGGCCCAGGCCGGGCTCGGCGGCGCACAGATCCAGGCACTGCTGGGCACCCGCGCAGCCGTGGGCCCCTCTTCTTGACAAGGACGCCTTCCATGATCCCCCAGACGCCTTCTGCGGACACCCTCCGCCCTGCCGCCCCCGCTGGCGTGGACCGCCATTTGCCGCGCCTCGGACAGGGGTTCGTGTGGCAGGACCTGAGCGTGGGACAACGCTTTCGCACCTTCCGGCGCACGGTCACCGAGACGGACCTGGTCAGCTTCATCGGCGTGACCGGCATGCTGGAGGCGATCTTCATCGAAGACGGCTACGAGGGCGGCGCCATGGCGGGGCGGCCCGTGCCGGGGGCGCTGACCTATGCGCTCATCGAGGGCTTCATCCTGCAGACCATGATCCAGGGCACGGGCCTTGCGATGCTGGAGCTGCACCAGAAGATCCTCGCGCCCGTGCGGGTGGGCGACACCATCGAGGCGGTGGTGGAGGTGACGGAGATCCGGCCCACCTCCAGGAGTGGCCGCGCGGTCGTGACCTCGCGCATCGACGTCTTCAACCAGCAGGGGGTACCGGTCATGACCTACACGGCCACCCGCTTGCTCGCCGGGCGTTCGTGAACCGATTTCCCCAACTACAACCACCCAGGAGACAAGCACCATGAAAAAAAGCACTTCCCGCACGTCTTCGCGACCCAGCGGCGTCCGGCGTGTATGCCTGGCCATGCTCGGCTGCGCGGCCGGCGTGGCGGCCATCGCCCCCATGGGCTTGGCGCATGCGCAGGCCTACCCTTCCAAACCGATCACCCTGGTGGTGCCCTTTCCGCCAGGCGGGCCCACCGACCAGGTGGCGCGCGTGCTGGCGCAGAAGCTGACGGAGCAGATGGGGCAGTCCGTGATCGTGGACAACAAGCCCGGCGCCAACGGCAACATCGGCGGCACCCAGGTCAGCAAGGCGGCGGGTGACGGGTACACGCTGCTCTACAACACCTCGTCCATCACCCTGAGCCCGGCGCTCTACAAGAACCTGAGCTATGACGTGCAGAAAGACCTGGCGCCCGTGGCCCTCACCGCCGTGGTGCCGCTGGCCCTGGTCGTGCACCCGAGCCTTCCCGTCAACAATGTGCGCGAGTTCGTCGACTACGCCAAGGCCAACCCGGGCAAGCTCTCCTATGGCTCGGCAGGCAATGGCAACGTGACCCACCTGGCGGCTTTCCAGTTCACCAGGAGCCTGGGCATCGAGGCCACGCACGTGTCCTACCGGGGCAGCGCCCCCGCGGATGTCGACCTCGTGGCGGGGCAGATCCAGTTCATGACGGACACCATCAATTCCGTGATGCCTTTCGTGAAGGACAGGCGCCTGAAGCTGCTGGCGGTCACCACCGCCAGGCGCATGTCCCTGTACCCCGACGTGCCCACGCTGGGGGAAACCGTGATGCCCGGTTTTGAGGCGGGCGCCTGGCAGGGCGTGATGGTGCCCGCCAGGACGCCGGCGGCGCTGGTGCAGCGCCTCAACGCCGAGATCAACAAGGCGCTGCAAAGCGATGAGGTGCGTGCCAGGCTGGCGGTGCAGGGCGCCGAGCCGCTGGGCTCCACGCCCGAAGAGTACCGCGCCTATGTCGGCAAGGAACTCCAGCGCTGGGCCGGGGTGGTGAAATCGACCGGCGTGACCCTCGATTGAACGCGGTGGAGCCCCTGCACCTGGGCGGCGCGAAATTGCTTCAAAAATGATAGCTGCTTGCGCTTGATGGACAGGCGCTGGGGCTCATTTTGGCCTCAAAGGCCCTCGCGGGCCTTTTTTTGCTTCCTGCCACCTGTTGTGACCGGCGCGCCGCCATGCCAGGGCCGCTCCGCCGCGCTGGCGACGGCCCCCTTCAGGGGCTGAGGGCTGCGGCTCCAAGCCTGCTTGCGCAGGCCTGGACATGACGAAGAGCAGCTGTTTCTGGCAGCCGCTCAGGGGGTCAGTCAAGCTTCGCGCCCGAGGCCTTGATCAATCGCTCCCACACCGGCCGCTCCTTGGCGATCGCGGCCGTGAACAGCGCGGGCGAGCTGTTCTGCACATCGAACCCCATGGCCGCGATGCGCTGCGCCACGTCGGGCAACTGCGTGGCCTTGCGCACCTCGGCGGCAATGCGCTCCAGGATGGGTGCTGGCGTGCCGGCCGGTGCGCCAAAGGCCAGCCAGCCCGCCACGCGGTAGGCCTCGTCGTTCAGGCCCTGTTCGGCCAGCGTGGGCACGCCCGGCAGCGCGCCCATGCGGCGCTCGCCGCTCACGCCGATGGCCTTGAGCTTGCCCGCGTCGATGTGCGGCTTGGCCTGCAGCGCGCTGGCGAACGCGATCTGGATCTGGCCGCCCAGCAGGTCCTGCACCATGGGCGCCTCGCCGCGGTAGGCCACGTGGCTCATGTCGGCGTTCTGCGTGAGGCTCATGTAGGCGCCGGCCAGATGCGGGTAGGCGCCCGTGCCGTAGGAGCCGTAGGCCACCTTGCCCTTGTTCGCCACCACGTACTTGAGCAGCTCGGGGCCCGTGGCCACGGGTACGCCGGGGTGGGCCACCAGCACCAGCGGCGCGATGGCGATCTGGTAGATGGGCGCGATGTCGCGCTCGGGGCTGTAGGGCAGCTTGGTGTACAGGAACTGGTTGGTGAGCATGGAGTTGCTCAAGGCCAGCAGCAGCGTGTAGCCGTCGGGCGCGGCCTTGGCCACCGCGTCGGTGCCGATGATGCCGGCCGCGCCGGGCTTGTTGTCGATGACCATGGGCTGGCCCAGGCCCGCGGCCATCTTCTCGGCCAGCACGCGCGCGAGCACGTCGGTGGCGCCGCCTGCGGCAAAGGGCACGACCACCTTGATGGGCTTGCTGGGGTAGGCCTGCGCCAGGGCGGCGGGGCCGGTGCACGCGGCGGCGGCGGCCAGCGCGGCGGCGCCCAGCCAGTGGCGGCGGGTCATCGACGGGGGGTGGTGGGGCATGTGTCGTCTCCTGTCATGGGTATTGCAAATCAGGCTGGCCCGGCCCTGCGCGGTGGCGGGCCGGGGCTCGTTCAGGCGGGCTGGGGGCTTCCTGGCGCCGGGGCGATGGTGACGGCAAGCGGCAGGGGCGCGAGCACCTCGCGCAGCCGGGCCTGCAGCGCGGCCGCGCCCGGGCCGGGCTCCAGGGTCACGCGCACGGCGCTCTCGCCTTCGGGCTGCGCCTGGGGGCGGGGGAGGCCGGGGGTCTCGGCCCACACGCCGTCGGCCAGCGCCTGCACCGTGTGGCAGGCGGCCTGCAGGCGCAGCGCGGGCTTGTAGATCTTGCCCACGTTGGTCACGGGCATGGTGCCCAGGACCCGCACCCAGCGCGGGCGGGCCACGGCCTCGTCCACGCGCTCTGCGGTGAAGGCGAGCAGCTCGGCCTCGGTCGCCTGCGCGCCGGGCACCAGCGTGGCAAAGGCCACGGGCAGCTCGCCCGCATAGGCGTCGGGCGCGCCCACGGCGGCGGCGAGCTGCACGGCGGGGTGGGCGCCCAGCGCGTCCTCGATCACCTTGGGATCGATGTTGTGGCCGCTGCGGATGATGAGGTCCTTGGAGCGGCCGCTCAGGTGCAGGCGCCCTTCGGCGTCCACGAAACCCAGGTCTCCGGTGGCCAGCCAGCCGTCGGCCGTGAAGGCCTTGGCCGTGTCCGCCGCATCCAGAAACCCCGAGAACAGGTTGGGCGACTGGAACAGCACCATGCCCGGCTGCCCAGGCGGCATGTCCTGGCCGGACGCGTTGCCGTGCGCGTCCAGCGCCACGATGCGCAGCCGCGCGTACGGCAGGCGCCAGCCCACGCAGCCGGCGGGCGCGTGCACGCCCGGTGGCGTGATGGTGGAGATGCCCGCCATCTCCGTCATGCCCAGGCTTTCGTGCACATGCAGGCCGAACAGGCGCTCAAAGCGCGCCGCCAGCTCCGGCGCGAGGATGGCCGCGCCCGTGCGGCAGTAGCGCAGCGACGAGATGTCGGCGCCATCGAGCGGCACGTTGGCCAGCGCGGCCAGCACCGTGGGCACGGCCGACAGGTAGGTGCAGCGGTGGCGCTCGACCAGCCGCCAGTAGCTGGCGATGACCTCGCGGTTGCGGAACAGGCCCGCCGTCGGGATGATGGTCTCCACCCCCGCCGAGAGCGCCGCGAGCGAACCGGGCAGCACGCCCGCCACATGGAACAGCGGGTAGCCGTTGATGCCCACGTCCTGCGGCGTGATGCCCTGCATCTGCACGCTGGCCCAGGCGGTGAACACCTGCGCGCCATGGCTGTGGCGCGCGATCTTGGGCGCGCCCGTGGTGCCGCCGGTGTGAAAGTACGCTGCGATGTCGCCGGGCGCGATGCGCCGGCCGCTCACCAGCTGGCCGGCGGGCTGGCGCAGGCGCGCCGCGAAGTCCACCACGCCCTCCGGCAGCGCGCCGGCGGCGCCGGGCGCCTCATCGTGCGGGGCCACACGCAGCACGGTGGCGAGCGTGGGCACCTGGCTGCGCAGGCGCAGGGCCTTGCTCCAGTAGCCCACGTCGCCTTCCGCGCCGTAGGCGATCAGCACCTTGGCGCCCGCCAGCGCCATCATGGCCGCGAGCTTCTCGTCGGTGAGCATGGGGTTCAGGGGCTGCACGATGCCCGCCGCCTCGCCGCCCCACAGGGCCAGGTGGTATTCCAGGCAGCCGGGCAGCAGCACGGCCACGGCGTCCCGGGGGCCCACGCCCAGTGTGTGCAGCAGGTTGGCCGTCTGGTGGATGCCGGCCAGCAGCTGCGCGTACGACCAGCGGATGGGCGCGTCCGCCGGATCGGCCGTGGGCAGGAAGGTCAGCGCGGTCTTGCCGCCGAACGCATGGGCGGCGTTGCGCAGGATTTCATAGGTGCTCCGCACCGGCAGCGCCTCGGCCAGGGGCGTGGCTTCCAGCTGTTCGACATCCCGCAGGCCGCGGAGGGTGGTGGCGGTGCGGGCAAAGGGCGGATGGAGTGCGGGAGCGGTCATGGACGGAAGTGCGGGCAGACCCGGGATTGTTGTGCCGACAGGATTTCTTGACAATCACATGAAGGATTGACACTCTGTATGAATATTTTTGACAAGCAAGCGGAGCGCGCCACATGGATCTCTCGGCACTGACCCTGCTGGTGGAGATCCTGGACGCCGGCAACCTCAGCCTGGCCGCGCGCAAGCTCAAGATGAGCCGCGCCAACGTGAGCTACCACCTGCACCAGCTGGAGAAGTCGGTGGGCGTGCAGCTGGTGCGCCGCACCACGCGGCGCGTGGAGCCCACCGAGGTCGGGCTGCGCCTGTACGAGCACGGCCGCAGCATCATGAACGAGATGCTGGCGGCGCGCGAAACCATCGCCACGCTGGGCCAGAGCCTGCAGGGGCGCGTGGGGCTGAGCATGCCCCTGGGCTACGGCCAGATGGTCATGGCCGGCTGGCTCATCGAATTCAAGCGTCTGTACCCGGGGATCGTGCTCGAAGTGATGTTCGAGAACCGCGTGAGCGACCTCGTGCGCGAGGACGTGGACATCGCCATCCGCATCATGACCGAGCCGCCGCCGGCCCTGGTGTCGCGGGCCCTGGGGCCCGTGCGCTACGTGGTGTGCGCCGCCCGCGCGTACGCGCAGGAGCACGGCCTGCCCACGCGCCTGGAGCACCTGGCCACGGTGCCGCTCTTCACCTCGGGCTTCATCGGGCGCGAGCTGCGCGTGGCCGCCTACCGGCCCGACGGCCAGCGCGAGGAAGTGCTGCCCCGGCCCACCCTGCTGTCCGAGCATTTTCCCTTCCTGCGCGACGCGGTCCTGGCGGGCCTGGGCGTGGGCCTGCTGCCCGACTACGTGGTGGCGGACCCGGTGCGCGAGGGGCGCATCGTCACCGCGCTCGACGACTACCGCCTGAGCGTCTTTGGCACGCAGATGTTCCTCCTGTACATGCCCAACCGCTACCAGACCAGTTCGGTGCGCACGCTCATTGATTTCATCCTCGAGCGGGCGGGCGGTGTGCCTACAAGAAGCCCGGCACCTGGCCGCCCATAATGGGGCGTTCTCATCCACCATGGCGCGACCGGAGCTCCTGACATGAACACTCCCCGACATCCCAAGCGTTTCTCGATGATCCGCGAATTCCACCTGGCCGACTGGTTCACGCTGGGCAACGCGGTCTGCGGCGTGGGCGCATTGTTCTCGTCGATGACCTACCTGGAAACCGGCGCCGTGGTGCACGTCTACTTCGCCGCCGCCCTCGTGCTGGCCGCGCTCATCTTCGACGTGCTGGACGGCCGCATCGCGCGCTGGCGCCAGAAGAGTTCGGCCATGGGCCGGGAGCTCGATTCGCTGGCCGACGTGATCTCGTTCGGCGTGGCTCCGGCCATCATCGCCTATGGCTGCGGCATGCAGGGCCTGTACGACCGCATCGTGCTGGCCTACTTCGTGGCCTGCGGCGTCTCGCGCCTGGCGCGCTACAACGTCACGGCCGAAACCCTCTCGGGCGACGACGGCAAGGTGAAGTACTTCGAGGGCACGCCCATCCCCACCTCCATCGTGCTCGTGGGCCTGCTGGCCCTGGCGGCCTACCTGGGCGCGGTGCGCGAGAGCCTGTGGTTCGGCAAGGTGCTCATCGGCGGCTTCACGCTGCACCCGCTGGTGCTGCTGTTCGCGCTGTCGGGTTCGCTGATGATCAGCCGGATCCGCATTCCCAAGCTCTGAGCCACTGGCTGGTGGCACGGTCGACCTGCTCGTGCGGCCTATGAACCACTGCAGCGACGGCGGTCATGTGCCCGTCTGGGAACGCAGCGAGCTGACGCCCGAAGAGCTGGCGCGTTGGTCGTGCCTGGCGACCACCACGGGCCGGGCCCTGCTCGACAGCTCGCCGGTGACTGCCTCAAAGACTGCGATGCGGGCAACGACGCGCTAAACCCGCTGGCCCATCCCCGGGGACCAAAACCCCCGCACTGCCTTGTACTACAGGGTACACCTGCATGTTTTCGGGCGAAGCCCCGGGCCACCCACCCGGACTGGTTGTGGGCGAACCGCCCCAGTATTCGAAACTTGCGCAGTCCGAAACCTGGTCCCGGCAGTTCACGCGCCTGGACGACGATGAAGGTGCTGCGCTGGGTGCGCGCATCCCTGGCGCCATGAGGCCATGCCCCCGGTTGACCTGCATTTTGCTATAAAAATAGAAGCTACATACGCTTGCTATATGGCGGTAGGCCTTGTTTTTCCCGGCTTCATTGCCGCGGGGCACGGTCCGTAGGGGGGCTGGAGGTGGCCATCCTCGCGGGGCTTCAGGCCCCCGGGGGCGCGTAACCCTAAGGGCACGTCCAGGCGCCGCTGCGGCGGTTGAACAGCTCGCCACCGAAGAAGAGGGCGTTGCCGTCGTTTGCCAGGGCCCAGGACGCTGCGTCGCGCGCTATGACGGCCTGCCTGCGCCATGTAGCACCCTCGCGGGCGAACAAGGCGATGTGCCACCCGGGCGCCGCACTCCCCGTGCCTGCGCATGTGAGGTCTGCACCAGTGATGTGGAACTCTGCCGGCAACGAGTTGGGTGCGTTCAGGGCTTCGACGGCCAGCGTGGCGCCATCGTTGGAGAGCGCCAAGGCGCTGTACCGCGATGCCGCAATGTCCAGGAAATTCACGATGCCCACGGGCAGCCGCGCTTGCTCGCTCCACGTCCCGCCTCCGCTTTGCGCGTAAACATGCAGGTATGGTGGTGCGAAGCTCTCGCTGCGGGTGATGGCGCCGCTGTTCAACGCCAGCGTGCTGCCATCGCCGGACAGGGCCAGGGCCGTTCCCACGACGCTGCCTCCCGGCGCCAGATGGCTTTGGGGTGCCCAGGTCGTGCCGGTGCGCACGTAGGTGAAAACAGCGTTGGGGGTGTTAGTGGCAGCGCCATAGATCCCCGTGACGGCCAGCAGGTTGCCGTTGGCCGACAGTGCCAGCTTGCCGGGGACGGAGGCCAACTGGCAGGGCTGGGGGCATGCGGCAGGCGTCTGGGTCGATGTAATCGTGGCTTGCAGGCCCCAGGTTGCGCCGCCGCGGTGGTAGATCTGTATCTTGTCGTCTTCAGCCCCCGCCAGGGTGGTGCCGTCCGAAGACAGCGCGATCCGGGACGCGCGCGTGGGGAACTCGGCTTGCTGCTGCCATGGCTGGTCGATGGCCGTGCGCGCGAACACCAACAAGGTGCTTGTCGAACCGCTGGCACCGCGCAGGACCAAAGTCAGGCCGTCCTGGGATATGGGATCGAAATTGCTCGCTGATGATTTGAGGGGCGCACGCCCCGATGGGAATTCATGGCTGATGCTTTTGGGAATGTCCAGCGCCTTCGCTGCGGTGAAGGCTCCACAGCCATCGGTGTTGCAAGCCCGCAGACGGAAGGTGGCGTTGATGAAGTCAGGCAGCCGGGCGAGATTCAGGTAGCCGAACTGTCGTTGAGTCGTGGAGTAGAAACTGAGGCCTTGCGCCTCGCCCATCTGCACTTCCGTTTGAGGCCCTGGGCCATCCGTGTCGGCAAAGAGCTCATAGCGGGTGGCGCCCGGCGTGGCGCTCCACGAAAAACTCAGGGCCCCACCGTTCTCAAAGTTCTCGGGGGCGGCCAGCGCGCCGGTGACGGGAGGCTGGCCTGGCTCTGCGGAGCCTGAGCCGCCACCGCAGCCTGCCAAGGCCAGTGCGGCACAGCTCAAGGCCAGTGCGGCTCGCAAGGTCGGCAAGGCACGTGGGGCCCATTGGTGGGCAGCTTCGGGTGCAAAAGTCATTGTGTTGTGATGCATGGGTGCTTTTTCAGGAAGCGGTAAACGGTGCTCGCGTACCTGTGGTGGTACTTTGCAGCGGTGATTCAAATCGTCCCCATGTGTTCTTCCCACATGCCTGGTTGGACTGGGCACCTTCGACAACAAGTGCCATGAAAATGATAGCTGCCAGTGCCAAGTGAGTAGGCGCAGTAGCACCATTTGATACAAATGATCAGCTCGCGCGCCGGTTCACCAGCACGATCCCCGCCGCTACCAGCACCAGCGCCGCCACCAGTCCGGGCGTCACGGGCTCGCCCAGCCACCAGGTGCCAAACAGCAGCGCGAACACGGGCGTGAGGAACACGAACACCGAGATCTTCGTGGCCGGGTAGTGCGCCAGCATCCACATCCAGGCCAGATAGCTCACGAATGCACCCACGAGTGCCTGCACCAGCAGCGAACCCCAGGCGAAGGTGCTGAACTGCAAGGTCCAGCTTTCGCCCAGGGCCAGCGACAGCCAGGGCAGTGCGGCGGCGCTCACGCCCACCTGGTAGAGCAGCTGCTTGGCGGGCGCCACGCGCGCGAGCGGCGTGGTGCGGATCACCACCGTGGTCAGCGCCCACATCAGGCCCGCGGCCAGGCCCAGCAGGTCGCCCAGCCAGGCACGGGGCAGGGCGGCGTTGGCGGGGCCCAGCAGACCGTCGCCCAGCGCCAGCCCCACGCCCACAAAGGCAGCGGCCAGTCCCAGCCACTGCCAGCCCTGCAGGCGCTCACCGGGGATGAAGCGCGGCAGCAGCAGGGCCACCCAGAACGGGGCGGCATAGAGGAACACCGTGAGGCGCGACGCCGTGGTGTACTGCAGCCCCAGGTAGATGCAGGCAAACTCTCCTGCGAACAGCGCCCCGGCGAGCAGGCCCGCGCGCGGTGCCCCGGCCGGCTCGGCCGCGCCCGACAGCGGCACGCCGCGCCACGCGCACCAGGCGGCGACCGCCACGGTGGCCAGCACGAAGCGCAGAAAGGCCTGGTACACGGGAGCCACCTCGCCCACGGTGGCTTTCACCAGCACCTGCTGGAAGCCCCAGAACATGCAGCAGGCCAGCAGCAGGGCGATGGCCAGGGAATCGATGTGGGTTTTGCGGGGAGAAGACATCGGTCGATTATCAAAGACCCTTGCCCGGCGGCCCGTCGCCCATGCATCCAGGCGCCCCGGAGCGCGGGCGGAAGGCTTCACGGCCCCTCGCGACCCTGGCGGCCATTGGCCCGGTTTCCGATGAAGGCACGGGCTCCCCAGGGAGGGGCGCGGCGCCACGCGCGAGGCGCCGCGCGTTTCCCCTTGTGTTCCCGCGCAGGGCGCCCGGGGAGCGCGAACAGGTTCTTACACGGGCCCACGGTACACTTTGCGCCTTCTGAAACCCGTTCCCGAGCGTCTTTTCCACCCCTCATTCATGGCCCTTACGACGGCGGCGCAGTCCCGCACCAGCTTTGACCTCAAGAGCGCCTCTTTGCCCGTGGTGGCCGTGGTGCTCAAGACCACCGACGCCGCGCTGTTTGCCGCCGACCTGGCCGAGCGCGTGGCCGACGCCCCGGGCTTCTTCGACAATGACCCGGTGCTGATCGATCTGGCCCCTGTGCGCGAAGCGCAGGAACCCATCGATTTCGCGGCCATCATGGCCTTGCTGCGCAGCCACAGCACCCTGCCCGTGGCGGTCCGCGGCGGCAGCCCTGCCCAGATGGATGCCGCGCGCGCGGCCGGGCTGGCCGCGGCGCCCGATGCACCGCCCGTTCGCGCCGAGGCCCCTGCCACCCCGGTGCAGGAAGTGGTGCGCGAGGTGATCCGCGAGGTCGAGGTGGAAGTGGTGCGCGAAGTGCCCATGCCGGGCCCCGGCACCGTGGTGGTGGACAAGCCCCTGCGCTCGGGCCAGCAGGTGTATGCCCGTGGCGCCGACCTGGTGGTGATGGCCGTGGTGAGCTTTGGCGCCGAGGTGATCGCCGACGGCAACATCCACGTCTATGCCCCGCTGCGCGGCCGCGCGATTGCCGGTGCGCGCGGCAACACCGAAGCGCGCATCTTTTCGACCTGCCTGGAGCCCCAGCTGGTGTCCATCGCGGGCATCTACCGCACCACCGAGACCGAGTTGCCCGCCGATGTGCGCGGCAAGCCGGCCCAGGTCCGGCTCGACGGCGAGAAGCTCATCATCGAAGCTCTCAAGTGAAACACCCCCCTATGTCGCTTCGCTCCTTCCCCCCACTCTCGCAGCGCTGCGCGCTGCGCGCAGCGGGACGCTCCCAGCGCGGCGGGGCGGCCCTTGCGCGGGAGCCCTGGTGTGGGCCACGCCCGTGTCAAGCGTCGCCCCGGTGCATGCGCCACGAAAATTGATACTTCATTCATCATCAAACCCCTCAAGAGACCCCAACACATGGCCAAAATCGTCGTCGTGACCTCCGGCAAGGGTGGCGTGGGCAAGACCACCACCAGTGCCAGCTTTGCCACCGGCCTCGCCCTGCGCGGCCACAAGACCGCCGTGATCGACTTTGATGTCGGCCTGCGCAACCTGGACCTCATCATGGGCTGCGAACGCCGCGTGGTGTACGACCTCATCAACGTGATCCAGGGCGAGGCCAACCTGAACCAGGCCCTCATCAAGGACAAGCAGTGCGACAACCTGTTCGTGCTGGCCGCCAGCCAGACGCGCGACAAGGACGCGCTCACGCAGGACGGCGTCGAGAAAGTGCTCAAGGACCTGGCCGCGATGGACTTCGAGTACATCGTCTGCGACTCGCCCGCCGGCATTGAAAGCGGCGCGCTGATGGCCATGCACTTCGCCGACGAGGCGCTGCTGGTGACGAACCCCGAGGTGTCGTCGGTGCGCGACTCGGACCGCATCCTGGGCATGCTGGGCAGCAAGACCAAGCGCGCGATCGAAGGCGGCGAGCCGATCAAGGAGCACCTGCTCATCACGCGCTACAACCCCAGCCGCGTGCAGGACGGCCAGATGCTGAGCCTGGAAGACATCCAGGACATCCTGCGCATCAAGCTGATCGGCGTGATCCCCGAGTCGGAAGTGGTGCTGCAGTCGTCCAACCAGGGCACACCCGCGATCCATGCCAAGGACTCGGATGTGTCCGAGGCCTACAAGGACGTGATCGACCGCTTCCTGGGCGCCACCGACAAGCCGCTGCGTTTCATCGACGCGGAAAAGCCAGGCTTCTTCAAACGCCTGTTCGGGAGCAAATAAGCCATGGCTTCTTTCCTGTCCTTCCTGCTCGGCGAGAAGAAGAAAACCGCCAGCGTCGCCAAGGAGCGGCTGCAGATCATCCTGGCGCACGAGCGCAACGGCCGCAACGCCTCGGAGCCCGACTACCTGCCCGCGCTGCAGCGCGAACTGGTGGCGGTGATCTCCAAGTACGTGAAGATCAACCCCGACGACCTCAAGGTGCACCTGGAGCGCCAGGACAACCTGGAGGTGCTGGAGGTCAAGATCGAGCTGCCCGACACGGTGCGTTGAAGGCTCGGTTTCGAGAAAAATTGGGCTCTGACGCTTATCTGGTAAGCGCTAGTAGCTATCAATATTGATGAATCCAGTGGGGCCTGGTTAGCGCGAGTGCTTTGCCCACTTGCCGGCCAGCGCCTGCGCGATGCTCAGCCCGCGCTGCCCGGGCACCAGCGTGGCGGTCTCTCCGGCGGCGATGGTGCCGGGCTGGTCCACCGCCAGGTAGTAGCCGCAGCACCCGGCCAGGGCCATGGTGCGGCCCGCCTGCGCAAACCCCATGACGGCGTTGAACTTGAAGCATGGCTCGCGCGGGGCACTCACCCGCAGCACGCAGTGGGGGAAATGCCATTCGTCGCCCACAAACACCTCCGCTTCCAGCGGCCCGTCGATGGTGAGGTTCTCCCCCATGAAACCCGGCGGCAAGGTTTCATCGAACAGGCTCACGCCCCGTTCGCGGCGCTGGGTCTGCCAGAACGCGTAGTGGGCGGCGGGGTAGGCGTATACGGCCTTGCCCAGGCCGCCGTGCACGCTCGGGTCGGCCTGCTCGTCCCCCGCCAGGCCCAGCGGGCCCACGGCCACCGGGCCGGTGACGGGCGCCTTGCCGATGGCGGTGAGCACCGAACGTTCGCCCACCTTCAGGCGCCGGGCCAGGCCGATGTTCACGTGGCGCACGGCCACGGTGGGGGTCGTCACAGCGGGTGCTCGGTGTAGAACTTGCCCCCGTGGTACAGCAGGGGCGAGATGCCTTCGCGGTGCTCGCAGCGCTCGACCTCGCCCACAAAGATGGTGTGGTCGCCCTCCTTGTACTGGCTGCGGTTGAAGCACTCGAACGTGGCGGCCGCCCCGGCCAGCAACGGGGCACCGCTGATGCCGGGCCGGTGTTCCAGGCCTGCCCAGCGATCGATGCCGCGCGTGGCAAAACGCTCGGCCAGCGCCTTCTGGTCCGCGGCCAGCACGTGGATGGCGTAGTGCGAGCCGTCGGCAAAGGTGGGCAGGGTGCTGGCGCCGTGCGACAGGCTCCACAGCACCAGCGGGGGCGCCAGCGACACCGAATTGAACGAACTGGCCGTGAGCCCCACCAGGTCGCCCGCAGCCGTGCGGGCCGTGACGATGGTCACGCCCGTGGCAAACATGCCCAGTGCATCGCGAAACTCGCGTGTGGAGAAGCTCGGTGGCAGGGCGAGGGCGGGGCGGGGGGGCGAAGGGTTCACAAAAGCGGTGCCAGCGGTGGCAGCAGGGGGGAGCAACTATTATCAGGCGCCACCCACCACCGCGCTGTTGCGGGGTTTACTTCCGTAAGACTTGCGCAAATCGGGATGCAACCACCACCTGGCGTGGGGGCGAGCTATCTGCCTGAACCCTGTTTTGCGTAAGTCATTTCTGTTCCGTTTTCCACCGCATGGCCGTTCTTCCTACCTTCACCGCCCTGGGCTCCGGCCCCACCGTGCTCATGCTGCACGACGCCGATGGCGACCACCTCACCTTTGCCCCCCAGGTGGAAACGCTGGCCACGGTCGGCTACCGCGCCGTGGCCTGGAACATGCCGGGCTATGGCCGCAGCGCTCCCGTGGAGCCCTACACCTTCAAGGCGCTGGCGCAGAGCTGCCTGGCCCTGATCGACGCCCTGCGGGGTGGCCCGGTCACGCTGGTGGGGCACGGCATGGGCGCCATGGTGGCGCTGGAGGCCGCCGTGCGCGGCCCATCGCAGGTGCGGCGCCTCGTGCTGTGCGCGGGCGGGCCGGCGCTCGATGCGCAGGCGGTGGAAGACTGGGTGGCGCCCCGGCTGCGCGCCCTGAAAGCACTGGATGGCGGTGGCGGCATGGAGGCGCTGGCGCAGACGCTGGTACCCCAGTTCATCGGCACCGGCGCCCTGCCCGAAGGGGTGCGGCTGGCCAGCCATGCGCTGGCCCAGGTGTACCCGGGGGCCTACCGGCGCGCGCTGGAGGCCTTGCCCACGTTTGATCGCGGGGCTGCCGCGCTGGCCCACCTGGCCATGCCCACGCTGCTGGTGGGGGGCGAGCTGGACCGCTGCACACCCCCCGTGGCCCTGGAGGCGCTTGCCCAGGTGCTGCCCGATGCGCAGACCCTGGTGCTGCCCCATGTCGGGCACTGGCCCCAGCTGGAGGACCCCGAGGGTTTCGATGCCGCGCTGCTGGACTTTCTAGCCCAGCGGCGGATGCTGCACTGAGCTTGCCCCATCCCGCAGGGCCGATGGTTCGGCCGTCCAAGCGGTCCATTTTTCCCCCGCCATGCCCTGGCGCCGCCGGGCGGGCTCGTGCAGGCCTGATTGCTCCTTCCCTTTCTCCTTCTGTTGCCATGTGGTTTGCCCTGAAGAAAATACTGTCTGCGCTGCTGTTGCCCCCGGTGTCCAGCATCCTGCTGGCGCTGGTGGGGCTGTGGATCGCGCGCTACCACCGCCGCACGGGCATCACGGTGGTGGTGCTGTCGCTGCTGTCGGTGCTGGTGCTGTCCTGGCCGCCGGTGTCGGATGTGCTGGTGCGCAGCCTGGAGCACCATCCCGTGGTGACCGCCCGGCAGCTGTCCCAAGCGCGCACCCAGGCCATCGTGGTGCTGGGGGGCGGGGCCGACACCGTGGCCCCCGAGTACGGTGTGGATGTGCTCAGTCGGGGCGCCCGCGAGCGGGTGCGCTACGCCGTGCACCTGCAGCAGCAGGCGGGCTTGCCCATCCTGGCGACGGGCGGCTCCACCGGCGGCATGCGGGCCGAGTCGCTGGTCATGAAGGACGTGGTGGAGCGCGAGTTCAAAGGGCGGGTGCGCTGGACGGAGGTGGAGTCGCTCGACACCCGCAGCAATGCCGAAAAATCCGCCATCCTGCTCAAGGCCGCCGGCATCGAGCGCATTGCCCTGGTCACCCACGGCTGGCACATGGTGCGCGCGGCCGGGGCCTTCGAGCGCGCGGGGCTGCAGGTGCTGCCCGCGCCCATGGGCTTCAAGGGCGGGCAGGCCCGCAAGCTGTACCGGGTGTTGCCGCGCGCCTCCGCGCTGGCCGACAGCAGCCTGGCGCTGCACGAATGGCTGGGGATTCTGGTGCAGCGGATGGGGCTGGGCTCCTGACACGACGTTGTCAGCAGCCCGGCAATAGCCTCGTGTGCACCATTCTTGAGAGGGAGCTGCCCATGATGCAGGCCAATGCCGCCGGCACAGCGAAGTGGAAAGGCGCGCCGGGCGCCGGCGCCCCAGCCATGGGAGACGCCGCGCACGCCCCGGTGCCGGATGGATCTGCGGGCCGCCAGAGCCTGGCGAACCTGATGGCGCTCGGGCAGGCGGATACAGTCTCCCTCGTTGCAATGCCCACAGTGGGGTGACATGGGTTTTTCTGCCGCTGAAAAAGAGCAAATGCTGGCCCTGCACGGCGTGGGGGCCACCGTAATTGCGCGCCTGGAGCAGGTCGGGTTTTCGTCGCTGGCCGAACTGGTCGACGCGGATGTGGCCGCGGTGACCAGAACCATCTCGGAGATGATGAGGTCCACCTGCTGGCACAACAGCCCCCAGGCGCGCGGTGCCATTGGCGCCATCGTGGCGCTGGCCCGGAGCCGGCAGCCCTAGCTGTTCTCGCCGGCGGCCCGGCCCCTGTGGCGAAAGCCACACCCACCGCGACCGCAGCAGCCTCACCCTGGGCCGTGCCGGCACGGCGTTGTGGTTAGCTACGCCAGCAAGAAGTCCGGCGCCGCAGCCAGCGCCTGCGCGTCGGCCTGCACCGCCCCCGGCGGCCCGCCCTTGCCCCAGAGCGCGCCGCCCCAGGCCATCGACAGGAACCGGGCGCACAGCTCCACGGAGTCGATCATGGGCTGGGCCTTGGCGCGGTCGCCGCTGGTGGTGATGAGCGCCAGGGTCTTCGCGCCCATGGGCTCCTTGAAGGCCAGGCCAGGCACGCGCATCCAGGCGCTCCAGTGGTCCAGGTAGGTCTTGAGCGGCGAGGGAATGCTGTACCAGTAGACCGGCGCCACGAACACGATGTGCGTGGCCGCCAGCGTGGCGTCCAGCAGCGTCTTCATGTCGCCTTCGGGCGGCGCATAGGTGCCCGAGGTGTGGCGCTGGTCCACGAAGGGCGGCAGGTCCATGCGGGCCAGGTGGTGCCAGGTTTGCGCGGTGCCCGGGGGCAGCGCGGCGGCCGCCTGGCGTGCGAGCCACTCGGTGTTGCCGGTGTGGCCCGGCTCGCGGGTGGACGTGGTGAGAAAGAGGTAGTGCGGTGCAGGCATGGACGGGATCGTAACGGCCCCGGCCCGTGTCTGCTGGCAGTGGCTTCAGGCCGTGGCGACGGCCCGGGGCGCGCGCACGCGCTCGTCGCCCAGGAAGCCGAAGTTCATCGCGGGCTGTTCGCCGCTGATGAGCTCGGCCAGCGCCTTGCCCGAGCCCGCGCCGTGCGTCCAGCCCAGCGTGCCGTGGCCCGCATTCACCCACAGCTTGCCCACGCGGGTCTGCCCGATGAACGGGATGTTGGTGGGCGTGGCCGGGCGCAGGCCGGTCCAGTACTGCGGGTCGCCGCCTTCTTCGGGCGTGCGGGTGTCGCACACGCCGGGCAGGATGGCCTCGATGCGGCGCGACAGCATGTGGCAGCGTGCGCGGGCCAGTGTGCTGTCCAGCGTCAGGTCCCAGCCATTGAGTTCGATGGTGCCCGCCACGCGCAGGTGGTTGCCCAGGCGGCTCATGGCGATCTTCTTGCCGTCGTCGATGGTGGAGACCATGGGCGCGCCCTCGGGCTTGAGCAGCGGGAACGTGGCGCTGTAGCCCTTGCCAGGGTAGATCGGCAGGTCCACGCCCACGCTGCGCAACAGCGGCGCGCTGTAGGAGCCGCAGGCCACGACCACGGCGTCGGCCTTCAGGATGAAGTCTTTTTTGCCCCCACCGCTGGACTGGCGTGCCATGACAGCTACCGAATCAATAGCGTTGCCGATCTTGTTCAGGCGCAGCACGTCGTGGCCATAGAGGAACTGCGCGCCGCGCGCCATGCAGCGGCGGGCGAGTTCCTGCGTGAACACGCGCGCGTCGCCGCTCTCGTCGGTGCTGGTGTAGGTGCCGCCGGTGATCTTGTCGCCGTAGGCCTTGAACGCGGGCTCGATCTGCAGCAGCTCGTCGCGGCTCACCAGGCGCCGTTGCACGCCGTGCTTGCGCATGAGCTCCACCGCATGGCCGGCGGCGTCAAAGGATTTCTGGTCGGTGTAGAAGTGGGCAATGCCGCGTTCCAGCCGGTTGTATTCGATGCCCGTGGTGCTGACCAGGTCCTTGAGGGCGGCATGGCTGTACGCGCCCAGCGCCACGATCTGCTGCACATTGCGCTCGAACGCGGCGTCGTTGCACTGCGCGAGGAACTGCAGGCCCCAGCGCCATTGCTGCCAGTCCATCTGCGGGCGAAACAGCAGCGGCGCTTCCTTGTCGAACATCCACTTGAGCGCCTTGAGCGGCGCCTCGCGGTTGGCCCAGGGCTCGCAGTAGCTCACCGAGATCTGTGCTGCATTGGCAAAACTGGTTTCGAGCGCAGCATCGGGCTGGCGGTCGATCACGATGACTTCGTGACCGCGTTCCAGCAGGTGCCACGCCGTGCTGGTGCCGATGATGCCTGCGCCGAGAACAATGGTTTTCATATGCGGAATGCCTTGTGAGCCTTTGCGTGCCACCCGCCCCAGTGCGGGACACGATGGGGCGCAGTGTGCGCGACATTGCATTCAACTAAAAGCAAAATTAAACTTACTCCAAAAACATCAGCGCACCTAATAAACGGTGCGGTAGAGACAATCCTCTTTTGTTCGAGCCCGAGACCATGAGCACCTACGATCCCGCCGCCCTGGAATGCCTTGCCGCCATCGTCGAGGAAGGCGGCTTCGAACGCGCCGCACAGCGCCTGAATGTCACGCAGTCGGCGGTGTCGCAGCGCCTGCGCGCGCTGGAGGCGCAGGTGGGCTCGGTGCTCATCGTGCGCAGCCGTCCGCTGCGGCCCACCTCGGCGGGGCAGTTGCTGCTCAAGCACACCAAGCAGCTGCGACTGCTGCGCGCCGACCTGGAGCGCGACCTGCACGAACTCGCGCCCAGCGCCCCCGGCGGCACGCGTGAGGACGAACGCATCTCGATCGCCATCAATGCCGACAGCATCGCCACCTGGGCCATGGGCGCGCTGCACGACCTGGTGCGCCAGCGCCTGCCGCTCGAAATCATCGTGGACGACCAGGACTTCACCCAGGAATGGCTGCGCTCCGGCCAGGTGCTGGGCTGCGTGACCACGCTCAAGCAGGCCCTGCGCGGCTGCAAGATGGTGCCTCTGGGCGCCATGCACTACGTGGCGGTGGCGTCTGCGCCCTATGCGCAGCAGCACCTGCCCCAGGGGCTCACGCCGCACAACTTCCGCGAGGTGCCGTTCCTGTCGTTCAACCGCAAGGACGACATGGCCGCCGAATTCGTGGCCCGTGCCTTCGGCCTCAAGCGCGTGGCGCTCAACCACCTGTTCGTGCCCGGGTCGGAGGCGCAGATGCGCGCCGTGGCCGCCGGCTGGGCGGTGGGCGTGGTGCCCGAGCTGCTGGCGCGCGGGCCCATCGCCGACGGCAGCATGGTGGACCTGGCGCCCGGCCGCAGGCTGCCGATCCAGCTGTACTGGCACTGCTGGAACCTGGAGTCGGCGGTGCTGGACGCGCTCACGGCCGCGCTCACGGCCACGGCCGCCCGCACGCTCGAGGCGCCGGCGGCCTAGCCGGGGCGGCGGCTGCGTTCAGTGCGGCCGGCCCACCACGAGATGGCACGAGGCCATGGGCGCCAGCGTCTGCCCCACCGTGCATCGGGTCTCATCACCCGGGCCCTGGATGCGGTGCGCGGCGGTCACGCTCACGGCGGTGATCCGCTGGGGGCGGTCCGTGGTGTTGCGCACCTCGTAGGCGTGCAGGTAGTCGGCGAATGCACGTTCCAGGTCGGGGTGGTCGGGAATGTCGGCCACGCCCCCCGCCGGGTTGTCCAGCGGGACATCGCTGGAGGGCACCGCGATCGCCTGTCCGCCCCACGGCATGCACAGCAGCGCCGCGCAGGCCAGCAGCCCCGGCACGATGGCGCGGACCACGCCGTGCCCCGCGTGGCGCAGCAGGTGGCGGGCCGCGGCGGCCAGGAGCAGCACCAGCACCAGCAGCCCCCATTGCGACAGCGTGGGCACGGCGGCCGGGGCCGCCAGCGGGGCATAGGCCACCGCGCCCACGGGCGCGCCCTGGGCCCAGGCGGCGGGGGCTGCAGCGGCGACGGCCCACAGCAGGGCGATGCGTGGGGCGCTTGCAGGGCGACGGGAGGGATGGTTTTTTTGCATGAAATTGCCTTGTAGCGCTTGTTTTAAAAGGGTGAGTAGCTATTGCTTTGGGAGTGACGCGCGAGCCCTGCGACGGGACCCGGGCCGCCGTCGGTCAAGGCCAAGCCCACGCTGCGCCGGTTGGCCGCGAAAAGGGCGGCGGCGATGCCGCGGACAAGGAACATGGTGGCGCGCACGGAGAAGAAGCGAAGGAGGGCTGCCGCGCATGCTAGGCAGCATTCACGGCGCGGCTTGACTGTGCGTTTCAGGGCGCTTGACTGCCCGTGCCGCCGAGGGATCGGCAAAAGCGGGTGCTACACCCTCAAGCCGCGCAGCCAGTCCGCGTATTCGGCGGTGGTCTGCCCGCTGGCGCCGTCCGGGCCCTTGCGGGGCGCTTGCCAGCCGCGCCCCATGGCACGCACGTCGCTGGGCGTGAGGCCAAAGGTCGTGCGAAAGGCGCGGCTGAAATGCGCCTCGCTGGTGAACCCGGCGCGCGTGGCGATCTCGCCCACCCGCAGCCGGCGGTTGGCCGGGTTGGCCAGCGCGTGGAACGCCCGGGCCAGGCGCTGCTGCTGCACGTAGTGCGCCACGCCGCCCAGCGGCTCGAACAGCCGGTACAGCATGCTGCGCGAGACGCCGAACGTGCGGCTCAGCAGTTCGGGGCTGAGCGGGGCCCCCAGGTGCTGCGCGATGTATTGCTGGATGCGTCCGAGGGTGACACCCTGGATCTGTGGTTCCGCCTGGGCGAGGGTGTCGCGGCCCGGGCGCAGGCAGGCCGCCAGCATCTGCGTGGTGGCCTGCACCACGGCGGGCGCCTCGGGGAGGGTGACGGTGGGCAGCCGCCGATGCAGCGACTGCAGGTAGTCGCTGAGCAGCCCGCCCAGCGCCGTGTGGCCGCGCAGCACCGTGCCGTGCAGGTCGGCCGAGGGGCTGCAAAAGGCCTCGTCGGCGATCTCGCGGGGCACGACGATGGACAGGACGTGCGAGGGGCTGGCGTAGGTGCGCTGCGTGCGGCCGAGGTCGAACACGGTGATGTCGCCCGCGCGCACCTGCATGTCCACGCCGTCGTCGTGCTGGCCCACGAACCCGCCGCTGCGGTACCACTGCACCAGGTAGTGGTTGACCCCGTCGCGCGCCACGCGCGGCGTACCGCGCGAGAACTGCTGCCGGCCAAAGCGCAGGTCGCCCACCAGCAGGGCGCCCAGGTGGCTGGCGGTGACCGATGCACTGAAGCTCTCCAGCGGATCGCGGTCCAGCGGCGCGACATCGAAGACCACCGAAATGCTGCTGCGCCAGGCCTCGAAGCGCTCTTCGCCGGAACCCTGGTCGGTGGTGAAAACTGTCGATGGCAGGGCGTGCGGCGTGGACATGGCGGCGCGATTATGGGGGCGGGTGCTGCAGTGCACCAGCGCAGATTGCCCGCCCTCGCGCCCAGGCCCGCGGCACGATTCCTGCTGGAGAAAATGTGAACGACGTAGTTGCATTGCAACTTGGTCATTTATTTTTTTACTGTGATGTATAAAATGGACGCCATGCAAACGCAGCCCCCCAAAGCCTCGTTCAAGGAGCAGATGCACCAGGCGCGCGAGGATGCCATCCTCCAGTCCACCTGCCAGCTCCTGGGCGAAAAGGCCTTCGACGCCATGACCATGGACGATGTGGCCAACGCCGTGGGCATTGCCAAGGCCAGCCTGTACAAGCACTTTTGCAGCAAGGAAGAGCTGTGCAGCGCCGCCATGGTGCAGATCCTGGCGCGGGTGCGGGCCTATCTGGCGGACCTGCCCGCCGAAACGCCACCCCTCGAAAAGCTCCATGCGCTGGTGCGCTGGTCGCTGGAGCGCCTGCTGAGCAATGAAATGCCGCTGCTGCCCAGCCGCAACTCCACGCTGCGCGCGGTGCTCATGGCCAACAAGGACTATCTCAACGGCCTGGTGGCGGTGAGCGACCAGATCGGCGAATGGATCACCCAGGCCCAGGCCGAGGGCGTGATCAACCCCACGCTGCCACCGCTGGTGGTGCTGTACACCTTGTATGCGCGGGCCTGTGACCCGGTGGTGAGCTTCCTCAAGGAAGGCGGCCAGTATTCGGATGCGCAGATCGTGGATCTGGTGGTGCGCACCTGTTTCGACGGGCTGGCTGCGCGGTAGCGGCAGCCCGTTCCGGCGTTTCGTCCCTCGTAAGAAAGCCCGGCATGCCGGGCTTTCTTGTCTTGTGGGCGAAAAACCCTGCCGAGGCAGGGCGCGGCCTGCGCCGGGCGGCGGGGCTCAGCGCACGAGCAGCACGGGCACCTTGCTGTGGGCGAGCACCTGCGTGGTGACCGAACCCATGACCAGGGTGGCCAGGGCCCCGTGGCCGTGGGAGCCCATCACCAGCAGGTCGAACTTGCCGCTGTCGGCCACCTTGGCGATGTTCTCGCCCACCGTGCCGACCTTGACGCTGCGCTTGGCCTCCACACCGTGGCGCGCGAGAAACTTGCACACGGGCGCCAGGATTTTCTCGGCTTCTTCGGCGTGGTAGTTCTCCACGACTTCCTTGCCCAGGGCCGCGCGGGCACGCGCGGGCAGCGGGGCCTGCACGGTGAGCACCGTGTACTGGTGGTTGCCCCCCAGCAGTTCTTCGTGGGTGGCCAGGTAAGCCAGCATTTTCTTGGTGTAGGCGCTGCCGTCGACAGCAAGCAGGATGTTCATGGTGTTCTCCGAAAAGGAATGGGTCAGACTAACGTGCGCGGACTTCTGTTGTCTTGACCTGGGTCATGTTTTTTCCTCTGCACTGCGGGGCGGCAGGGCCCCGTGCGCCGATCATAAGGTGATGCAGCACTGCGCCTGGAACGCCGCCTGCTCGCCCTTGCGCGCATAACCCAGCGGATTGGCCACGACGCGGCACTGCCACGGCGTGCCGTCCTCGCGCAGGCCCCGTGCCGTGTAGTCGCTCGGGGCATGCAGGTGCCCGTGCAGCCACAGCTGCGCGCGGGGCAGCAGGGCGTCCAGCGCGTTGCAGAAGCCCGCCGTGCCCGGCACCATGCCGTAGCGCGGGTCGGCACTGCGCAGGCTGGGCGCGAAGTGCGTGGCCACGACCGTGGGCCCGTCGAACGGGACCGCGAGCGCGTCGCCCAGCCACTGCTGGCAGGCCAGGGCCTGGTCGCGCACGGCCTCGGCGAGGAACGGCTGAGCATGGCGGGTGCCGCCCGTCTTGCGCAGATAGAAATTCGCCGCCCGGAAGGCCTTGTCGCGCAGCTTCAGGCGCCTGGCCAGGTCGGTGGTGCCTTCGTGGTCCGCCAAAGCGTCGAAATCGCTCCAGAGCGTGGTGCCCACGAAGCGGACACCTTGAAGAGTGACCATCTCCCGCTCCAGCCAGGTGATCCCCAGCCGTTCGCAGGTCCTGCGCAGCCGCTGGTGGGCCGCATCGAAATCCTGCGCGTCGTATTCGTGGTTGCCGGGCACGAAGAGCACCGGCGTGGGCCAGCCCGCGTACGGGGCCAGGGGCGAGAACCGGGCGAGGCCGAAGTCATCGTCCTGTAGCAGCGAGCCCTGCTGGTAGGAGCCCACGTCCCCCGCAAGCACCAGCACATCGGCGCCGGGGGCCGGTTCGGGGATGAAATGGGGGTGCGCCTCAAGGTGCAGATCGGACAGCAGCTGGATGTTCATGGAGCGCGCAGTCTACGGGCTTGGAGTGGGACGGGGCGAATCGAATGCCGTGGCGGCACCCCGAAATGCGCCAGATCCCGCCGCAAGGCACTGCCGCGGCAGGCCGCGCTGGGGTGGGTGGGATGCCCGCGCCCGGGCCTCACGGTTCGGGAAAGGTGCGGCGCGCCGAGCGCGCCAGGGCGTGCAGCAGCCAGGTCATCGCCGCCTGCTGCGGGCCGCGGCGGCGCCACAGGGCATCGACATGCACGGGCGGGACGTCCAGCGGCAGGGCCCGTTGCACCAGCGCGTCGGAGATGCCCGTGACGGGCACGAAGTGGCGCGGCAGCACCGTCAGCAGGTCCGAACCCGACACCACGCGCCCGGCGGTGAAGAACTGGTTGACCGTGATCACCACCTTGCGCTCGCGGCCCAGGGAGGCCAGCGCCTCGTCGATGAAACCGAAGGGGCGGCCGGAAAAGCTCACCAGCATGTGCCGGGCAGCGCAATAGGCGTCCAGGGTGAGCGGCGCGTCCGCCAGCGGGTGGCCCTGGCGCATCACGCACACGTATTCCCCGTCGTAGAGGCGGCGGCTCTCGAACGCGACCGCCCCGCCCGACTGCGCGCGTGCCGTGAGGTCCGCCAGCACGGCCGGAAAGTAGCCCACCGCCATGTCGGCGGCTTCCTCGTCGAGCAGGCGCCGGGGGTCGCGGGTGGTCAGGGGCAGCACCCGGATCGAGATGCCGGGGGCCTCGCGCTCGATGATCTCCACGAGGGCGGGAACCAGCGTGGCCGCCGTGGCATCGGCCATGGCCAGCACAAAGGTGGACTCGGCCGTGGCGGGCTCGAAGCGCCCCGGCGCCAGGGAGTCCTGCAGATGGGCCAGGGCCTCGCGCACGGGGGGCCACAGCGCCAAGGCGCGGGGCGTGGGCTCGACCCCTTGGCCGCTGCGCACCACCAGTTCATCCCCCAGCACGTCGCGCAGCCGGCGCATGGCATTGCTCACGGCGGGCTGGGTGATGGACAGCTTGTGCGCCGCGCGCGTGAGGCTGCGCTCGGCCATCACCTCGTCGAAGACGCGCAACAGATTCAGGTCCAGCGAGCGGAAGTTCAAGGGTGTCATGGCAATTCATCACCATTATGAATATCAATGATTCAAAATATAAACTTGAACATGCAAAGGGTAAACCCTAATATCACCCCATCGCCCGGCAATCTCGCCACAAGCGTTAGAAAAGGGAAACCGAAATGACCAGCTTTGCACACGTTGACTACCCCACTGAACACCCCGGCGTGGTCCGCGCCGAAAACGCCGCCGCCGCTCTGAAGAGCGTGGCCGCCAACTTTGACGGCGCCCGTGGCGCCGCCACCCTGCTGCTCGCGGCCGTCGTGTCGGCACTGCTGGTCGTGGCCAACCAGGTGATCGACACCTGGAGCGAAGGCCACCTGCTGGCCGCGTGGATGGTGCTGTGGCTGGTGGCGTTCGCCGCCCTGGCCCTGCTGACCGCCCCGGCACGCCGTGCTGGCGCCGCTCTGCGCGTGGCAGGCCGCGCCTGGGCGGAAAACCGCCGCCGCGCCGCGGACGACGAGCGCACCTGGCAAGTCGCCATGAAGGATCCCCGCATCATGGCTGAACTGAACCATGCAATGGGCATCCCCACGGTGAACGATATCCGCACGTACTACTGAGACCGCGCTGCGCGGCCGGCGCGGCAGTCCCGATCCCCTTGAAGCCGTGGCGAACGCTCGCCACGGCTTTTTTCATGGTCCGGCTGTCCTGCGCCTGGCCTGTTTCCCCCCCTGGCGCCGGCCCATGAAAAAACCGCCCGTTCGGCAGAAGGGGCGGTTTCTCGGACTGGGAAGAACAGGGTTTTATGCAGCCAGGCGTTTTTCCAGCAGGGCCTTGGTATCCAGCAGGGCCGTGGGCAGGTGGTAGGCCAGTTGCTCGAAGTGGGCATCGTGCAGCTTGAACTCATCGGCCCAGGCCGCCTTGTCGATGCTGGTCACGGCGTCGAACTTCTGGGCGCTGAAATCCAGACCCGTCCAGTTGATCTCGGCGTACTGGGGCGCCACGCCGAACATGGTTTCCTGGCCTTGGGCCTGGCCTTCGATGCGGTCGATCATCCACTTGAGCACGCGCATGTTGTCGCCGTAGCCGGGCCAGACGAACTTGCCGGCCTCGTCCTTGCGGAACCAGTTCACGCAGAAGACCTTGGGCACGGCCTTGCCGGTGGCGGCGATCTTGCCTTCCATGTTCAGCCAGTGCTGGAAGTAGTCGCTCATGTTGTAGCCGCAGAACGGCAGCATGGCGAAGGGGTCGCGGCGCACCACGCCCTGGGCCCCGAAGGCGGCGGCGGTGGTCTCAGAGCCCATGGTGGCGGCCATGTACACGCCCTCCGTCCAGGTGCGGGCTTCCGTCACCAGCGGCACGGTGGTGGAGCGGCGGCCGCCGAAGATGAAGGCGTCGATCGCCACGCCGTTGGCGTCGTCCCACTGCGCATCGAGCGCCGGGTTGTTGGTGGCGGCCACCGTGAAGCGCGAGTTGGGGTGGGCCGCCTTGGCGCCGGTTTCCTTGGCGGTCTGGGGCGTCCAGTCCTTGCCTTGCCAGTCGATCAGGTGGTCCGGGAGCTTGCCGGTGTCCTTTTCCATGCCTTCCCACCACACGTCGCCGTCGTCGGTCAGGGCCACGTTGGTGAAGATCACGTCCTTGTCCAGGCTCTTCATGCAGTTGGGGTTGGTGTGCATGTTCGTGCCGGGGGCCACGCCAAAGTAGCCGGCTTCAGGGTTGATGGCATACATCTTGCCGTCGGCATGGGGCTTGATCCAGGCGATGTCGTCACCGATGGTGGTGACCTTCCAGCCGGCAAAGCCTGCTTCGGGCGGCACCAGCATCGAGAAGTTGGTCTTGCCGCAGGCGCTGGGGAAGGCGGCGGCCACGTGGTACTTCTTGCCGGCGGGGTTGGTCACGCCCAGGATGAGCATGTGCTCGGCCAGCCAGCCCTGGTCGCGGCCCATGGTCGACGCGATGCGCAGGGCCAGGCACTTCTTGCCCAGCAGCGCGTTGCCGCCGTAGCCCGAGCCGTACGACCAGATCTCGCGCGTTTCGGGGTAGTGCACGATGTACTTGACCTTGGGATTGCAGGGCCAGCTGGTCGTGTCCTTTTCACCTTCGGCCAGGGGGGCGCCCACGGTGTGCATGCAGGGCACGAACTCGCCTTCCACGCCCAGCACGTCGTACACGGCCTTGCCCATGCGGGTCATGAGGCGCTGGTTCACGGCCACGTAGGCGCTGTCGGTCAGCTCCACGCCGATGTGGGCGATGTGGCTGCCCAGGGGGCCCATGCTGAAGGGCACCACGTACATGGTGCGGCCCTTCATGCAGCCGTCGAACAGGGGCTGCAGCGTGGCCCGCATTTCAGCGGGGGCCATCCAGTTGTTGGTGGGGCCTGCGTCTTCCTTGGCGGCCGAGCAGATGTAGGTGCGGTCTTCCACGCGGGCCACGTCCGACGGGTCGGACCAGGCCAGGAAGCTGCCGGGGCGCTTGGCGGGGTTGAGCTTCTTGAAGGTGCCGGCGTCGACCAGCTGCTGGCACAGGCGGTCGTACTCTTCCTTGCTGCCGTCGCACCAGTAGATGGTGTCGGGCTTGCACAGGGCGGCCATGTCGGCCACCCAGGCGAGCAGCCGGGCGTTCTTGACGTAAGCGGGGGCGTTGAGATTCAGGCCCTGCATGGTGGGTGCGTTCATCGGGAGCTTCCTAAGTTGAAAAACAGTTTTTTCAAAGGAAGCGGACCCGGTGGATCGCGGCAAGGCCTGGCGCAGTTGCGATGCTGAGCGCTGCCTTTGAAAAAACGGCTTTCGTGCTCAGTCGGCGGGCGGGAGCGTGGTCAGCCCCACGGTGTGGAGGCTATTTCCACGGATTCCGCGGGTCGGCTGGGGTGTCAATTTTATGAATCTGCCGACCGCTTGTCTGTCAGACTGGGGCTAAAACCATGCAAAAGATGCATGAGGTTATGCATCACAATCCGCCCAGTCCCGCTCTGTCCCGCCCTTCAGGTGCTGGGCTGGCCTGTCTGGCCGGCCTGCCACCGCGCATGGCCCGCCTTGCGCAACTCGCACGCCGGGCAGGTGCCGCAGCCGTAGCCCCAGGCATGCAGCGTGTCGCGCACCCCGTGGTAGCAGGTGTGCGACTCGGTGATGATGAGATCCACCAGCGCGTCGCCGCCCAGGGTGCGGGCCAGCTCCCAGGTGGCGGCCTTGTCCAGCCACATGAGCGGCGTCTCGAACGTGAAGCGCTGCCCCATGCCCAGCGACACGGCGACCTGCAGCGCCTTGAGCGTGTCGTCGCGGCAGTCGGGGTAGCCCGAGAAGTCGGTTTCGCACATGCCGCCCACCAGCGTGTGCAGCCCGCGCCGGTAGCCCACGGCGGCGGCCAGGTTGAAGAACAGCAGGTTGCGCCCCGGCACGAAGGTGTTGGGCAGGCCGGCGGCGGTCATCTGGATCTCGGCGTCGCTGGTCAGCGCCGTGTCGCTGATGCGGCCCAGCACGGCCAGGTCGATCATGTGGTCGTCGCCGAGCCGGTCACGCCATGGCCCGAAGCGGGACCGCAGGGCCGCCAGCACGGCCTGCCGGGCCTGCAGCTCCACATGGTGGCGCTGGCCGTAGTCGAAGCCGATGGTTTCCACGCGCTCGAACTGCGTGAGCGCCCAGGCCAGGCAGGTGGTGGAGTCCTGGCCACCGGAAAAAAGGACGAGGGCGTGTCCGGGTCTCATGGGGTCTCCTGGTGACGGGGGGGTGCAAGGCGAAAAAAAGCCCCGCGCAGCGGGGCTTGTGGCGGTGCCAGGGCAATCGATCAGGCCATGTACACGGCGATGAAGGCCAGCAGGAACATCATGATGCCGCCGACCACGGGCAGCACCACGGGAATCACGTGAACCACGTTTTCCACGGGATCGTGCGGGAGCGATTCGGGGGCATGCGTAGTGTGGTGGTCGGACATGGTGTGGGCTCCAGATGCTTAAAACTTGCGCAATTCTAGCCGCGCCGGCGTGCACGGGGCTGAAAACCCCGCGCCGGGGGTCAGATCAGGTCGGCCTCCATGCCCGCCGAACGCAGCTTGCCCAGCACCTCGTCCACGTGCGCCTTGCTCCTTGTCTGCAGGACCAGCTCGATCTCCACGTTCTGCGCGGCCAGCATGGTGAATGCGCGCTGGTGGTGCACTTCCTCGATGTTCGCGCCCGCGTCGGCCACGGTGGCGGTGATGCGCGCGAGCACGCCCGGCACGTCGCGCGCGCTGACCTTGATGCGCGCCAGCCGGCCCGAGCGCACCATGCCGCGCTCGATGATGGCGGCCAGCAGCAGCGGATCGATGTTGCCCCCCGAGAGCACCAGCCCCACGCGCTTGCCCCTGAAGCGGGCGGGGTGGCGCACCAGCGCCGCCAGGGCCGCGGCGCCCGCGCCCTCGACCAGCGTCTTCTCGATTTCGAGCAGCATCAGCACGGCCTGCTCGATATCGCCTTCGTCCACCAGCACCAGGTCGTCCACCAGGCGCTGCACCACCTCCTGGGTGATCTTGCCCGGGGTGCCCACGGCAATGCCCTCGGCGATGGTCGAGGTGCCCATGGGGTGCTGCGTGTGCCGCACGGCGTTGACCATCGACGGAAAGCGCGCCGCCTGCACGCCCACGATCTCGATGCCGGGCTTGAGCGCCTTGGCCGCCGTGGCCATGCCGGCGATCAGCCCGCCCCCGCCGATGGCGACGACCAGCATGTCCAGATCGGGCTGGGCGGCGAGCATCTCCAGCGCGACCGTGCCCTGGCCCGCGGCGATGGCTTCGTCGTCGTAGGGGTGCACGAACGTCAGCCCCTGCGCATCGGCCAGCCCGTAGGCGTGGGCCCGGGCTTCTTCGAGCGTGTCGCCGTGCAGCACCACCTCGGCGCCGAAGCCGCGGGTGCGCTCCACCTTCACGCCGGGCGTGAAGCGCGGCATCACGATCACCGCGCGCAGGCCCAGGCGCTGCGCGTGATAGGCCACGCCCTGGGCATGGTTGCCCGCGCTCATGGCCACCACACCCGGCGTCGTTCCGGGCGCCGCGCCGCGGGCACGTTCCGCGTCGACCAGCAAGGTGAGCCGGTTGCAGGCGCCCCGCTCCTTGAACGAGGCCGTGAACTGCAGGTTCTCGAACTTGAGGAATACCTGCGCGCCCACGATCTGCGAGAGCGTCTTGGATTCCACACAGGGGGTGTCCAGCACCTGGCCCTGCAGGCGGGTGGCGGCGTCTCGGATGTCTTGGAGGGTCAGCATGGCGCCATTGTGGCGCAGGCCCGCGTGCCGCAGGCCCCCCGGCATGGACGTGGGAAGAAAATGGCCGCCAGCGCTTGAGGGATAAGCGCTGAATGCTATCAAAATTGAAGCTCTACTTGATGCCCAGCCTGCGCGCCAGCTTGTGCAGGTTGCTCGCGTCCACCTCCAGCGCACGCGCCGCCTGGGCCCAGTTGCCCTGGTGGCGCGCCAGGGCCTGCGTGATGGCGTGCCGCTGGCAGGCATCCACGGCGTCGCGCAGCGGGCCTTCGGCGGTGGTGGGGGTGGGCGGCGTGGTGGCCACAGCGGGGGCACCGGCATCCAGGGGGGCGTGGGCCACGCTGGCGGCGTTGGCGTCCAGGTCGAGCAGCGCGGGCTCCAGCGTCACGATGTCCGCGCGGCTCACGCCCCGGCTCAGGGCCTTGAGCGCCGCGCGGCTGACCACGTGCTCCAGCTCGCGGATGTTGCCGGGCCAGGGGTAGCGGCGCAGGGCGTCCTGTGCGCTGGCCGACAGCCGCAGGCTGCGCAGGCCCAGGCGCGCGCGGTTCAGTTCCAGAAAACGGCCCGCCAGCAGCAGCACATCGTTGCCCCGTTCGCGCAGCGGCGGGATGGGCACGGGGTACACCGACAGCCGGTGGTACAGGTCGGCGCGGAAGGCGCCGTCGCGCACCTGCTCGCGCAGGTTGCGGTTGGTGGCGGCGATCACGCGCACGTCCACGCGGCGCGGGCGGTCGGCGCCCAGGCGCTGGATCTCGCCGTTCTGCAGCGTGCGCAGCAGCTTGGCCTGCACGGCCAGCGGCAGTTCGCCCACCTCGTCAAGGAACAGCGTGCCGCCCTCGGCCGCCTCGAAGCGCCCGGGCCGATCGGCCACTGCGCCGGAGAACGCGCCGCGCACGTGGCCGAAGAGTTCGCTCTCGGCCAGAGACTCGGGCAGCGCCGCGCAGTTCACGTGCACCAGGAGCTTGGTGCGGCGCGTGGACTGGCGGTGCAGCAGGCGCGCGAACAGCTCCTTGCCCACGCCGGTTTCGCCCAGCAGCAGCACCGGCAGGTCCGAGCCCGCCACCACCGTGAGCTCGTGCAGCAGGCGCAGCAGGGGCTCGCTCTGGCCAACGATCTCCATGTCGCCATCGCCCGCGCGGGTGGTGCGCTCGTCGTCGGCGCTGCGGGTGTGGGGGGCGCTGCGCAGCGCCTGCACCTCGCGCTCCAGCCGCGAGATGCGCACGGCCGCCTCCACCAGCACCTTGCAGTCGGCCAGCGCGGCGCGTGCGGCCTCGCCGAAGGTGCCGGTCTGCAGCGCGTCGAGCGTCAGCACGCCCCAGGGCTGGCCGTCCACCCACAGGCTCACGCCCATGCAGTCGTGCACGGGCAGGGGCTCGCCCACCAGGGTGTCGAGCAGGCCGTCGTAGGGGTCGGGCAGGGTGCTGTCGTGGTCGAAGCAGGTCACCTCGCGCCGCGCCAGGATGGCGGCGAGCCGGGGGTGCTGGCTGACCACGAAGCGCCGGCCCAGCGCCTCGCGCACCAGGCCCTCCACGGCCACGGGGCGCAGGTGGTCTTCCTCCAGCTGCAGCAGGGCCACGGCCCCGCAGTGAAAGCGCATGCGCAGGTGGTCCGCCAGCCGCTGCAGGCGCACGGCCTGGGGCAGATCGGTGGCCAGGTCGGCGAGCAGGGGGCTATGGTCCATGGTGATATTTACCTTTGATGGGTGAATTAAACCCTATCCATGGATGGTCAAAAAGACCATGACCGCTGCAAGTGGTTGATTTGATGGGCCTGCAGCCCTGGCCCGGCGCTTGCGATGTGGACAGTGACACCGATTCACTCGTTCCGAAAAGCCATGACCACAAGACCCCGACCCCACGCCGCCAGCGCACGCTGGCGCCGCCCCTTCGTTGTTGTTCTGTTGAAGCAGGAGGCCCGCCATGGGTAACTACCGCAAGCTCTGGTTCACGCTGATCGGCGTGCTCATCGTCACCTTCAGCCTGCTGGGCTACTACGGCGCCGAGGTCTACCGCACCGCGCCGCCCATCCCCGCCAGGATCGCCACGGCCGGGGGTGAAGTGCTTTTCACCCACGACAGCATCCTCGACGGACAGACTGCGTGGCAATCGGTGGGTGGCATGCAGCTGGGTTCCATCTGGGGCCACGGCGCCTACCAGGCACCCGACTGGACGGCCGACTGGCTGCACCGCGAGTTGCTCAACTGGCTTGACGTCGCCGCCGAGCGTGCGCACGGCAAGCCCTTTGCCGAGCTCGACGCCGCCGCCCAGGCCGTGCTGCGCGACCGCATGAAGACCGAGTACCGCACCAACACCTACCACCCCGAGACGGGCGTGGCCACGGTGTCTTCGGTGCGTGCGGATGCCATTGCGATGACCGCGCTGTACTACGACCAGCTTTTCAGCGACGTGCCCGCGCTGCACAAGACCCGCGAGCACTTCGCCATGAAGGAGAACACCCTGCCCAGCGCCGAGCGGCGCGCGCAGATGACGGGTTTCTTCTTCTGGACGGCCTGGGCCGCCGCCACCGAGCGCCCCGGCACCACGGCAACGTACACCAACAACTGGCCGCACGAGCCACTCATAGGCAACAAGCCCACGGCCGAGAACATGGTCTGGTCCGTGATGAGCGTGGTCGTGATGATGGCGGGCGTGGGCTTCCTCGTGTGGGGCTGGTCCTTCCTGCGCAAGCACGACGAGGTGGAACCCACGCCACCCCAGCATGACCCGCTCTCGCGCGTGCCGCTCACGCCCTCGCAGCGCGCCCTGGGCAAGTATTTGTTCCTCATCGTGGCGCTGTTCAGCTTCCAGGTGCTGCTGGGCGGCTTCACGGCCCACTACACGGTGGAAGGCCAGCAGTTCTACGGCATCAACGTGTCGCAGTGGTTCCCCTATTCGCTGGTGCGCACCTGGCACATCCAGAGCGCGCTGTTCTGGATCGCCACGGGCTTCCTGGCAGCCGGTCTGTTCCTCGCGCCGCTCATCAATGGGGGCAAGGACCCGGCTTACCAGAAGCTGGGTGTGGACATCCTGTTCTGGGCGCTGGTCGTGGTGGTGGTGGGCTCGTTCACGGGCAACTACCTGGCCATCGCGCAGATCATGCCGCCCGAGTGGAACTTCTGGCTGGGCCACCAGGGCTATGAATACGTGGACCTGGGCCGCCTGTGGCAGATCGGCAAGTTCACCGGCATCGCCTTCTGGCTGGTGCTCATGCTGCGCGGCATCGTGCCGGCGCTGCGCACCCCCGGCGGCGACAAGAACCTGCTGGCGCTGCTGACGGCGTCGGTGGTGGCCATCGGCCTGTTCTACGGCGCAGGCTTCTTCTACGGTGAACGCACCCACCTGTCGGTGATGGAGTACTGGCGCTGGTGGGTGGTGCACCTGTGGGTGGAGGGCTTCTTCGAAGTCTTCGCCACCACGGCGCTCGCCTTCATCTTCTCGACGCTGGGGCTCGTGTCGGTGCGCATGGCCACCACGGCCAGCCTGGCCTCGGCCTCGCTGTTCATGCTGGGCGGCGTGCCCGGCACCTTCCACCACCTCTACTTTGCAGGCACCACCACCCCGGTGATGGCGGTGGGCGCGGCCTTCAGCGCGCTCGAAGTGGTGCCGCTGGTCGTGCTGGGCCACGAGGCCTGGGAACACTGGCGCCTGCAGCACCGCACGCCCTGGATGGCCCGCCTGCGCTGGCCGCTGATGTGCTTCGTGGCCGTGGCCTTCTGGAACATGCTGGGCGCGGGTGTCTTCGGCTTCATGATCAACCCGCCCATCTCGCTGTACTACGTGCAGGGCCTGAACACCACGCCGGTGCATGCCCACGCCGCGCTGTTCGGGGTGTATGGCTTCCTGGCGCTGGGCTTCACGCTGCTGGTGCTGCGCTACATCCGGCCGCAGCTGGTGTTCAGCGAGCGGCTCATGAAGACGGGCTTCTGGTGGCTCAACGCCGGCCTGGTGCTGATGATCGCCACCAGTCTGTTCCCCATCGCCCTGTTCCAGTTCCACGCGAGCGTGAGCGAAGGCCTGTGGTACGCCCGGGGCGAGGCCTTCATGCAGCAGCCCTTCATCCAGACGCTGCGCTGGGTGCGCACCTTCGGCGACGTGGTCTTCATCGTCGGCGCGCTGGCCATGGCCTGGCAGGTGGTGAGCGGTGTGTTCGGTTCGCGGGCCCCGGCCGCTTCCACGGGGGCCTACCTGGCGCAGGCCCGTCGCTGAAATGCACCGTGCGCGGCGGCTGCCACAAGCGGCCACCGCGCTCACACACCGTTTGCCCACAAGGACTGACCATGAACCTCGACAAATTCAAGCACCAGCACACCGACATCCTGCGCAGCATCGCCACCTTGCGCGCCCTGGCCCACGCGGGCGTGCAGGCCAACGCCACGGCCATCGCGCAGGGCATCGTGGCGATGAGCGGCACCATCAAGCTGCATCTGGCCGTGGAAGACCAGGTGCTCTACCCCGCACTGCAGCGCGGTGGCAACCCCGAACTGGCGCGCCTGGGCCGCCAGTACCAGAGCGAGATGGCCTCGATTGCCAGCGCCTACGACGCCTTTGCGCGCCGCTGGAACACGGCCGAGGCCGTGCGCCGCGATGCGCAGGGCTTTCGGGACGAGGCCAACGTGGTGCTGCGCCGGGTGTTCGAGCGCATGCAGCGCGAAGACCATGACTTTTATCCGCGCATCGAGGAGGAAGAAACCGCCGCCTGCCATTGAGCGCCCACGCGAGCGCAGCCCGGCCGCAGCGGTGGAGCCCCTGCAGCCCCTAGCCCCCCAACAAAAACACCCACCTTTTCCACGCACACCTCTTGTGCTCCAGCGTGCCATCACACGCACCCCCATCCATCGGTAGGGCCTGACGGCACCTTCCTTTCGCCGGCCTTTGTGCCGGCATTTTTTTTTACCCCTGCTTACCGCCTCGATTGTGTTGGGTCAAACTACCTATAGTGTTTGGTGGGTATCGTGGACACCATAGGTAGTGTTTTTAACCCGTTCCACAGATTGGTCGAACCCATGGCGTCCACCCTTTCCACCTTGCCCCGCGAAGTCGTTTTGCGCAGCGGCCAGCGCGTTCCTTTTGACGCCGAACGCATCCGCGCCGCGCTGGCCAGCGCCGGGCAGGCCTCGGGTGAATATGGCGCCGACGAAGCGGCGTTGCTCACCGCCCAGGTCACCAAGGTGCTCATCCACCGCTTCCATGGCGAGGCACCCACCATCGAGCAGATCCAGGACGTGGCCGAGCAGACGCTGATCGCCGCCAACCACCTGGCCACCGCGCGCGCCTACATCGTCTACCGCGAGCAGCACGCCCAGCTCCGCGCCGACCGGCAGACGCTGGTCGATGTGGAAAGCTCCATCAACGAATACCTCACCCGTGCCGACTGGCGCGTGAACGCCAACGCCAACCAGGGTTACTCGCTGGGCGGGCTGATCCTGAACGTGGCAGGGAAGGTCACGGCCAACTACTGGCTGTCGCACGTCTACACGCCCGAGATCGGCGAGGCGCACAGGAGCGGCGACCTGCACATCCACGACCTCGACATGCTCAGCGGCTACTGCGCGGGCTGGTCGCTGCGCACGCTGCTGCACGAGGGGCTCAACGGCGTGCCGGGCAAGGTGGAGGCGGGGCCGCCCAAACACATGAGTTCGGCCGTGGGGCAGATCGTGAACTTCCTGGGCACGCTGCAGAACGAGTGGGCGGGCGCGCAGGCGTTCTCGTCGTTCGACACCTACATGGCGCCCTTTGTGCGCATTGATGCCATGGACTACGCCGCCGTGCGCCAGTGCATCCAGGAGCTGGTCTACAACCTCAACGTGCCCTCGCGCTGGGGCACGCAGACGCCGTTCACCAACCTCACCTTCGACTGGACCTGTCCCGAGGACCTGCGCGAGCAGGTGCCCGTAATCGCTGGCAAAGAGATGCCGTTTTGCTATGGCGACCTGCAGGCCGAGATGGACCTCATCAACCGCGCCTACATCGACGTGATGACCACGGGCGATGCCAAGGGCCGGGTGTTCACCTTCCCAATCCCCACGTACAACATCACCAAGGATTTTCCGTGGGAGAGCGAGAACGCGCAGCTGCTGTTCGAGATGACGGCCAAGTACGGTCTGCCGTACTTCCAGAACTTCATCAACTCCGAGCTGGAGCCCAACATGGTGCGCTCCATGTGCTGCCGCCTTCAGCTCGATTTGCGCGAGCTCTTGAAGCGCGGCAACGGCCTGTTCGGCAGCGCCGAGCAGACGGGCAGCCTGGGCGTGGTCACCATCAACTGCGCGCGCCTGGGCTACCAGCATGCGGGCGATGAGGCGGGCCTGTTCGCCGCGCTCGACCGCCTGCTGGAACTGGGCAAACAAAGCCTGGAGACCAAACGCAAGCTCATCCAGCGCCTGATGGACCAGGGCCTGTTCCCCTACACCAAGCGCTACCTGGGCACCTTGCGCAACCACTTTTCCACGCTGGGCGTGAACGGCATCAACGAGATGGTGCGCAACTTCACGGCGGACCGGCACGACATCACCAGCGAATGGGGCCACGCGTTTGCCGTGCGCCTGCTCGACCACGTGCGCGAGCGCATGACCGCCTTCCAGGAAGAAACCGGCCACCTCTACAACCTGGAGGCCACGCCCGCCGAGGGCACCACCTACCGCTTCGCGAAGGAAGACAAAAAGCGCTGGCCCGCCATCCTGCAGGCGGGCACGTCCGAGCAGCCTTACTACACCAACTCCTCGCAGCTGCCCGTGGGCTTCACCGACGACCCGTTCGAGGCCTTGATGCGGCAGGAGGCGCTGCAATCCAAATACACCGGCGGCACCGTGTTGCACCTGTACATGGGCGAGCGCTTGTCCAGCGGCGCGGCCTGCCGCGATCTGGTGCGGCGCGCGCTCACGCGCTTTCGCCTGCCCTACATCACCGTCACGCCCACGTTCTCGATCTGCCCCACGCACGGCTACCTGGCGGGCGAGCACCCGTTCTGCCCGCGCTGCGACGAAGAGCGGCTGGACGCCAAGCGGCGGCGGCTGGTGGCCTGACCTCGCATTTCAAACCAAATTGACCTGTAGCGCTTATCAATAAAGAGTTGGCAGCTATCAATACAGAAGCATTTTTTAACCATGAAGGAGATCACATGAGCCATTTCTCTACCCCCGAACAGGCCGCCCTGGCCGCCGTGCAGCTCACCGACGGCGAGCGCCAGCCCTGCGAGGTCTGGACCCGCGTCATGGGCTACCACCGCCCCGTGGCCAGCTTCAACACGGGCAAGCAGGGCGAGCACGCCGAGCGCCGTTTCTTTTCAGAGCAGGCGCGTGGTGGAAGCAACGCCTGCTGAGGCGCCGCCAGCGTCCGCGCTGCGGCTGGGCGGCATGACGCCGCTCACCACCATCGACTTCCCCGGCCGCCTCGCGGCCGTTTTCTATTGCCAGGGTTGCCCCTGGCGCTGCGGCTACTGCCACAACCCCGGGCTGCTCGACGCCGCCGCGCCCCCGGCGTTGCCGTGGGACCAGACGCTGCAGTTCCTGCACAGCCGCCGGGGCCTGCTCGACGGCGTGGTGTTTTCGGGCGGTGAGCCGACGCTGCAAGCCGCGCTGCCCGCTGCGGTGGATGCCGTGCGCGCACTGGGCCTGCAGACCGCCCTGCACACCGGCGGCATGTACCCCGGGCGGCTGGCGGCGCTGCTGCCGCGCCTCAATTGGGTGGGGCTGGACATCAAGGCCCTGCCGCAGCGCTACGACGCCATCACCGCCACCCCCGGCAGCGGCGCGCGCGCCTGGGCCGCGCTCGATGCCATGCTGGCCCATGGCATCGACCACGAATGCCGCACCACCTGGCACGCGGGCCTGTTTGGTGTGGACGAATTGCTGGAACTGGCCCAGGCCCTGGCCGCGCGCGGGGTGCGGCATTGGGCGCTGCAGGAATGCCGCGTGCTCGGCGCCCCGGCCTGGGCGCTGGCGCCCACACACCAGCAGCAACTGGCCGCGCTGTTTTCCGGATTCACCTTGCGCCGGGTGTGAGTGCCGGGCGCAGATTTCCTGCGTTGCAAGGGCCTGCATGAAATAAGCATGCAAATACGGCCGCTGTTGCACACGCCTTGATGCGCGTCAGAAGTGCTTTGCGCAGCCCGCGCGGATCATTCGCGCCACCGCCGCACACCGGCACCACCTTGTCAGGAAATCCTCCATGAACCCCCTCGGCCTCCAGCTGCTGCACGCGCTCAAAACCCACGGCGCGCGCGAGATCTTCGGCATCCCCGGTGATTTCATCCTGCCCTTCTTCGCGCAGATCGAGGAAAGCGGCATCCTGCCGCTGGTCACGCTCAGCCACGAACCCTCGCTGGGTTTTGCCGCCGATGCCGCCGCGCGCATGCACTGCGGGCTGGGCGTGGTGGCTGTCACCTACGGCGCGGGCGCGCTCAACGTGGTCAATGCGGTGGCGGGGGCCTATGCCGAGCGCTCGCCGCTGGTGGTGCTGGCCGGCTGCCCCGGCGAGGTCGAGGCTCATTCCGGCCTGGTGCTGCACCACCAGGTGCGCCATGTCGATTCGCAGTGGCGCATCTTCCGCGAGATCACCTGCGACCAGGTGCGCCTGTCCGACCCCGCCACCGCGCCAGCCGACCTTGCCCGCGTGCTGCGCAGCTGCCGCGAATACTCGCAACCCGTGCTCATCGAGGTGCCGCGCGACATGACGCTGCACCCCATGGCCGAGGTGCCGGTGCTGCCCCCCAGCCCGTTCAACGCAGCCGCCGTGGCCGAATGCGCCGACGAATGGATGGCCCGCATCCAGGCTGCCCGGCGCCCCGTGCTGGTGGTGGACGTGGAGGTGCGCCGCTTTGGCCTGGAAGCCCGCGTGGCCGAACTCGCGCGCCGCCTTCAGCTGCCCGTGCTCACCACCTTCATGGGCCGGGGCCTGCTGGCCGAGGACGCGGGGCATGCCGGCGTGCCCTTCCACGGCACCTACCTGGGCGTGGCGGGCGCACCGGAGACCAGCGCGCTGCTGGACGACTCCGACCTGCCCGTGATGCTGGGCGCCATCCTGTCGGACAGCAACTTCGGCGTGAGCGCCCAGCGCATGGACTTCCGCCGCGCGCTGATCGCCGCGCACCGCGAGGCGCGCGTGGGCCACCACCTGTACCCGGACATCCCCCTGGCCGCGCTGGTGGAGGCGTTGCTGGCCCGTGCCCCGGCAGCGGGTGTTGCGACGGCACGTGCGCTGCCACCCCCGCCCATCTGCCCCGAAGGCCTG
Source organism: Acidovorax sp. GW821-FHT10E03 (assembly GCF_059415205.1). Lineage (NCBI taxonomy): Bacteria > Pseudomonadati > Pseudomonadota > Betaproteobacteria > Burkholderiales > Comamonadaceae > Acidovorax > Acidovorax sp. GW821-FHT10E03. The sequence continues at coordinate 9,381 of NZ_JBWKMU010000010.1, read as the reverse complement.
GTGGCCGACGATGCGCCCGTGTGTGCGGCCGACCTCTCCCGCGCGCTCAACGACCGCATCCGCACGCACGGCCCCATGAACATCGTCTCGGACATCGGCGACTGCCTGTTCGCCGCCATGGAGCTGCTGCCCACGCCGCTGGTGGCGCCGGGCTACTACGCGTCCATGGGGTTCGGGGTGCCGGCCGGCATCGGCGCCCAGGTGGCCACTGGCCAGCGCAGCCTGATCCTGGTGGGCGACGGCGCCTTCCAGATGACGGGCTGGGAGCTGGGCAATTGCCCGCGCCTGGGGCTGGACCCCATCGCCATCGTGCTCAACAACCAGACCTGGGAGATGATCCGCGCGTTCCAGACCACGTCGCGCTGCGCCGCGCTCGGCGACTGGCACCTGGCCGATGCCGCCGACGCGCTGGGCGGGCGCGGCCACCGGGTGCACACGCGCGCCCAGTTCAAGGCGGCGCTCGATGCCGCGTTTGCCGAACGCGGGCGCTTCCAGCTCATTGAACTGATGGTGCCCCCGGGTGACAGCACGCCCACGCTGCGGCGTTTTTCAGAGGGCATTCGCGCGCTGCGCGCGGGAAGGTAGCCCTCCCCGCCACACGCACGCGCGCGCCAGCCTGGCAGGGGGTGGGGCGATGCCGGTGGCCGGGCGGCTCAGCCGCCCACCACCCGCAGCACGTCGGCGCCGTAGGCTTCGAGCTTCTTCGCCCCCATGCCGCTGATGCCCTGCAGGTCGGCCAGCGTGCCCGGGTTGCGTTCGGCAATCGCCGCGAGCGTGGCGTCGTGGAAGATCACATACGCGGGCAGGTTGTGCTCGCGCGCCACCTCGGCGCGCCAGGCCTTGAGGTTGATGAAGCGCACCTGCGCGTCGGGCCCCAGGTTGGCGGCGGCGGCGGGCGGGGCGCTGCCCTTGCGCGTGCGCTTGGCTGGTGCGGACGACACCGATTCGCGCAGCTGCACCGGCACCTCGCCCTTGAGCACGGCGCGCGAGCCCTCGGTGAGGCACAGCGTGTCGAAGCTGTGGCCGCTGTCCAGCATCACCTTCTGAAGGCCTAAAGCGCCCGTGGCGATCAGCTGGCGCAGCACGCCGCGCAGTTGCGGTTCCGAGAGGTCCGCGCCAATGCCGAAGGTGGAAATCTTCTCGTGCCCGAACTGCGCGACCTTCTCGGTCTTCTTGCCGCGCAGGATGTCCATGATGTGCCCCGTGCCAAAGCTGATGCCGCTGGCCTGGTTCACGCGGTAGATGGTGGACAGCAGCTTGCGCGCCGCGTCGGTGGCGTCCCAGATCGCGGGTGGTGTCAGGCAGTTGTCGCAGTTGCCGCAGGGCGTGGAGGCTTCGCCAAAGTAGGCCAGCAGCCGCACGCGGCGGCAGTCGGTGGCCTCGGCCAGGGCCAGCAGCGCGTCGAGCTTGCCGCGCAGTGCCTGCTTGAACTCCTCGCCCGCCGGACTCTCGTCGATCATGCGGCGCTGGTTGACCACGTCGTTCAGGCCATAGGCCATCCAGGCATCGGCGTTGAGGCCGTCGCGGCCCGCGCGGCCGGTCTCCTGGTAGTAGCCCTCGATGTTCTTGGGCATGTCCACGTGCGCGACGAAGCGCACGTCGGGCTTGTCGATGCCCATGCCGAAGGCGATGGTGGCCACCATCACGATGCCTTCCTCGCGCAGGAAGCGGTCCTGGTTGCGCTGGCGCACCTTGGTGTCGAGCCCCGCGTGGTAGGGCAGGGCCGTGAGGCCGGCGTCGCTCAGCGTGGCCGCCAGCTCCTCCACGCGTTTCCTGGACTGGCAGTACACCACGCCCGCCTCGCCCGCGTGCTCGCGCTCGATGAAGCGCAGCAGCTGCGTGGTGGCGTCCTTCTTCTCGACGATGGTGTAGCGGATGTTGGGCCGGTCGAAGCTGCTGATGAACAGCCGCGCGTCTTCCAGCTGCAGGCGCTCGATGATGTCGGCGCGCGTGAGGTCGTCGGCCGTGGCCGTGAGCGCGATGCGCGGCACCCCCGCATAGCGCTCGTGCAGCACCGTGAGCGCGCGGTACTCGGGCCGGAAATCGTGGCCCCACTGGCTCACGCAATGCGCCTCGTCGATGGCGAAGAGCGACAGGTGGCCCTCGTGGTACAGGCTGTCGAGCAGGCCCAGGAAGCGCGGCGTGTTCAGCCGCTCGGGCGCCGCATACAGCAGCGTGATGTCGCCGGTCTGCAGGCGCAGCTCCACGTCCTGCGCCTCGTCAAAGCTCAGCGTGGAGTTCAAAAAGGCCGCATCCACCCCCGCCTCGTGCAGCGCGCCCACCTGGTCGTGCATCAGCGCGATCAGGGGCGAGATCACGATGGTCACGCCGCGCCCCTGCTGCTGGCGCACGATGGCCGGCACCTGGTAGCACAGCGACTTGCCGCCGCCCGTGGGCATCAACACCAGGGCATCGCTGCCCGCGATCACGTGTTCAACGATGGCCTGCTGGGGGCCGCGGAATTGCTCGTAGCCGAAGACGTCCTGCAGGACGGTATGGGCGGGGGACAAGGCGGGAGACAGGCGGGAGGACAAGCGGATACTCTGAAATTGATAGCTGGTAGCGCTTTTCTATCAAGCGCTAGAAGCCAATTTGACCAAGAATTTCGCGGCGAGTGTGCCCGCTCGCGAAGGGGCTTATTGTGCGCCGGGTGCTATGTCCCAAGGATTGATCAGCACCACGGGTGCGCTGGCAAAGTCGCTCACGTTGCGCGTGACCACGGCCAGGCCATGCTCCAGCGCCGTCGCGGCAATCAGCGAGTCGAAAGCCGCCATCGGCTTGCCCGCTGCCTCGGCCTGCGCGCACAGGCGCGCCCAATACCCGGCCGTATCCCGTGTGAAGGCCAGAGTCCGCTGCCCAAACCCCGCCTGCACACGGGCGAGCCAAGTGGCCAGTTCGCTCTGGCGGCGCGAAGTCGGCAGTCGCACAATGCCTCGCTCCAGCTCGGCCAGTGTCAGAGCGGAGACAAACAGGTCGGCAGACGTGCGCGCGCCCATCCACTCCAGCACTGCGGGATTGGGCGCGGGCCGCACCAATTCAGACAGCAGGCAAGTGTCCAGCAGGTACTTCACTTCAGATCACTCCAGCGCCAACGTGCGAATGGGTTCGGCTGACCGTGCCGTATCCAGCGGCTCCCCGCGTGGCGCCTGCAACAGCAGGGACACCAGCGCATCCTCACCCGCCAGCCGCCGGTACTCGGGCGCGGCCATCAGCACCACGGCGTCGTTGCCACGCCGGGTAACCAGTTGGGGTCCTTCGTTCAGTGCGCATTCCACCAGTTCGCTAAAGCGGCTTTTGGCGTCTTGTAGTTGCCAAGCATGCATAAAGGCTCCTTTTGCTGGTTTGACTAGACTGACTAGTATGGTTGGGTGGCGTGATGCTGTCAAATCAAGAGGCCTTGCCAATCACCGGCTTACAATTTCATACGGTGCCCACCCTGCTTGCACACGAGCAAAAAAAGGCTCTCTTCTCCCTCCTCTTCATTGATTTCATGCGGCCTCTATTCATAGAGTGCGCTGCCGTGGCTTAAACGTGTGCACTTTCCCGGCGTTGCGCGCTCGCTGAAGAAAGGTTTCACATGAACAACATCGCTTCGTTTGCGCGTCAGGCGCAAACCCACCTTCAAACGATTGCAGGCGCCGACCGTGCCAACGTCAAGCGGTCTCACGTCTATGAACTGCTGGCCGCTGCGCTGGGGCTCGGCTCCCACGCCGCACTGAAGGCCCACGGCCTGCTATGCCCCCTGCCATCGCAGCCGCTCCTGGCGCACTACGGCAACTTGCATCCTGGGCCATGCGCGGCGCGGGCCGAGGCGCTGGGCATGCCCCGTGAGCGCTGCGGGCCATTGGCGAAGCTGATGGAATCGTGGCACGCGGACGATCCGCTCAAGGTATGGACCTGGTTTCACTACGCCTGGTTGCTGGGTAAGGATCTCACCCAAGGCGACTACCGGGCTATTCACGAGGATGGCTCCAGCTACGACGACGATGTGGGTGGCCCCATGTTCGTGGACGGGGTAGATGGCATCGAACTCCCCACGGCGGATGAATCCGTGCGCCAAGAAGCTCTGCGGGCGGCGCAATCCTTGTTCGCACGCATGAAGGCAGATTAGTCCAGGGTAGAAAGCCGTTTAGCCCGGCTTTCTACAATAGCGGCCTATGCAAGCCCTTCACTACACCCGCGCCGCGCAGCTGCCCGACATCCTCGCCCAACGCATCGTCATCCTCGACGGCGCCATGGGCACCATGATCCAGCGCTTCAAGCTGGGCGAGGCGCAGTACCGGGGCGAGGGCTACACGGGCCCCGACGGTGTGGGCGACCGGTTCAAGGACTTCCCGCGCGACGTGAAGGGCAACAACGAGTTGCTCAGCCTCACCCGCCCCGACGTGATCCGCGACATCCACGAGCGCTACCTGGCCGCGGGCGCCGACCTCATCGAGACCAACACCTTCGGCGCGACGACCATCGCGCAGGAGGACTACAAGATGGCCGACCTGGCGCGCGAGATGAATCTCAAGTCCGCCCGGCTGGCCCGCGCCGCCTGCGACAAATACTCCACGCCCGACAAGCCGCGCTTCGTCGCCGGCGCCCTGGGCCCCACACCCAAGACGGCCAGCATCAGCCCCGACGTGAACGACCCCGGCGCTCGCAATGTGGACTTCGAGCAGCTGCGCGCCGCCTACTACGAGCAGACCGAGGCGCTGGTCGAGGGCGGCTCCGACGTGCTGCTGGTCGAGACCATCTTCGACACCCTCAACGCCAAGGCCGCGCTGTTCGCCATCGACGAGTTCTTTGAAAAAAGCGGCGAGCGCCTGCCCCTCATCATCAGCGGCACCGTCACCGACGCCTCGGGCCGCATCTTGAGCGGACAGACCGTGACCGCCTTCTGGCACAGCGTGCGCCACTCGCGCCCGCTGGCCATCGGCCTGAACTGCGCGCTGGGCGCCACGCTGATGCGCCCCTACATCCAGGAGCTGAACCGCGTGGCCGAGGACACGTTCATCAGCTGCTACCCCAACGCGGGCCTGCCCAACCCCATGAGCGACACCGGGTTTGACGAAACCCCCGAGATCACCAGCCGCCTGGTGCACGAGTTCGCGGCCGAGGGGCTGGTCAACATCCTGGGCGGCTGCTGCGGCACCACGCCGGACCACATCGGCGCCATCGCCAAGGCGGTGGAAAACGTGCCCACGCGCAAGATGTTCTACCCCGCTGAAGCCTGAATTCGGAGACAAATTGGCCTCTGGCGCTGATCCAGAAAGCGCTGGTAGCTATAAAAAACGCAGCACTCAGATCGTCACTGCGCTGCGGTGGCGCATTGCCGGGCGCATGACTCTGCGGCACCCTTGCGCCTTCGGTTGAACTTTCGCCCGCACCCTTTGCCAGAACCCCGGCCCGCTCCCCATGTCCGTTACCGCCACCCTGCCCGACACCCCTGTTGCTGAGGCCGCCGACAAAGCCGCCGCCCACGCCGCGCTCAAGCTCGAAAAGCGCCTGGTGCGCCAGGTGGCCCAGGCCATTGCCGACTTTGGCCTCATCGAAGACGGCGACAAGGTGATGGTCTGCGTCTCGGGCGGCAAGGACAGCTACGCCATGCTCGACGTGCTGCGTTTGCTGCAGCAGCGCAACGGCCACAAGTTCGAGCTGATCGCCGTCAACCTCGACCAGAAGCAGCCCGGCTTTCCGGCCCATGTGCTGCCCGAGTATCTGGCGAAGGTGGGTGTGCCCTTCCACATCGAGACGCAGGACACCTACAGCGTCGTCAAGGAGCACATCCCCGAAGGCAAGACCATGTGCAGCCTGTGCAGCCGCCTGCGCCGGGGCATTTTGTACCGCGTGGCCGACGAGCTGGGCTGCACCAAAATTGCACTCGGCCACCACCGCGACGACATGCTGCAGACCTTCTTCCTCAACATGTTCTTCGGCGGCAAGCTCAAGGGCATGCCGCCCAAGGTGCAGAGCGACCGGGGCGACCACCTCGTCATCCGCCCGCTGGCCTACGTGGCCGAAGACGACCTCAGCCGCTGGGCGGACATCCGCGCCTTCCCCATCATCCCGTGCACACTGTGCGGCAGCCAGGAGAACCTGCAGCGCAAGCAGATCGGCCAGATGCTGCGCGACTGGCAGCAGCTCTACCCCGGCCGCATCGAGAACATGGCCGTGGCCCTGCGCAACCTGGTGCCTTCGCACTTCATGGACCCGCGCCAGTTCGACTTCAAGGGGTTGGTACCCAACGGCGTGGCCGACGCCGATGGTGACAAGGCCTTTGACGCCGAAGAACTGCCTGCGCAGGCCGTGGGCATGCTCGCGGGCCTGCCCCTGATGCCCCGCTGAACCCGACCCCCGACGATTTTTAGATTGGGCCACCCCATGACCACGCTCCTCAAAGCCCCCGAACTGCTCCTGCCCGCCGGCTCGCTCGACAAGATGCGCGCCGCCTACGACTTCGGCGCCGACGCCGTGTACGCAGGCCAGCCGCGCTACAGCCTGCGCGCGCGCAACAACGAGTTCCGTCTGGAGCAGATCAAGCAAGGCATTGACGAGGCCCACGCACGCGGCAAGAAGTTCTTTGTGACCAGCAACCTCATTGCGCACAACGACAAGATCCGCACTTACCTGCGCGACATCGAGCCCGTGATCGACTGCCAACCCGACGCCCTCATCATGGCCGACGCGGGCCTGATCATGATGGTCAAGGAGAAGTGGCCCGAGCAGGTGGTGCACCTCTCCGTGCAAGCCAACACCACCAACTGGGCGGCGGTGAAGTTCTGGCAGAAGATGGGCGTGGAGCGTGTGATCCTGTCGCGCGAGCTGAGCCTGGACGAGATCGAAAAGATCCGCCAGGAATGTCCCGACATGGAGCTCGAAGTCTTCGTGCACGGCGCGCTGTGCATCGCGTACTCAGGCCGCTGCCTGCTCAGCGGCTACTTCAACCACCGCGACCCCAACCAGGGCACCTGCACCAACGCCTGCCGCTGGAACTATGCCACCCACGACGCCGACATCGACCCCACCACGGGCGAAGCCATTGCGCAGAAGATGGAAGGCGACTTCAACTTCGAGGCCGCGCAGCAGAAGGCCGAACAGTCCTTCGCATCGACCACCGGCAACGGCGAGCGCCACCCCAAGGCCGACAAGGTCTACCTCATCGAAGAGGCCGGCCGCCCCGGGCAGATGATGCCCATCATGGAAGACGAGCACGGCACGTACATCATGAACAGCAAGGACCTGCGCGCGGTGGAGCACGTGGCGCGCCTGGCGCAGATCGGTGTCGATTCGCTCAAGATCGAGGGCCGCACCAAGAGCCTGTACTACGTGGCCCGCACCGCCCAGGTGTACCGCCGCGCCATCGACGACGCCGTGGCCGGCCGCCCCTTCAACCCCGAGCTGCTGATCGAGCTCGAAGGCCTGTCCAACCGCGGCTACACCGGCGGCCTGCTGGAGCGCCGCCCCAGCAACGACTACCAGAACTACATCAACGGCCACTCGGCCACGCAGCGCAGCCAGTATGTGGGCGAGGTGCTGGGTGATGAAGGGCAAGCCGAAGTGGGTTTGGCGGGCGACTGGGTGCAGGTGGAGACCAAGAACCACTTCGCGGTGGGCGACCTGATTGAGGTGGTGCACCCGGGCGGGAATGTCACCGTGCGGCTGGAGCAGATGCGTGACGTGGTCGGACAGCCCGTGCAGATTGCCCAGGGCAACCCGGTGCGGGTGTGGATTCCGCTGGCTGGGCGCTACCAGGGCGCACTTCTGGCCCGTGTGGTGGAGGCACCGGCTGCGGCCGCGGCGGCCGAACCCGCCGTCGTGGCTTGAGCGGGGCGCACCACCATGTGGACGCACCATCGCAGCGGCGCGTCGGTTTTGGCACTGTCGGTTGTGGCCGCGCTCGCCAGCACCAGCACCTTGGCGCAGGGCCCCGCTGCAGGCACGCCGCAGTTGGCGCCCGCCAAGGTGCGCTACGTACAAGGCTCGTGGGTCAACCTGCGCGAGTCGGCCCAGGCCCAAGCCAGCGTGCTGGCCCAGGTGCCCGCCAATACTGCGCTGGACCAGCTTGCCGAGCGCGACGGCTGGTGCGCCGTGCTCTACCGGGGCGATGCGCGCCTGGGCCCCGCATTGGCGGCACCGTTGCAAGCCCATGTGTCCTGCAATCTGCTGTCTGACCAGCCCCTGACCCTGGCCCAGGCGGGCAAGGACGCAGCCCGTGCGTTCTGGGTGGCACCATCGCCCAACCGGCTGCGTACCTATGGCAACGCTTTGCCCCGGCCCGCCGCTCTGCAGCTCAATGCCCTGACCAAGACCCACCCAGCCGAGGCGCCCGTGGTGTACCCGGCACGCCCCGAGTTCGAAGCCGCCAAGAAGCTGCTGCGCGCGGGGGTGCTGCTGCGGCCGGACCAGGAGATCCACCGGGGCGAGCCCGTGGACCCGCTCGCCGACCTGAAGCTGGCCACCCGCGCGGTAGACCACATCCCCGCCGTGGCCCCGCTCGCCACGCGGCCCGTTCTGCCCACCATCGCCCCTTCGTACTTCCGCACCCACGCCAGCGTGGCCCTGCTGCACGAAACGGATGCCGATGGCCTGGCGGCGGTGGCGGGAACCCGCATCAGCGTGGTCCCCACCGGCGCGCCGCATGGCAGCTTCAACCGCCACATGGGGCCCGAGATCGAGTTCGTGACCGGCTTCTGGGACGTGGGGTCTGCCGACCTGGCCTTTGCCCCCGCGCTCACCCTGTATGCCATCACCCACCAGGGGCTGGTCGGCGCACGGGCCCTGCGCCAGCGCTACTGGGACATCAGCAACGCCGACCACTACTGCGGCGGCCACTACCCAGGCAAGGGCTTCGGCGACCCGCGCGAGGACGATACGGTCCCCGTGCGTGGCTACGCCAGACTGTCCGACACCGCCGAGGTGCTGGTCCGCCTGGTCGTGCCCGGCAAGCTGCCGCCCGATGCCGTGAAGGTGAAGACCCGCCGCTACGCCACGAGCTGGATGCAACCCGCCGACCCGCCCATCCGCGACAAGCCCCAGCGCAAGCACACGGCGGTGATGGTGCACGAGATCGATGTGGACCGCGACGGCGTGGCCGACATCCTGCGCATCGACACCCCTGCGCCGGGTGGCATGAGCTTTGAGCCGGTTTTTGACTGGCGCTGGTACCTGAACATCAACGGTCAGTGGTTCCGGGCGGGGTACTGGGCGGATCAGGAGTGCACGTGAGTGGACTCCTTGCGAGGCAGTTCGGGGCGGGGAAGTGCAGGGTTTTCAGATGCTTGGGGTGGGGAGCTCAGACGTGTTAAGGGGGAGCTTCCGGCCAGAAGCTGCCACTCACGAACCTACCTCCTCACTTTTTGGTCGGAGCAAAAAGGCCCCCATGTCATATCTACT
>NZ_JBWKMU010000009.1:0-314631 GCF_059415205.1 Acidovorax sp. GW821-FHT10E03 | reverse complement strand
AACCTCCAGCGCCCCGCATCTCTGCAGCACCGCCTCAGTAGCGAAGCCCTCGACTATAGCATGAGTTCGGAGGGCGAAAGGAAAGTTGATCAGTTCTTTCCTGAAGGCCTCCTTCAACATTCGCTCCGTGCAGGCGTGGGCCACGCCACGACCACTGCGCCTCCTTGCGGTCCTCTACTAAAGGGTGAGAAAACACATCCAGTGGGGGTGCGAGCGCCCAGCCCAGTTCTGCCCCATCGCCGGCAACACCACCCTCCCCCCGATAATCCTGCCCTTATGGCACTTATCACCTTACTGGACGCCCAACTCGCATTTGGGCATGTTGCACTGCTGGACCACGCCGGCTTTTCCCTGGAGACTGCCGAGCGCGTGGGACTGATCGGGCGCAATGGCGCGGGCAAGTCCTCGCTGCTCAAGATTCTCGGGGGGCTGGCCAAACCAGACGACGGCTCACTGCAGGTACAACAGGGCGTGCGCATTGCCTTCGTGGCCCAGGAACCCTCTCTGGATTCCAGCGCCACCATCTTCAAGTCCGCGTCCGAAGGATTGCAGCGCGTCATTTCCATCCGTGACCAGTACCTGTCGGGTGCGGAAGGCCTGGACCTCGATGCCCTGCAATCCGAAATTGAAGCCTACGACGCCTGGAACTGGGAGCAGCGGGTAGAGGAAACACTGCAGCGCCTGCATCTGGATCCGGATGCCGTTGTGGGCACGTTGTCAGGGGGGACCAAGAAGCGTGTGGCACTCGCACAAGCGCTGGTAGCCCGCCCGGACGTCCTGTTGCTGGATGAGCCCACCAACCATCTGGACCTCGACTCTATCGAATGGCTTGAAGACCTTCTGCTTGATTTTCCAGGCAGTGTGGTCACCATCACCCATGACCGGTCGTTCCTGGACCGCGTTGCCACCCGCATCGTGGAGCTTGATCGTGGGCAGTTGCGCTCCTACCCCGGCAACTTCGCGCAATACCAGATACAAAAGGAGGATCAGCTGGCCCAGGAAGCCGTTATTTCGGCCAAGGCCGACAAACTCCTCGCCCAGGAGGAAGTCTGGATTCGCCGCGGCGTCGAGGCGCGCCGCACCCGCAGTCAGAGCCGCATCAGCCGCCTGGAGCACCTGCGCGCGCGCCGCGAGGCCCGCCGGGAAGTGGTGGGCAGCGTTCGCATGGACGTGGCGACCGGCAGTTCCAGCGGGTATCAAGGCAAGATCGTCGCGGAGCTCAACGGTGTGGGCAAATCCTTCGGCGACAAGACCATTGTGCGCAACTTCACCGGAACGATCCTGCGCGGCGACAAGGTGGGCTTGATAGGACCCAACGGCGCAGGCAAAACCACCTTGCTCAAGATGATTCTCGGGGAGCTGGCACCCGACGAAGGCACCATCCGCCAAGGCGCCAATCTGCAGGTCGCGTATTTCGACCAGATGCGCCATGCCGTCAACCTGGATGCCACGTTGGAGGACTTCATCAGCCCAGGCAGCGAATGGATCGAAATCGGCAACCAGCGCAAGCATGTCAAGAGCTACCTGAGCGACTTCCTGTTCTCTCCGGCCCGCGCGCATTCCCCTGTCCGCTCGCTGTCGGGCGGCGAGCGCAACCGGCTGCTGCTGGCCCGGCTGTTCGCGCGTCCCGCGAATGTCCTGGTACTGGATGAGCCCACCAATGACCTGGACATCGACACCCTCGATCTTCTGGAGGAGCTGCTGGAGAACTACGAAGGTACCGTGTTCCTCGTCAGCCATGACCGGACTTTTCTCGACAACGTGGTCACCAGCACCATCGCCTTCGAGGGCGATGGCCTGTGGCGGGAATATGAAGGTGGCGTGCAGGACTGGTTGCAGCAATCCAAGCGCAGCCGGGCACTCCAGGCCTCCCCCGCGCCCGGCCAGAAGGCTGGCCGAGAGAATTTGAGCGAAAATCCGGCTCAGGCCTCATCCAGCAAGCGCGAGCCGCTATCAAAAAAGAAGCTTAGCTACAAGGAACAGCGTGAGCTCGACCAGTTGCCTGCACAGATCGCCGGACTCGAAGCAGAGCAGCAGGAACTGCAGGATGCTCTGGCGGATGGCACCCTGTACAGCGCCGACCCCGCACGGGCCGCCGCCATGACCACGCGGGCCGGGGCCATCGAGGAAGAGTTGATGGCTGCACTGGAACGCTGGACGGCCCTGTCCGCCTGAGGCACCAAGGCACCGGGCACAAGCAGGACCGCGCTGCTCTGTCGCCAAAATGCGCGGCCTGCAACGCAGGCCGTGCCCGGCCATCAGATCCGGTGGTGCAGCCGATCCGTCGCGCCCCGCAAACGCGTAATCAATGCGGAGGCGATCTGCCCCAGCGGCAGAACCTCATCCGCGGCGCCGTGGGCAATGGCTTCGCGCGGCATGCCAAATACGATGCAGCTGGCTTCATCCTGCACGTAGTTGTAGCTGCCGGCATCCTTCATCTCTTTCATCGCGGCCGCGCCATCGTTGCCCATTCCGGTGAGCATGATGCCGAAGGCATTGCGCCCCACCGCGGCAGCGGCCGACTTGAACAGCACCTCGACCGAGGGCTTGTGGCGATTCACCGGCGGGCCATCATCCACCACGGCAACATAGTTGGCACCACTGCGGGCCACGTGGAACTGGGTTCCCCCCGGAGCGATGTAGGCATGGCCAGGCAGGATGCGTTCCCCGTTCACGGCTTCCTTGACCGTGATCTGGCACAAGCCATTGAGGCGGGCCGCGAAGCTGGTGGTGAAACCCGGGGGCATATGCTGGGTGATGACAATGGCGGGCGAATCCGCCGGCATCTGCACCAGCACCTCCTTGATGGCCTCGGTACCGCCGGTGGATGCCCCGATGCAAATCAGCTTTTCGGTGGACAGGCGCCCCAGGAGCGCCGACGCGGGCATGGCAGGCGCTGCACCTGCACCACTCCCCGCACCGCCAGCGGCGGTGGTTTCGCGAGCGGGCGCGCGGCGAACCTGCGCCACCGCGGCCACGCGGATCTTGTCCACGATCTGGGTGGCCAGATCGTTGAGGCCGCTGGCCAGGCCGACACGGGGCTTGGCCACAAAATCCACCGCGCCCAGTTCCAGCGCCTTCATCGTCACTTCAGCGCCCCGCTCCGTCAGCGTGGAAATCATCACCACCGGCATCGGTCGCAAGCGCATCAACCGCCCCAGGAAGTCGATGCCGTCCATGCGCGGCATCTCGACATCCAGTGTGATGACATCGGGATTGAGCTCGCGGATCATCTCGCGCGCCACCAAGGGATCATTGGCCGTGCCGATGCACTCCATGTCCCGCTGCCGGTTGATGATCTCGGACAGCAGACTGCGGACCAACGCCGAATCGTCCACCACGATCACCCGGATTTTCCTGCTCATTAACTCACGCCTTCCTCAAAACAGATCGACAGAACCGCCCGAGGTGGTCTTGGCCACGGTGGCGGCATTGCCGCGCACTTCCTGGGCCACCAGGGCCTCGGGATGTGCGTGCGCCAACCGCTTGACCATGGCTTTCCCTGTGATGGGGAAAAAAACCACCTTGCGCGGATAGATATCCAGCACATCCTCGGAGACGATGGGAATACGCTCCGTGTGAAGGTAGTTCAAAACAAAATTGGTGTTGCGCTCACCGACATTCATCGTCGTGAAGTTGTGCATGACCTGCGCCCCGCCAAAAATCTTGGCCTGCATGGTTTCGCGGCGGGCTCCGAGCTTGAGCATCTCGTTGATCAGCAATTCCATGGCGTACGAGCCATAGCGCCCCGAGGCATCCCCCACATCACCATCGGGCAGCATGAAATGATTCATGCCTCCTATGCGCGCACGGCTGTCCCACAGGCAGGCGGCAATGCATGACCCCAGCACGGTCATGATGACCATGTTCTCGTCGGCGACAAAATATTCGCCCGGGAGGACCTTCACGGCATTGTGCTGAAAGTGATGGTCCAGATAAAAGAAGGAAGCCTCCCCGGGTTTGCGGCTGTGCGCCTTGAGCTCCTGCAGCGAAGACTCCCGGGCCGGCCCTGACCCGGCGGCATAGATGTCCGCGCTCAGGGGGGCGATGCGGGGAGCACGGCGCCGCTCGGACATGCCAGGCGCGGCAACGGCCGAAGAAGGGGATGAGCCTGATGGAGTGGTGGTCATGTGTGCTCGGTGCTAGGCAACATGGCGGGTCAGCGACGCTCGTACACCGTTTTGCCGCGCAGCGTAAACAGGTCCCTAGACTCGCTGAAGTTCTCGGCATGCCCTACAAACAGCATGCCGCCGGGCTTGAGGACCCTGTGGATCCTCTCCAGCACCCGCCGCTGCGTGGGTGCATCAAAGTAGATCATCACGTTGCGGCAAAAAACCACATCGAAGGGCTCTTTGAACGGCCAGTCGTCCCGGATGAGGTTCACACTCATGAAATCAATGGCACGCCGCAGTTCCGGCTTGGCCCGCACCATGCCCAGATTGGCCCCCTTGCCCCGCAGAAAGAACTTCTGCAGGCGCTCCGGGCTCAGGCCTTTGAGGCTGTCGAGGCGGTACACCCCCTGCGCTGCCGTCGCCAGCACGCGGGAATCGATGTCGCTGGCGGTCAGCTTGAAAGACGCGTTGGCCCCCAGCGCCTCGAACGCCGTCATCACGATGGAATAGGGTTCTTCTCCGGTAGAGGCGGCATTGCACCAGACCCGCCAGCCAGTCGATGGCTTGCTGCGCAGATGCGAGGCGAAGATCTCGAAATGGTGCTGTTCGCGGAAGAAGGCCGTGAGGTTGGTGGTGAGCGCATTGATGAACTCCTGCCACTCCGGGCCGTCATGCGTCTCAAGCCATCCGAGATAGTCGTGAAAACTGTTGTGCCCCGTGTCACGCAAACGGCGCGAAAGGCGGCTGTACACCATGGCGTGCTTGCCGTCGTGCAAGCTGATGCCCGCGCGCTGATAGATCAGCGCCTGCACCCGCGCGAAATCCGCATTGGTCCAGACAAACTCGCGCCCCTGGGCCAGCGGCCCCGAGGGGGCAGCCGCGGCGGCATAGGCCGGATCCACCCTGGCGGTGGTGGGCCGGGCCGTGGGGAATGCACTGGTGGGTTGGGCCATATTGATCGTCCGACGGGAAATCCTGTTCGCTCCAAGAGACCTGCTAGCCACACCTGCCATCTGCTGGCAGGTGCTGGATCCACCACTGGTGTGACGGTTGCGCCCTATTCGCCCTATTCGTTGGCGGTCACCAGCCCCATGTCCACGCCGGACATGAGTTTCTCGATGTCCAGCAGAATCAGCATGCGCTCACCCACCGACCCGAGCCCGAGGATGCAGCTGTTGTCGATGGCGCTTTCAATATCCGGTGCAGAGCGAATGCTCTCGGGCGTCAGTTCCATCACATCGCTGACGGAGTCCACCACGATTCCGACCACCCGGTTGCGGAGGTTCAAGATGATGACCACCGTGAAGCTGTTGTAGTCCGCCTGCGCGCAGTTGAACTTGAGGCGCATGTCGACAATGGGCACGATCGTGCCACGCAGGTTCACGACGCCCTTGATGAAACTGGGGGCGTTCGCAATCCGTGTCGGTGGCTCATAGCCACGGATCTCCTGCACCTTCAGGATATCGATGCCGTACTCTTCCTGGTCGAGGCGGAACGTCAGATATTCGCGGGTGCCCGTTGGCACCGCCTCTGCGGTTTTACCCATCACACTCATGGTGAATTCTCCTTTCGTGACAGCGCCCTGCCCTTCGGGCACGGCTGCTCAAATCTAGTGGCGCGCCCGCCGCACCAGCCCGCCCGTATCCAGGATGAGCGCCACCGTGCCGTCGCCCAGAATGGTGGCGCCCGACACGTTGGGGACCTTGCGGTAGTTCGATTCCAGGTTCTTGACCACGACCTGGTGCTGGCCCAGCAGCTCATCCACCAGCAGCGCAACACGGCTGCCATCCGCCTCCACGACCACCATGATGTTGCTGGACTTGTTGGGGTCAAAACGCGGCACCTGGAAGATCTTTTCCAGCGCGATCACCGGCATGTATTCGTCGCGCACCTTCACCAGTTGCGATCCCTGTGCCACGGTGCTCACATCGTCCGCGTTGACCTGGAAAGACTCCACGACGGAAGACAGCGGCAGGATGTAGACCTCGTCGCTCACGCCCACGGACATGCCATCCATGATGGCCAGCGTCAACGGCAGGCGCACGGAAACCTTCATTCCGTAACCCTCGGCCGAGTCAATCTCCACCGACCCGTTGAGCGCCGCGATATTGCGCTTGACAACGTCCATGCCCACGCCGCGCCCGGACACGTCGGTCACCTCGTCGGCGGTGGAAAAGCCTGGTGCAAAGATCAGTTGCCAGACCTCCGCATCGCTCATCTGCTCGGACACTTCGATGCCGCGCTCCTGCGCCTTGCTGAGGATCTTCTCGCGCGAGAGGCCACGGCCATCGTCGCGCACCTCGATCACGATCGATCCGCCCTGGTGCGAGGCCGACAGCGTGATGGTCCCGTGTTCCGACTTGCCCTTGGCCAAGCGGTCCGCCGGCATCTCGATCCCGTGGTCGCAGCTGTTGCGCACCAGGTGTGTCAGCGGATCGGTGATCTTCTCGACCAGCCCCTTGTCCAGTTCGGTGGCCTCGCCCAGCGTCACCAGTTCGACCTTCTTGCCCAGCTTGTTCGCCAAGTCCCGCAGCATGCGGGGGAAGCGGCTGAAGACGATGGACATCGGAATCATGCGGATCGACATGACCGATTCCTGCAGGTCGCGCGTGTTGCGATCCAGGTCGGCCAGGCCCGCCAGCAGCTGCTGGTAGGCGCCTGCATCCAGCCCCCGGCTGTTCTGCGCGAGCATCGCCTGGGTGATCACAAGTTCACCCACCAGGTTGATGAGCTGGTCGACCTTTTTCACGTCCACGCGAATCGTCGTGGACTCCATCTGCGCCTGCATGGCGACCTTGGGCTCCGCAGCCTTGGGGGCCGCAGCCTTGGGCGCTTGTGCGGGGGCCTGCGCTGCCGCTCGGGGCGCATCGGTACCGGGAGCACCCGGCGCATCGCTGAAGAAGCCGTACGCCTCGCCTCCGGCGGCATCCGCGGCGACCACGACATCGTCGTCCGCGTCCTCCGGGGCTGCAGCCGCTGCTGCAGCGGCCTCACGGATGAGGACCTGCTCCTTGGACACATGGAAGGCGAACAGGTCGAGCAGATCATCGTTGGTGGAGGTGGTCTCCACCGCGAACAGCCGCGTGTTGGGCTGGGTGCTTTCCATGTCCCGGATGGCACCGAGCCCGGGAATATCCCGGAACAGTTCCTTGATGGCATCGGCCTGCTGCGGCCGCTCCAGCGGGCCGATCTGGATTTCCAGTGCACGCGCCTGTCCGGCGACTGCGGGCGTCACCGCCTTGGGCGCGGGAGCCGCTACCTGCGGGGCTGGCGCAGGTGGCGGTGGTGCCACGGCGGGCGCGTCACTGGGGACGAGCCCCGCAGCAAGCTCACTGATGCGGCGCACCAGCGACGTGGTGGAGACAGCCTCTCCCTGGCCTCCGGCCTGATGGCGGGCCAGCAAGCTGCGGGATGCATCGGCGGACTCCAGCAGCACGTCCACCATCTGGGGAACGGGTTGCAGCTCATGGCGGCGCAACCGGTCCAGCAAGGACTCCATCTGGTGCGTCAGCTCCGCCACGTCCGAAAAACCAAAGGTGGCCGAGCCACCCTTGATGGAATGGGCGCACCGGAAGATGCCGTTGAGCTCTTCATCATTGGCGCTGCTCAGATCCAGATCCAGGAGCATCTGCTCCATCTGGTCCAGGTTTTCGCCCGCTTCCTCGAAAAAGATCTGATAGAACTGGCTCAGGTCGAAGTCAGCGCCTGCTCCCGATCCTTCTTGGTAGGTTTCCGCCATCGTGGGCTCCTGTGTACTTGGTGGTCCGGGCCAATCCAATCCGGCTCAGCGGATCACTTTCTGGATGACTTCGATCAGGCGATTGGGATCAAAAGGCTTGACCAGCCAGCCCGTCGCCCCGGCCGTGCGCCCGGCCTGCTTCATCTGATCGCTCGACTCGGTGGTGAGGATCAGGATCGGGATGGTCTTGAATTTGGGGTTCTCGCGCAGTTTGCGCGTCAATCCGATACCGTCCAGGCGCGGCATGTTCTGGTCGGCCAGGACCAGATCAATGTCATGGCTCTCAGCCTTCTCAAGGGCATCCTGCCCATCCACCGCCTCCACAACGTGGTAGCCGGCACCCGTGAGAGTGAACGACACCATTTTCCGCATGGACGGTGAATCATCTACGGCTAGGATCGATTGCATGTAAGGCTCCAACTGACTTGAATATATAGGTTAACCAGTGACGTGAAGATCAGAACAGGTCCACGGAACCGGCATCCATCTCGCTTTGCGTGACGGGGTTGGGCCGGTCCGGCGCCATCTCTGCAAATGGCGCTGCTTCTTCACCATCTTCATTGCCCATGGCCTCGGAGGCCAAGCGGAAAGCGCATCCTTGAAGCACCTTGGTCGTGTGCCAGATCAACTGGGACGCCATATCCTGGAACTGCAATTCGGTCACGGCGCTGCGCAGCGCGGCCCGAGCGGCCACCAGCTCCGGAGAATCGGCCACAGCCGCGTCCGTCAGCACGGCATTGGCCTCTCCAAAACGTTCCAGCAGGTTGTCGGTGGCATGGCTGAGCAGGCCTTCCAGGCGATGCAGGTCATGCATCACGACCAGCAACGAATCCTGCAGCTCTGCCGCCACCATGACGGGAACCTGGACAGCAGGTCCTCCAGACGTTGTTAGCGTAGATTGCATCGTTTCTCCATCGCAGCACGCAGCAGCAAAGCACGCAAAAATCCCAGGACTACGATATCTGCACAAAAGCCCAAAGCAAAGGCATGCGCACCATGGTGTCGGCATCCATTGGACGCTGACGCTGAAACCATCCCAATCGGACAAACACCCTTGTTTGTTCCAATTTGTATCCTATGATAGCGCTCCTATGGTCACCATAGCACCAGACCAGACCCTCAGCATCCTGCATCTTGAAGATTCACTGGCGGACCATGAGCTGACCGCCTTGACCCTGCGGCGGTCCGGGCTCCATTGCCATCTCCATCAGGTCGACTCGCTTGCCGACTTCCAGCGGCTGACCGATACCCAGGCTTTTGACATCATCCTGGCAGATTACCGCCTGCCAGGCTTTACCGCGCTGGACGCATGGACGCATGTGGCGCAAAAGCCGCAGCACCCCCCTTTTGTGCTGCTGTCCGGCGCCATCGGCGAGGCAGCCGCCGTGGACGCCATCCGCCTGGGCATCGCAGACTACCTGCTCAAGGACGACCTGCAGCGCCTGCCCCATGTGATCGCACGCGCTCTGGAGGTCCACGACGCCCGCAAGGCGCGCGAACAGGCCGTGGCGCAGCTGGAGGCGTCCGAACGCCGGCTGGCGGAACTGACAGAACACCTGCAAACATCGATCGAGCAGGAACGCGCATCCATCGCCCGAGAAATTCATGACGACATCGGCGGCGCATTGACGGCCGTGAGGTTCGATGTGGCATGGATCGGACGCCACAGCACGGCCCCGGCGATGCAGGAACACGCGGCGTCGGCGGCCGAGATGCTGCAGCACGCCATCGAGGCGAGCCAGCGGATCATGATGAACCTGCGCCCGCCGATCCTCGAACAGGGGCTGGTGGCAGCCGTTCAGTGGCTTGCCGCCGGCTTCGAGCGCCGCTCGGGCATACCGGCTCCGGTCGTGACCAGCAGCGAGACCATCCACGCTCCGCCGGATATCCAGCTGGCGGCCTACCGCACCGCGCAGGAAGCGCTGACCAATATTTCCAAACATGCCCATCCAGGCACTGTGCGTATCGATCTCTCCGACAAGGAGGGCGTCCTGACGCTGGAGGTCACCGACGATGGCCGGGGCATCGATCCGCAAATGCTCGACAAGCCCAAGGCCTTCGGGCTCAAGGGCCTGCATGAACGCGCCCGGACTGTCGGGGGGTGGCTGGATATCAGCAGCCGGCCCGGCCAGGGCACCTCCGTGATCCTTTCCATACCGCTAACATCGCACCCATCACCAGCCCCAGGAGATGTGCAGTGATTCATGTGGTCCTGTGCGATGACCATGCCGTTCTGCGGCGCGGAATACGCGACACGCTGGCCGACGCCCCCGATATCCAGGTGACTGGAGAGGCCGGGGGATATTCCGAGCTGCGCGAGGTGCTGCGCTCGGCAGCCTGCGATGTGCTGCTGCTGGACCTGAACATGCCGGGGCGCAGCGGCCTTGAGGTGCTGGCCAGCCTGCGCGAGACGCACTCCGCCATCAAGGTGCTGGTGGTGTCCATGTACCCGGAAGACCAGTACGCCCTGCGCTGCCTGAAGGCCGGCGCCCAGGGATACGCCAACAAGGCAGGGGATCCGGTCGAATTGATTGCGGCCGTGCGCACCGTCATGCAGGGGCGCAAGTACCTCACGGCAGAGGTTGCCCAGATGCTGGCGGACAGCCTGGCACAGCCCACGCCGGAGGCGCCGCATGCGGCGCTGTCCGAGCGGGAGCTGCAGACACTGGTCAAGATTGCCTCCGGCCGCAGGCTGTCGGACATCGCCGAGGAGTTGATGCTCAGCCCCAAGACCGTGAGCGTGTACCGTTCGCGCGTGCTGGAGAAGCTGAAGCTCTCGAACAACGCGGAACTCACCGTCTACGCCATCCGCAACCAGCTGGTCTGAGACGGCCTGCACACCCCCCTCTTTCCCCACTATCGCTGCGTGGCAAAGAGATCGACCGCCTGCTGCATCAGCGCCAGCACCGGTTGCTCCAGCAGCGGGAGCGTGGCCACGATGCCCAGCATGCCCACGGTCAACGTCACCGGGAATCCCACGGCATAGATGTTCATCTGCGGCGCCACCCGCGAAATGATGCCCAGCGTCAAGTTGACGAACAGCAGGAGCGCGATCATGGGCAGCGCGATCCACAGCGCACTGGAAAACAGGGACGAACCCAGCTCGTAAATGCGCATCTGCCCAAGGGCCTGCAGGAAGTTGCCATCGACCGGAAAGCGGTCAAAACTCTTCACCACGGCCATCAAGATCAGCAGATGGCCATTGATCACCACAAAGAGCAGCATGGACATGTGTCCAAAAAAGCGGGCTACCGCACTGATCTGCGCATTCGAAGAGGGGTCGAAAAATGATGCGAAATTCAACCCCATCTGCAACCCGATGATTTCGCCCGCCAGCTCCACGGCCGCAAACACCAGCCGGACGGAAAACCCGATCGCAAGCCCCACGGCCACTTGCTGGGCCACGGCTCCGAATGCCTCGCGCCCGTTGACGCTGATGACCGGTTGATTCACCAGCACGCCCTGGGCGCACAGCGCCACCAGGAACGCCAGTCCGATCTTGACGCGCATGGGTATCGTCCGCATGGAAAACACTGGCGCGACCGAGAAGACGGCGAGCACGCGCAAGAATGGCCACAGGATGGGAGACAGCCAGGCCATCAGCTGGGCTTCGGAGAAAGTGATCACGCGATCCCCGATGGGCAGCAAGAAATGGGGCTGGCGAACAAAGGGTGCGGCGCGAAGCGCAAGGCCGTGCCCCGCACTAGCCGATCATCGACGGAATGGACTCGATCGTCCGGCGGATAAAGTCCACCAGGGTACTGAGCATCCAGGGCCCTGCGATCGCAAAAACCACCATCGCGGCGATCAGCTTGGGAACAAAGGCCAGTGTCGCCTCATGGATCTGCGTGACCGCCTGGAAAATGCTCACGATCAGACCCACCGCCATCACGGCACCGAGCACCGGCATCGAAATCATCAGCAGCAGCGTCAAGGCGTCGCGCCCGATGGTCAGCACCATTTGCGAAGTCATCGCCCACTCCTTCAGGGAACAAAACTGGCAGCCAGCGAGCCGATCAGCAAATTCCAGCCGTCCGCCAGCACAAACAGCATGAGCTTGAACGGCAGTGCCACCAGCACCGGAGACAGCATCATCATGCCCAAGGACATGAGGATGCTCGACACCACCATGTCGATCACCAGAAACGGGATGAAGATCATGAAGCCGATCTGAAATGCCGATTTCAGTTCGCTGGTGACAAAGGCTGGCACCAGCACCCGCAGCGGCGCGGTTTCCGCCGTCACGCTCGCATCCAGGCGCGCCAGCCGGGAAAAGAGGGCGAAATCGGATTGCCGGGTCTGCTTGAGCATGAAGCTGCGCATCGGCGCCTCGGCCTTGACCAGGGCCTGTTCGAAGCTGATGGTGTTGTTGGTGTAAGGCACATAGGCGTCCTGGTACACCCGGTCCAGGGTGGGGCCCATCACGAAGAAGGTGAGAAACAGCGACAGTCCGATGATGACCTGGTTGGGCGGTGCCGACTGGGTACCCAGCGCCTGGCGCAGGAGAGACAAAACGATCACGATGCGCGTGAAGCCCGTCATCATGAGCAGCACCGCCGGCAGGAAGGACAGGGCCGTGAAGAACAGCAGGGTCTGGATGGGCACCGAATAGCTGTTGCCCGAAGGGCCGCTGCCCACCACCAATGGCAGCGCGCCCGCGGAGGCCTGCGCGGCGGCCGTGCCATGCACCATGGCGCCCAGGGCGGCCACCGCAGCCAGCAGCAGCACATGACGCACCCGTGACGCCTCAGCCATGGGAAGGACTTCCAGGCGCGTTGACGGCCGACGCAACCGCGTGCGCGAAAGATGGTTCCGCCTTGGGCGCCGCGGAAGGCGTGCTGGCGGCAACGGCCGGCAGCACGTGCAGGCAGCTCACCTGCTGCGCGGTCACGCCAAGAACCAGCCAGGTCCGCGCGTGTTCCGGCCCCACCTCCACGGTGACCACGCGCTGCTGGGGACCCACGGCCACGGCGGAGAGCACGCGGGAAGCCGCTCCAGCCCCCAGGCCGGCGGTGGCGTGGCGCTGCTGCAGCCGGCGGACCAGCCAGGGCAGCAACGCCATGGCGCCCACGAAAAGGACGACCACCACCAGCGTCTGGGTCATGCTGCCACTATCCACGGCTGACCCGCCGAAGGCGCTCGGAAGGGGTCACCACGTCCGTGAGGCGGATACCGAACTTGTCATTGACCACGACGACCTCGCCCTGCGCGATGAGATAGCCATTCACCAGGACGTCCATGGGCTCGCCCGCGAGCGCGTCGAGCTCCACCACCGAGCCTTGGGCCAGCTGAAGGATGTACTTGATCGGCACCTTGGTGCGCCCGAGCTCCACCGACAGCTGGACCGGAATGTCCAGCACCATGTTGATGTCGTTGACCGTGCCATCCCCGCCGCCAGAGAAAGGGCGCACGGGGTCGCCGGAGAGGGGGCCGCCCTGCTCGGCATCGCCGGGCTTGTCCTCGGTCCGTTTTTGCTCCTCGAGCGCCTCGGCCCAACCCGCAAAGGGGTCATCCGCCGCGCCGTCCTTGTTATCTTCTTCAGTTGACATCTTTTTCTCCCAGCCAGCTCATGTCGGCATTGCGCAGGCATTCTTCGATACGAATGGCGTACTTGGAATTGTGCGTTCCGTACTGGCATTCAAAAATAGGCACGCCCCCGATCGACGCGCGGATGCGGGGCTCGCGGTCGAGCTCGATGAAATCGCCAGGCTTCATGGCCAGCAATTGCTCCACCGTGGCATCGGCGCGGGCCAGTTCAGCCACCAGCGTCACTTCGGCGGCCTGGATTTCCCGGGTCAGCACGCGCACCCAGCGGCGATCCACCTCGATGGAATCGCCCTGTGTGGACGAATACAGCACGTCGCGGATGGGCTCCAGCGTCGCGTAGGGCATGCAGATATGGATCGCCCCCGAAAGGTCGCCGATTTCCAGCTGAAAGGCCGTGGACACGACGATTTCACTGGGCGTGGCGATGTTGGCGAACTGCGGCTGCATTTCCGAGCGCTGGTATTCGAGCTCCAGGGGGTAGATCCCCTGCCACGCCTTCTTGTATTCGGCGCAGATCACATCCACCAGGCGGTTGATGACCCGCTGCTCCGTGGGCGAGAAGTCCCGCCCCTCGATCCGAGTCTGGAACTTGCCCACGCCGCCGTACAGCGTGTCGATGATGCCGAACACGAGCGAGGGTTCGCACACGATCAGCCCGCTGCCGCGCAGCGGACGGATGGCCACGATGTTGAAATTCGTGGGGACCGCAAGCTCCCGCAGGAAGGCGCTGTAGCGCTGCACGGACACGGTGCCCACCGAGATCTCGGGGCTGCGGCGGATGAAATTGAACAGGCCGATGCGGAAGTTGCGCGCGAACCGCTCATTGACGATTTCCATCGTCGGCATCCGTCCACGGACGATGCGCTCCTGGCTGGAAATGTCGTAGTTGCGTACGGAACCCGCCTCCGCCACTTCCTCGACCGATTTCTGGCTCTCGCCAGTAACCCCTTCGAGAAGGGCATCGACCTCTTCCTGCGAAAGAAATGAATCACTCATGACTGGTCCTTGCCCGGGTCACTGGATGATGAAGCTGGAGAAAAGCACCCGGTGCACCGGGTTGCGCTCCGTGCGCCGGCGCGCGGGGCGTTCATCTTCGTCGCCGTCCTTGTCGGCCGCCGCGGCACGCGCGCGGTCGCGTTCTGTGGCAACCGGATAGCCCAGGGGACGCGAGACTTCGCGCAGGATATCGGAGGCCAGTTTTTCCTTGCCTTCCCTTTGCAGCAATTCGGCGGAGGTCCGCTGGGAAATCAGCATCAGGATGCCACTGCGGATGGTGGGCAGGTACAGCTTCACCTGTTCCGCCGTCTTGGCATCTTCCAGCTCCAGGGTGATGCCGATCTGTGCAAACCGGTCGCCGCCGGGGTCCGCCAGGTTCACCACCATGTTCTCCATGGGCAGGAAGGTGGGAGCCACCTTGGGGGCCTCCTTGCGGGCCGGCGCAGCCCCTTCCTCGTCTTCGGCGTGGGAGCGGCTGGAAATCAGCCAGGCCGCCACCCCGCCGCCAATCACCAGCACCGCCACAACGCCGATGATGATGATGAGCATCTTCTTGCTTTTGGCCGGAGCCGCTGCGGGGGTATTGGCTGACACGATGCAGATTCCTTGGTGGGAGACGGGCCGTACCCACGCAATCAATGGGCGGACAAGACCGGATGGCCCATTATTGGGCGATGCTGCGACCAATAATAGCCAGAATAAAAGCCCAAAACCATGGCATTCGCAGCGCTATCCCGATTGCAGGTCACCCGCCAGGAGCCGTGACCCGGCAATGCGCCCACGGCGCGGCGCATGCGGGGCGGGCCGAAGGTTCCCGCCGCCATGCGGACTCACACAAAGATGTCCACGGCACGGTCTGGCGCGCCGCCACCGCCGCGCAGCGGCGAGGCCATGCCCACCGGCGTGGCGGCCACCACCTGCGCCTGGCGTGACCCATCGCGGCGGCCCTGCCGTTCGGGGTCGGCCGCATTTTCACGTTGTCCGGCCGACGTGCCGACCGACATGCCCGAGAGCACCAGCCCCTCGCTGCGCAGCAACTCGCTCAATTGCGCCATGCTCCGATCCAGCATGTCGCGGGTCTGCGGCTGGTCGCTGCGGAAAGTCACATGGGCCTCATTGCCCGACAGCGACACCGACACCTCGACGGGCTGCCCGTCGCGGTTGAGCGTCAGCTCCGCATTCTGAGTCTTCTGGTTGATCCAGTACGTCACCTGCTCGGCGACCTGGTCCTCCATGCCGGCCTGGGCAGGATCGCCAAACGCCGCGGCGCCATCGACGGCCGCTCCTGGCTCCACGGGCGCCACGCCCCCGCCATTGTCGAACCATGCGCCGGCATCCCCCCGCCCTTCGCCAGGGCGGCCGCCATTGCCGGCGGCCTCCCCACCCCGTGCGGGCGCTGCAGCCGCCAGCAGGTCGCCCGCCATCGCTGCGCCGTTGGCCACCAGGTCGCCGGCCCCGGCAGCCGCGCTCCGATCGGCGGCGCCCGCAACCGGCAGGCCCGCCGCCATGCGCTCGCTGGCGGCCTGCACCGTCGCCACGGCCGCCATGTGGTGCCCTTGCGTCGGCAGCGCCACATCGCCCGCCCGGGCCCGGCCCAGGGACATTTCTGCGGAATCCGCCCTTTGGGCCAATGCAGTTTGCATGCGCGAGAAAGCCCGGCCGAACGCTGCGGCACCGGCCTGTGGTGCCCCGCCCTTGAGGTCCGCGGAAGCGTCGAGCATGGCCGTTTCGGCCACCATGCCCTGTGGCAGGCCGTCCACGCCCGGCACACCAGCCGCCAACGGGTTCGCCCCTGCCTGGGCGCCCGCGCCGGGCATCCCCGAGCCTGCCGCCGTTCCATCTTGCACTGCAATGCGAAGGCCGGTGCCCTGCCCCGCCGCCGCCCCGGCGGCATCGCCCCGCACAGCGGCGTCGGACGCCAGCAATCCCTGCCATGCCGCCAGAGCCGAAGCATCCAGGGCATCCTTCGCGGCATCGGCGGGCAACCCATCGGCCGGCGCCGCGCCGGCGGACGGCAGGTCCAGCGGCCCGGCGTCCCCCGGGGCAGCAGCATCCCCGAGCGCTGCCAGCAGGGCCAGAAAGCCGCTGGGGGCGGCACTGTGGGCGTCGTCCGGCGCCTGCGCCGTGGACCGGGTCCGCGCGGCGTGGGCCGGCTGGGTGCCCTGGGGAGAAGAAATTCTTGCTTGTTCCATTGTCACTACTCCCGGCCCGCAGAGCCTTGCATCGCACTTCGGTACTGCAGGGCAGCCCGTTCATCGGTTTGTTTCTGATCTCTTCGCATTTCAGTCCGCTCCAGGTCGTGGCGCCGCTTCTCCATGACCTTGCGCAGGCTGGCCAGCCGCAGTTCCGCCTCCAGCAGGCTGCGCCGGGCCGCCTCCACCCGGTTGGCATGGTCACCCACCACCCCGGTCTGGACACCCGCCGCATGTCCCAAACGGTCCATGAACTGGTAGTGGTGGTACATCACCTCGGGCTTCATCGTGGTGTCGGCCTTCATGCCCCACCGCGCTTGCGTTTCACGGGCATAGTCTTCGAGCTGGTCGAGCTGGGCGCGTGCCGCCTGCTGCGCTGCCTGCGTGTCCTGCAGCACCTTGCGCGCGTCGTCCCGCTTGCGGGACGCCACCTCGACGGCGACGGACAGGGAATTGAGGCTGGACATGGCTGGCGACCCTCTGTGTTCAGTGGTCCAGCACCGCCGCCATGCCCGCGACGCTCTGGTCCATGGAGGCCGCCTCGAACATGTCCTGCTGCAGGAACCCCGCCATCTGCGGCTGCAGGCGGATGGCCTCGTCCAGCGCCGGATCGGAGCCGCTCATATAGGCGCCCACCTGCACCAGATCGCGGCTTTTCTGGTAGCGCGAATACACCGCCCGAAAGCGCCGCGCCAAGTCGAAATGCCCGCGCGACACCACGTTGTGCATCACGCGCGACGCGGATTGCTCGATGTCGATGGCGGGGAAATGGCCCGTCTCGGCCAGCGCGCGCGAGAGCACGATGTGGCCATCCAGGATGGCGCGCGCCGCGTCGGCGATGGGGTCCTGCTGGTCATCCCCTTCCGAGAGCACTGTATAGAAGGCCGTGATGGACCCGACGCCATGCAGTCCGTTGCCGCTGCGCTCCACGAGTTGAGGGAGCTTGGCGAAACAGGAGGGCGGATAGCCCTTGGTGGCAGGGGGTTCGCCAATGGCCAGCGCGATTTCGCGCTGGGCCATCGCATAGCGGGTCAATGAATCCATGAGCAGCAGCACATGCTTTCCCTTGTCGCGGAAATGCTCGGCCACGGCCGTGGCATAGGCCGCGCCCTGCATGCGCAGCAGGGGGGGTGCGTCCGCCGGAGCGGCCACCACGACCGAGCGCGCGCGGCCGTCTTCGCCCAGGATGTCCTCGACGAATTCCTTGACTTCGCGCCCCCGCTCGCCAATCAGCCCCACCACGATCACGTCGGCGCGGGTGTAGCGGGCCATCATGCCCAGCAGGACGCTCTTGCCCACCCCAGAGCCTGCGAACAGGCCCAGGCGCTGGCCGCGCCCCACCGTGAGCAGGGCGTTGATGGCGCGCACGCCGGTGTCCAGCGATTCGCGCACGGGATCGCGGTCCATGGCATTGATCTGGCGGCGCCCCATGGGCTCGGACACCACGTCCTGCACCGGCCCGCCATGGTCCAGCGGCAGGCCCTGCGCGTCCACCACCCGTCCGAGCAGGCCCTCGCCCATGGGCAAGCGCAGCACACCGGCGCGCTGGATGGCCCGCGCGGGCTCGCCCAGTCGCGGCATGGGAATGTAGGGTGCCGCCGGCACCACGCTCGCGCCGCTGGACAGCCCGTGGATGTCTCCCGCCGGCATCAGAAACGCGCGATCGGCGGAGAACCCCACCACCTCGGCCAGCACCGGGGCATGGCCCGGCATCTGGACCATGCACTGCGAGCCCACCGGCACGCGGATGCCCACCGCCTCCAGCACCAGGCCTGTCAGCCGCGTCAGGGTGCCGCGTGTTTCCAGCGGAGCGCCCTCGGCAACACGCTCGCGCGCATCCTCGATGAGGCGTGTCCAGGCGGCGGGGGCCTCAACGCTCATCGCCGCCCTCCTCCTGCCAGGGCGACTGGAGGCCCAGCGCCGCGATGGCGCGCTGCCAGCGCTTGTCCAGGCTGCCATCCACCACGGTGCCCGCAGACTCGACCAGACAGCCGCCTGGCGGTACTGCGGCATCGGCCATCCACTGCACCCCCGGCGCATCCATCTCCTCGCGCAGGGGCTGGGCCATCGCCTCCATGTCGGCGGGGTTCAACCGGACCATCGCGGGCCGGCCTTCGGTCACCAGCATGCCCACGGCCTCCCGCACCACGGGCTGCAGGGCATTGGGGTTGACGGACAGCTCCTGGCGCACCACCTGGCGTGCGATGTCGCACGCCAGTTCCAGCAGCTGCTGGGCCATCTGCTGCTGCATGTCGATCAGGCTCGCGTCCAGCGTCTGCATCACACCCTGAAGGCGCAGGGCGGCTTCGTTCCCTTGCTGCGCGATGTAGTCATCCATGCGGCGCTGCCACTCCAGTGCCGTTTGGGCCTGGCCCTGGGCAAAGCCCTCGGCATACGCGTCGTCACACGCCTGCTGGACCAGCGCCTGCTGCGCGGCCTCGTCTATTTCGACCGGAATCTCGGCCACGGGCTCTGGTTCTGGCTCGACGAGGTCGGAGCCATCCACGGCGCCAAACTTCCACTGTGTGAAATCGCCGACTTCCTCGCTGGGGATGAAGCGCGAGTACGAACGCTGGCTAGACGAAGGCATCATCACCGCCGGATCCAATCACGATCTGACCCTCGTCGGACAGGCGACGCACGGTCTTGAGAATTTCCTTCTGCTGGGCCTCGACTTCGGACAGCCGCATCGGGCCGCGCGATTCGAGGTCTTCCCGCAGCGCTTCGGAAGCACGCGAGGACATGTTCGAGAGGAACTTCTCGCGCAACTCCGGCACCGCTCCCTTGAGCGCAACGATGAGCGTTTCGGAAGCCACTTCCTTGAGCACGGTCTGGATCGCCTTGTCGTCGAGCTTGAGCACGTCCTCGAACACGAACATCTTGTCCATGATCTTCTGGGCCAGGTCGGGGTCGTAGCCGCGGATGGACTCCAGCACCACGGCATCCATGTTGCCGCCCAGCAGGTTGATGATCTCGGCCGCTGCCTTGACGCCGCCGAGCGAGCTCTTGCGGATCTTGTCGCCGCCGGCCAGCACCTTGAACAGCACCTCGTTGAGGTCCTTGAGCGCCGTCGGCTGTATGCCTTCGAGCGTGGCCACGCGCAACAGAATTTCACTGCGCTGGCGGTCCGTGAGGTGCATCAGGATGCCCGATGCCTGGTCGCTGTCCAGGTGCACCAGGATGGCCGCGACGATCTGGGGATGTTCGTTGCGCAGCAACTCGGCCACGGACAGCGGGTCCATCCACTTCAGGCTTTCGATGCCCGAGACGTCGCCCCCCTGCAGGATGCGGTCGATGAGCAGCCCGGCCTTGTCATCCCCCAGCGCACGCCGCAGCACGGCGCGCACGTAGTTGCCGGTATCCGACACCAGAAGGCTCTGCGCCGCCGCCGCGTTGGAGAACTTGTTGATGACCTCGTCCACCTTGTCGCGCGACACCGAGCGCATGCGCGCAATGGTTTCGCCGAGCTTCTGCACTTCCTTGGGCGAGAAATGCTTGAACACTTCGGCCGCCTCTTCCTCGCCGAGGGACATCAGCATGATGGCTGCGTCGTTGAGTCCTTGGTCGTCCATGGTGGTCGTCGTCCGTGATGTCGGCGGTCAGACTGGCTCGCCGTTGAGCCAGGTCTTCAGGATATTGGCCACGGCCACAGGGTTCTCCTTGGCCAGCACCCGCGCCTCTTCCAGGCGCAGCTGCTCCGGCGTGGCGGGAAGCACTTCGTTCTTCGCGGCGGGCGCAGGCAGCGCGGGGCGCTCGGGTGTTTCGGACTCCACGGCGTCGAGCTGGCCGCCGGCCACCGGGATGGCGCGGGGCTTGGCAGCGGCGCCGCCCTTGAGCGCCGGCCGCACCAGGCCCAGCAGCACCAGGGCCGCGAACAGAACCGCACCCACTGGCCAGGCGAAGGTCTTGGCCAGTTCGATCACTTCAGGCTGTTTCCACAGCGGAACGTCGTTGGCAGGCGTCGCGTCCACCTGGAACGGGGTGTTCATGAGGTTGACCGAGTCGCCACGATCCCGGTTGAAGCCAATGGTTTCGCGCACCAGGGCGGTCATCTGCTCGAGCTGCTCTGGCGTGAGCGCCTTGGATACCGTCTTGCCCTTGTCCTCGGCGGACTGGTAGTTCACGACCACCGCCGCACTCACCCGCTTGAGGGCGCCGCTGCCGCCACGCGTCACGCGCACGGTCTTGTCCACTTCGTAATTGGTGATGGATTCGCGCTTGCTCGCCGCTGCCTGCGCACCCTGGGCCTGCTGGCCCGCCGCCGTGGGTGCCGGATTGGCGCCGTTGATGGGCGCCGCAGCAGCCGCGGGAGGCTGGTTGGTCGTGGCGCCAGGCACGCCCGTGGGCAGCGGATTGCCCTGCGGACCGGAGCTTTCCACGATCTGCTGGCTGCGGATGGCGCTGGCATCGGTGGCGAGGTTGGGGCGGTGCTGCTCGGACGTGGATTCGGTCTGGGTGAAGTCCACCTCGGCCGTCACCTGCGCCTTGACGTTGTTGCGGCCCACCACGGGTTCCAGGATGTCCAGGATCCGGCGGGTGTACTGCTGCTCGATCTGCTGCACATACAGCAGTTGCTGCGCGTCGACCCCGGTTCCGGCGGCGCCATCGGGCGATTGGGACAGCAGCTTGCCCGTGTCGTCCAGCACGCTCACGGCGGAGGGCGCCAGTTCCGGCACGCTGGAGGCGACCAGGTGCACGATGCCCGCCAGCTGGGCACGGTCGAGCACGCGGCCAGGATGCAGGCTCACCAGCACGGAGGCCGAGGGTTTTTGCTGCTCCCGGAAAAAGCCATTCTGGTTGGGAAGCGCCAGGTGCACGCGCGCGCCCTGCACGGACGACAGCGCCTGGATGGAGCGGGTGAGTTCACCCTCCAGGCCCCGCTGGAAGTTCAGGCGTTCCTGAAACTGCGTCATTCCGAATTTGCTGGACTCCATCAGCTCGAAGCCCGCCACGGAACCCTTGGGCAGGCCCTGGGTGGCCAGGCGCAGGCGCACGTCATGCACGCGGTCCGCGGGGATCAGGATCGCACCACCGCCGTCGGCATGCTTGTAGGGCACGTTCATCTGCGACAGCTGGGCGACGATGGCACCGCCATCCTTGTCGTTCAGGTTGGCGAACAGCACCCGGTAGTCGGGCTGGCGCCCCAGCACGATGGCCGCAATGGCCGCCGCCACCAGGAGTGCCGCACCCACGCCCAGCCGCATGCGCTGCGCCCTGTCCAGGGCAGACAGCCGCTGCAGCCAGTTCGGGCCGGCAGGGGGAGTGAGAGGAACTTCAGCAACTGCAGACATCTTGCTTTCCAGTAGGGCAGGCCCGACAAGGACCAAAGCGTGGGGTCGATTATTCGGCCACGCCCTCAAAATGTTCGCTGGATAAGCCGCGCGTTTGGCCATCAATTCAGAGCGATGGGCGGGGGCGCGATGGCTAGGATACGCAGCATACCCCCATTCCCACGGACACCGCCATGGACCTTCGCATCTCAAGCTCTACCGCCCCGCTCACGGGCGCTGGCGTGGCGCGCCGTGCTGCGGCGCCGCAAAACGACGCCAATGAAGTGGGTTTTTCAGGGGCGCTCAAAGGCGCGCTCCAGTCGGTCAGTGCGGCCCAGAACCGTGCCAGCGACCTGCAGACGGAAGTCCAGATGGAGAACCCCTCCGTCAGCCTCGAGGAAACCATGGTGGCGATCCAGAAGGCCCAGATCGGCTTCCAGGCCACGCTGCACGTGCGCAACCGGATGGTGCAGGCCTATACCGACATCATGAACATGCAGGTATAGCAGGGGCACTCCCCTGAGGCGCTGCGCGCCTTCCCCTCGCTCTCACAGCGCTGCGCGCTGTGGGCAAGGGGACGATGCCCTCGCTGCGGGGCGGCCCTTGCTGGGCATCCCTCGCGGGGGGCGCGCCGGTATCTGGCAGCGCAGGTCTGCGCTTACTCCTGATTTTGTAGCTGCTTGCGCTTTATGGATAAGCGCTACAGGCACTTTTTATTCCGTAAAAGACACGCCACACTCTCAGCACAGGGAGCTCCGCGACGCATCGCTGGCCGTGGCAGCTTCGTGACAAGCGTCAGGAATCAGCTGCTCTCAACTTAATAGCTGCTTGCGCCTGATGGACAAGCGGTAGCGCCGTATTTCATCCATGAAAAAACCGACCTCGCGGGGTCGGCTTTGTCTGGGGCTTGGCGCATGCCTCAATGCATCATCTGCGGCTGGCCTTCGAACAGGTGTTCGAACTGCGCCAGCCAGGGCTCGGCCAGGCAACGGATCTGGGCATCGTTGCGCAGGATGCGCTGCATGATGCGGGTCTTTTCGCGCCGGTGCTCTGGCAGCAGTTCGTGTTCCTGCGACTTGAAGCGCAGTTGCTCGATCAGCACGGCACAGGCTCCTTCATAGCGCACCACGCCATCCCAGTCCTTGAGCCTGGCGGCCTCCAGCATCTTGGCGCTGCTGTCTTCGATCGCCTTGTAGTAGTCAATCAGCATGTGGGACATGGTTCAGGCCTCCACCAGTGCTGGCTGCCCCGGGGTGGCGGCCTCCGCGACGGCGCCCGATTGCTTGATCTGGCTCCAGCCCTGCGCCACCGGCTCGATCAGGCGCATGACCTCCTGCATCATGGCATCGTCGTTGCGGGCATTCGCCAGGATCAGGCGGTGCAGGCAGTAGTCATACAAGGCTCCCAGGTTCTGGGCCAGCTCCCCGCCATCCACCTTGTCGAGCGCCGTGCTCAGCCCCTCTTCAATGATGCGGACGGCCTTGGAGATATTGTTGACCTTGCCCAGCACGTCGCCGCGCGCCATGGCACCCCGCGCCGTGGCGATGGAGTTCAGGACACCTTCATACAGCAGGCTGACCAGCTGGTGCTGGTCCATCGTGTGCATGCTGGTTTCTACATTGATACGCTGATAAGCGTTGGCTGCACGGGGGCTATAGGCGCTGAACATGCTGGCAATCCTTGCGATGTATTACTTTAGTTATCGGCTACAGCCAGAAAAACTGAAGCGGTCAGCCCGAGGATTTATTCCAGGTGGTCACCTGCTGCGAGATATACGCATTGAGCGCATTCAGGCTCGACATCTTTGTATCAAGGGCGGTGTAGCGCGCCGTCAGGCTCTTTTCCAGGCGGTCCGCACGATCGTTGATCGTCTCCACGTCCTTGGCATTGAGCTTGAGGGATTGCTCGTAGATTTTTGCCTTGCTGGCGAAGAACCCGTCGTTTGCGAGCAGCTTGGTCGTGACCGCCTTGAATTTTCCGGCGAACCCGTCCTCCACGCTGCCGCCCTCCGGCCCC
Source organism: Acidovorax sp. GW821-FHT10E03 (assembly GCF_059415205.1). Taxonomy (NCBI): domain Bacteria; kingdom Pseudomonadati; phylum Pseudomonadota; class Betaproteobacteria; order Burkholderiales; family Comamonadaceae; genus Acidovorax; species Acidovorax sp. GW821-FHT10E03. Next base: position 290,759 of record NZ_JBWKMU010000009.1, on the reverse strand, counting down.
CGGAAGAAAGCCTTGACGTCGTCGGCGTTTTCCATGGCCTTGTTGAACTTGGTCGCGTCGAGCGTCAGGTTGCCGGTGGGCGCCACGTTGCCGAGCCCGCCCTCCGAGACCACTCCCACGGCAGACAGATTGCGCAGCGCGCCCGAGCTGTTCACGGACTGCAGCGCCATGCGCAAGGTGTTTTGCAAGGTCACCGCCGCGCTATCCCCCTGCAGCAACCCCGCCGTTTTGGTGCCCTGGTCGTACTTGGTGACCTCATTCAACGCCTGATTGATGGCGTTGTATGCGCTCACGAAGGCCTCGATGTTCTTCTTCACGGCAGAGTTGTCCTTGGCCACCGTCACCGCCACGTCGCCCGTGGTGACCTGCAGCGCCGTGAACGTCACGCCCGACACGGTATCGGCAAAGGCATTCGTTGCCGAAGTGACGGCAACGCCGTTGACGGTCGCGTTCGCGTTCGCCGCATACTCCGTCACGCCGCCCACCACGAGCCGCGACAAGCCCGCACCGTCCGCCAGGTTGCCGTCGGCGTCCGCCGCGCTCATCCGGTAGCCGGCATCCTCGCCCGTTGTCTTGCTGCGCAGCATCAGGCGCTCGCCGGAGGCATCGCTCAGCACGGTGGCCGTCACGCCGGCCTTCGAGCCATTGATCTTGCTGGCGACGTCCGCCAGCGTATCCGTGGCGCTGACTTCCACATTGACCGCGCCCGCGCTGCCCATCGTGAAGACCTTGGGCTCGCCGGACCACTTGCCCGTTTCAAAGGTCAGCGTGCCCGCCCCGACGGCCTGCTTGACGGGCGACAACGCCACGGAGATGGAGGACTGCGCCTTGGCCAGGTTCTGCACCTGCACATTGAATGACGTCGCCGCGGCGCCGCCCACGGCGGAGACCGACACGGCTTCCGGCTTGGCGGAGGTCGCGCTCACCCCGTTCCAGCCCGTGACGCTGGCGAGCTTGCTGGCGGCATCAGCCAGCGTGGAGACCAGGGATTTGAACTGGCCGAAGGCAGACACCTTCGCATTCGTGATGGCCGCCTGCTGGTTCAGGCCGTTGGTCTTGGTGATGGGGATCTTCACGGCGTCGACCGAAGCCTTGATCAGCCCATTGACGTCCACGTTGCCGCCCAGGCCGATGCCTATCGATGAAAAGCTAGCCATATCCCACCTCCTGAATCCGTGTCGGGTTGAATCGCCAGAAATTATCCAGGCCTTTGGCTTGTTGCATCCAGCCGATAAGCACCCAAGAAAGCCACCAATCTACCGCGTTGCAGCCCGATTGGCAAAAAGCGGAAAGCGGCGGCGACCAGGTCGCCTCCGCCTTGTGAGGAGCGGGCTTGTTCCACAAACCCGCCCCGCCTGTTCAACCCTCTGCCAAAGATGATCAGCGCAGCAGGGCCAGAACACCTTGTGGCAGCTGGTTGGCCTGGGCCACCATGGCCGTGCCAGCCTGCTGCAGGATCTGGGCGCGCGACAGGTTGGCGGTTTCTGCGGCAAAGTCGGCGTCCTGGATGCGGCCACGCGAGGCAGACATGTTTTCGGACGTGCTTTGCAGGTTGTTCACCGTGGTCTCGAAGCGCGACTGCAGGGCACCGAAGCTGGCGCGCTGGCCGTTGACGGCGGACAGGGCCGAATCGATGATCTTCAGGGCCTTGGTCGAACCGTCGACAGTCGACACGTCGATGGTGTTGACGGAATTCAGGGTCGAAGCACCGGCTGCCACGTACGCGGAGGTGCCGCCCAGAGAGAAGCCCTTGTCGGAGCTGAACTCCACCGTGCCACGGGAGTTGGCCGTGCCGCCAGCGACTGCCATGGACTGCGCGGCAGAGAAGGTCAGCGTAGCGGCCGTCGCGTTTTGCGATGCCAGGGTGGTCACGGCCACCGTCGAGTTGTTGACGATATTGATGTCCGAGCCCGCATCATTGGTCAGCAGGATGCCATCGCCGGCGCTGTTGAGCTTGGCGGTGATGCCGGTCTGCGATGCCACGTCATTGAATGCCTTGACGGCTTCGCCCAAGTCGGTTGCCGAGGTCGCGCTGAAGGTGATGTTGGCGGCGGTCGTGGTGTTGTCGCCCTTGATCGCCAGGGACACGGCACCTGCCGTGGTGATCTTGAACTCGGACAGATTGCGAGCCGAAGCCGTCACGCCGGTGGTTTCGGCCGCTGCGTTGACCGCTGCGGCAATTTTCGAAGCCGTGTCGGCAGCGTCGACGTTCACCGTCTTGCTTTGTAGGCCGTTCACGATAACGGTCGCGGCGGCGGCGGCGGGAGCGGCGGCAGCCGCAGGAACGCTGGCCGAGGCCTTCAGCTGCGCACCATAGGTCGTCGTGCGGAAGTTGCCGGTGGTCGCCGTGATGGTCTGGTTGGCGTTGGCGCCCACCTGGAAGGTGGCGGAGCCGAACGAGCCGTCCAGCAGCTTCTGGCCATTGAATTCGGTCGTGGTGGAGATGCGGTCCAGTTCGGACAGCAGCTGACCGACTTCAGCCTGGATGGCCTTGCGGTCGCCGGCGGAGTTGGTGGCATTGGCGGACTGCACGGACAGTTCACGCACACGTTGCAGGATGTCGCCAGAGGCCTTGAGCGCGCCTTCAGCGGTTTGCGCCAGCGAAATGCCGTCGTTGGCATTGCGCACTGCCTGGTTCAGGCCGCGGATCTGCGAGGTGAAACGCTCGGAAATGGCCAGGCCGGCGGCGTCGTCCTTGGCGCTGTTGATGCGCAGGCCCGACGACAGGCGCTGGATGGAGGTGTTGAGCGACAGTTGGCTCATACCCAGATTGCGCTGGGCGGTCAAGGAACTGACGTTGGTGTTGATGGTAGCTGCCATTTGCAAATCTCCTGAAAAGAACTGACTGAACATGGCGTTGCCGCCAACCTAGTGCCAGGCAAGGCACCCGGCCATACGGTTCACAGCGCCAGCATGGCCTTCTGTAGAACGGCGGGCATTTACGTCCCGTTGCAAATGTTTTCGGAAGCTGCGGCGAAAACTTTAGGGCGAAACGCACAAGTTGCAGGGTTTTTGTGCGCTTTATCGCACCACTGCGCACCGCGCTCGACTTTCACAATTCACCCATCGTTCCCGTCTTGTCTGCCGGACGGTGGGGCTTCTACCGGCGCAGATTTGGTTTTTCAAGCCTTTAAGGAGCATATCCATGGCAGCCACTATCAATACCAACGTCAGCTCCCTGACCGCCCAGCGCAATCTGGGCATGAGCCAGGCATCGCTCAGCACCTCCATCCAGCGCCTGTCGTCGGGCCTGCGCATCAACAGCGCCAAGGACGACGCCGCCGGCCTGGCCATTTCCGAGCGCTTCACCACCCAGATCCGGGGCCTGAACCAGGCGGTGCGCAATGCCAACGATGGTATTTCCCTGGCCCAGGTCGCTGAAGGCGCCCTGGCGGGCGCCAGCAACATTCTGCAGCGTGTGCGCGAATTGTCCGTGCAATCCGCCAATGCCTCCAACTCCGCCGGCGACCGCAAGGCCATTCAGGCCGAAGTCGGCCAGCTGCTGTCCGAGCTGGACCGTATTTCCGTCACCACCGAGTTCAACGGCCAGAAGCTGCTGGACGGCTCGTTCGGCTCCGCCACCTTCCAGGTGGGCGCCAACGCCAACCAGACCATCACGGCGACCACCGGCAACTTCCGCACGACGACGTACGGAGCACAGCTCAAGCAGTCGGCGCCCGTGGTGGTGACGGCGGCGGCGGCCCCCACGGCGCTGACCGGCACGTTCGACATCGCCGGGCTGCAAACCAAGACGGTCACGCTCACCGCCACCGACACGATGGCCACCGCGGCCGCCAAAATCAACGCGCTCTCCGAATCCACCGGTGTCTCCGCGTCTGCACGCAACCAGGTCAACCTGACCACCTTCGTGGCTGGCGGCTCCTATTCTCTGGCGATGAAGGGAGACAACGCGACCGCCGCCAACGTGACTTTCAGCGTATCCGCCGCCGGCGCGACCGCGGGCGGGCTGGCGGAAGCCATCAAGGGTTTCAACGACGTGTCGTCGCAAACCGGCATCACCGCCAAACTCAACGACGCCGGCGACGGCATAGTGCTCATCAATGAGTCGGGTGCCAACATCCAGATTCAGAACAACTCCCTGGCGGGCAACACCATTGCCGTGGGCGCCTACGATGCCGCGACGTCGGCCTCCACCGGCACCCCCACCTTTGTCGCGGGTGTCGCCGCTGCGCCCGCCGGCGGCTTTGCGACGGCCACCGGGTACCTGGAGATGAGCTCGGACAAGGGCTTCGCCATTACCAATCTGACGGGCACGCCCCCGGTCACGGCGACGGCATCCACGTTGAACGCCGTCAACGTCATCGACGTGTCCACCGTCGACGGCTCGACCAAGGCCCTGAAGATCATCGATTCGGCCCTGGCGGCAGTGAACGGCCAGCGTGCGAGCTTTGGTGCCTTGCAGGCGCGATTCGAGACCACCATCTCGAACCTGCAGCTGTCCTCGGAAAACATGTCTGCCTCGCGTGGCCGCATCCAGGACGCCGACTTTGCCGCAGAAACCGCCAACCTGTCGCGCGCCCAGATCCTGCAGCAGGCTGGCACGGCCATGGTGGCCCAGGCCAACCAGATTCCGCAGGGAGTGCTGGCCTTGCTCAAGTAGTGGTGGCACGCAGGCCTGGGTGGGCGAAAAGTCTCAAAAACAGGAGCATCTACCGCTTACCATACAACCACTAGAGGCCAATTTGGCCTCTTTTTTTGCGCCGTCTTGTGCTAACGTCATTGCGCGGCACGCCGGCCGCCAGGTCGTCCCAGGCAACCCGTTCGTTGGTCTGGCCCCTGCAATCCGATACATTTGAGAACACAGCGCCCGCGTTGTCTGCCCCCCCCTGAATCCGCCGCATCGTTTGCCCGCTCGCCGCAACTCATCACGCACAAAGCATGTTTGTCATCATCGGTTACGTCGTTTGCCTCGGCTGCATCTTCGGCGTGTACATCGTGCACGGGGGAAATATCAGCGTGATCCTGAAGGCCCTGCCCTTCGAGATCATCACCATCCTGGGGGGCGCGCTGGGCGCCTTCGTGGTGAACAACCAGCCCAAGGTGATCAAGGCCACCATGGCGGCCATCCCGATGGCGCTCAAGGGATCCAAGTACACCAAGGCGCGCTACATGGAGCTCATGGCGATGCTCTATGACATCCTGCAGAAGGCCCGTAAGGAGGGGCTGATGGCCATCGAAAAGGATGTGGAAGCACCCCACGAATCCGAGATCTTCAAGAAATACCCCACGGTGGGCAGCGACCACCACGTGATCGAGTTCACCACCGACTACCTGCGCATGATGGTGTCGGGCAACCTCAACTCGCACGAGATCGAGGCGTTGATGGACAGCGAGATCGACACCCACCACCAGGAGGCCCACGCGCCCGTGGCCGCGCTGGCGCGCCTGGCCGGCGCCCTGCCCGCGTTCGGGATCGTGGCCGCCGTGCTGGGCGTGGTGAACACCATGGGCTCGGTGGGCCAGCCGCCCTCGGTGCTGGGCGGCATGATCGGCTCGGCGCTGGTGGGCACGTTCCTCGGGATCTTGCTGGCCTACGGCGTGGTCGAGCCCCTGGGCGGCCTGGTCGAGCAAAAGACCGAAGATGCCGCCAAGGAGCTGCAGTGCATCAAGTCCACCCTGCTGGCCAGCATGCAGGGCTACAACCCCGCCACGGCCATCGAGTTTGGCCGCAAGGTGCTTTTCTCCAGCGTCCGCCCCAGCTTCACCGAGCTGGAGGGGCATGTGAAGGGGAAGAAATGAGACACCGCCCTGGTGCGCCACGCGCCTTCCCTCCGCGCTCGCGGCGCTGCGGGGCGAACCTTGGCTTGCTGCCCTGGCTTGGGACACGCCGGCATCAAAGGCTGCGGGTGGTGCGCGGCGCCATGGGGAGCCGACGGGATAGCTGACCATGGCAGAAAAGAAGCTCCAGCCCATCATCATCAAGCGCATCAAGAAAGGCGGCCATGCGGTGCATGGCGGCGCCTGGAAGATCGCGTATGCCGACTTCGTGACGGCGATGATGGCGTTCTTCCTGCTGATGTGGCTGCTGGGTTCCACCGCCAAGGGCGAACTGCAGGGGATTGCAGCCTATTTCGCGTCGCCGCTCAAGGTGGCCATGACCGGCGGCGACGGTGCCGGCAACAGTTCCAGCGTGATTCCCGGCGGGGGGAACGACCTGTCCAAGGTGCACGGCCAGGTGCGGCGCTCCGACGTGGAGGCCGCCAAGCAGCGCCGCATGAGCATCGACGCAGCCCGGGCCGAGCAGGCCAAGCAGGACCTGGACCGCATCAAGGCGCTGGAAGCCAAGATCGATGCGCTCATCACGGAAAACCCGCGCCTGAATGAATACAAGTCGCAGATCCGCATCGACATCACGCCCGACGGGTTGCAGATCCAGATCATCGACGACCAGAACCGCCCCATGTTCGACAGCGGCAGCGCGTTGGTGAAACCCTACATGCGCGACATCCTGCGCGAGATTGGCGCTGCCCTCGGCGGGGTGGAAAACCGCATCAGCCTGGCCGGGCATACCGATGCCGTGCCCTACGGCAACAGCGACCGGGGCTACAGCAACTGGGAGCTGTCGGCCGACCGCGCCAACGCCTCGCGCCGGGAGCTTGTCTCGGCCGGCATGCCAGACGCTAAACTGGGACGTGTGGTGGGCCTGGCGGCCAGCGATCTGCTGGAGCCAAAGAACCCGCGCGCACCCGCCAACCGGCGCATCACCATCACGGTGCTGACCCGGGAGGCCGAAGAACGACTCATGGGCAAGGGGATTCCCGAAATCACTTCGACAGAACTGTTGAATGAAAAGCGGGAAAATCCCCCCCTCGGCAGGTAAACGTTACGACTTGTCACCAACCCTGCCACCCATGACAATACTTACAGCCATTTCCGACCGAAAGGGTCCCACGTGACCACAGCCCTTCGTTTTTTGATCGTTGACGACTTCTCCACCATGCGGCGCATCGTGCGCAATCTGCTCAAGGAAAGCGGCTTTGCCGATGCCGACGAGGCCGAAGATGGCGTGGCCGCCCTGAACAAGCTGCGCAACAGCAAGTTCGACTTCGTGGTGACCGACATCAACATGCCCAACATGAACGGCTTCCAGCTGCTGGCGGAAATCAAGAAGGACGACAAGCTCAAGCACCTGCCCGTCCTGATGGTCACCGCGGAAGCCCGCAAGGAAGACATCGTGGCCGCCGCGCAGGGCGGGGCCGCCGGCTACATCGTCAAACCCTTCACCAAGGCAACACTCGAAGAGAAAGTGACCTTGATCCTGAAAAAGATGGGGCTATGACACCATGGACGACATACCGGACAACAGCCAGCCGCCTGCGGATGTACACCACAAGATCGGCCTGCTGACACGCCAGCTGCACGACTCGCTCAACGAGCTGGGCTACGCCGACAAGCTGCGCGGCTCCATGGGCGAGCTGCCCGACGCCCAGAGCCGCCTGTCGTACATCGCCCGGCTGACCGGGGAAGCCGCCGAGAAAGTGCTCAACCGCGTCGAGCAGGCCAAGGCGCAGCACGACTACATCGCCGCCGAGACGCGCCGTGTGGTGACGTCCCTGGTCAAGGACCCGGTGGCGGCCGTGGCCAAGGGGGAAATCATGAATTTCCTCACCGATGTCGAGCGGGTGACGAAGGAAGCCGACACGCACCTCACCGAAATCATGATGGCGCAGGACTTCCACGACCTGACCGGGCAGGTGATCGCCCGGGTGGTCAACCTCGCCGCCACCATCGAGGACCAGCTGGTGCAGCTGCTGATCCAGACCGCCCCCCCCAATGCACAGGTGGCCGCCGTGGCCGAACCACCCCGCACCCAGCACCTGCAGGGCCCCGTGGTGGACCCCGAGCACACTCCCGACGTGGTGACCGACCAGTCCCAGGTGGACGACCTGCTGGCCAGCCTCGGCTTCTGAGGCTGCGGCCACGCAACGCCGCCCGCGGCCCTGCGGCGGCCGCAGGCGCCACGCCGGCGCCTGTTACGTCTCTGAAAAGAGGGGGCTGCAGCCTCCTTATCGGCCTTTAGATTTCCGGGTCGCTCACGACAATGGCATGACACGAGCCGTCATGCCACCATGGAATCCAGCCAAGAAAAAAGCCTACCCGCGTCAGAGCGCAAGCTGCAGAAAGCGCGCGAAGACGGCCAGGGAGCACGCTCGCGCGATCTTTCCCACCTGGCGATCCTGGGCGCGGGCGCGGCCTGCCTGCTCATTCTGGCCCCCCAGCTGATGGACCACATGCAGCGGGCGATGAGCCAGCAGCTCGCGTTTGACGCCACCACCGTCATGGCGCCCGGCACCATGCTCAAGCGCCTGCAGGACATGGTGGTCGTGGGCCTGGTGGCCAGCGCGGTGTTCGCCATCCTCACCGGCGCCGCGGCCCTGATCAGCGCCATCGGTGCCGGCGGCTGGATTCTGAGCCTCAAGCCCATTTCGCCCCAGTTCAACCGGCTCAATCCGATCTCGGGGCTCGCCAACCTGTTTTCCAAGCAGCAGATGGCCAACGTGGCCAAGATGGTGCTGATGACCGCGATCCTGAGCTACGTGGCCTGGAAGTTCATGGGCAGCAGCATCGACACCGTGGCCATGCTGGTGCTGCAGCCCTCCCCCATGGCCATCCGCCAGCTGGCCGACTGGCTCACGTCCGGCATGAGCCTGCTGCTCCTGGTGGTGTTCCTGGCCGCGCTGGTGGACGTGCCCCTGCAGGCCTACTTCTTCAAGGCGCGCCTGAAGATGTCGCACGAGGAAATCAAGCAGGAGCACAAGGAATCCGACGGCAACCCCCACACCAAGGGTCGCATCCGCCAGAAGCAGCGCGAGATCGCCGACCGTGCCAGCGTGGGCGCCGTTCCCAAGGCCGACTTCGTGGTCATGAACCCCACCCACTACGCCGTGGCGCTCAAGTACGACGAGAAGACCATGAGCGCGCCGCAGGTCATCTCGCGCGGCACCGACCTCATCGCGCTCAAGATCCGCGACGTGGCCAAGGAGCACAACGTGCCCGTGCTGCAGTCGCCCATGCTGGCCCGCGCCCTGTATGCCCATGCCGAGCTGGACCAGGCCATTCCCGCCACGCTCTACACCGCCGTGGCCCAGGTGCTGGCCTACGTCTACCGCCTCAAGGCCGCCCTGCGCGGCGAAGGCCGCATGCCCGACAGCCTGGTGGAGCCGTTTGTGCCCCCTGAACTCGATCCGCTGAACCGCACGCCCGTGCAAGGTGCCGCCGCATGAACACCTCCGTGAAATCTTTGCAGCAATGGGCGGGCAGCAATGCCAACGCCCTCCAGGGGCTGTCAGCCCCGTTGCTCGTGGTGGCCATCCTGGCGCTCATGGTGCTGCCAATCCCGCCGTGGCTGCTCGACGCGTTCTTCACGCTGAACATCGCCGTGGCCCTGATGGTGATGATGGTGGCGGCCTACATGCTGCGCCCCCTGGATTTCGCGGCCTTTCCCTCGGTGCTGCTGCTGACCACCCTCATGCGCCTGTCGCTGAACGTGGCCTCCACCCGCGTGGTGCTGCTGGAAGGCCACACGGGTCCGGGCGCCGCCGGCGCGGTGATCGAGGCCTTCGGCCACTTCCTGATCGGTGGCAACTTTGCCGTCGGGCTGATCGTGTTCGCGATCCTGGTGGTGATCAACTTCGTGGTGATCACCAAAGGCGCCGAGCGCATTGCCGAAGTGTCGGCCCGCTTCACGCTGGACGCCATGCCCGGCAAACAGATGGCGGTGGATGCCGACCTGAACGCCGGCCTGATCGACGAGAAGGAAGCCAAGCGCCGCCGCGCCGAAGTGGCGGAAGAAGCGAACTTCTTCGGGTCCATGGACGGTGCCTCCAAGTTCGTGCGCGGCGATGCGGTCGCTGGCATCCTGATTCTGCTGATCAACATCATCGGCGGCTTCGCCATCGGGGTCTTGCAGCACGACCTGTCGGCCAAGCAGGCGGCCGACAGCTACATCCTGCTGGCCATTGGTGATGCGCTGGTGGCGCAGATTCCCGGCCTGCTGATCTCGGTGGCTGCGGCCATGGTGATCTCGCGCGTGGGCAAGGACCACGACATGGGCCGCCAGATCGTGCAGCAGCTCTTCATGTCGCCCCGCGTGCTGGGCGTGACCGCCGGCATCCTGCTGCTGCTGGGCCTGATTCCGGGCATGCCCCACGTGGTGTTTCTGACCATGGGTGGCCTGCTCGCCTATGGCGCCTGGGTGCTGCATGAACGGCAGAAGGTGCCGCCCGAAGTCGAGGCCCCGCCCGCCCCCGTGAGCGACGGCGAAGCCACCTGGGACGACCTGCAGCCCGTGGACCTGCTGGGCCTGGAGCTGGGCTACCGCCTGATCAGCCTGGTGGACAAGAGCCGCCAGGGCGACCTGCTCACGCGCATCAAGGGCGTGCGCCGCAAGTTTGCGCAGGAAGTCGGCTTTCTGCCGCCCGCCGTGCACGTGCGCGACAACCTCGAATTGAAGCCCAGCGGCTACCGCATCACGCTGCGTGGCGTGGTGGTCGGCGAAGGCGAGGCCTTCCCCGGCATGTTCCTGGCCATCAACCCGGGCGGCATCACCACGCCCCTGATCGGCACCCCCACCACCGACCCCGCGTTCGGCCTCCCAGCACACTGGATCGACGACCGCCAGAAGGAAGCCGCACAAATGGCGGGTTTTACGGTCGTTGATTCCGAAACCGTGATGGCCACCCATTTGTCACACTTGATGCAAGTGCAAGCCGCCAAGCTCCTCAGTCGCACGGAAACGCAGCAACTCGTGGAGCACGTGGCCAAGCTGGCTCCCAAGCTCATCGAAGAAGTGGTCCCGAAAATGGTCTCCATCGCAACGTTCCAGAAAGTCCTCCAGCTGCTGCTGGAAGAGTCTGTGCACATCCGCGATATCCGCACCATCATCGAAACGCTGGCCGAGTTTGCCGGCGGCATCTCCGACCCGGTCGAGCTGGCCCGCCGCGTGCGCATCGCGCTGTCGCCCGCCATCGTGCAACAGATCTACGGCCCCACCCGCGAACTCAACGTCATCGCCATCGAACCAGGCCTCGAACGCCTGCTGGTGCAGGCGCTGGGCAACACCGCCGGCCCCGCCCTGGACCCTGGCGTGGCCGACATCCTCACGCAAAAGGCCGCCGAGGTGGCCCTCAAGCAGGAAGAGATGGGCCTGCCCGCCTGCCTGCTGGTGCCAGACCAGATCCGCAATGCCATCTCCCGCCTGGTGCGCCGCGTCGCGCCCCGGCTGCAGGTGCTTGCCCACAGTGAAATCCCCGAGACCCACACCATCCGCATTGGGCCGATCCTTAGAGGTGCATCAGCATGAACATCAAACGCTTCCACGCTCCCACATCCCGGGAGGCTCTGGCCAAAGCGCGCATGGCCTTTGGTGACGGCACATTGATCCTGTCCAACCGCCCCACGGCCAACGGCGTCGAAGTCGTGGCCACGGCCGAGGACACGCTCTCGGCGCTGGACGGTGGTGGCGCGGGCCCGTCCGCCAACCCGCCCTTGCTGGCCCCCACACCGGCGCGCAGCGCGCCCCAGCGCGCAAGCCAGGCAGCAGCAGCCGCCGCCAGCACCCTGGGCCGCAACCCGGTGGAGGAAGACACCGAGCAGCTGGCGATGAGCACGCTGTCGTTCCAGGACTATGTGCGCGAGCGCATGCTGCGCCGCCGCCACGAGGCGCTCAATGGCCCGGCCGAACCGCAAACCCTGTCGGAGCGCAGCCGCGACCAGGAACCGGAGCGCGAACGCATGCCCGCGCCTGCCGTGGCGCGCCACAACCCGCTGCGCACCATCCCCATGGACATCCCGCCCGAGCCGCCACGCCGCCGGCAGGAGCCCGCCGTGAGCAGCGCCGTGCAGTCGGCCGCCAACCAGCAGAGCGTGATGAGCGAGCTGCACGCGATGAAGGAACTGATCGAGGACCGTTTCAACACCCTGGCGTGGCTGGGGCAGGCGCGGCAGAACCCCATCCAGTCCAACCTCATGCTCAAGATGATCCGCGCAGGCTACTCCCCTTCCCTGGCCCGTGCCGTGCTGGAGCGCATGCCCGAGGAGCTGTCGGCCGCCGAATCCGTGCGCTGGCTCATGGAGGTGCTGGAGCGCAACCTCAGGACCGACCTGGCCGAACCCCCGCTGTACGAACAAGGCGGCATCTTCGCGCTGGTGGGCTCCACCGGCGTGGGCAAGACCACCACCACCGCCAAGCTGGCCGCGATGTGCGCGCGCATCCACGGCCCCGGCAGCGTGGGCCTGATCACGCTGGACACCTACCGTGTGGGAGCCCACGAGCAGCTGCGCACCTACGGCCGCATGCTGGGCATCGTCGCCCACCTGGCCCACGACCGCGCCGCGCTGCAGGACCTGCTGGGCCTGCTGTCGGGCAAGAAGATGGTGCTCATCGACACCACGGGCGTGGCCCCGCGCGACCCGCGCAAGCGCGACATGCTCGACGTGCTGGACCTGCCCCATGTGAACCGCCTGCTGGTGCTCAACGCGGGCTGCCATGGCGACACGCTCGACGATGTGCTCACGGCGTTCAAGACCGAAGGCTCCCAGCAGGCCATCCTATCCAAGGTGGACGAAGCCGTGAAACTCGGCCCGGCCATCGACGCACTGATCCGCCACCAGATGGTGCTGCGCGGCGTGACCAACGGCCAGCGCGTGCCGGAAGACTGGGAGCGCGCCGATGCACACAAGCTCATCAGCACCTCCATGCGCGCTCCCGCCAAGTCGGCTTTCGACCCCAAGGCAACCGACCTGAACTTCTTCTTCTCGCATTCGCCTGACACCATGAACGAACGGGGGCTGGTCGATGCTTGATATCGGCTTTCACCAGGCGGCAGGCCTGCACAGCTTCACCCCGCAGTCGGAACTGCGGGTGGTGGCGGTCGCCAGCCAGGACAACGCGGGCACCGGGCTGGAGACGCTGTGGCAGATCTGCGCAAGCCTGCAGCGCCTGGGCTACCCGGTGGTGGTGCTCGATGGCACCGCCCAGGAGACGGACGACAGCCCAGGGCTGCTGCACCTGCTGCAACAGGCGCCCTGGAACGAGGGTGTCAGCCTGAACATGGGGGCCATGGCCTCCTCGCTGGCGGTGATTCCGGCGGCGAAGGGCCTTCTGCGCATCAGCCGGGAAGCCAGCCGCAATGAAACGGCCCCCCTGCCCAGCCTGCTGCCCTATTTCCGGACCTACGGGTTGATCGTGCTGCACGCGCCTGCGGCCACGCTCGGGCCGCTGCTGACGCACACGTCCACCATACCGCTGGTGGTGATGGGCGACGGATCGGCCGGCGTGCTGACCAGCTACAAGAGCCTCAAGCAGATCGCCCTGCACACGACCCTGCCCTGCATGGTGGCGGCCTTGCTGCGCGGCGACACCGCCGCCGAACGGCGCAAGACACAGCACGCGCTGCTGACCCTGCAGGACTGCGCGGAGCGCCACCTGGGTGGCCCGGTGCGCACGACCACCATCGCCACGCAGAACCCCCAGGACCTCCAGCGCCTGGCCTTGCAACTACTGGAAAATGCGGGCACTATCAGTGAATCGCTGACTGCGCTGCCACCCAGCAACTTGACAGGCATGCCTGCGCATTTTGTCCGGAGCCACTGATCTGATGTACACCGCCAAAGGCCAGCTCGATCGTGATGCGCTGATCCGCCAGCACGTCCCGCTGGTGCGAAGGATTGCGCACCACATGATCGCCAAGCTGCCGCCCAACGTGGAGCTGGACGATTTGATCCAGGTCGGCATGATGGGCCTGGCGGAAGCACTCTCGCGCTACGAAGCCGCCCAGGGCGTGCAGTTCGAGACCTTCGCGACCCAGCGCATCCGCGGCGCCATGCTCGACGAGTTGCGCGAGGGCGACTGGATGTCCCGCAGCTCGCGCAAGAGCCAGAAAGACATCGAGCACGCCGTGCAACGGCAGGAGCAGAAACTCGGCCGCAGCCCGCTCGAATCCGAGATCGCCAGCGAAATGGGCATGAACCTGGCGGACTACCAGAACCTGCTGGGCAAGGTGCGGGGCACACAACTCGTGTATCTGGAAGACATGACACACGGCAACGAGGACGACGACGGTTTCCTGGACCGCCATGTTGCCGACGGCGATGCCGACCCCATGGAATTGCTGCGCGACCAGCGGCTCAAGATGTCCCTGGTCAACGCCATCAAGAGCCTGCCCGAGCGCGAGCAGCACATCATGGGCATGTACTACGAGCACGACATGAATCTCAAGGAGATCGCGGCCGTGCTGGGGGTTACCGAGTCACGGGTGTGCCAGCTGCACAGCCAGTCCATCGCCCGCTTGCGTGCCAAGATGCGGGCGCATTAGGGCTCCCTGAGGCCATGGCTCCCCCTGAGTCGCCTGCGGCGCCTTCCCCCTGAAGGGGACGCCCCCCCTGGACTGGCGAAGCCAGATCCCCGGTGGCACTGGTTGGGTTGCGACCGTTTCGACGGCCATTGCGCAAGGCCGAACTCCGGCGTACTGACCCCGGTTCGCTATCGATGGGATAGCTGCTTGCGCTTGACTTGCGTTGGATCAAGCCGGTTTGGCCATTCAAATGCAGGTAGCTCAAGCGCTGGCAGCTATCTTTTTTGAGTTGCGACTCGACTCAGCCCGCCGACTTGTAGATCCGTGCCACGCCGGGCTTGCCGGGCTGGGCGCCGCGGCCGTCGCCATAGGTAGCGGGGGAACCGGCCTGGGGCAGCAGGCTGGCAACCTGGCGGTCGGCGTTGGCGGACAGGCGGGCGAGGCCCTCGCGGTGATTGGCGAGCATGTCGCCGATGGCATCCACCCTCTTTTGCAACTGCGCGGGCAAAGGCAGGCCCCGGGCCGCCGCCTGCTCCAGGACGCGCGCGAACTGGGCCGCAGCATCCCGCAGGGCCATGCTGTTTTTCTCAAGGGATGGGGGATCTGCCGCAAGAAGGGCGGCGGAGACTTTTTCGATCAGCTGTTCAACAGCCGAGAGGGATTCTTCCAGCGACATGGCCCATTGTGCGCTGGATGGCATCTGACTGCCAAGCGAGCTGTGGGATCAGCCGCGGGAGCGGGAGAGGATTTCCTGGGCGTTGGTGAGCATCTTGTCGGCAATGGCCTCGGCATCCACCGAGAACGTGCCTTTTTCGATGGCCGTGCGCACGGCCTTGACCTTGCCGGCATCGAAATCGCCCGTGGAACGGGCCGTCTGGTCCAGTGCGCGGGCTGCGGTGGACACCGTGACGGGCACACCGGCGGTTGACACGGCCGCTGCGTCCTTGGCGGCTCCTTCAGCAGCGCTGGCAGGACTTTTGGCCTGCTTGGCAGGCCCCGTCTGCGCCAAGGCGCCCGGGAGTTCCGGTTTTTGACCAATCTTCATCGCTCTCTCCACCACCCCGCTTGATGTGGGGCACAGTAGCAATGTTTTCGACCCTTTTGGCCCGGACTTTAGCCATTTATCGCCACAGCGTCATCAAAGAGCCACGACCACTGTCCCAGTCTCATTCACAGTTCCACTGACAACGCGGCCATTATCCATGCGGATGCGAACAATCTGCCCCGCTGCCCCTGCCGACATTGCCTGGCCGGCCGATGTCACGGCATAGCCCGGCCCCTGCGCGACCACCTTGACCTGGGCCCCTGCCCGGAAAAGATGCGGGGCCCGCACCATGGTCTGGCGCAAAGTCTGCCCGGCAACCAGCTGGCGGGCGGCCACCTGCCCGACCCACAGCTCCGGATTGGCCATGACGGCCGCCGACTCCTCGGCCCAGTCCACCTCGGCCTGCGTCGCATCGTTGGCCGTGAGGATGGCGCCAGGAGCCACGGGGTTGATCAGCACCCAGGCGGGGCCAAAGGCCTTGACGGTCACCGGAAGATACACGTTCCATGCGGTCTGCCCCTCCACGCAGCGCAGTCCTAGGCGCGTACGCCCCCACAGCCGCGCGCCGGCCGGCAGATAGGGCTCAACCCGCGCACACGGCGCCAGCCGCAGCCTGGAATCCAGTGAGCCAACGCTCACTTCCATCCGCAAGGGGAGCCCCGCAGGCTGGTTGCGCGACATCGCATCGTCCAGCCAGCGCTGGGTCAGCGGCCCCAGGTCGGCCGCGGGATCGGCGGCGGCCTGCGCGAACGCGGCGCCGCTGCCGCCGGCCACAGCGGCCGCCAGCGCCACGCCCGCCAGGGCGCGGTGCGCGGCCACCTGCCCGCGCAAGGACACAGCCTGCGCGCAGGCTCGGACGAAACGGGAAGAAAAGATCGATGGCATGGGGCCTCCTGGGCGTCGCGCGTCTTCCCGCGCAGGGCGGCAAAGACTATTTCACGACTGGAACTATAGGCAGCCGGGCACAGCGCAAAACCCGAAACTGCGCGCCCATTTCCTCGTTCTTCGCGCTTTAGAAAAAAGCCACGGTTTCCATAATCAAGCCACGCCGGAAAGCCCCCTGCCCGGCGCCATTGCAACCCAGGGTGTGAGGCAACCATGCTTGACAAGATGACCAACCGGCTGGACTTTCACGGCAACGCGCTGACGCTGCGTGCCGAGCGCCAGCGCGCCATCGCCAGCAACATCGCCAACGCCGACACCCCGGGCTACGTGGCACGCGATTTCAGCTTTGGCGACGCGATGCGCGAAGCCACGGGGTCCGGATCGGGCGTAACCCGCCTCGCCACCGCAGGCTCCGTGGGCACCACGGGCAACCTGGGGGCCAAGGGCGCCACAGACCCCCGCCACATTCCACTGCCCGCGGCCAGCACGGGCACTGGCGCCCCCGGCGCGCTGGGCTATTCCGTGCAGGCGCAGCCGAGCCTGGACAACAACACGGTGGACCTGGACCGCGAGCGCGCGAACTTTGTCGACAACGCGGTGCGCTACGAAGCCACGCTGCGCTTCATCAACGGCAACGCCAAAACCATGCTCAGCGCGATCCAGGGCCAGTAAAGCCCACCGCATTGCAGCGCAGAAAGCGAGTCACCCCATGTCCATGTTCTCCATCTTCAGCGTGTCGGGCAGCGCCGTCAGCGCGCAGTCGCAGCGGCTCAACGTGGTGGCCAGCAATCTGGCCAACGTGGATGCGGTGGCCGGCCCCGACGGCCAGGCGTACAAGGCGCGCCAGGTGGTGTTCCAGACCGCGCCGATGGGCGCCGACAGCTCGGCCGGCGTGCGGGTGAGCGCCATCAGCGAAAGCAACACCCCCGGACGCCGCGTGCATGACCCCGCCCACCCCTCGGCCGACGAGCAGGGCTACGTGACGCACTCCAACGTCAACGCCGTGGAGGAAATGGTCAACATGATTTCCGCCTCCCGTTCGTACCAGAACAACGTCGAGGTCATGAACACGGCCAAGTCGCTGCTTCTCAAGACCCTGCAGATGGGCCAGTAATTTCCGGGAGACCCCACCATGATCCTCAGCGCCACCAACGCCCCTTCCTTGACGGATGCGACCGGCACGAAAGCCAACGCCGCCACCGACCCCGCCGCCGCGCAGGACCGGTTCTTGAAGCTGCTCGTCGCGCAACTGAACAACCAGGACCCGATGAACCCGCTGGACAACGCGCAGATGACCTCGCAGATCGCGCAGATCAACACGGTGACCGGCATCCAGCAGCTCAACCAGACCATGCAGAGCATGTCCGAGCAGTTCAACTCGCTGCAGGTGATGCAGGGCACGGCGCTGATCGGCCGCAACGTGATGACCGAAGGCTCGAGCGTCGCCGTGGCCGACAAGGTCGGCAAGGGCGGCTTCGAGCTGCCCTCGGCCGCCACGAACGTGAAGATCGAGGTCACCACCGCGGGCGGCCAGGTGGTGGACACCATCGACCTGGGCGCCAAGGCCGCGGGCCGCCACACGTTCGAGTGGGACGCCAGCAAATACACCGGCGCCACCGATGCGCTGCAGTTCCGCGTCAGCGCCGTCAACGGCTCGGCCAAGCTGTCGAGCACGCCGCTGTCCCTGTCCAAGGTCACCGCCGCGGGCGCCGAGGACGGCCAGCTCAAGCTGACGCTCGCGAACGGCAAGACCATCAGCTACAGCCAGATCAAGGCCCTGGTCTAACGCCGGCCCAAACCCTTTCTTCGCCTCTATCAGGAGAACACCATGAGTTTTCAGCAAGGCCTCTCGGGCTTGAATGCCGCCAGCAAGAACCTCGACGTCATCGGACACAACATTGCCAACTCCAACACCGTCGGGTTCAAGGCCTCGCGGGCGGAATTCGCTGAAATGGTCGCTTCCGCCATCGGCTCGGCCGGCGGCACCAACGCGGGCATCGGCGTCGAAGTCGGCGCCGTCTCGCAGCAGTTCACCCAGGGCAACCTCACGATCACGGGCAACAGCCTGGACGTGGCCATCAACGGCAATGGCTTCTTCACGCTGACCCTGCCCGACGGCACGCCCGCCTACACCCGCTCCGGCAACTTCAAGCTGGACAAGGAGGGCAACATGATCACGAACGACAACGCGAACGTGATGGGCTACCCCGTGGACCCCGTGACCGGCCTGCGCTCGGGCACCGACCCCATCCCCATGGTCTTCCCCACCTCCGAGCCGATCCCGGCCAAGCAGACGACGAAGATCACCGCGGCCTTCAACCTGCCCGCCACCGCCACCGACGCGGCCGGCGACCCCGCCGCCACGCCACCCATCCCGGCCACGCCGCGCGCCACCTATGGCACCTCCATCAACGTGTTCGACAGCCAGGGCGTGGCCAAGCCGGTGAGCCTGTACTTCCAGAAGACCGCGACGGACAACACCTGGGACGTGTACGACGCGCTCGACGATCCCACGGCCACCCCGCCCGTGGTGGCCACCCCCATCGGCCAGATCACGTTCGACAACAACGGCGTCATCACCGGCCCCACCGCCACGCCACCCGCCACGGGCTTTTCGCTGCCGCTCACCGTCAATCCGACGCCGCCCAACCCGAACAACCTGCCCACGTTCACCGTTGACGTGAGCCTGGACAAGGTCTCCCAGAGCGGCAGCAAGTTCGCGGTCTCGAACCTGAGCCAGGACGGCTACACGACGGGCGAGCTCACCGGCATCAACATCGAGAACAACGGGATGATCATGACCCGTTACTCCAACGGCGTGACCCGCGCGGAAGGGCAGCTCGCGCTGTCGAGCTTCCGCAACACGCAGGGCCTGGCCTCTGTGGGCGGCAACAACTGGGTGGCCACCTTTGAATCCGGCCAGCCCGTGGTGGGCACCGCGACGGACGGCAACTTCGGCGCCCTGCGCTCGGGCGCCCTGGAAGACTCCAACGTCGATCTCACGGCCGAACTCGTGAACATGATGACCGCGCAGCGTGCCTACCAGGCCAACGCCCAGACGATCAAGACGCAAGACCAGGTGATGTCCACCCTGGTGAACCTGAGATGAAACACCCCCTGAGTCGCTTCGCGCCTTCCCCCTCTCTCGGCGCGCTGTGCGCTCCGGAAGGGGGACGCAGCCAGCGCGGCGGGGCGGCCCTTGCGCGGCTGCCCGCGCCTGGGCCGCGCCGGTTGCACACGCTGCGCACGGCACGCAGCACTGCAGGGTACTGAAAGGAGCATCGCACCATGGACCGCATCATCTACACCTCGATGACGGGCGCGAACGCCGCCGCCCACCGGCAGGCCGTGCTGTCCAACAACCTCGCCAACGCATCCACCCAGGGGTTTCGCGCGGAGCTTTCCACCTTCCGCTCGGTGCCGCTGCAGGGCGACGGCTCCAAGACCCGCGTGTTCGCGCTCGAAGCCACCTCCGGCCATGTGAACACGCCCGGGCCCGTGCAGCGCACCGGCCGCAATCTCGATGCCATGGCCGCGGGCAACGCCTGGTTTGCCGTGCAGGGCCTGGACGGCACCGAGGCCTACACCCGCGCGGGCACCTTCGAGCTGTCGGCCACGGGCCAGCTGCTCACGCCCACCGGGCTGCCGGTGCTCTCCGATGGCGGAGCGCCCATTGACGTCCCGCCGGGCGCCGAGGTCACGCTGGGCTCGGACGGCACGGTCACCGCCAAGGCCGCGGGCCAGCCCGCGCAGGCCATCGGCCGGCTCAAGCTCGCCACGCCCACGCTGGAAGACCCGCTCAAGCGCGGCGATGACGGCCTGTTTCGCACCACGTCCGGCGATCCCATCGCGAACGATGCCAACGCCCGCATGCTCGCGGGGGCCGTCGAAGGCTCCAACGTGAACCCGGTCGAGAGCATGGTCGGGATGATCGCCGCATCGCGCCAGTTCGAGCAGCAGATGCGCCTGCTGCAGACCGCCGAGACCAATGACAAGACCGCCAGCCAGCTGCTGGGCATGAACGGTTGACGCGGCACCACCCACGCCCGCATCGCCCAAGGAAGGAAGCACACCATGATCAACTCCCTCTGGATCGCCAAGACCGGCATGTCTGCCCAGCAGACCCAGCTTGACGTCATCTCGCACAACCTGGCCAACGTCTCCACCACCGGCTACAAGCGCAACAACGCGGTGTTCGAGGACCTGATCTACCAGAACCTGCGCCAGGTGGGCGCCAACACCACCGAACAGAACCAGCTGCCCACCGGCCTGCACCTGGGCCTGGGCGTGCGCACGGTGGCCACCAGCCGCAACTTCGTGCAGGGCAGCCTGCAGGAGTCCAAGAACAACCTGGACGTGGCCATCAACGGCAACGGCTTCTTTGAAGTGACCATGCCGGACGGCACCCTGGGCTACACGCGCGATGGCTCGTTCCAGGTGGATGCGCAGGGCCGCCTCGTCACCTCCAGCGGCCTGCCCGTGGCCAACGGCATCACCGTGCCCCCCAACGCCACGAGCGTGAGCATCAGCGCCGACGGCGTGGTGTCCGCCACGGTGCAGGGCAACACCCAGCCCCAGCCGCTGGGGAACCTGGCCATGTCGGCCTTCGTGAACCCGGCTGGCCTGGAGCCCATCGGGCAGAACCTGTTCAAGGAATCGGCCGCCTCCGGCCAGCCGCAGCAGGGCACGCCGGGCACCAACGGGCTGGGCATTCTCAAGCAGGGCTTCCTGGAAGCCTCGAACGTCAACGTGGTGGAAGAGCTGGTCACCATGATCCAGACCCAGCGCGCCTACGAAATGAATTCCAAGGCCATCCAGACCTCTGACCAGATGCTGGCCAAGCTCAGCCAGCTGTGACGACGACAGGACCTTTCGCCATGCTGCACTCCACACGCCTCCCAGCCCTGGCCGCCGCCGCCGCGGGCGCCCTGCTGCTCACGGGCTGCGCCACCATGTCGCCGCCCCCGCCGGTGGACATCCTTCCCACCACGCCCCCTCCGCTGGCCGCCGCCCCGCGCACGCCGCCACCGGTCACGGGCGGCCTGTTCCACCAGGCCAGCTACCGCCCCGCCTTCGAAGACCGCCGCGCGCGCATGGTGGGCGACAACGTGACGGTCATGATCGTCGAGAACGTGACGGCCAGCCAGAAATCCTCCTCCACGGTGGACCGCACCTCCGAGGCCTCGGCCGGCATCACCAACCTGCCCTTCGTGAAGAAATCGCTGGCCGACCGCACCACGCTGGGCGCGGCCTCGGAAAACACCTTCTCCGGCAAGGGCGGCACCGAAAGCGCCAATACCTTCACGGGGTCGATCACCACCACGGTGGTGGACGTGCTGCCCAACGGCCACCTGGTCGTGACGGGCGAGAAGCAGATCGGCGTCAACCAGAACGTGGACGTGCTGCGCTTCTCGGGCACCATCGATCCGCGCGCGCTGCAGCCGGGCAGCATCGTCAACTCGACCCAGGTAGCCAACGTGCGGGTGGAATCCCGTGGCCGTGGCGCGCAGGGCGAGGCCCAGGCCATGGGCTGGATGGGGCGGTTCTTCAATACCATCACGCCGTTCTAGAGGTTCTGGAGTTTCACCCCCTGAGGCGCTGCGCGCCTTCCCCCTCTCTCTACGCGCTGCGCGCTACGGGAGGGGGACGCCGCCAGCGCGGCGGGGCGGCCCTTGCGCGGCGGCCCTCGCCTGGGGCGCGCCAGTTTTTACGTGGAGCGGGTTCGGGATGCGCCCGGGCTCCAATATCGGGAGACATGGAGACTTTGTACGTTTGGGCGCTGTAGTGTTCCCACACCATAATTGCTACACAATTTATAGCTACCAGCACTGTCTCATCAAGCGGCAGAGGCTGTTTTTAATCATATTTCCTCCTATAGCGCGGCACCGGCGCCTGCCTGGTTTTCCGCGCACCACTGGCCGTTCCCCACCCGCCCGGGAACGCACGCAATAAGCCGGTGAACCCGCTTCTTTTTGGGTTTTAGTTCCTGGCGGGGCCGCCCACAATGGATGCCATGAAAGCCTTGTCCCATTCCCTCCTGCCACGCTCCGCGCGCGCGCTGTGGCTGCTGCTGGCCCTCGTGGCCGCCTGCCTGGCCATGCCCGTGCACGCGTTGCGCATCAAGGAAGTGGCGGCGGTGCAGGGCGTGCGCACCAACCAGCTCACGGGCTACGGCCTGGTGGTGGGCCTGGACGGGACGGGCGACCAGACCACGCAGATGCCCTACACCACGCAGGCCATGTCCAACTACCTGCAGCAGATGGGCATCAGCCTGCCACCCGGCTCGGCCAATCAGCTGCAGCTCAAGAACGTGGCGGCGGTGATCGTCACGGCGCAGTTGCCCGCGTTCGCCCAGCCCGGCCAGATGATCGACATCAACGTCTCTTCCATGGGCAACGCCAAGTCGCTCAAGGGCGGCACGCTGATCGTCACGCCGCTGCGCGGCGCCGATGGCGAGATCTATGCACTCGCCCAGGGCAACGTGGTGGTCGGCGGCGCGGGTGCCTCGGCCGGCGGCAGCAAGGTCCAGATCAACCACCTGAGCGCGGGCCGCATTCCCCAGGGCGCGCAGGTCGAGCGCGCCGTGCCCACGCCGCTCAACGAGGGCGACACCATCAACCTCGGGCTCAACGCCTCCGACTTCCAGACCGCGCGGCGCGTGGCGCAGGCCATCAACACCAAGCTGGGCAGCGGCCTGGCCACGGCGCTTGACGGCCGCACGGTACAGGTGCGCGCGCCGCTCGACCCCGGCGCCCGCGTGGGCTTCATCGCCGACCTGGAAGAGCTGGCGCTGGAGTCGTCCACGCCCTCGGCCAAGGTCGTCATCAATGCGCGCACCGGCTCGGTGGTGCTCAACCAGGCGGTCACGCTGGGCCCCTGCGCCATCGCGCACGGCAACCTGTCGATCACCATCAGCTCCACGCCCATCATCAGCCAGCCTGCCCCTCTCTCGCAAGGGCAGACCGTGGTGGCGCAGCAAAGCGACATCCGCATCAACCAGGAGCCGGGCAACATCATCCAGATGCCGCCCTCGCCCCAGCTCGCGGACGTGGTGAAGGCGCTCAACACGCTGGGCGCCACGCCGCAGGACCTGCTGGCCATCCTGCAGGCCATCAAGGCTGCCGGCGCGCTCAACGCCGAGCTGGAAGTGATCTAAATGCTCCCCCTGAGTCGCTTCGCGCCTTCCCCCAAAGGGGGACGCACCTGGTGGCCTGGCGAAGCCAGTTCCACGGGTGCACTGGCCTGGGCAGCGCCCAATTCACTGTCTGTGGGTAGCCCAGCGCAGGAGTCTTGACCATGGCCCTCACACTCCCTTCGTCCAGCACCACCAGCACATCCAATGCGCTGGCGGTGGACATCCGCTCGCTCAATTCCCTCAAGTACGACGCGGGCACGGCCAGCAGCGCCCAGACCACGCGCGAGGTGGCCAAGCAGTTCGAGTCGCTGTTCATGCGCGAGCTGATCAAGAGCATGCGCGACGCCACGATGAAATCCGGCCTCATGGAGGGAGAGCAGGCCAACCTGGGGCAGGACATGCTCGACCAGCAACTGTCCGTGAGCATGTCCGGCATGCAGGGCGGGCTGTCCGAGGCGATCGCCCGCCAGCTGTCGCGCCAGATGGGGGGCGCCGACGCCAACTTCTCCGTGCCCTCCACCCTGAGCCTGCAGCAGCAGGCGCTGCCCCGCGCCGCCGCGCCGGCCACGGCAGCCCCCGCGGAGGCCACCCTGCAGGCCCCCAAGGGCCGCGAGGGTTTCGTGCAGCACCTCTCGGGCACCGCCGAGCGCGTGGCCCAGGACAGCGGCATTCCCGCCAGCTTCATGCTGGGCCAGGCCGGCCATGAAACCGGCTGGGGCAAGAGCGAGATCCGGAACAAGGACGGCTCCAACTCGTTCAACCTGTTCGGCATCAAGGCCGGCAAGGGCTGGACCGGCAAGGTGGCCGAGATCACCACCACCGAGTACATCAACGGCAAGCCCCAGAAGGTGACGGCCAAATTCCGCGCCTACGACTCGTACGAGGATTCGTTCCGGGACTACGCCCGCCTGATCACGGACAACCCCCGCTACGAAAAGGCGCAGGCCACCGCCAAGAGCGGCTCCGCCGTGGCCTATGCGGCCGAACTGCAAAAGGCGGGCTACGCCACCGACCCCGAATACGCCCGAAAGCTCAGCGGCGCCATCAACAGCGCATTGCGCGTACAGCGCGCCCAGGCGTGATGAGAAAGCCGAGGTAAGCCATGAGTCTTCTCAACGTCGGCGCCCGCGCCCTGCTGGCCAACCAGGTGGCCCTGCAGACGGCGGGCCACAACATCGCCAACGTCAATACGCCTGGCTATTCGCGCCAGACGGTGGTGCTGCAGACCGTGCAGGGCCAGTTCACCGGCGGCGGCTACATCGGCCAGGGCGTGGACGTGCAGACCATCCTGCGCAACCAGAGCGAGCTGCTCACGCGCCAGTCGGCCACGGCGGGCTCGGTGCAGTCGTCCGACATCGTGCGGGCCGAGCGCCTGCGCCAGTTGCAGGAGGTCTTCAGCGGCGGCACGGCGGGCCTGGGTGCCGCCATCAACGACATGATGAATGCGTTCTCGGACGTGGTGAGCGCCCCCACCGACATCACGGCGCGCACCGTGGTGCTCACGCGCATGGACGAAACGGCCTCGCGCATGCGCTCGGCCGCCGACCGCATCAACGAGATCCAGTACACCGTCACCGAACAGCTGCAGAGCAGCGTGACGGCCGTCAACAGCCTGGCCCAGCAGATGGCCAGCGTGAACGAGCAGATCGCGCGCGCCAAGGGCAACGGCCAGACGCCCAACGACCTGCTGGACCAGCGCGACCAGATCATCCGCGACATCAACCAGTACGTGCAGACCACGCAGATCCCGGCCGACGACGGCACCGTGGGCCTGTTCGTGGCGGGCAGCCAGCCCCTGGTGCTGGGCACCACGGCGACCAGCCTGTCGGTCGGGGATGCGACGGCCTTTCCCGGCAGCGGTCAGCTCAAGCTGTTCTTCAACCGGCCCGGCGCACCGGCCGTGGAAATGGACGAGAACGTGCTGGGCGGCGGGTCGATGTCCGGCCTGCTGCGCTTCAACAACAACGACCTGAGCGAAGGCCGCAACCTGCTGGGCCGCATGGCGATGGCCATCGGCATGACCATGAACGACCAGCACAACCTGGGCCTCACGCTCGACGGCGCGCTGGGCAAGGACCTGTTCGCGGTACCCACCAGCATGCCGGGCCACACCAACGGCGCAGGCGTGGGCACGGTGTCCTTCACCGGCCCCACGCAGTTCGCGGCGTCGGACTACGAGATCCGCTTCACCACCGGCACGGCCGGGCAGGTGGTGCGGCTGTCGGACGGCAAGTCCACCCCCTTCACCGACGCGGCCAACCTCGCCACGCTGCAGATCGACGGCCTGAACTTCAACCTGACCACGCCCGGCAACCCCGGCGAGCGCATGCTGTTCAAGCCGTTCAGCACGGCGGCGGCCAACATCCAGTCCCTGGTGTACTCGCCACGCGACCTGGCGGTGGCCAATCCGGTCAACGCGGCCATGGGCACGTCCAACGGCGGAACGCTGCAGCTGTCGGGGCTCAAGGCCACGGGCCTGCCCAACCCGCCGGGGCTGGTGCTGCCGGCCAATGCGAACCCGGCCGCGGTGCCGCCGATCCTGGGCGGGGTGCAGCTGCGCTTCACCGCCGGCCCGCCGACCACCTACGACGTGCTGGACCGCGGCACGGCGCCCCCCACGACGATCGCCGCCGCACAGCCCTACACGCCCGGCGCGGCCATCTCCATCAACGGCTGGGAGATCAAGCTGCAGGGCTCGCCGAACACCGGCGACACGGTCGTCATCGGCAACGCCGCCGACCCCCAGTACGGCGACACGTTCACCCGCAACTCGGGCAACGCCAGCGCCCTCATGGGCCTGCGCGACGTGAAGATGTTCGACGACTCCACGCTCAGCGACGGCTACGCGGGCGCCATCGCCCAGGTGGGCACCCGCACGCAGAGCGCGCTGTTCGCCGCCGAGCTGTCCACCACCATCGCGTCCAACCTGGAGCGGGACCGCACCGCGATCTCGGGGGTGAATCTGGACGAAGAGGCCGCAAGGCTGATCCAATACCAGCAGGCCTACCAGGCATCTTCCAAGATGATCCAGATCGCGCAAAACATCTTTGACTCGCTGCTGCAGGGCCTGGGCCGCTGAATGCGGACAGGAGTTAGGAGTTCGACATGAGCAATAGCATCTACCGCCTTGGCACCGCCAACATGTATGACAACGCCCTGCGCAATCTGGGCACGCGGCAGACCAGCCTGTCGAACCTGCAGGAAAACCTGACCTCGGGCAAGCGCGTGGTGCGGGCGAGCGACGACCCGGTGTCGGCCGCGCAGGCCGAGCGCGCCATCAACCGCCTGGCCCGCATCCAGACCGAGCAGCGCGCGCTGGAAACCCAGCGCAACGCCATCGCGCAGGCCGAATCGGCCCTGGGCGATGCCGTGAATCTGGTACAGAACTTCCGCGAACTGGTGGTGAGCGCCGGCAATGCCGCCCTCACCCCCAACGAGCGCACCACCATCGCCAACCAGCTGCAGGGCCTGCGCGAACAGCTGGTGGAAGTGGCCAACCGCAAGGACACCAACGGCATTCCGCTGCTGGGCGCGCTGGGCAGCGCGCTCGCGCCGTTCCTCGGCCCGCTGAGCAGCTCGCCGGACTACAGCTTCGACGGGCTGCCCGGGCAGGCGGCCAGCTCCGGCGTGACCATTCCCGGCGCGCTGGACGGCGAAGCCGCCTTCATGTTCGACCCGCAGCGCGACGGCGTCTACACCGCCGGCATCAGCGCCATTCCCACCGGGCGCATCCTCAACACCACGGCCGTCACGCCCGTGGACCCGAGCCTGGTGACCGGCGACAACTACACCATCACGTTCAGCGCCGTCGGCCCCGGAGCCACGCCCGGCACCACGACCGCCACCTACACCCTCACCAACACCACCACCGGCGCCGTCTCCCCCGCCGTGGTGGTGCCCGACTTTCCATCGGACAAGCCGGTGACCATTGCCGTCACTGGCATTCCGGGGCTGACCTTCGACATCAAGGGCAATCCGGCCAACGGGGACACCATCACCCTGCAGCCCAGCCCCAGCATGTTCAGCACCATGGACAGCGCGATCAACGGCATCCGCAACGCACCCAACAGCAATGCGGCGGCGCAGGCCGTGGGGCAGGCGCTGGGCAACATGGACATCGGCCTGGAGCGCATGCACAACATGCGCGGCTATGCGGGTGAATTGCTCAACCGCGCGGACCGCATCACGGGCGACCAGGAAAAGCGCTCCATCCAGCTCGAAAGCGACCGCTCACGCGCCGAGGATCTCGATATGATCCAGGGAATTTCGGACTTCCAGAACCAGCAGGTGGGCTATGAGGCTGCGCTCAAGTCCTATGCCCAGGTCCAGAAGCTGTCTCTGTTCAACTTCATTAGCTAGGACCTGCTCACGCGGTGGAGGGGATGCCCCCACCCGGGAACAGGCCCCCGTACATTTGCCTGAGAGCACATGGTCCAATCTGTCCTTGGCAGCCTGATTCTGGGCTATCGCCCCTTGTGGAGCCGCGCCCGCAAACTCGCCGGCATCCAGCTCTACGTGCACAGCGAGGCAACGGCCCTGGTCGATGCCGCCCATCTGCTGCGCACGCTGCAGGAGCTCTGGTCGGCCAGTTCCCCGCCGATCCTGCTGTCGCCCCAGAGCCGCCAGCTGCTGTGCGACATGCTCGAGCACGCGCCGCGCGGCACCCCGTGGATCGAGGTGCGGGGCGGCTGGCTGGCCGATTCCGCCATCTACACGCGCGTCAGGTCCGCGCACCAGCGGGGCCTCAAGCTGGTGTGGCGGGGTGAACTGGGCAAGCTGCCAGAACCCGACATAGCCCAGTGCTTCGACAACAGCCTGCTCACCCTGCGCCCCGAAGACGCCGTGGCGGCGCTGCAGGCCGCGCCCGCCCGTCCCGGCGCGCCCGCGCAGCCGCTGCGCGCCGCCAGCCCGGTGCTGGCCGGGCAGATGTACGAAAACGTCGCCAGCCGCGCGCTCATGGAGCATTGCCTGGATCAGAACAACGCGCTGGCGCTGGCCGGCTGGCCGTCGGAGGACGTGCTCTACAGCCTGCGCCACCACCCCCAGCAACCCTCGCACGCGGTGATCTTCAAGCTTATGAAGGCCATCGACGACGAGCAATCGCTCGAGATCTTCGAGGCCATCATGGGCGAGGACCCGCTGCTGGCCTACCGCTTCATGGTGTACACCAACTCGGCCGCGCTCGGCCTGCGCACCGGCATCGACTCGCTGCGCCGGGGCCTGGTGATGATGGGCTACGGCTCCATCAAGCGCTGGCTGTCCGACCAGCTGCCCCACGCGAGCACGGACCCCAACATGCACCCGGTGCGCGAGGCCATGGTGATGCGCGCCCGCCTGACCGCGCAGTTGCTGGACGCGGGCGTGGAAAACGATTTGCGCCGCGAGATCTACCTGTGCGGCCTGCTCTCGCAGATCGACGAGCTGCTGGGCGAATCCCTGGGCACGATCTTGCGGCGCCTGCCCCTGTCCGAGCGCATCTACGATGCCACGGTGCTGCGCACCGGCCCCTACACCGAAGGCCTGCAGATGGCCTGCGCGCTGGAGACGGACGACGCCAGCGCCATCCGCCAGCTGTGCGAGACCTATGAGCTCGACCTGGAAGAGGTCAACCGCGCCCTGCTGCGCGTGCTGTCAGACCTGGTGGTCGACAGGAAGTAAACCTCCCACGGAAGCCCCCTGAGCCGCTGCGCGTCTTCCCCCCCAGGGGGCGCCACCCGTGGCCCGGCAAAGCCGGCTCCACGGTGGCGCTGGCGGGGCCGCGCACTGTGCGCAACGGCCAGCCGGGGTGAAGGTGCGCGGGGGTCGCAGAGGCCGCTGATGGCGCGATGAAGACGCGTCCAGTGGGAGCGACCCCGGTTTGGAGCCAAGGGTATCTGCCTACCGCCCTTGCTCATCGCGCACGCGCGCGAAAGTCTTCCAGAACGCCGCCTCCTGCGTGGTGGCGAAGTTGATGCGCATGAGGGTGCTGGGCTTGCGCTCGGCGTGGAACAGCGCCCCGGGCGCCAGCAGATAGCCCTCGTCCAGCATGCGCTGCGCCAGCGCGTCGGTGTCCACGCCCGTCTCCACCCAGCCGAACAGTCCCACGGGCTCGGCCGCGAAGGTGCAGCCGGCCCCGAGCGCCAGCTTCACACTGCGCGCGCGTGCCGCGTCGAGCCGCGTGCGGATGCGCTCGGCGTGGCGGCGCAGCTGGCCCTGCTCGATGCACAGCGCCAGCGCCTTCTCCAGCAGCGCGGGCGTGGTGAGGGTCGCGAGCAGCTTGGTGTCCAGCAGCTGCTCGATCAACGAGGGGGGCGCTGCGAGGAAGCCGATACGCCAGTTGGGAGCGAGGATCTTGGCGAAGCCGCTCACGTAGATGGTGCGCTGCAGCCCGTCCAGCGCCGTGAGCCGCGTGGCATGCTCGGGCGCGATGTGGCTGTAGGTGTCATCCTCCACCACGTGGAAGTTGTACTGGTTGGCCAGCTGCAGGATGCGGTGGGCGCTGCCGGGCGACAGGCAGTAGCCCGTGGGGTTGTGGAACACGCTCACGCTCACGTAGAGCTTGGGCTGGTGCACCTCGCAGTACTTCGCCATGACCTCCAGGTCGGGCCCGTCGGCGCGGCGCGGCACCGGCAGGATGTGCATGCCCAGGGCGGCCAGGCGCGCGAACTCCACGGCCCAGCCCGGCTCCTCCACCATCACCGGGTCGCCCGGGCGCAGCAGCGTGCGGCTCACGATGTCGAGCGCGTGCGTGGCGCCCACGGTGGTGATGATGTTCTCGGGCGCCGCGTGCACGCTGAGCGTGGCCAGCTTCTTGGACAGCACCCGCCGCAGCCCCGTGTCGCCCAGCGGCTCGCCGTATTGCAGCGAGAAGTCCTGCAGCGCGCGCGTGTTGGTCACCTTGCGCACGGCGGCTGGCATGAAGGTGGACTCCAGCCAGTCGGGCGGAAACACGCCCATGCCGGGCTGTGGCTTGTCGCTCACCTTGTGGAACATGCCGCGGATGAGCGCCGTGGCATTGACGGGCGGCGCCCCGCGCGCCGCGCCGCGCCCAGCGCCCCGGGCCGCGAACCAGTGCGCCGTGCTCCAGTTGCCCATGCCGCGCTCGACCTCTTGCGCGGCCGCGTCGTCCTCCGGCGCCCGCTCCAGCAGCGCGGTGGCCATCTCCCGCACGAAGAAACCCCGGTTCTTGCGCGCCTCCACCAGGCCCTGCGCCAGCAGCTGGTCATAGGCGGCCACCACGGTGGAGGGGCTCACGCCGTGCTGCTGCGCGCACTGCCGCACCGACGGCAGGCGCGCGCCCGGCGCCAGCAGCCGGTTGCGGATGCGCTCGCCAAAACGCGCCGACAGCTGCTCGGTCAGCGACTGTGTGGAGGTTTTCATCAGCATGGCGGTGTCCTTGTGTACTGTTATCGCGGCCAATACAGATCACGAACTGCGCTGCTGAACTGTATTGGTTGTGTACTGGGCTGGAAGATTACATTGAAGCCTCAGCGTTGACAAGTTCCCCCACTGAGCCCCGCCTATCCCCGCACCATGAGCGCCCCCGAACTGACTGCCCTGCTGCTGTTCTGCACCGCGATGAGTTTCTCGCCGGGGCCCAACACCACCTTGTCCACCGCGCTGGCCGCCAACCTGGGCCTGCGGCGCGCCCTGCGCTTTTGCCTGGCGGTTCCGGCGGGCTGGACGCTGCTGATGCTCGGCAGCGGCCTGGGCCTGGGCGCGCTGATCACGGGCGTGCCGGCCCTGCGCTGGGCGGTGACCCTGCTGGGCGTGGCCTACATGCTCTGGCTGGCCTGGAAGCTCAGCCGCGCAGGCCAGCTGGCCGAAGTGGACAGCACCCGCCTCTCCGTGACCTTCTGGCAGGGCGTGGGCCTGCAGTTCGTGAACATCAAGGCCTGGATGCTGGCGCTCACGCTCAGCGCGGGCTGGGTGGTGAATGCGGCCGGGCAGCCGGCGGCCAACCCCGGCGAGCGCCTGGCGATCATCTGCGCCGTGATGATGGTGTTCGCGTTCACGAGCAATTTCGTCTATGCGCTGGTCGGCTCGCTGCTGCGCCAGTGGCTGGCGCAGGGCAGCCGCCTGCTCTGGTTCAACCGCGCGCTGGCCCTGGTGCTGGTGGCCACGGCCGTGTGGATGCTCACCCTATGAACCGCGCACAGGAACGCGAAGCGCTGGTCTGGGGCCTGGTGGGCGTCACCTTGTTTGCCGCCACACTGCCGATGACCCGCCTGGCGGTGGGCCCCGTGGACGCCCCCCAGCTTTCGCCCTGGTTCGTCACCTTCGGCCGCGCGGCGGTGGCCGGGCTCCTGTCCGTGGCCTACCTGGCGTGGCAGCACGGCCGCGGGCGGCTCAACGTGCCGCGCCGCGCGGAGTGGCCGCTGCTCGCCATCACGGCCTTTGGCGTGATCGTGGGGTTTCCGCTCTTCCTCGCGCTGGCGCTGCGCCATGTGCCCAGCACCCACGGCGCGGTGGTCACGGCGCTGCTGCCCCTGTCCACCGCCGTGCTCGGCGCGCTGTGGTTCCGCCAGCGGCCCTCCGCGGGGTTCTGGGCGTGCGCGGTACTGGGCAGCGGCCTGGTGCTGGGCTTCATGGTGTGGCGTGCAGGGGGGCTGTACCTGGGCGCGGCCAACATCTATCTCCTCATTGCAATGACCACGGGCGCTTTCGGCTACATCGGCGGGGCACGGCTCACGCCGCGCCTGGGCGCCGAGCAGGTGATCTGCTGGGTGCTCGTGTGCAGCCTTCCGCTGACCATCCCGGTGGCCTGGTGGTTCGCGCCCGCCGTGCCCTCTTCCATCGGCGGCATGAGCTGGCTGGGCTTCGTCTACGTGGCCCTGTTCTCGATGTGGATCGGCTTTTTTGCCTGGTACCGGGCCCTCGCGCTGGGTGCCGTGCGCGTGAGCCAGCTGCAGCTTATCCAGCCCTTCCTGAGCCTGCTCTTCGCCGTGCCGCTGCTGGGCGAGCGCCTGGACGCGGCCACCCTGGGCTTCGGCCTGGCGGTGATCGCCACGGTGTTCATGGGCAAGAGGATGCCCGTCCGGCAAGGAGCCCCCGCATGAAGGCGGGCCCTGTGCAGCGCCTGCGCCCCCGGGGCGCGGCCGAGATCAACGCCATGGCTTCTCTGAAGGACTGAGGAGAAAATGCAGCTACACGACATCCCGTTTGCCACCACCGACTGGTCTGGCATTCCCCGCGAGGAAAAAAGCGCGCAGGCCGGCCAGGCCTTCTGGCGCACGCAGCAGTTTGGCGATGTGCGCGTGCGCATGGTGGAGTACACGCCAGGGTATGTGTCGGACCACTGGTGTGTCAAAGGCCACGTGCTGCTGTGCCTGAGCGGAGAATTGCACACCGAGCTGGCCGACGGCCGCCAGTTCACCCTGGCGCCGGGCATGAGCTACCAGGTGGCCGACAATGCGGAACCCCATCGATCCACGTCGCCACAGGGCGCCACCCTGTTCATCGTGGACTGACGCAGTGCCCGGCCCGGCGCGCCGCATCCGATTTTTTGGCGACTTTGCAACAGGGGCGGTCCTTGGGGACTGCCCGCAGGAGACGAGAGTGAAACTGAACGACCTTCCACAGACCAGCACCTGGACCCTGGCGCGCCGCGCCGAGCGCATGAACCCTTCGGTCATCCGCGAAATCCTCAAGGTCACCGAAAAGCCCGGCATCATCAGCCTGGCCGGCGGACTGCCCTCGCCCAGGACCTTCCCGGTCTCGGCCTTTGCCGAAGCCTCCGCCGCCGTGCTGGCCAACGACGGCCCGGCCGCGCTGCAGTACGCCGCCAGCGAAGGCTTCGCCCCGCTGCGCCAGGCCATCGCCGACTTCCTGCCCTGGGACGTGGACGCCGACCAGGTGCTGATCACCACCGGCTCGCAGCAGGCGCTGGACCTGATCGCCAAGGTGCTGATCGACACGGACAGCCGCGTGCTGGTGGAAACACCCACCTACCTGGGCGCGCTGCAGGCCTTCACGCCCATGGAGCCCGCCGTGGTGTCCGTGGCCAGCGACGATGAAGGCGTTCTGATTGACGACCTGAAGGCCAAGGTGGGCACGGGCGCCGGCAAGGCGCGCTTCCTGTACGTGCTGCCCAACTTCCAGAACCCGACGGGCCGCACCATGAGCGAAGCCCGCCGCGCCGCCCTGGTGCAGGCCGCCGCCGAACTGAACCTGCCGCTGGTGGAGGACAACCCCTACGGCGACCTGTGGTTCGACACGCCGCCACCCGCACCGCTCACGGCGCGCAACCCCGAGGGCTGCATCTACATGGGCTCGTTCTCCAAGGTGCTGGCCCCCGGCCTGCGCCTGGGTTTCGTCGTGGCGCCCAAGGCCGTGTACCCCAAGCTGCTGCAGGCCAAGCAGGCGGCCGACCTGCACACGCCCGGCTACAACCAGCGCCTGGTGGCCGAGGTGATGAAGGGCAACTTCCTGGACCGCCACGTGCCCACCATCCGCGCGCTGTACAAGCAGCAGTGCGAGGCCATGCTGGCCGCGCTCGACAAGGAGATGCAGGGCCTGTCCGTGCAATGGAACCGCCCCGACGGCGGCATGTTCCTGTGGGTGCGCCTGCCCGAGGGCATGAGCGCCATCGAGCTGCTGCCCAAGGCGGTGGAGCGCAATGTGGCCTTCGTGCCCGGCGCGGCCTTCTATGCCGACAACGCCGACCCGCGCACGCTGCGCCTGTCATTCGTCACGTCCACGGTGGAGCAGATCGCCACGGGCATCGCCGCGCTGGCCGCCGCGATCCGCGATAGCAAGTGAACACCCCCTGTGGCGCAGCGCGGCCACCTCGCCTGGGCCGCGCCCGCTTCCTGCGTCACGGGCCGCGCAACGCACCATGAAAGTTGATTCAACATGCTGAGGCTCTGGGGACGGCTCTCGTCCATCAACGTGCGCAAGGTGGTGTGGGCGGCGCAGGAGCTGGGCATCACGCTGCAGCGCACCGATGCGGGGGGGCAGTTCGGCATCGTGCGCGAGGCCCGCTACCTCGGGCTCAACCCCAACGGCCTCGTCCCATTGATCGAGGATGACGACACGGGCGCCGTGCTGTGGGAGTCCAACCCCATCGTGCGCTACCTGTGTGCCCGGCATTCCATGGGCGAGCTGTACCCCGATGCGTTGCGCGAGCGCTTCGTGGCCGAGCAGTGGATGGACTGGCAGCAGACCACGCTGAACCCGGCCGGGCGCGATGCCTTCATCCAGTGGATACGCACGCCGGCCGCGCAGCGCAGCGATGCGCTGATTGCCGCGTCGGTGGCGGCCACCGAGCCCCTGCTGGCGATGCTGGATGCGCACCTGGCACGCCAGCCCTTCATGGCGGGAGACCGGTTCACCATGGCCGACATTCCCGTGGGCTGCGAGATCCACCGCTGGTGGGGCCTGCCGCAGGACCGCATCGCGCGGCCGCACCTGGAGCGGTGGTACAACACGGTCAGCACCCGCCCCGGCGCTCGGGGCGTGTTGGACCAGCCTCTCTCCTGAACCTCACCATGCACCAGCGCCCCTTCAAGCAGATCGACGTCTTCAGCGACCGGCCCGGCTACGGCAACCCGGTCGCGGTGGTGCTGGATGCCGACGGCCTGGACGACAGCGACATGCGCCGCTTCGCGGCCTGGACCAACCTGTCGGAAACCACCTTCCTGCTGCCCCCCACCGAGGCCGGGCGCGCTGCGGGCGCCGACTACCGCCTGCGCATCTTCAGCCCCAATGGCGAGCTGCCCTTTGCCGGACACCCCACGCTGGGTACCTGCCACGCCTGGCTGCAGGCGGGCAACACGCCGCGCCAGAGCGGCCTGGCGATCCAGGAGTGCGCGCTGGGCCTGGTGCGCATCGCGCAGGCAAAGGACACACTGGCCTTTGCCGCACCGCCCCTCCAGCGCAGCGCGCCCAGCCCCGCGCTGGTGCCGCTGATCGCCAGCGCGCTCGGCGTGCGCCCCCAGCAGATCCAGGGCGCGCAGCTGCTGGACAACGGCCCCGTGTGGCTGGGCCTGCTGCTCGACAGCGCGGACACCGTGCTGGGCCTCAAGCCCGACCATGCGCGCCTGAAGGACCTGGGCCAGGACGTGGGCGTGATCCATGTGGGCCCCGCCGCCAGCGACACCAGCCGGCCCGGCGTGGTGGTGCGCGCGTTTGCCGCGCCCATGGGCAACCCGGAAGACCCGGTCACCGGCACCCTCAATGCCAGCCTCGCCGAATGGCTGATCGCCGACGGCTTGGCCCCGCGCAGCTACCTGGTGGCCCAGGGCGAGTGCCTGGGCCGTGCGGGCCGCGTGCACATCCGCCAGGACGACGACCACCAGCTCTGGGTGGGCGGGCGCGCCGTCACCTGCATTGAAGGCACGGTGCTGCTATGACCTCGCCCAAGACCCCACGCCCCAGCGGCTGAACCCCGACCCCGTGGGCTCCCCCCGGCGCCCACCGAACACAGCTGAAAAACACCGAGCCACGTCCCCGGTCAGCCCCCGGCGTGCCCTCCCCCGATCGATCCGCCGCCCGTTTCACCACTATTTGTTCCAAGGACCACGACCACCATGCAACAGCGCCCCTTCAAGCAAGTCGACGTCTTCACTGACCAGCCCTACCGCGGCAACCCGCTGGCGGTGGTGCTCGATGGCACCGGCCTCAGCACCGAGGCCATGCAGGAGTTCACCAACTGGACCAACCTGTCCGAAGCCACCTTCCTGCTGCCCCCCACGCCCGAAGGCCGCGCCGCCGGTGCCGACTATCGCGTGCGCATCTTCTGCCCCGGGCGCGAACTGCCCTTTGCCGGCCACCCCACGCTGGGCAGCTGCCACGCCTGGCTGCAGGCCGGGGGCCAGCCCCGGGTGGCCGGCACCGTGGTGCAGGAGTGCGGCGTGGGCCTGGTCACGCTGCGCCAGGACGGCGAGCGCCTCGCGTTCGCGGCGCCCGCGCTCATCAAGAGCGGCCCGCTGCCCGAAGCCGATGTAGCCCTGATCGCGCGCGGCCTGGGCGTGGCGCGCGGCGACATCCTGCACCACGCCTGGTGCGACAACGGTCCCAACTGGCGTGGTGTGATGCTGCGCTCGGCCGAGCAGGTGCTGGCGCTCAGGCCGGACGCCAGCATCCTCGGCCATCTGGACGTGGGCGTGGTGGGCCCGCGTGGAAAAGTGGGCGTCATCGGCAGCACCGACGCCGAGGGCATTGCCTTCGAGGTGCGCGCCTTCTTCCCCGGCAACAACGGCCTGGCCGAAGACCCGGTGACCGGCAGCCTCAACGCCGCGCTGGCCCAGTGGCTCATCGGCGCCGGCCTGGCCCCCACCCGGTACGTGGCCAGCCAGGGCACCTGCCTGGCCCGCGCGGGCCGCGTGTTCGTGGAGCAGGACGGCGACACCATCTGGGTGGGTGGCAGCTCCGTCACCTGCGTGTCGGGCGAGGTGCTGCTGTGACGGCCGCCGCGCCCAGGCCGCCCTGCGTGGACCATCTGGTCGTGCTCGCGGCCGACCTGGCCTCGGGCGTGTCGTGGTGCGAACGCACGCTGGGCATCACGCCCACGGCAGGCGGCGAACACCCGCTGATGGGCACGCACAACCGCATCCTGAATGTGGGGAGCACCGCGCATCCACGCACCTACCTGGAGATCATTGCTATCAACCCAGGAGCTGCTCGCGCAATACCAGAAAGCGCCAGACGCTGGTTTGACATGGATGATGCCGCCTTGCAGCACCATGTGGCGCAACACGGCCCACGGCTCATCCACTGGGTGGCTTCCGTGCCCGACGTGGCCGAAGGGTGCGCCGCGCTGTCGGCGCTCGGCATGGAGCGCGGCGCCATCGTCACCGCCAGCCGTCCCACGCCGCAAGGGCTGCTGCAGTGGCAGATCACCGTGCGCGGCGATGGGCTGCGCCTGATGGACGGCTGCCTGCCCACGCTCATCCAGTGGAGCGATGCGCACCCTTGCGACAGCCTGCCGGCATCTGGCGTGCAACTGCAGTCCCTGGCGCTGCAGCACCCGCAATCGGCCACGCTGCAGGCCGCCTGCGCAGCAGTCGGCGTGGCGGCCCACGTGGCCGTGGGCGCGGGGGATGTGCCCCGCCTCACCGCCCAGCTCTCCACGCCGCGCGGCCCGGTCACCCTTTCATCCTTCATTCCGGAGTAACCACCATGCTCTTTTCCGCACAGGAACTGCTGCTCTTCGCGCTCGCCGCCCTCGTGCTGGTGCTCACGCCCGGCCCCAACATGGTCTATTGCGTCTCGCGCAGCCTCACCCAGGGACCGCGCGCGGGGCTGATCTCGCTGGCGGGCGTGGTGCTGGGCTTTCTGGTGCACCTGCTGGCGGCGGCACTGGGCCTCACCGCGCTGCTGGCCGCCGTGCCCGTGGCGTTCGATGCCATCCGCTACGCCGGGGCCGCCTACCTGCTGTGGATGGCCTGGCAGGCCGTCAAGCCCGGCGGCGCCGCGCCCTTCGAGGCCCGCAACCTGCCGCACGACGGCCCGCGCACGCTGTTCCTCATGGGCTTCATGACCAACCTCCTGAACCCCAAGGTCGCCATGTTCTACCTGTCGTTCTTCCCGCAGTTCCTGCACCCCGAGCGCGGCCACCTGCTGCTGCAGAGCCTGACGCTGGGCGCGGTGCAGATCACCACCAGCGCGGCCGTCAACGCACTGCTGATCCTGTGCGCCGCCCGCGTGGCGCTGTTCCTCAACCGCAACGCCGCATGGATGCGGGCCCAGCGCTACTTCATGGGCACGGTGCTCGGCCTGCTCGCCCTCAGACTGCTCACCGAAAAGAAAGCCGCCGCATGAACGCCCGCCTCGACACCACCCCCCTCCTGCCCACCCTGGCCGACATCGAGGCCGCCGCGCAGGTGGTGTACCGCGACTTTCCGCCCACGCCCCAGTACCGCTGGGGCCTGCTGAGCGAACGCCTGGGCACCGACTGCTGGCTCAAGCACGAGAACCACACGCCCGTGGGCGCCTTCAAGATCCGCGGCGGCCTGACCTACTTCGACCAGCTCGCCCGGCGCGGCGCCATGCCCCGGGAGGTGATCAGCGCCACGCGCGGCAACCACGGACAGAGCATGGGCTGGGCCGCGCGCAGCCACGGCGTGGCCTGCACCATCGTCGTGCCCGAAGGCAACTCGGTCGAGAAGAACGCCGCCATGCGCGCGCTGGGCGTCACGCTCATCGAGCACGGCAGCGACTTCCAGGAGGCGCGCGAGTTCGCCATGGACCTCGCGGCCGAGCGCGGCGCCCACATGGTGCCCAGCTTCCACCCCGACCTGCTGCGCGGCGTGAGCACCTACTGGTGGGAGTTCCTGCGCGCCGTGCCCCAGCTCGACGTGGTGTACGTGCCCATCGGCCAGGGTTCGGGCGCGTGCTCGGCCATCGCGGCCAAGCTGGCGCTGGGCCACGGCGTGCGCGTGGTGGGCGTGGTCAGCAGCCATGCCACCACCTACGCCGACTCGCTGGCCGCAGGCCGCGTGGTCGAGGCGCCGGTCACCACGCGCCTGGCTGACGGCATGGCCTGCCGCGTGGCCGACCGGGAGGCGCTGGCCATCATCGCCCCGCACATCGACCACATCGTGCAGGTGAGCGACGACGAGGTGGCCGCCGCCATGCGTGCCCTTTTCACCGACACGCACAACGTGGCCGAGGGCGCGGGCGCGGCCGCGCTGGCGGCGGCGCTGCAGGAGCGCGCGCAACTCCAGGGGCAGGCAGTGGGCCTGGCGTTGACGGGAGGCAACGTCGACGCGCCGGTGTTCGGCAGCGTCCTGGCGGCCTGACCACCTTGTCCATACGGGCTCAATTGCTACATCTTCAGTAGCATTGGTCGCTTGTGCGACAAGCGCCAGGGCCCGAATCTGGCCACAATCCGCCGCATGGGAACCCTCTACCTCGTGCGCCACGGCCAGGCCTCGTTTGGCGCGGATGACTACGACCAGCTGAGCGCGCGGGGCCGTGAGCAGGCCGTGCGCCTGGGCGAATACTGGCGCGCGCGCGGCCTGGCGTTCGACGCCGTGATCACCGGCACGCTGCGCCGCCACACACAAACGCTGGAAGGCATCGCCGAGGGCCTGCGGACCGCGCCCGAGGTGCTGCGGCTGCCGGGGCTCAACGAGTACGACAGCCATGCGCTGATCGCCGCCATCCACCCCCAGCCCCTGGGCCGCGCCGACACGCCCGAGCTGTACCGCCAGCATTTCCGCATCCTGTGCGACGCGCTCGCCCAGTGGATGGCCGGCGTCATCAGCCCGCAGGGCATGCCCAGCTGGAACGAATTCTCCGCCGGCGTGCGCGCGGCACTGGACCATGTGCGCCATCACCACGTGGGCCACAACGTGCTGCTGGTGAGCAGCGGCGGCCCCATCTCGACCGCCGTGGGCGAAGTGCTGGGCACGGCGCCCGAGGTGACGATCGCCCTGAACATGCGCCTGCGCAACAGCGCGGTGACGGAGTTCTCCATCGCGCCCAAGCGGCTGATGATGCAGACCTTCAACACCCTGCCGCACCTGAACGAGGGGCCGCACCTGGACTGGATCACGCACGCATAGCCGCCAGCGGGCCCGCCTGTTCCCCTGCCCGCCTATCCAGCGCGCCCGGAACCGGGTTCAGGGCACGGGGTTCGAGCTCACGGGCGCAGCCGTGGCAAATCCCGGCGAGGCATGGTGCCGCCGGGCCACGGTGGGCCCGGCCAGCACATCCGGGCCTATTCCCATTCCGTATCGGGGCGCACCGTCTGCGGCGCCAGGTCCGCAAGCTCCTGCAGCAGCGCCACCAGTTGGCCCGCCGCGGCCTCCACCACCGCGCGCCCCTTGCCCGCCGTGGCGCCAGCGGCATTGCCCACGGCACCCGCGGGGTGGTAGTCCTGCATCTGCCAGCCCAGCTTGGCGCTCTTGCCGTTGCCCAGAATGGCGTAGCGCTCCGCCCGGTCCTGCGACGTGGAGCGGAAATCCCGCGCGTGCTCCATGTGCACCGCGCCAGGCGCCAGGTGCAGCATCATCGAGGTCTCGATCTCGCCCGCGTGGATGCCAAAGCGGTGCTCCTCGCCGCTGAACTGGCCCGCCA
Organism: Acidovorax sp. GW821-FHT10E03; assembly: GCF_059415205.1. NCBI lineage: Bacteria > Pseudomonadati > Pseudomonadota > Betaproteobacteria > Burkholderiales > Comamonadaceae > Acidovorax > Acidovorax sp. GW821-FHT10E03. Next base: position 250,375 of record NZ_JBWKMU010000009.1, on the reverse strand, counting down.
CCGCATCGGGCAGCGGCAGGCTGAACCAGCTGGCGCTGTAGACGATGAGGTCGCAGCGCGTGCGCAGCTCGCGCGCCACGATGTCCATCACGCTCACCTGGCCGCCGTGGCCGTTGAACAGCAGCAGCTTCTTGATGCCCGCACGGGCCACACATTCGCCGATCTCGGTCCACAGCGCGATCACCGTGGCGGGGGACAGCGTGAGCGTGCCCGGAAAGCGGATGTGCTCCGGGCTCAGGCCCACGTTCTGCGGCGGCAGGAAGAGCACGGGCAGGTCGGCGGGCAGCTGCGGCAGCGCCGCGTCGATCACGCCCTGCAGCAGGGTGGCATCCACCGACAGCGGCAGGTGCGGGCCATGCTGCTCGACGGCGGCCACGGGCAGCACGGCCACCACCTGGCCGGCCTGGCCCGTGCCCTGCAGCGCGGCAAAGTCGCGGGTGGACAGGTCGGCCCAGAAGCGGGAGGGCAAGGCGGGGCGGGCGGAGGAGGTCGCGGCGGCAGCGGTCATGCCGCGATGTTAGGGCCTGTCCGGGGCCGCGTCACTTCGGCGCCGCCTTGCCCAGCCCATGGCAGCCGGCGGCCCGCGCCCGTGGTATCCCTGCAGCCACGGGGCGCCGCCCATGCCGCTACCATCACCGCATGACCCAAGACATCTTCCGACAAGACGCCTACCTGCGCGACTGCGATGCGCACGTCACCGCCATCACCGACACCGGCGCCATCGTGCTGGACCGCACGGTGTTCTATCCGCTGGGCGGGGGCCAGGCCGGCGACAGCGGCGTACTCGTGCTCGCCGACGGCAGCAGCATTGCCATCGCCGACACCCGCAAGGGAAAGGATGCCGACGGCAACCCCACCAGCGACATCGTGCATGTGCCCGTCCCCGGGCAGGAAGACGGCCTGGCGCGGCTGGCGGCGGGCACCGCCGTGACCGCCCGCATCGACTGGGAGCGCCGCCACCGCATGATGCGCCTGCACACCACCTCGCACCTGCTGTGCCATGTGGTGCCGCAGCTGGTCAACGGCTGCTCCATCACCCCCGACTACGCGCGGCTGGACTTTGCGATGACCGACCCGCTCGACAAGGAAGCCCTCACCGCCGCCATCGCCGCCCTGGTGGCCGCCGCGCACCCGCTCACGGTGGCCTCGATCAGCGACGAAGAACTGGACGCCAACCCTGCCCTGGTCAAAAGCATGAGCGTGCAGCCCCCGCGCGGCACGGGGCGCATCCGCACCATCCGCATCGGGGGTGACAGCGGTGCACCGCTGATCGACCTGCAGCCCTGTGGCGGCACCCATGTGGCCAACACGTCCGAGATCGGCGCCATCGTGGTGACGAAGATTGAAAAGAAAAGCGCCACCACCCGCAGGGTGGTGCTGGGCTTTGCCCAGTGAGCGCAGCGAAGAGCGCTTTTCCTTGGGGTGCACTCATGGGTGCGCAGCGCAAATGAGTGCGCACCAAAAGACGTGGCACTTGGCCACCACCCGCAGGGTGGCACCGGGCTTTGCCCAGTGAGCCCACGCCCTGGCCACCCCCTCAAATGTCAACAATCTTGAGCCAGGGCGGTACCCCCGTTGCATTGGTTTACGCGGCCTGACGTACAACAGGGACAATAGCGGCCCGCGCACGCGGTCTTGCACCAGGCCTCCTGGGACGGCGGCGCTCACTTCTGCCTGCCGCCATGCCGTTTTCCCTGCGCTCCGTCACCCCTGCCTCCGTCCGCCAGCACCGCTGGTTCCGCCCCATCGTGCGCGCCGCCCTGGCCCTGGCCGGGCTGTGGCTGTTGACCTGGCTGGCCGTGCCGCCGCTGCTCAAGGGCCCGCTGGAGCGCGCGGCCACCGCGCAGCTGGGCCGTGCCGTGACGGTGGGCGCGATCGATTTCAAGCCCTGGACGCTGGAGCTGGCCCTGCGCGACGTGGCGGTGGCCGGCGCCGACGAGGGCGCGCCACCCCAGCTCACCATCGGCCGCATCTACGCCGACGGCGAACTGCAGTCACTGCTGCGCCTGGCGCCCGTGGTGGATGCCTTCACCGTGGAAAACCCCGTGCTGCGCCTCACGCACCGCGGCGATGGCCATTACGACGTGGACGACATCATCGCCAAGGTCACCGCGCCAACGAACGAGCCCGACACGGGGCCGGCGCGCCTGGCGCTCTACAACCTGGCGCTGACCGGCGGCAGCATCGACTTCACCGACAGCAGCGTGGGCAAGACCCACGAGGTGCGCGAGCTGGCGCTGCAGGTGCCGTTCGTGAGCACCCTTTCCAGCCAGCGCGACGTGAAGGTCGAGCCCCACCTGGCGTTCGTGCTGGGCGGCAGCCGCTTCGACTCCTCCGCCCAGGGCACCCCCTTCGCCCAGACCACCCATGCCGACGCGAACGTCCGCTGGCAGGGGCTGAATCTCGCGCCCTATCTGGGGTACCTGCCCGCGAGCCTGCCGGTCAAGGTGCAGGGCGCCACGCTGGATGTGGATGTGAAAGTGGCGTTCGAGCAGGCGCCCCGCATGGCCGTGAAGCTCAGCGGGACCGTACAGGCACGCGATGTGCGCATGACCGACCGGGGCGGCCAGGACCTGCTGGCCTACGACGGGCTGAAGATCGACATGGCCGATGTGCGGCCGCTGGAACAGATCGTGCGTCTGAGCCATGTGGAGCTGACCGCGCCCGTGGTGACCGCCACGCGCAACGCGTCGGGCGACATCAACTGGGCCCAGCTGGCCCAGGCGCCGTCGGCCCCCGCGCAGGTCGCACAGGCCGCGCCGGCCAGCGCCGCGCGCGGGCCCGCCAGCTCCGAGGCAGCGCCCCCAACACCCGCCAGCGGCGCTGCATCGGGCCCCGCGCGCGCCAGGGCCGCAGCCCCCCGCGCGCCCGCGCCGTGGGAGGTGTCCGTCGCCAGCGCCGCGGTGCGGGGCGGCACCGTGCGCTGGGCCGACCAGGGCACGCGCCCGGCCGCCGCGCTGCAGGCCACCGACTTCACGCTGAACGCCGCCGGCATCGCCCTGCCCTTCACCGAATCGTCGAAGCCCTTCACCTTCAAGGGGGGCCTCAACGTGCAAGGCAGCGCCCTGGCCTTCGTGGGCGAAGCCACTGACCGGCGGGCGCAGACCACTGTCTCGGTCAACGCGCTGGCCCTGCAGCTGGCGGCCCCCTATCTGGCGCAGGCGCTGGAGCCGCAGGTGTCCGGACAGCTGACGGGCGACGTGGCCGTGCTGTGGGAGGCGCCCAGCCCCAAGGCCGCGCAGGCCGGCGCCACCGGCGTCACCCTGACGGCCGGCCCCCTGGCCCTGGAGCAACTGTCGGTGAAGCAGGGCAAGACCACGCTGGCCAGCCTGGGCAGGCTGGAGGTGCAGGGCGCCCAGGTGCCGCTGGATGCCCGCACGGTCACGCTGGAGAAGCTGACCCTCAGCCAGCCGCAGGCCACGGTGGACCGGGGCGCGGACGGGCGCTGGATGTTCGAGCGCTGGGCCAAGGGCGCCAGCCCGTCGCCCGCCCCCGCCAGCCCGCCCCCGGGCACCGCCGCGGCCGCCCCCTGGAAGCTGCGCGTGGCCGATTTCGCCGTGCAGGGGGGCGTGGTCTCCTTCGCCGACAACGCCCAGGCACGGCCCGCGGCCCTGGAAGTTTCCGCCCTGAACCTGAGCGCCAGGAACCTTGCCAGCGACGGCGCCAGGCCCGAGGCCTTCCAGCTCTCGGCGCGCGTGGCCGCGCCCGGCAAGGGTGGCGCCAGGGGCGCGGGCAAGCCCGAGGCAGGCCGGATCGACTACCAGGGCACCCTGGCCCTGCAGCCCCTGGCCGCGCAGGGCAAGCTCGACATCGCGCGGCTGCCGCTGCATGCGCTGGACGGCTACCTGGCCAGCCAGCTGTCGGTGGAGCTGCTGCGCGCGGACGTGGGTTTCCGGGGCCAGGTCGCGCTGGCGCAGAACGACAAGGGCACCAGCCTGCGCCTGGCGGGCGACGCCGCCGTCGACGAACTCAAGGCCAACAGCACGGCCGCCTCCACGCCCAAGACCGAGGCGCAGGTGGGCGAGGAACTGCTGGCCTGGAAAAGCCTGAGCCTGCGCGGCCTGTCCGTGGCCACGGCGCCGGGCACGGCGCCGCGCGTGGAGGTCAAGGAGACCAGCCTGGTGGACTTCTTCGCGCGCATCACCGTGAACGAGGTCGGCCGCATCAATCTGAGCGACATCGCCAAGACCCCCGCCGAGGCGCAGGCCGCGAACGCCGCCAGCGCCGCAGCGAGCGGCCCCGCGGCCTCTGCCTCCGCCGCGGCCCCCGCCAGCGCCGCAGTGGCCCAGGCCGACCCGCTGGCCCCGGTGGTGCAGTTCGGGCCGGTGAGCCTGGTCAATGGCCGGGTGGCGTTCTCGGACTTCTTCATCCGGCCCAACTACTCGGCCGACCTCTCGGAGCTGACCGGCCGGCTCAGCGCGTTCTCTTCCGAGGCCCCGGGCGGCGAACCCATGCTGGCCGACCTGGAGCTGCGCGGCCGTGCCGAGGGCTCGGCGTCGCTGGAAGTCACCGGCAAGCTCAACCCGCTGGCCAAGCCCCTGGCGCTCGACATCGTGGGCAAGGTGCGCGACCTGGAGCTGCCGCCGCTCACGCCGTATGCGGTGAAGTACGCCGGACACGGCATCGAGCGCGGCAAGCTCAGCATGGATGTGAACTACAAGGTGCTGCCGAGCGGCCAGCTCACGGCCAGCAACCGGCTGGTGCTCAACCAGCTGACCTTTGGCGAGCCGGTGGAGGGTGCGCCCAACAGCCTGCCGGTGAAGCTGGCGGTGGCGCTGCTGGCCGACCGCGACGGCGTGATCGACCTGGACCTGCCCATCAGCGGCTCGCTGAACGACCCGCAGTTCCGCCTGGGCCCGGTGATCGGCCGGATCATCGTCAACCTCATCGGCAAGGCCCTCACCGCCCCCTTCAGCCTGCTGGCCAGCGCCTTTGGCGGCGGCAACGAGCTGAGCCACGTGGCCTTCGCGCCGGGCAGCGCCGCGCTCACGGCCGAGGCGAAACAGAATCTGGACAAGGTGGTGAAGGCGCTGACCGACCGGCCGGCCCTCAAGATCACCGTGACCGGCATGGCGAGCCTCAAGGACGAGCGCGAAGGCCTGCAGCGCGAACGCCTGCAGCAGCTGGTGGCCGCCGAAAAGCGCCGTGCGGGCGGGGGCGACACGGCAGCGCCCGTGTCGGCGGCCGAGTACCCCGCCCTGCTCAAGGAGGTGTACCGCCGCGCCGACATCCCCAAGCCGCGCAACCTGGTGGGCCTGGCCAAGGACCTCACGGTGCCCGAGATGGAAACCCTGCTGATCACCAGCCAGAGCGCCACCGACGCGATGGCCGCCGAACTCGCGCAGGAACGCGGCCAGGCGATCCGGGCCTATCTGGTGGCGCAGAAGCTGCCCGCCGAACGGCTGTTCGTGGCCGCGCCCAAGTCGGGCAGCCAGCCCGACAAGTGGACACCGCGTGCGGAACTGAGCCTGAACACCCAGTAGCCCCCGTGCCGCCACGAGACGCGGCGGCTCTTCGGGGCGGTCCCCGGCGCCTCCTGCCGGAGCTGCTGCGCCCGTTTCCCCAGGGGGCCCGCGGGGCGCGCCCCGTTCCAGAGGGAGGGCGGTCCCGCGCACAATGGCGGATTCACTGAATGGACGGCCGGGCGCCGGAACCAACGGCGCCGCGCCTGCTCCCACACTGCAACCATGCCCCAACGCCTGCTCCACCGCCTTGCGGTCACTCTGCTTTTCATAGCTGCCAGCGCTTTATGGACAAGCGCCAGCGCCCAATTCAGCTCCAAAACCAGCGGCCAGGGCACGAGCGTGGTCACCACGCCGTATGTGCGGGCCGAGCTGATGGCCCATGCCCCCCAGGGCGTGGCGCCCGGCCAGCCGCTGTGGCTGGGCCTCTCGATCACCCACCAGCCCGAGTGGCATACCTACTGGAAGAACCCCGGCGACTCCGGCCTGCCCACCGACCTGGCCTGGACGCTGCCCGCCGGCCTGGACGCGGGCGAGATCGCCTGGCCCCTGCCCCGCAAGATCCCCATCGGCACCCTGGCCAACTACGGCTATGAAGGCACGGTGCTGCTGCCCGTGCCCGTCACGGTGGCCGGCAGCTTTGCCGCCGGGCCGCTCGCCAGGGACGCCACGATCAAGCTGCGCGCCTCCTGGCTGGTCTGCCGCAAGGAGTGCATCCCCGAAGAGGGCGAATTCACGCTGCAGCTGCCCCTGCGCAGCACCACGGCCCTGAACGGCGCCGCGTTCGAGGCGGCCGCCCAGGCGCAGCCCCGGCCCGTGCTGGCGGGCACCGGCGGCATCGTGCCGGACAGCCAGGCGCAGATTTCCGACGGCAATGCGCTGCAGGTCAGCGTGCAGGGCCTGCCCGTGGCGCTGCGGGGCAAGACGCTGGACCTGTTCCCCGAAACCGCCGAGGTCATCGACAACGCCGCCAGTTGGAAGCAGGCCTGGAACGGCACCGTCTGGACCGCGCAGATTCCCCTGTCTGCCCAGCGCAGCAACAGCCCCACGCTGATGCCCGTGGTGCTGGCCGAGCAGATGGCCGCGCACGCCACCGGCCCCGACACCCGCACCGGCTACCGGGCCGAGCTCAAGGTGCTGGGCACCTGGCCCCCCGCGGCCTCGGTGGCCAGCGTGTCGCCCGCCTTGGAGGCCGCGCTCAAGGCCAATGCAGCGCAAGCGGGAGGAGCGGCAGCGTCGGCCGCAGGCTCCGGCGCATCGTCCCTCACCCTCGCGGCGGCGCTGCTGGGTGCCTTGCTCGGCGGCCTCATCCTCAACCTCATGCCCTGCGTGTTCCCGGTGCTGGCGATCAAGGTGGTGGGCTTCACCCGGCACGCGCAGGACCGCCGCGCGCACCGGCTCAGCGGCATGGCCTACGCGGCGGGCGTGGTGCTGTCGTTCATGCTGCTCGGCGCGCTCATGCTGGGCCTGCGCGCGGCGGGCGAGGCCATTGGCTGGGGCTTTCAGCTGCAGTCGCCGGCCGTGGTGGCCTCGCTGGCGGCGCTGTTCACGCTGATCGCGCTCAACCTGGCGGGGGTGTTCGAGTTCGGGCAGTTCCTGCCGTCCTCGGTGGCCAGCCTGCAGGCGCGCCACCCGGTGGCCGACAGCTTCCTGACCGGCGTGCTGGCCGTGGCCGTGGCATCGCCCTGCACCGCACCATTCATGGGCGCATCGCTGGGCCTCACGGCCACCCTGCCCGCGCCGCAGGCGCTGGCCGTGTTCGCGGCGCTGGGTCTGGGCCTGGCGCTGCCGTTTCTGGCCGCGAGTTTCATCCCCGCCGTGGCCCGCGCGCTGCCGCGCCCCGGCGCGTGGATGGACACCTTCCGCAAGCTCATGGCCTTCCCCATGCTGGCCACCGTGGTCTGGCTGGTGTGGGTGCTGGGCCAGCAAAGCGGCATCGACGGCGCCGGTGCGCTGCTGATCCTGCTGGTGGGGCTGTCGCTGGTGGTGTGGGCGCTGTCGCTGGCGGGCCGCGCGCGCGTGTGGATGGCCAGTGTGTCCATCGCGGCGATGGCCTTGCTGGTCTGGGCCTTTGCGCCGCATATCACCACCATGCCCGCCACGCAGGCCGCCCCGCAGGTTTCCGCCAACGGCTGGCAGCCCTGGGCACCCGGCGCGGCCGAGCAGATCGTGGCCACGGGCCGCCCCGTGTTCGTGGACTTCACCGCCGCATGGTGCGTGACCTGCCAGTACAACAAGAAGACCACGCTGGCCGACGCCGACGTGATCGCCGACCTGCAGGCCAGGAACGTGGCCCTGCTGCGCGCGGACTGGACGCGCCGCGACCCCGACATCACCGCCGCGCTGGCGGCGCTGGGCCGCAGCGGCGTGCCCGTGTATGTGTTCTACCGGCCCGGCAAGCCGCCCGTGGTGCTGACCGAGGTGCTCAGCGTGGACGAGGTGCGCTCCACCATTGCCCAGTTGTAGAGGTTTTCACCCCGTTTCTTTTCCATCGATAGCCAACCCTTCAGGAGAGTCCGCCATGAAGATGCTTCGCCGTACGTTGATTGCCACCGCCGCGCTGGTGGCGCTGGGTGCCCAGGCCGCCGCGACCGTGGGCCAGCCCGCCCCGGACTTCACGCTCAAGGACGCCGCCGGCAAGACGGTGCGCCTGTCGGACTTCAGGGGCAAACATGTGGTGCTGGAGTGGACCAATCCCGGCTGCCCCTTCGTGCGCAAGCACTACGACAGCGGCAACATGCCCGCCACGCAGAAGCACGCCACCGGCCAGGACGTGGTGTGGCTGGCGGTCAATTCCACCGAGAAGGCCAGCAGCGACTACCTGGAGCCCGCCAAACTCACGGCCTGGCTCGCCGAGCGCAAGGCCGTGCCCACCGCCGTGCTCATGGACGAGGAGGGCACCGTGGGCAAAAGCTATGGTGCGCGCACCACGCCGCACCTGTACATCGTCAACCCGCAGGGCGTGCTGGTCTATGCGGGCGGCATCGACAGCATCCCCTCGGCCCGGCCGGCCGACATCGAGAAAGCCACCAACTATGTGAAGGTGGGGCTGGCCGAGGCGCTGGCGGGCAAGCCCATCACGGCGGCGACGACCGCGCCGTATGGCTGCAGCATCAAGTACAAGTAGGAAGCCCCCCTGAGGCGCTGCGCGCCTTCCCCCGGCGGGGGACGCCACCGGTAGCCTGGCGGAGCCAGTTCCACGGTGGCACTGGTGTGGGGAGCGCGCCAGTTTTTACGAGTGTGGCGGGCTCGGCTCAGCGCGCCACGCAGTTCACGCGCAGCACACGGGGCGCCTGGAAGAACATCGTGTTGCCCTGGCCACGGATGTAGGTGCCACCGTCGCCGTACCCAAAGCCGGTGACCACACGCTCAGGCTGCAGCGGCACGGTGCGGCCGTTGATCTCCAGCAGCGCCGGGCCATCGGGCTGGGCGGGCCAGTGCACCACCAGCATGGGGCCACGGTCACAGGCGTAGGTCGTGACACGCTGGACCTTGGGGACATCGGGCGCGCGGGGCGGCGTGCAGGCGCTCAGGGCAACGGTGGACAGGACAACGGCGGCGGCCACAAGGCCAGTGGCGCGGCGAGCGCGTGGGGGGTTCTGCACGGGATCTCCTCGGAATCTGGGGCGGGGCCACAGTGTGGATGGACAACGGTGCTCTGGCGCCGCAGCAGTCCGTCCCCATACACTGCCATGTATGACACGCACGCCCGACACCATCAGCACCCTGCGCGATATTCTGACGCACTGCCGCACCCTTGCGGTGGTGGGACTGTCGCCCCAATGGCACAGGCCCAGCTATTTCGCGGCCAAGTACATGCAGGCGCATGGCTACCGCATCGTGCCGGTGAATCCGCTCGTCGCGCGCGAGGGCGGGCAGATTCTGGGGGAGACGGCCTACGCCAGCGTGGCCGATGCCGCCCGGGCGCTCGCGGCCCGGGGCGAACGCATCGACATGGTGGACTGCTTTCGCAAGAGCGAGGACATCCCCCCGCTGGCCGAGGAGGCGATCGCCATCGGTGCGCGCTGCCTGTGGCTGCAGCTGGGCGTGTTCAACGAGGCCGCCCGCCTGCAGGCAGAGGCCGCCGGGCTGCAGGTGGTCGAAAACCGCTGCGTGAAGATCGAGCACGCGCGGCTGTTTGGCGGCCTGGGCTGGATGGGCGTGAACACGCGCGTCATCAGCGCCAAGCGCCTGCGGCAACTGCCTTACTAGCAAATTCATAGCAGTCAGCGCTTGCCCATCAAGCGCTTGCTGCCAATTTCATTCAAGACCATGTCCTCATCAGACCACCCCTCCGGCGCCGACCGCGACTTCGGCTTCGGCACCCGCGCCATCCACGCCGGCGCCCAGCCCGACCCCGTGACCGGCGCACGCGCCACGCCGATCCACCAGACGACCAGCTTCGTGTTCGACAACGCCGAACACGCGAGCAGCCTGTTCAACCTGCAGACCTTCGGCAACGTCTACAGCCGCATCAGCAACCCTACGGTGGCCGTGTTCGAGGAGCGCATCGCCAGCCTGGAGAACGGCCGCGCGGCGCTGGCCTGCGCCAGCGGCATGGCCGCGCAGATGGCGGCGCTGCTGGCCATCCTGAAGACCGGCGACCACATCGTGGCGGCCAGCACGCTCTATGGCGGCACGGTGGGCCAGCTCGGCGTGGGCTTTGGCCGCCTCGGCATCGAGACCACGTTCGTGGACCCGGCCGACCCCGAGAACTTTGCCCGCGCCATGCGCCCCCACACCCGCGCCGTGTACGGCGAGACCATCGGCAACCCGCTGGTCAACGTGCTCGACATCGCGGCCGTGGCCGAGGTGGCGCATGCGCACGGCGTGCCGCTCATCATCGACAACACGGTGGCCAGCCCCTACCTGTGCAACCCGCTGGCCCTGGGCGCCGACATCGTGGTGCACAGCGCCACCAAGTACATCGGCGGCCACGGCACGACCATGGGCGGCGTGGTGGTGGAGGGCGGCAAGTTCCCGTGGGACAACGGCAAGTTCCCCGAGATGGTGGAGCCCAGCCGCGCCTACCACGGCGTGAAGTTCTACGAGACCTTCGGCGACTTCGGCTACACCATGAAGGCGCGCATGGAGGTCAACCGCACCTTCGGTGGCGTGCTCTCGCCCATGAACGCGTGGCAGCTGCTGCAGGGCGCCGAGACGCTGCACCTGCGCATGCGCGAGCACTGCCGCAATGCGCTGGCCGTGGCGAAGTTTCTGCAAGGCCATCCGCAGGTGGCGTGGGTCAACTACCCGGGTCTGGCGGATTCTCCGTACTTCGATCTGGCGCAAAAGCAGTTCCGCGCCGTGGACGGTACGCCCGGGGCCTCGGGCATCCTCACGTTTGGCGTGAAGGGCGGCGCGGCGGCGGGCGAGAAGTTCATCGACGCCTGTGAGTTCCTGAGCCACCTGGCCAACATCGGCGACGCCAAGACGCTGGTGATCCACCCCGCTTCCACCACCCACCGCCAGCTGAGCGAAGAAGAGCTGGCCCGCGCGGGCGTGAGCGCGGACATGGTGCGGCTGTCGGTGGGGATCGAGGATGTGGACGACATCCTGTGGGATATCGACCAGGCGCTGGGGCGCGCAACCGCCTGAACGCCCTGGCGCACTAGGCGGAGCTCACCGGCGCCCCCAGCCGTTGTGACAGGCTCCGCGCGGCCTCGCGCAGATGCCGCGCCGCCGGGCTGGCGGGACCCGTCCGCAGCGTGGCGCTGGGCCCGATCACCGCCAGGCACAGCACCAGCTGCCCGAACCCGTCAAACACCGGCGTGGCCAGCGCGCTGATGCCGGGCAGGAGCTGGTCAGTCACCTCGCTGATCTGGTGCGTGCGCACCGCCTCCAGTTCGGCCGCGAACGCGGGTTCATCCAGCGCGCCCGCGAACCCTTCGGCCGCCAAGGCTGCGGCGACGCGTTCGCGCGGCCCGAAGGCCGCGAACACCTTGCCCGTGGCCGTGTGGCGCACCGAGGCCGTGGTGCCGTGGCGCATGGCCACGTACACGGCCGTGGGGCCTTCCTCGACACGGATGATGGTCGGGCCGCTGTCGCCCCACACCGAGGCCGACACGGTGTAGCCGATGCGCTGGGCCAGCGCGGGCAGCTCGGCGATCGCCAGGCGCACCGGGTCCACCTGCTGCAGGCTGATCAGGCCCAGCTGCATGGCCAAGGGGCCCAGGCCGTAGTGGCCGCTCACGGCGTCCTGCTCGATCAGGCCCAGCTTGCCAAAGCTCACCAGGTAGGGGTGGGCCTTGGCGGCCGTCATGTCCGCCGCGCGGGCCAGGTCCTTGAGCGCCATGCGCCGGCCGGTGCGCGCCAGCACCTTCAGCAACTGCCCACCCACCTCCACGCTCTGGATGCCGCGCGGGCTGCGGGGCGTGTCTTCGTCATCGGCAAGGGGCAGGTCGGGGGTCGTGATGGGCATGGGCCCGATTGTCCACGCCTGGCGGCAAGGCACGCCTCTTCGGGTTTTCACCTAAACAAATGCATTAGACATGAACGAATTTCTTGCCTAACATCAACACATTCCGTTTAGATAAACGCATTCATCATTAACAAATCTCCACCATGAGCACCGTCAAAACCTTTGCCTCCGCCGCCGACCTCGAAGTGAAGAAGGTGAGCTTCGACAAGCTCTCCGACCACGCATATGCCTACACCGCCGAGGGCGACCCCAACACCGGCATCATCATTGGCGACGACGCCGTGATGGTCATCGACACGCAGGCCACGCCGGTGATGGCGCAGGACGTGATCCGCCGCATCCGCGAAGTCACCGACAAGCCCATCAAGTACGTGCTGCTCTCCCACTACCACGCCGTGCGCGTGCTGGGTGCCAGCGCCTACGGCGCCGAGCACATCATCGCCAGCGAAGACACGCGCGACCTGATCGTGGAGCGCGGCCAGTTCGACAAGGACAGCGAGATCGGCCGCTTTCCGCGCCTGTTCCAGAACGTGGAGAGCGTGCCCGAGGGCCTGACCTGGCCGACCATGACCTTCAACAAGAAGATGACCTTGTGGCTGGGCAGCGTGGAAGTGCAGATCCTGCAACTGGGCCGGGGCCACACCAAGGGCGACACGGTGGCCTGGCTGCCGCAGGAAAAAATCCTCTTTTCCGGAGACCTGGTGGAGTTCGACGCCACGCCGTATGCGGGCGATGCGTACTTCCAGGACTGGCCGCAGACCCTGGACAACCTGGCCGCCCTGAAACCCGAGAAGCTGGTGCCCGGCCGGGGCGCCGCGCTCCAGACGCCCGAGCAGGTGCAGGCGGGTCTGGCGGGCACGCGCGCCTTCATCAGCGACCTGTACGAAAGCGTCAAGGCCAGCGCCGCCCAAGGCGAGGACCTGCGCAAGGTGTACGAGGCCACCTTCGCGAAGCTGCAACCCAAGTACGGCCACTGGGTGATCTTCAACCACTGCATGCCGTTCGACGTGACCCGCGCCTACGACGAGGCCACGCAGTACCCCGACCCGCGCATCTGGACGGCCGAGCGCGACATTCAGATGTGGAAATCTCTGGAAGGCTGAGCCACTGAGGCTGGAGGAGACAAAAGATGAACCCCAGAGACATTCCTGCCGAGGCGTTCCACGCGAGCGGCCCGGACGTGCAGGCCATCGATTTCGGCTACGTGCGCTCGCCCGACCAGGACAGCGCCGCGCCCGCGCCGCACCCCATCGTGGTCGTGGGCGCGGGCCCCGTGGGCCTGTCGCTCGCCATCGACCTGGCCCAGCGCGGCCAGCGCGTGGTGGTGCTGGACAACGACCACAAGCTCTCCATCGGCTCGCGCGCCATCTGCTTCGCCAAGCGCACGCTCGAAATCTGGGACCGCCTGGGCGTGGGCCAGCGCATGGTGGACAAGGGCGTGTCGTGGAACGTGGGCAAGGTGTTCCTCAAGGACGAGCAGCTCTATGAATTCAACCTGCTGCCCGAAGAAGGCCACGAGCGCCCCGCGTTCATCAACCTGCAGCAGTACTACGCCGAGGCCTACCTGGTGGAGCGCGCGCTGCAGCTGCCCGGCATCGACATCCGCTGGCACAACAAGGTGACCGCCGTGGCCGCACGCAACGACGGCGCCCTGCTCAGCATCGACACGCCCGAAGGCCCCTACCAGGTGGACGCGCAATGGGTGGCCGCCTGCGACGGCTCGCGCTCGCCCCTGCGCCAGATGATGGGACTGGAAAGCAAGGGCCGCATCTTCCAGGACCGGTTCCTGATCGCCGACGTGAAGCTGGCGGGCGATGCGGACTTCCCGACCGAGCGCTGGTTCTGGTTCGACCCGCCCTTTCACCCCGGCCAGAGCGTGCTGCTGCACCGCCAGCCGGACAACGTGTGGCGCATCGACTTCCAGCTGGGCTGGGACGCCGACCCGGAAGAAGAAAAGAAGCCCGGGAACATCATCCCGCGCGTGCAGGCGCTGCTGGGCGCGGATGCGCAGTTCGAGCTGGACTGGGCGAGTGTCTACACCTTTGCCTGCCTGCGCATGGACCAGTTCGTGCACGGCCGCGTGGTCTTCGCGGGCGACAGCGCGCATGGCGTCTCGCCCTTTGGCGCACGCGGCGCCAACAGCGGCGTGCAGGATGCCGAGAACCTGGCCTGGAAGCTGGACTGGGTGCTCAAGGGCCGGGTGGGCCCTGCCCTGCTGGCCACCTACGGACCCGAGCGCGAATACGCGGCGGACGAGAACCTGTGCAACTCGACCCGCGCCACCGACTTCATCACGCCCAAGAGCGAGGTGAGCCGCCTGTTCCGCGATGCCGCGCTGCACCTGGCGCGCGAGCATGCGTTTGCGCGCCGCATCGTCAACAGCGGACGCCTGTCGGTGCCGGCCACGCTGCACCAGTCGCCGCTGAACACGCCCGACGCCGACACCTTCGCGGGCACGCAGGTGCCCGGTGCGGTGCTGCTCGACGCTCCCCTGACAAAACAGGGCCGCCCCACGTGGCTGCTGCGAGAGCTGGGGCCGGACTTCACGCTGCTGGTGTTTGGCCCCGCCCCCCCCTGGGCCCGGGACCTGGCCCATGTGCGGGTGCTGCAGATCGGCATCGACGTGATCGACCACCAGGCGCTGGCCGCGCAGCGGCTCGATGCCCTGCCACGCACCGTGTACCTCGTGCGCCCCGACCAGCATGTGTGCGCACGTTGGCGCACCCCCACCGAAGCGGCGGTGCGTGCCGCCCTGGCCCACGCCACGGCGCCGGCCCCCTGACAAGGAACACCTTCATCATGCTCAACACCCAGCCCCACCTGCAGGCCTGCGACGATTTCTACGAGGCGCTGATCGCTGCGCACCAGGGCCTGTCCACGCCCGAGAGCCACGCCATGAACGCCCGCCTCGTGCTGCTGCTGGCCAACCACATCGGCGACCAGGCCACGCTGCTGCATGCCCTGCAGCTGGCGCGCGGCGCCGCGATGCCTCTGGCAGACCGGCGCGCCACCCAGGCCATCACGCCCGTGGTGCCCACGCACGCCCTGGCGGCCTAGCCGCGCCCCCGCACCCCATCCGCCCCCCGGGGCTTGGCACCGCACGGACGGTGCAAGCCCCGGCTTTGCCCGATTCTTTTGACGACACCCCGGAGACGACACCATGCTGCGCAAACACTTCCTCGCCACCCTTGCCGGGCTGGCCTTGGCCACCACCCTCCCCCAGGCCCATGCCCAGGACACCAAGCCGCTGGAATGGGTGGTGGGCTATGCCGCCGGCGGCGGCTCGGACATCGTCGCGCGCACCATCGCCGAGTCGATGTCGGCCACGCTGGGCCGCCCCATCGTCATCAACAACAAGCCCGGCGCGGGCACCAACATCGCGGCCGAGTACAGCGCGCGCAACAAGGACTTCGGCAACCTGATCTTCTCGGCCGACTTCGCCACGCTGGCGGCCAACCCGTTCCTGTTCAGCAAGCTGAGCTACAACGCCGAGAAGGACTTCCAGCCCGTGGGCCTGCTGGTGCGCTTCCCCATGTTCCTCGTGGTGTCCAACAACGTGCCCGCCAGGAACCTCAAGGAGTTCATGGCCTGGGCCAAGGGCCTGCCCGACGGCGTGAACTGGGCCTCGGCCGGGCCCGGCAGCCCGCACCACCTGGTGGGCGAGCTGTTCCGCGAGCAAAGCGGCCTCAGGCTCACGCACGTGCCCTACCGGGGTGCGGCACCGGCCATCCAGGACGTGATCGGCGGCCAGGTCCCGGCCATGTGGATCGACAGCGCCACCGTGTACCCGTTCCTTGCCGCCGGCAAGGTCAAGGCCATCGGCGTGGCCAGCCCGCAGCGCGTGGGCACCATGCCCGACGTGGCCACCATTGCCGAACAGGGCCTGCAGGGCTTCGAGGGCTTTGCGTGGCAGGGGCTGGTCGCCCCCCATGGCACCTCGGCCGAGGCGGTGGCCCAGTTCAGCAAGGCCCTTCAAACCGCCCTTGCCGACACCCGCACGCGTGCGCGCCTGCAGGCCCTGGGTGTCGAACCCTTGCCCGGCACCGCCGCGCAGATGGGGAGCTTCGCGCGCGCCGAACGCGAGAAGTGGGGTCGTGTGATCACCAAGGTGGGCGTCAAGCTGGATTGAGCCCCCTGAGCGGCTGCGCCGCCTCCTCCTCAGGGGGACGCCATCCGCGGCCTGGCCAAGCCAGTCCCGCGGTGGCACTGGCGATAGCAGCGCGCCGGTTTCGCAGCCCGTGGACTCCAGGATTTGCGGGATTCGCGCTTCGGAAAGCGAGCAGCGCCGATTCGTCCGCTACGCGGCGGCTGAGCGGCAGCGCGCCAGCCGGCGCTTGCGCTGCAGGGCGGGGGCCAGCCACAGCACCTGCACCACGGCGTAACCCAGCGCCGCGAGCAGCAATCCCAGCGTGGGCAGGCCGACCAGCAGTGGCGTGCCCAGGGCCTGGATCCAGGCCGCCATCGCCTGCACGGAGAAATCGCCGCCCGGCGCCACGCTGCTCCATGGCGGCAGGGTTTGCGTGCCGGGCATCACCAGCGCGCCCAGGTAGAAGGCCAGGGCATACAGCGGCACGGTGGTGAACGGGTTGGTATAGAAGGTGGCCACGCCGCCCGCCACCACGTTGCCGCGCAGCCACGCGCACACCAGCAGGGTGCCGGGGATCTGCAGCGGGCCGGGAATGAGCCCGCAGAACATGCCGGCCGCCACACCGCGCGCCAGCGGCTGGCGCTGAAAGCGGAACAGCTCGCGCCGCTCCAGCCAGGGCCGCAAGCGGGCGAGCCAGCCCCGGTCCAGGTGCACGCGGGCCCGGGGTTCCAGGCCGCGCAGCCAGCGGCGCAGGGTGCACAGCATCTGCATCACCACCCTGATCAGCCCCACGCCAGGGCCGCGGCCGTGCCGGCGCCCCACAGGGCGGCAAGGCCCGCCAGCAGGCGCACGTCCCGCCGCTCATTGCCGGCGCGGTACGCCGTCACCGTCGCCCCCACCAGGCCCACCAGCACACAGAGCATGATGGCATCGAGCAATTGCATGGTCTCCTACTCCCTTCAGTCCTTGGATGGCGATGCCAGGGGCTTGTGGGCGCCCGGGGCCGAGTTGCGCAGCGACAGGAAGATCGAACCCGCGATCAGCGATGCCGTGACCAGCAGCGCGTAGCCGATCGGAATCTTCACGAGGTCGATGAGCAGCATCTTGCCGCCGATGAACACCAGCACCAGGGCCAGGCCATAGGCCAGCAGGTGGAAGCGGTCGGCCAGGTCCGCCAGCAGGAAGTACAGCGCACGCAGGCCCAGGATGGCGAAGATGTTGGCCGTGAGCACGATGAACGGGTCGCTGGTGATCGCGAAGATGGCCGGGATGCTGTCCACCGCGAAGATGATGTCCGTGGTGCCGATCAGGATGAGCACCACGAACAGCGGTGTGTAGTGCTTGACGCCGTTGATGGTGGTGGTCAGCTTCTCGCCGTCGAACACGTCGGCGATGCGGATGCGCTTGCGCAAAAAGCGCAGCACCGGGTTGGTCGCGATGTCGGGCTCCTGGCCGGCGGCGAACCACATCTTGGCACCGGTGAACACCAGGAAGGCGCCGAACACGTAGAGCAGCCAGTGGAACGAGGCCAGCAGCCAGGCGCCTGCCAGGATCAGCAGGGTGCGCAGCACGATGGCGCCGATGATGCCGATGATGAGCGCGCGCTTCTGGTGCTGGGCCGGTACCGCGAAGTAGCTGAACAGCATCAGGAACACGAAGATGTTGTCGATGGACAGGCTTTTCTCCACCAGGTAGCCGGTGATGAACTGCATCGACACGGTGTTGGCCACCTCGCGGCCCTGGCTGCCGTCCAGGTACCACCACAGGCCGGCCACGAACACGAAGGCCAGGCTGAACCACAGGGCGCTCCACTTCAGGGCCTCCTTGGTCGTGACCTTGTGCGCGCCCTGGCGCTCCATGACCAAGAGGTCGATGCCGATGGCAACGACCACGAAGACGGCAAAGCCCGCCCACATCCACCAGGTTCCAATGGTTTCCATGATGTTGTTCTCCTTCTTCGCGCAGCGGCGTCAGCGCCGCGAACGCGGCAGGGGTGGCAGGCCCGGGGTCGGGGTGGCGGGGGTGCGGACAGCGGTGTGGTGCATGAGGGGACTCCTGAGAAATTCAAGGCAAGCCCGCACTGTAGGGATGCCTTTGCATCTTTAAAACCTGTCTTTTCGGTACCATTGATCTGGTTTTTACGAACCAAATACTCTTTGCCAAATACCCCTTTGCCCTGTTGGGACAACATGCCATGAGCCAGAGCTTCAACTACCGCCACCTGTACTACTTCTGGGTGGTTGCCAAGGAGGGCGGCATCGCGCGTGCCGCCGAGCGGCTGGACATGGCCGTGCAGACCATCAGCGCGCAGGTGCGCTCCCTTGAGCAGGCCCTGGGCACCAGCCTGCTGCGCACCGAGGGGCGCAGCCTGGTGCTCACCGAGGCCGGCGTGGCCGCGCTGCACGAGGCCGACCACATCTTTGCCCTGGGCGAGCAGCTGACCCACCGCGTGCGCGAGGCCGCCAGCGGCCAGACGCTGCGGCTGAACCTGGGCATCTCGGACGGCATCGCCAAGCTGGCCATGCACCGGCTGCTCACGCCCGTGCTCGACGAGCCCCACCTGCGCCTGCTGTGCCACGAGGGGGAGTTCCAGCCGCTGCTCGGCGAGCTCGCGCTGCACAAGCTCGACGCGGTGCTGGCCGACCGCGCCGCGCCGCCCAACCCGGCCCTCAAGACCACCAGCCAGCTGCTGGGCACGAGTGCCGTGGCCTGGTACGCCCCGCCGGTATGGGCCGAGGCGGCGGCGCAGCAGTTTCCGCAGAGCCTGGCCGTGGTGCCCGTGCTGCTGCCCACGGACCATGCGGCCATGCGTGCGCGCATCGACCACTGGCTGGAGCGCGAACGCATCCGCCCACGCATTGCGGGCGAGTTCGAGGACAGCGCCCTGCTCAGCACCTTTGCCGCCACGGGCATGGGTGTGATGCCGGCCCCCGTGACCGTGGGCGCGCATCTGCTCAAGACCCATGGTCTGGTGCAGGTGGGCACGACGCCCGACGTGCAGGAGCAGTTCCACCTGATCTACAACGCGCGCAAGGTCATGCACCCGCTGCTCACGCGCTTGCTGGAAGCCTCCGAGGGAGGTGCGCTGCTCAACTCCTGAGCAGCGCGTGCTGCCTGTGCGGCCTATTTGGTGAACCGGCCGTCACGGCCCATCATGAGCAGATCCACGAACTTGCCCGAACTGTGTTGCGTGGCCGACAGCTCCACGGGGTAGCCGCCCAGGTTCACGCTCTTCATCGACTCCATGGCCTGCACCAGGCTGGCGCGCGTGGGCTTGGCGCCCGCGCGCGCCAGCGCCTCGACCAGGAAGCGGGCGGAGATGAATCCCTCCATCTGGCTGAAGGTGTACTCGGTGATGCCCTTGGCCTTGGCCAGGGTCTGGAACTCGCGCGAGATCGGCATGCTCTGGTTCCACGGCGAGGGCACGACCTGCGACACCACCACGCCCCGCGCGCGCTCGCCCAGCGCCTTGACCAGCTGGGCGTTGCTGATCACCGAGAGCATGTAGAAGGTGGAGCGGTGCCCGGCCGCCAGGTAGGCATCGACGAAATCCACGCTGGGCTTGCCCGCGCTGATGACGATGATGGCCTGGGGCGTGGCCTTGGCCACCGAGGCCACGGCGTCCGCCATCTTCGAGCCATCCACCTCCAGCGGGGCCTGGGCCACGAGTTCCACCTTGTGGTTCTTGACCGACTTCTCGACCGAGGCCAGCCCGCCCGTGCCGAAGGGGTTGTTGAGGTAGACCGCCGCGATGCGCGCGATGCCCACCGAGGCCAGTTGCTTCACGGTGGCGTCGAGCTCGGTCGCATAGCCTGCCTTGATGTTGAACACGTAGCGGCTGCTGGCCTGGCGCAGGCCGTCGGAGCCCGTGAACGGCGCGATGAAGGGCACGCCGCGCTCCTCGGCGATCGGCAGGGCGGCCAGCGCGGGCGGGGTGCCCGCGTACTGGAACAGCGCGAGCACGTTGTCCTCGTCGATCAGCTTCTTCGTGTTCTCGGCCGCCTTCTTGGGGTCGTAGGCATCGTCGAGGGCGACCACGCGGATCTTGCGGCCGCGCACGCCGCCCGAGGCATTCACATGGTCGAAATACAGGGCCGCGCCCTGGCGCACCTCGCTGGTCAGCGCCGCGAGCGGGCCGCTCAGCTGGCAGGACTGGCCGATCACGATCTCGCTGTCGGTCACGCCCGCGCTGTCCTGGGCCCAGGCCGTTCCCGCCAGACCCGCGGCCAATGCCCCACCCGAACGCAAAAACGCCCTGCGTGCCAACCCTGGCTGAACGCCTGTCTTCATGCTTTGTCTCCTGTCGTATTCATGGATCTTCACAACGCAAAAGCCCTTCCGCAGCCCCAAGGCCTGCGAAAGGGCGAAACAGGACGGTCGCTGCGCTGCGCGGCGGTCCTCGGGACTTTCAATGGGCTTCGGCCCGGGCGTGCGCCGCCCCTCCCATGCCCAGGTAGGTGTCGATGATGCGGCGGTCGTTGAGCAGGTCCTGCGCGGCGCCCGTGAGCGCCACGGCGCCCATCTCCAGCACATAGGCGCGGTCGGCCACGCGCAAGGCGGCGCGGGCGTTCTGCTCCACCAGCAGCACCGACACGCCATGCTGGCGCAGCGAGGACACCACCTGCAGCACCTCGCGCACGATCAGCGGCGCCAGACCCAGCGAGGGCTCGTCGAGCATCAACAGGCGCGGGCGGGCCATCAGCGCACGGCCGATGGCCAGCATCTGGCGCTCGCCGCCCGAGAGCGTGGAGGCCAGTTGCACGCGGCGCTCGCGCAGGCGCGGAAAGATCTCGAACACCTCTTCCATGCGCAGCGCCTGGTCGCGCTGGCCCTTGCGCCAGCGCGAAAAACCGCCCAGCAGCAGGTTGTCCTCCACCGACATTTCGCCAAACAGCTCGCGCTTTTCGGGCACCAGCGCCACGCCACGCGCCACCATGGCTTCCACGCTGGGGCGGGCGATGCGCTCGCCGGCCAGGCTGATGGAGCCGGTGGCCGGCAGCAGGCCCATGGCCGCGCACAGCAGCGTGGTCTTGCCGGCGCCGTTGGGGCCGATCACGGTGACGATCTCACCCTCGTTCACATCGAGCCGGACCTGGTGGACGGCCTCCACCTGGCCATAAGAGACGCTCAGGTCCTGGAGTTGCAACAAGGCGGTCATGCGGCGGCTCCTTCAGCAGCGGTGGCGGGCAGGTCATCGTCAGCACCACCCAGATAGGCATCGAGCACGCGCTGGTTGCTCTGCACCTCTACGGGTGTGCCCTCGGCGATCACGGTGCCGAACTCCAGCACGGTGATGCGGTCGGCCAGGTTCATCACGAACTCCATGTCGTGCTCCACCACCAGGATGCCCAGGCCCTCGGCGCGCAGTTGGCGCAGCAGGTCGGCCAGGGCCTTCTTTTCCAGATGCCGCAGGCCGGCGGCGGGCTCGTCGAGCAGCAGGATGGCCGGCTGGCCGGCCAGGGCACGCGCGATCTCGACGATGCGCTGCTGCCCCAGGGCCAGCGAGGCGGCGGGAGCGTCGGCATGGGCACCCAGGCCGCAGCGCTCGATCTGGCGGCGGGCCTCGGCCAGCAGGGCGGCTTCCTCGGCGCGGTCCAGGCGCAGCATCGAGGCGATCCAGCCGCGGTGGGCGCGCTGGTGCGCGCCCAGGGCGACGTTCTCGACCACGCTGCGCTGGCCCAAGAGGCGCACGTGCTGGAAGGTGCGCGCCATGCCCAGCTTGGCAAAGGCGCGCGAGGGGCGGCGCAACATGGCCTGGTCCATCAGGCGCACCTCGCCCTCGGTCGCGTCGTCCACGCCCGAGACCATGTTGAAGAAGGTGCTCTTGCCCGCGCCGTTGGGGCCGATCAGGGCATGCACCTCGCCGGCCTTCACGTCCATGGAGACGTTGTTGTTGGCGACCAGGCCGCCGAAGCGCTTGGTCACGTTGCGCGCCTGCAGCAGCACGGTGCCGGCCGCGGGCAGCGTGCGCTGGCCGAGCGGGGCTGCCTCGCGCACGGCACGCGGTGCCTCGCGGCGCAGCCAGCGATCGCCCAGGCGCTGCAGCGTGGGCCACAGGCCGTCGGCAAAGCGCTGCAGCACGAAGACCATGAGCAGTCCGAAGACGACGACCTCGAAATTGCCGCTGGTGCCCAGCAGCGAAGGCAGCACGTCCTGCAGCTTTTCCTTGAGCAGGGTGATGAGGGTGGCGCCCAGCACCGCGCCCCAGAGGTGGCCGGCGCCACCGACCACGGCCATGAACAGGTACTCGATGCCGATGTTGAGGTTGAACGGCGTGGGGCTGACAAAGCGCTGCAGGTGCGCATACAGCCAGCCCGAGATCGCCGCCAGCAGCGCCGCCAGCACAAAGAGCTTGATGCGGTAGCGCGCCGTGTCCACGCCCATGGATTCGGCCATCACCCGGCCGCCCTTGAGCGCGCGGATGGCGCGGCCCTCGCGCGAGTCGAGCAGGTTGTGCAGCAGCCACAGCGACACCAGCAGCACCGCCCAGATCAGCACGCCGATGGCGCGCGGCGAGGCCAGCGAGAAGCCCGCCACGACGAGCGGCGGCACGCCGGTGATGCCGGTCTGCCCTCCCAGGAATTCCATGTTGCCGAACAGGTAGTACAGCGACAGGCCCCAGGCGATGGTGCACAGCGGCAGGTAGTGGCCCGACAGCTTGAGCGTGACCGAGCCCAGGCCCCAGGCCACCGCGAAGGTGATCACCAGGCCGAGCACCAGCCCCACCCAGGGCAGGCCGGCCATGCCGACCAGGCCCGAGAGCGCCTGCACCGACGCGGGCGCCGTGCAGATCCAGGCCGTGGCATAGGCCCCGACGCCCACGAAGGCCGCCTGGCCGAAGGAGGTCATGCCGCCCACGCCGGTGAGCATGACCAGGCCCGCCGCGACGATGGCATACAGGCCGATGTAGCTGAGCATGACCACGGTGAAATCGGGCAGGAAGCCCCAGCACAGGGCCAGCAGCGCCACGGCCGCGAGCGTGAGCTGGGTGCGCGTGGCGATGCCGCGCGATGTGCCTGCATCGTGTGTGCCGGCAGCCATATCTGTCTTGACGGGCGCGGTCATTCCTCATCCTCCACATGGCGGCTGTTGAGCGAGCGCCACCACAGCACGGGAACGATCAGCGTGAACACGAGAACCTCCTTGTAGGCACTGGCCCAGAACGATGCAAAGGCCTCCAGCTGGCCCACGATCAGCGCGCCGAGCAGCGCCATGGGATAGCTGCCCAGGCCGCCCACGATGGCCGCGACGAAGCCCTTGAGGCCGATCAGAAAACCCGTGTCGTAGTACACGGTGGTGAGCGGGGCGATCAAGAGGCCCGAGACCGCACCGATCAGCGCGGCCAGGGCGAAGCTCACGTCGCCCGAGAGTTCGGTGGGAATGCCCATGAGGCGCGCCCCCACGCGGTTGAGGGCCGTGGCGCGCAGCGCCTTGCCCACCATGGAGCGGCCGAAGAACAGGAACAGCAGCATCACCAGCGCCAGCGTGACGCCCAGCACCACGAGCGACTGGCCCGAGATGGGGATGCCGCCGAGGTCGAAACGCGCCTCGGAGAACGGCGGCGTGCGCTGCCCCTCTGCCCCGAAGAACAAGAGGCCCAGGCCCACGAGCACGCCGTGCAGCGCGACCGAGACGATGAGCAGCATCAGCACCGTGGCATCGGCCAGCGGGCGGTAGGCCAGGCGGTACAGCAGCGGCCCCATGGGCGTGATCAGGATCAGCGTGGTGAGCGCCTGCATGCCCAGCGAGGTGGGGCGCAGGCCGATGATCAGCCCCGCCGCGATGACCGGCAGCACCAGGCACCAGACCACGGTGGCAGGCCAGTTCACGGGGCTGCCGCGCTGGTAGCGCACGGCCTCCACCACCAGCACCACCGCCGCCATGCCCAGCAGCAGCCACAGCGTGCCGGGAATACGCCCGCCCTGCATCATGGCCATGGTCAGCGCCCCAAAGGCCACGAACTCGCCCTGGGGGATGAAGATCACCCGGGTCACGGAAAAAACCAGCACCAGCGCCAGCGCCATCAGTCCATAGATGGCGCCGTTGACAATGCCGTCCTGCCCCAACAGCAGGGCGATCTGCAAATCCATATTCGGCTTTCTTTCACAAGGCAGACACGCCGCAGGCCGCAGGAACCACTCCCCACGCCACGGCGCCAGGCACACGCGCCTGTCTTTCTCAAAGCTCCGGCACCGCACACGCCCCATGCAACCGGCGCGGCCCATGCCAGCGCTCCCGTGCAAGGGCCGCCCCGCCGCACCGGGAGCGTCCCCCTCCCGACTCGCGCAGCGAGACGAGAGAGGGGGAAGGCGCGCAGCGCCTCAGGGGGTGCTTGTTACGGCTGGTATTTCCAAGTGCCGTTCTCGATCTTGACCATCACGCGCGCGCGCTGGTCCAGGCCCAGGTGGTCGTTCTCGGACATGTTGAAGATGCCGTGCGCGCCGGGCACTTCCTTGATCTGCTCCAGCGCATCGCGCAGGGCGGTGCGGAACTCCACCGTGCCGGGCTTGGCCTTCTTCAGGGCCACGGGCACGGCGGCGGCCATCAGCACGCCCGAATCCCAGCCGTGGGCGCCGAAGGTGGAGACGCTGTCCTTGCCGTTGGCGGCTTCATAGGCCGTGACGTAGGCCATGGCGGACTTCTTCACGGGGTGCGAGGCCGGCAGCTGCGAGGCCACGAGCACCGGGCCCGAGGGCAGGAAGGTGCCTTCCACGTCCTTGCCTCCCACGCGCAGGAAGTCGGCATTGGCCACGCCGTGGGTCTGATAGACCTTGCCGGTGAAACCGCGTTCCTTGAGCGCCTTCTGCGGCAGTGCGGCGGGCGTGCCGGAGCCGGCGATCAGCACCGCGTCGGGCTTGGCCGAGATCATCTTCAGGGTCTGGCCGGTCACCGAGGTGTCGGTGCGCGCATAGCGCTCGTTGGCGACGATCTGGATCTTCTTGATGGCGGCGGCCTTGGTGAACTCCTGGTACCAGCCTTCGCCGTATGCGTCCGAGAAGCCGATGAAGGCCACGCTCTTGACGCCCGCATTGGCCATGTGGTCCACGATGGCCAGGGACATCATGATGTCGTTCTGCGGGGTCTTGAAGACCCACTTCTTCTTGGCGTCCATGGGCTCGACGATGCGCGCCGAGGCGGCCATGGAGATCATGGGCGTCTGGGCCTCGGCGACCACGTCGATCATGGCCAGCGAGTTGGGCGTGGTGCTCGACCCGAGGATGATGTCGACCTTGCTTTCGCTGATCAGCTTGCGCGTGTTGCCCACGGCGGTGGTCGTGTCCGACGCGTCGTCGAGCACTATGTAGTTGACCTTCTGGCCGCCGATGGTGCGCGGCATCAGGGCGATGGTGTTCTTCTCGGGGATGCCCAAAGATGCGGCGGGGCCGGTGGCCGACACCGTGACACCGACGGTGATGTCGGCGAGGGCGGCGCCGCAGGCCATGGCGGCGGCCGCGGCCACCAGTGCGAGTTGTGCGAAACGGAACTTCATGCTTTTGTCTCCTGTGGATCGTTGTGAAGAAAGGAAGAAAGAGGTCAGCGCAACGGGGCGCTCTGGCCTGGACCCGGCTCTTCGCGGCCGGTGGGGAGTGCACGGAGTGCGTGGTCTGGCATTGTCATGGACGGGGGGGCCTTTCGGCCAGTGGCGGAGGCATGCGCACCGCGGGAAACCCACCAAAGAACAGGTCGGCCACGATGGGCGCCATGGTCCCGTAGTCGAGTTCGCCGTCGGGCTTGAGCCAGGTGAACATCCAGTTGATCATGCCGAACAGCAGCATGGTCAGCGCCTTGGTCAGGCCGGCGGCATCGGTGTCGGGGCGCAGTTGCCCCAGCGCGGTGGCGAAGGCGGCCACCACGGCGCGCTCCTTGCCCAGGATGCGCTCGCTGTCCTCGGGCTGCAGGAAGCGCACGTCCTCGGTCAGCACGCGGTGGGCGTGCTGGGCCTCGGCGTATTCTTCGACGAAGCGGTGGATCAGTTCGCGCAGCCGCGCCTCGGGCGCGAGCTGCTGGGCCTCGACCTCCTCCACCAGCGCCTGCAGGCGCGAGACATGGCCGTCGGCGATGTGCACGAGCAGGTTGTACTTGTCGCGAAAGTAGTGGTACAGCGTGGGCTTGGACAGGCCGCAGGCCTCGGCCACCTCGTTCATCGAGGTGGCGGGATAGCCGCGGCGTGCGAACAGTTCGGCGGCATGGCGCAGGATCATCTCGCGCTGGTCGTCGTAGCCGGGGGATCGTCCTCGGGCCATGGATGGGTTTCCTTTGTTGCATGCAGAAGTGAAGGGCCGCCATCTTGCCGCATGCCGGCGCCCGGCGGGCACGCACGCGCGGCTTTTCGCACGGCACAGGGTGCCGTGTGCAGCGGTGGATGCCCTGGTCGCGTGCATCAGCGCTCGTCGAAGGACAGCACCACGTGCTCGGTCAGCGGCCGGCACTGGCAGGTGAGCACGAAGCCGGCGGCCACCTCGTTCTTGTCGAGTGCGAAGTTGCGCTCCATGCGCACCTCGCCCTCCACGCACTTGGCACGGCAGGTGCCGCACACACCCGAGGTGCACGAGAACGGCACCTCCAGCCCGGCGGCCGAGGCGGCGTCGAGGATGCTGGCCTGCTCGCCCGAGAACGGGAATTCACGCCTGAGGCCGTCGCGCACGATGGCGATACGGGAGGCCTTGGCGTCGCCCGGCAGCGACTCGTGCACCACGGCGCCCACCTGGCCACCGGCCGGAAGGGCCACGCCAAAACGCTCCACATGGATGCGCTCGGCCGGCACGCCGCCGGCCAGCAGCGCGGCCTCGGCCTCGTCGTTCATCTGGAACGGGCCGCAGATGAAGGCCTCGTCGATCTTCTGTGCGGGGATCAGCGCCTTGAGGAACTCGGCCAGCTTCTCGCGGTTGACGAAGCCCATGTTCAGCGGCGCGTCGGTCTGCTCGGCCGAGAACACGTGGTGCAGCACCAGGCGCGTGAGGTAGCGGTTCTTGAGGTCCTCGATCTCCTCCTTGAACATGGTGGACTGCAGCGTGCGGTTGCCGTAGATCAGCGTGAAGCGGCTGCCGGGCTCGCGCGCCAGCACCGTCTTCATGATGGACAGGATGGGCGTGATGCCGCTGCCGCCCGCGATGCCCAGGTAGTGGCGCTGCGCCTGTGCCTGGATGGGCACGAAGAAGCGGCCCTGCGGCGCCATGACCTGCAGGGTGTCGCCCACCCGGAGCTGCGCATTGATCCAGTTGGAGAACACGCCGCCGTTGACCTTGCGCACGCCCACGCGCAGTTCGGCGTCGTCCACGCCGGCGCAGATGGAGTACGAGCGGCGCAGATCCTGGCCACCGATGTCGGTGCGCAGGGTGAGGTACTGGCCCTGGGTGAAGCCGAAGACCTCGCGCAGCTCGGGCGGCACGTCGAAGGAGACGATGACGGCCTCGGCCGTGTCGGGCTCGATGGCGCGCACGCGCAGGGGATGGAAGATGACGCTCATGTCGGTGTCTTGTGGTGGGTGGCCGTCACAGCGGCTTGAAATGTTCGAAGGGCTCGCGGCAGGCCATGCAGCGGTACAGCGCCTTGCAGGCCGTGGAGCCGAAGGCCGAGAGCCGCTCGGTCTGCAGGCTGCCGCAGCGCGGGCAGGCCAGGGCCGGTGCGGCGGCGTTGGCGCGCGGCATGAAGCGCAGCGGCACCTCGGTGCCCAGCGGCAGCGGGCCGGGCGGCGCGATGCCATAGGCCAGCAGGCGGGCGCGGCCACGTTCGGTGATCCATTCGGTGGTCCAGGCCGGGGCGCGCTGCAGTGTGGCGTGGGCCGGGCCCAGGCCGGCGGCCTCGATGGCGGCGAGCACGTCGTGCTCAATGGCCTCGGTGGCCGGGCAGCCGGAATAGGTGGGTGTGAGCACGATCTCCAGGCCATCGCCCGCCAAACGCACGTCGCGCACGATGCCCAGGTCGCACACGGAAACCGCGGGCACCTCGGGATCGGGCACGCCGTCGAGCACCGCCCACGCGCGGGCGATGCGCGCGTCGGCAGTTTCAGCAGGCGCCATGGCCTCGGCCATCATCACCACACGCCCCCGGGGAAGCTGCGCTGCAGGTACTGCATCTCGGTCAGGATGAAGCCCATGTGCTCGCTGTGCACGCCCTGCTTGCCGGTGCTGAGGAAGGCCGATTCCTTGGGCGTGGCCAGGCTGGCCGCGGCCAGGATCTGCGCCATCTCGCCGGTCCAGGCCTCCCGCAGGTCGGCCCAGCGCGGGCCCAGGCCGGTGGCGTGGGCGGATTCGTCCACCGCGTCGGCCGCGAAAATCTCGGGCGTGTAGCGCCACAAGGCCTTCAAGGCCGCCTCGGTGCGGCGGCGCGACTCGGCCGTGCCGTCGCCCAGGCGCACGACCCAGTCGGCCGCATGCTGCTGGTGGTAGCGCGCCTCCTTGAGGGCCTTGCCGGCAATGGCGGCCAGCTCCGTGTCGCTGGAGGTGGCCAGGCGCTCCCACAGCAGCTTGAAGAGGGTGGCCACCATGGCATTGCGCACCACGGTGAAGGCGAAGTCGCCGCGTGGCAGCTCCACCAGGGTCACGTTGACATAGTCGCGCTCGTCGCGCAAAAAGGCCAGCTGGTCCTCGTCGTGGCCACGGCCTTCGAGCTGCCCGGCCCGGGTGAGCACGGCGCGCGCCTGGCCCACGAGGTCCAGCGCCATGTTGGACAGGGCGATGTCCTCTTCGAGCACGGGGCCGTGGCCGCACCATTCGGACAGGCGCTGGGCGAGGATGAGGCAGGTATCGCCGATGCGCAGCAGGTACTGCACGGCCGGGTCCTGGCTGGTGTGGATGCTGGTGGCTTGCATGGCAGTGGCGCTCACATGTGGTCCACGGACTCGGGCAGCACGTAGAAGGTGGGGTGGCGGTAGACCTTGTCCTGCGCCGGGTCGAAGTACATGGACTTCTCGCCGGGGTCGCTGGCCACGATCTGGTCGGAGCGCACGACCCAGACGCTGGTGCCTTCCTGGCGCCGGGTGTAGACGTCGCGCGCCAGCTGGATGGCCATCTTCGGGTCGGCGGCGTGCAGGCTGCCGCAGTGCTTGTGGTCCAGCCCGGCCTTGCTGCGCACAAAGACCTCCCAAAGGGGCCATTCGGTGGCGGTCGCAGAGGTCGCGGCGTCAGAAGGGGCGTTGGTGCTCATGGGGTTTCCGGACATTCGTTAAATGCGTTGCACTACTTTTTTGATAGCTATTAGCGCTTTATGGATAAGCGCTAGAGGCCTTTTTTTATTCAAATTCTTTGCGGTGATATCAGGCGGCAGCCTTCACCGGCGCGTACTTGGCCGCGTGCGCAAGGGCCGCTTCGCGCACCCAGGCGCCGTCTTCCCAGGCTTTCACGCGGGCGCCCAGGCGCTCTTCGTTGCAGGGGCCGTCGCCGCCGATCACGCGCCAGAACTCGCTCCAGTCGATGGCGCCGTAGTCGTGCGCCTGGCGCTCCTCGTTCCATTGCAGGTCGGGGTCGGGCAGCGTCACGCCCAGCACGCGGGCCTGCTCCACCGTGGCGTCGATGAACTTCTGGCGCAGCGTGTCGTTGGAGACGCGCTTGATGCCCCAGCGCATGGATTGCGCGGAGTTGGGCGACTGGTCGTCGGGCGGGCCGAACATCATGATCGACGGCCACCACCAGCGGTTGACCGCGTCCTGCACCATGGCGCGCTGGGCATCGGTGCCCTGCTGCATCATGGTGAGCAGCGCGTCGTAGCCCTGGCGCTGGTGGAAGCTCTCTTCGCGGCAGATGCGCACCATGGCGCGCGCGTACGGAGCGTACGAGCAGCGGCAGATCGGCACCTGGTTCATGATGGCGGCGCCATCGACCAGCCAGCCGATGGTGCCCATGTCGGCCCAGGTCAGCGTGGGGTAGTTGAAGATGGAGCTGTACTTGGCACGCCCGGTGTGCAGCGCATCCAGCATCTGGTCGCGCGAGGTGCCCAGGGTCTCGGCTGCGGCGTACAGGTACAGGCCGTGGCCGCCCTCGTCCTGCACCTTGGCCAGGAGGATGGCCTTGCGCTTGAGCGTGGGCGCGCGCGTGATCCAGTTGCCCTCGGGCAGCATGCCGACGATCTCCGAGTGCGCGTGCTGGCTGATCTGGCGCAGCAGGGTCTTGCGGTAGTGGTCGGGCATCCAGTCCTTGGCCTCGATGAATTCGCCCGCGTCGATGCGCGCGTCGAAGGCCTCCTGGCGCTGCATCTCTTCGGCGCTGCGCAAGGCCTTGTTGCCGGCGTCGCCGCCTTCCTTGCCCATGGTGTCCATGGCCTGGGTGTACATGGTGTTCGTCCTTTCGTGCAAAGGTGCGCGGCTTCAGCGCGCGCGCTGGTCGATCACGCGGCGGGCCTTGCCCACCAGCGTGCGTTCGATGGAATCGGTGGCCAGCACCTCGACCTGGCAGGTGATGCCCACCAGGGTCTTGATGCGGTGCTGCACCCAGCCGGTGAGCTCGCTGCGCTCGCCCTCGGCCACGCCGGGCTGCAGTTCGCAGCGCACGGTGACCTGGTCGAGGTTGCCGTCGCGCGCCACCAGGATCTGGTACTGGCCCGAGAGCTTCTGGTTCTGCAGCACGATCTCTTCGATCTGCGTGGGGAACACGTTGACGC
This sequence comes from Acidovorax sp. GW821-FHT10E03, assembly GCF_059415205.1. Classification (NCBI taxonomy): domain Bacteria; kingdom Pseudomonadati; phylum Pseudomonadota; class Betaproteobacteria; order Burkholderiales; family Comamonadaceae; genus Acidovorax; species Acidovorax sp. GW821-FHT10E03. The sequence goes on along the minus strand of NZ_JBWKMU010000009.1, from coordinate 219,810 downwards.
CGCGGATGATGAGCATGTCGTCCGAGCGGCCCACGATCTTGCCCATGCGGCGGAAGGCGCGCGAGGTGGGCGGCAACAGGCGCGTGAGGTCGCGCGTGCGGTAGCGGATGATGGGCAGCGCCTCCTTGCTCAGCGAGGTGAAGACGAGCTCGCCCTCTTCGCCGTCGGGCAGCACCTCGCCCGTCTCGGGGTCGATGATCTCGGGGTAGAAGTGGTCTTCCCAGACCACGGGGCCGTCCTTGCTCTCGATGCACTCGCTCGCCACGCCAGGGCCCATCACTTCGGACAGGCCGTAGATGTCGACTGCGTCGATGCCGGCCTTGGTCTCGATCTCGCGGCGCATGGCCTCGGTCCAGGGCTCGGCGCCGAAGATGCCGACCTTGAGCGAACTCTCGCGCGGGTCCATGCCCTGGCGCACGAACTCCTCGTTGATGACCTGCATGTACGAGGGCGTGACCATGATGATGCTGGGCCCGAAGTCGCGGATCAGCTGCACCTGCTTTTCGGTCTGGCCGCCGGACATGGGGATCACCGTGCAGCCCGCGCGCTCGGCACCGTAGTGTGCACCCAGGCCACCGGTGAACAGGCCATAGCCGTAGGCCACGTGGATCAGGTCGCCCGCACGCCCGCCGGCCGCGCGGATGGAGCGCGCCACCAGGTCGGCCCAGGTGTCGATGTCCTTCAAGGTATAGCCCACCACCGTGGGCTTGCCCGTGGTGCCCGAGGAGGCGTGGATGCGCGCCACCTTCTCGCGCGGCACGGCGAACATGCCGAAGGGGTAGTTGTCGCGCAGGTCCTTCTTGACCGTGAAGGGGAACTTCGACAGGTCGGACAGCTGCTTCAGGTCCCCGGGGTGCACGCCCTTGGCGTCGAAGGCCTGCTTGTAGTGCGGCACGTTGTCGTAGGCGTGCTGCAGCGTCCAGCGCAGGCGCTGCAGCTGCAGGGCCTGGACCTCGTCGCGGCTGGCGGTTTCGATGGGTTCCAGGTCGCCTGGGGCGGGGTGGCGCACGGCCATGGATGTCTCCTGTGGGGTTCTGGGTAGGGGGGTCAGCGGGCGGCGGCAGCAGCTTCGAACGGCACGGTGTGCTTGCCCTTCATGCAGTACGAGCGGCCGCGGAACACGGCGATGGCCTCGCCACGCTGGTTGTGCACGTTCACGTCGTACACGCCGGTGCGGCCGGCCAGCGAGACCTCGGTGGCCACGGCGGTGAGGCGGTCGCCCTCGCGCGCAGGCGCCAGGAAGTCGATGGACAGGCCCGAGGCCACCGTCATGTCGTTGCGCGCGTTGCAGGAGAAGGCGAACGCCGAATCGGCCAGCGTGGTGATGAAGCCGCCGTGGCAGATGTCGAAGCCGTTGAGCATGTCGGCGCGCACGGTCATCTCAAGCGTGGCCTGCCCCGGCGCGATGGCGGTGATGGCGATGCCCAGGCCCTGCGTGGCGCGGTCGTTGGCGAGCATGCCGGTGCGCACGTGCTCGGCGATGGCCTGGGGGTCCATGGATGCGGTGATGGAGTCCATAAGGTGTTCAGCGGTCTTTGAAGACGGGGGCGCGCTTGCCGATGAAGGCTTCGACACCCTCGCGGTAGTCGGCCGAGGCACCCAGCGTGCGCTGCATGGCAGCCTCCTGGGCCAGGGCCTGGCCGTAGTCCATCTGGGCGGCGGCATCCATGGCGTTGCGCGTGGCCACCAGGGCCTTCACAGGCATGGCGGCCAGGCGCTGGGCCAGGGCCTGGGCTTCGTCCTGCAGGGCCGCGTCGTCCACGCAGCGCCAGATCAGGCCCAGGCGCTCGGCATCGGCCGCTGGCAGCTTGTCGCCCAGCAGCGCCAGGCCCAGGGCCTGGGCACGGCCCACCAGGCGCGGCAGCAGCCAGGTGCCGCCGGTGTCGGGCACCAGGCCGATCTTGGTGAAGGCCTGGATGAAGCTGGCCGAGCGCGCGGCCAGCACCAAGTCGCACGAGAGCGCCAGGTTGGCACCCGCGCCCGCGGCCACACCGTTGACGGCGGCCACCACGGGGATGGGCATGCTGCGGATGCGCAGGCACAGCGGGCCGTAGAGTTTCTCGATCACTTCACCCAGGTCCTTGGGCGCGGCGCCGGGCGTGAGGTCGGGCGCCACGGCCGGGTCGGCCAAGTCCTGCCCCGCGCAGAAGGCCCGGCCCGTGCCCGTGAGCACCACGCAGCGCACCTCGGCGTTGGCCGCAGCGGCCTCCAGGGCGTCCAGCAGTTGCGCATGCAACTCGGCGGTAAAGCTGTTGAGCGCGGCGGGCCGGTGGAGCGCCAGTGTTTGCACGGCGCCCGACTGCGTCACAAGAACAAGGGGTTCAGACATGGATGCTCCTGCCTACCAAAGTGGGGAAACGTTGTATTGATCGGCCGCAAACATTATTGACCGACCGTTCGGTAGAGAATAAACTTTCCACAACCCTGACACAAGTCAAACCCCTCAGGGCAAACCCTTAACGGAGACAAATACATGCCCCTGTTCGATACGCACCGTGCCCTGCTCGATGGCGCCCTGGACGCCCTGGCCACGCGCGGCCACTGGACGCCCTTCCCCGAATCGCCCTCGCCCAAGGTCTATGGCGAGACCGGCCAGGCCGACGGCCAGGCGGCCGTGGCCGCCCTGCTGGGCAAGGATTTCCCGCTGCAGCAGCCCGGTGAACAGGGCCGGCTGGCGACAGAACGCTCGCCCTATGGCGTGGCGCTGGATGTGCGCTACCCCGACTGCGACGTGCACGCGCTGGTGGCAGCGGCCCAGGCGGCCGAACCCGCGTGGCAGGCACTGGGCGCGCAAGGCCGCGTGGGCGTGCTGCTGGAGGCGCTCATGCGCATCCACCGCCGCAGCCATGAGATCGCCCACGCCGTGATGCTGACCACAGGCCAGGGCCCGATGATGGCCTTCCAGGCCGGGGGCCCGCACGCCCAGGACCGCGCTCTCGAAGCCATCGCCTACGCCTGGAAGGCCATGGCCGACGTGCCCGGCGAGGCGCTGTGGGACAAGCCCCAGGGCAAGAACCCGCCGCTGGTGATGCAAAAGCACTACGAGATCGTGGGCCGCGGCGTCGCGCTGGTGGTCGGCTGCGCCACCTTCCCCACCTGGAACACCTACCCCGGCCTGTTCGCCGCGCTGGCCACGGGCAACCCGGTCATCGTCAAGCCGCATCCCCATGCCGTGCTGCCGGCCGCGATCTCGGTGAACATCCTGCGCGAGGTGCTGGCCGAGCAGGGGCTGGACCCGAACACCGTGACCCTGGCGCTGAGCCCCCGCGCCGAAGACACCCAGGCCCTGGCCACGCACAGCGCGGTGGCCAGCATCGACTTCACGGGCAGCAACCAGTTCGGCCGCTGGCTCATCGACAACGCCCGCCAGGCGCGCGTGTATGCCGAGATGGCCGGCGTGAACACGGTGATCATCGAATCCACCGACCAGTACGCGGCCCTGCTGCGCAACCTGGCGTTCACGCTGTCGCTGTACAGCGGCCAGATGTGCACCACCACGCAGGACCTCCTGGTGCCGCGCGGCGGCATCGCCACCGACGAAGGGCACAAGAGCTTCGAGCAGGTGGGCGCGGACCTCGCCGCCGCCGTGACCGAGCTGGCCTCGAACCCGCGCGTGGCCACCTCGGTGCTGGGCGCCGTGGGCTCGCCCGAGACCGTGGCGCGCATGCAGCGGGCCAGCGGCCAGGGCCGCCTGGTGCTGGCCTCGCGCGCCCTGCCCCACCCCGAGTTCGCGAACGCACAGATCCACACGCCCGTGATCGTGGCGCTGGAGCAGGCCGACAGCGCCATCTACGGCCAGGAATGCTTCGGCCCCGTGTCCTACCTGGTGGCCACCGATTCGGGCGCCGCCAGCCTGCAGGTGGCCGAGGCCACGCTGCGCGCGCATGGCGCACTGACCCTGGGCGTGTACTCCACCGACCGCGCCTACATCGACGCCGCCATCGCCTTGGGCCGGCGCACGCGCGTGGCCCTGTCCATCAACCTCACGCAAGGGGTGTTCGTGAACCAGTCGGCGTCGTTCTCGGACTACCACGCCACGGGCGGCAACCCGGCCGCCAACGCCAGCTACACCAACCTGGCCTTCGTGGCCGACCGCTTCGTGATCGTGCAGCGGCGCGAGCATGTGCAGGCGGGGTCCGCTGCGGCAGCGTGATCGGGCGGGCGGCAGGTGGCGGGGCGCCCGGCCCCTGCCCGCTCCGCCGGGACGTGTTTGCGGTCTCAGGCCGGGTGCTGCCGGCGCACCCACCACGACAGCCCCAGGCCCACCACCGAAGCCACGCCGGTGACCGCCCAGGTGAAATGCCAGCCGCCCGCCAGGCCCGCCACCCAGGCCACCAGCGGCGGGCCCAGGAACTGGCCACAGGCCGAGCACTGCTGCACCCAGCCCATCGTGGTGGACACCGTGTGCTCGCTGGGCGCCACCCGGACCGCCAGGGCAAACAAGGTGGCCGGAATCATCCCGCCCACCGCTGAAAACGCCACCACGGCAGCGAACCGAAGAACCGCGCCATCCCCCGCCAAGGGGCTGAAGGCCACCACCGTGGCCAATGCCGTGCCGCCGAAACCGAGGGACAACAGACGGTGCGTGCGCCAACCCGCCCGCATCAAGCCGCCGGCCCCCAGGTTCCCCACCACGTTGGCCGCGCAGGCCAGTGCGGTCAGCGCACCGGCAGCCACGCCGCTGACGCCCGCCTGCATGTAGATGGAGGGCAGAAACCCGATGACGGCCAGCCACTGGCAGGAGTACATGCCAAACGCCACCGCCACCACCCAGGGCCCGGGACTGGCCAGGGTGAGCCGCAGCCGCCGCGCCAGAAGGACCACCGCGGGAGACGGCGGGTCGGTGCGCGGCCGCGCCACGGTGGCGCGCAGCGCATCCGGGCCCACGGCCAGGGCCAGCCAGAGCCCCGCGCAGCCCGCCAGCACACCCAGCAGACCCCACCAGGCCTGCCAGCTCCACAGCCCCATGACCACCGGCCCCGCCAGAAGCGCCAGGGCAACGCCGGCGGGCATGTAGGCACCCCACAGCCCCATGAAGGCGGGCAGCCTGGCAGCGGGCACCAACTGCCGCATCAAGCTGGGCGCCGGCAGCACAACCCACAGGAAACCCAGCCCCTCCAGCGCCCGCAATGCCAGCAGGTCCGCCGGATGGCGGGCCCCCACGCCCGCCAGGCTGGCGATACACAACACGCCCAGCCCATACAGCATGCTGCGCCGCAGGCCAAAACCATCGGCCAGCGCCCCCACCAGAACGCCGAGCAGCATGCCCGCCAGCTGGACCGCCGACAGCAGGAAGCCCGCCTCGACCAGCGAGACCCCCAGCGTCTCCCGCAGCACGGTGATGGCGGGTGGGATCTTGCCGATGTGCAGCGCGGCCGCGAGCCCCGCCAGAAACACGGCGATGGGCGCGCGCAGGGGAAAGGAAGTCAACGGGGGCATCTTCAAGGCATGGATTCGGAAGGAAGGCGGGCGGATGGCATGTGCCCCCCATACCATAGCCGACAGCCCCGCCGGCCGCCCGTCACCGCTGCGGCATGTCCTTGACCGAGTAGCCCAGGCTCACCGTCGCGTCGTCCGGGATCGCGGGCATGGACGCATTCCATGCCTCCCAGGCCGCGCGCATCGTCCGCAGCCGCTCGGGTTCCACGGGAGCCCGGTTGGCGCGCTCGCGTTCGTCCTGCGACAGATCAAACAGGTAGTCGTTGCCGTCCACACGCAGGTATTTCCAGTCGCCCTGGCGCATGGCGCGCTGGCCCCGGTGATTCATGCGCCAGAACAGGGGCGGCGCATCGTGCAGGGCGGCATCGCGCAGCAGCGGCATCAGCGAGCGGCCGTCGAGCGGGTAGTCCCCATGCGCCGCCACGCCGGCCGCATCGAGCATCGTGGCCGACCAGTCCATGGTCATGCAGGTCTGCGGGCTCACGCCGCCCGGTGCGATCACGGCGGGCCAGTGGGCGATCCACGGCACGCGGATGCCGCCTTCGGTCAGGTCCATCTTGCCGCCCACCAGGGGCCAGTTGTCCGAGAAGCGCTCGCCGCCGTTGTCGCTGGTGAAGACCACCAGCGTGTCGCGCTCGATGCCGTGGCGGCGCAGCGCGTCCATCAGGCGGCCAATCCCTTCATCCATGTGGTGGATCATGCGGCGGTAGGTCTCGATGTTGCCGCCATGCAGGTGGAAGAGGTTGCCCTTCACCTCCTGCGCAAGCGCCCCGTCATCGCGCGTCTCCCACGGCCAGTGGGGCGCCGTGTAGTGCAGGCTCAGAAAGAACGGCGTGCCGGCCTGTGCGCCCGGCGCCATGCGCTCCACGTAGCCGAGCGCATGGTCGGTGATGAGGTCGGTGAGGTAGCCGTCCTGCTGTTTTTCCTCTTCGCCCAGGTACAGGTCATGGGTGCCGTTGGAACTGCAGTGCGTGAAGTAGTCCACCCCGCCCGACATGGGGCCGAAGAACTCTTCGTAGCCTGACTGCAGCGGCCCGAAGGCCGGCGGGTAGCCCAGGTGCCATTTGCCCATGAGCGCCGTGCGGTAGCCGCCCGCGCGCAGCAGCGAGGGCAGCGTGGGGTGCGACGGCGGCAGGCCCAGCGTGGTGCTTCCCCGGCTCTTGCTGTTGATGGGCTCCTCGGCCGCGCCGCGCAGGCGGTACTGGTAGCGCGCCGTCATCAGCGCGAAGCGCGTGGGCGAGCACACGGGCGAGTTGGAATAACCCTGGGTGAGCTTCAAGCCCTGCGCGGCCAGGCCGTCGAGCACGGGCGAGACCGGGCCGAAGGCCGCTTCGCGCCCGCCGTAGCAGCCCAGGTCGGCATAGCCCAGGTCGTCGGCGACGATGAAGATGATGTTGGGGCGGGTTTTGATGGTCATCTCGAAGTCCAGTTTCACTAAACCGCGCCCATTGCCTTTGCAACAGGCACGGCCGAGGCGAGGGGCGGCAAGCAAGGGCCGCCCCGCAGCAAGGCCGCCGTCCCCTTCGAGGGGGAAGCGGCAAAGCCGCTCAGGGGGTGCTTCCTGTCAAGGCTTGAAGCCCGAGCGCTGCACGACCGGCGCCCACTGCGCGCGGTAGGCCTTGAGCATGGCCTCGGTCTGGGCCATGGTCGCCACCACGGGTTCCATCTTGGCGGTCTCGAACTTGCGCTGGGTGTCGGGGTCCTTCATCACCTCCACGATCAGCCCGGCCAGGCGTTCGGCCTGGGCCTTGGGCATGCTCATCGGGGCGAAGAAGGTGTTCCAGCCGGTGGCGGCCAGGTCCATGCCGGCTTCCTTGAAGGTGGGAATCTTCGGGTCCAGCGGGCTGCGCTTGGCGCTCGACACGGCCAGGATGCGGATCTTGCCGGCCTCGTGCTGGGGCAGCAGGGTGTCGAAGGTGTCGAACGCCACGGGCACCTGCCCGCCCAGCAGGTCGTTGAGCAGCGGCGCCGAGCCCCGGTAGCCCACCACCTCGGCGCGCACCTTGGCGGCATCGCCCACCATCAGCCCGAAGAAATGCGGCAGGCTGCCCGTGGCGGGCACGCCGAAGTTGGCCTTGTCCGGGTTGGCGCGCAGCCAGGCCATCAGGTGCGGCAGCTCCTTCACGGGCACGGCGCTGGCCACGGCCACGCCGAACTCGTAGCTGTTGACGTGGCTCACGGGACGGAAGTCGCGCTCGGGGTCATAGCCCGCGTCGGGGAACACCAGGGGCGCCACCAGCATCACGGCGGGGTTGGCCAGCAGCAGGGTGGGCTGGTTGGCGGGCGCGGCCTTCACGGCCTGGGCCGAGAGGCGGCCGCCCGCCCCGGTCTTGTTCTCCACGATCACGGGTGTGCCGAGCTTGGTGCCCAGCTTGTCGGCCACGATGCGGGCCACGCGGTCGGTGGCGCCCCCGGGCGCATAGCCCACCACGATGCGCAGGGGCGTCTCCTGCGCCTGGACCAGGGACGCGGACAGGGCAAGCGCGGCGGCGAACGCAAAGGCAAGGGGTTTCCACATGGTCGAAATATCTCCAGGGCAAGGGCATGGGCCCTGCGCGGCCGCGCAGGTGGTGAGGTTGATGGGCGCACTGTATTGGCCACACAATCAATTGATCTAATCAATTCTCGCCCGGAAATACCCTGATGCCCGCACCGCCCGGCCACCGCCTGACCGACCCGCAGGCCGCCAACGACCTGCTGATGTACCGGCTCAACCGCCTGCTCGCCGTGGCGGGCAGCCTGGTGGTGCGGCTGTGCGAGGGCGGCTACGGCATCACGCGGCGCGAGTGGGGCCTGCTCATGATGCTGGCCCAGCACCCCGGCATGCCCCCGGCCGAGCTGGCCCGGCGCCTGGGACTGGACCGCGCACGCACCTCGCGGGCCGTCACCTCGCTGCTGGCCAAGAAACTCATCACCCGCGACGCCATGCCCGGCGACCGGCGCCAGGCCGTGCTGACCCTCACGCCCGCGGGCCAGGCGGTGCACGACGGGCTGTTCCCGCAGGTGAAGGCGCTCAACCAGGAACTGCTGGCCGGCCTGGAAGCGCCGGATGTGCGGGCGCTGGACCATGCGCTGTCCGACATGCAGCAGCGCGCCGAGGCGCTGGTCGCGGCGCGCACCGACGTGCCGCGCACCTACCGGCTGCGGGGCGGACGGCACACCGACTGAGGGGCATCCCGCCGGCACCGCCCCAAAACAGGGATGAGGCGATATCCTTCCATCCCGCATGCCGCCGCAGCCGAAAAGCGGCCGCGCGCCCGCCCAGCCGAGTCTCTCCCGCCCGACGGCCCCACCACGACGCCCCCCGCAGACCACCTTTCATGTCCCAGCACCCAACCTCTTTGTGGAGCCCCTTGCGCCAACCCGCGTTCCGGGGGCTGTGGATCTGCGGTGGCATCTTTTTCGTGGGCAGCGGCATGCAGACCATGGCGGCCGCCTGGCTCATGGTGGAGCTCACGGGCTCCTCGTTCCTGGCCGCGCTGGTGCAGACGGCCGTGTTCATGCCCATGTTCCTGCTGGCCTTGCCGGCGGGGGTGCTGGCCGACACCACCGACCGGCGGCGCCTGATCTCCGGCGCGCTGCTGGCGCAGGTGGGGGCCAGCGCGCTGCTCACGCTGCTGGTGCTGGGCGGCTGGGGCGGCCCGGCGTCGGTGCTGTTCCTGGTGTTCGTGTGCGGCTGCTGCACGGCCGTGCTCACGCCCGCATGGAACTCCTCGGTCATCGACCCCGTGCCGCGCGACGAGTGGCCGCAGGCCATCACCGCCGTCAGCATTGCCTACAACGCCGCGCGCGCCGTGGGCCCCACGATGGCCGGCCTGGTGTTTGCCCAGCTGGGCGCGGGCTGGGTGTTCGCCGTCACGGTGACCACCACGCTGGTGATGTGGCAGTCCATCCGCCGCTGGCCGCCCAAGGCCCATCCCCCGTCCAAGCTGCCGGCCGAACGCCTGTGGGGCGGCACCTTGAGCGGCCTGCGTTTTGCCTGGCACTCGCGCATCATCCTCGCGCAGCTGGTGCGGGTGATGGCCTTCAGCGCGGCGGGCTCGGCCCTGTGGGCGCTGCTGCCGGTGATCGCCCAGCGCCAGCTGGGCACGGGCGCACAGGGCTTCGGCCTGCTCATGGGTTGCCTGGGCACCGGGGCCGTGGCCGTGGGCCTGGTGCTGGGGCGCCTGCGCGCGCGCTTTGGCATGGAGGCCATCGTGGGCGCGGGCGGGGTGGTGTTCGCCATGGCCATGCTGGTCGCGGCGCTGACCAAGATGGCCTGGCTGGTCTACATCGCGATGCTGTTCGCCGGGGCCGCATGGATGTCGGCCATGTCCACCTTCAACACCGCCACGCAGGCCAGCGCGCCGCAGTGGGTGCGCTCGCGCGCCGTGGCCATGCACATGGTGGCGGCGCTGGGCGCGTTCGCCATGGGCTCGGCGTTCTGGGGCGCGGCGTCCGACATCATGGGCCTGGCCCCCACGCTGTACGTGGCCGCCGCGCTCATGGGCGTGGGCCTGCTGCTGGCGCGCCCCATGCCGCTGCGCATGGGCGCGCTGCACGAGGTGACGCAGGCCACCCCCTGGGATGAGCTGTTCATCGAGGCCGAACCCCTGCCCGAGGCGGGCCCCGTGGCCGTGGAGGTGGGCTACCGCATCGCGCCCGGCACCGACGCCGCCTTCCTCGACACCATCAGCCAGATGAAGGCCCCGCGCCGGCGCGACGGCGCCACCTTCTGGCGCGTGTACAAGGACCTGGGCGAACCCTCGCGCTACGTGGAGCGCTTCATCGTCGAATCCTGGGCCGACTACCTGCACCAGCGCGCCCGCGCCACCATGGCCGACCAGGCGCTGGAGACGGAAGTGCGGGCCTTCTTGGCACCCGGCGAGGTGGTGCGCATGTCGCACTACATCGCCGAGAGATAGCTCCCCCCTGAGCCGCTTCGCGTCTTCCCCCTGAGGGGGGACGCCACCCGTGGCCCGGCAAAGCCGGTTCCACGGTGGCGCTGGCAGAGGCGCGCCCTTGGCACAGATCAGCCGAGCCTCCGCCCACCCTGCGACAATCGGTGCATGAGCTTTGCACCCCTCTCCAACGACACCTTCCTGCGCGCCTGCCGCCGCCAAGCCACCGACTACACCCCCCTGTGGCTGATGCGCCAGGCGGGCCGCTACCTGCCCGAATACAAGGCCACGCGCGCCCAGGCCGGCAGCTTCATGGGCCTGGCCACCAATGTGGACTACGCCACCGAAGTCACCTTGCAGCCCCTGGAGCGCTTCCCGCTCGACGCCGCCATCCTGTTTTCCGACATCCTCACCGTGCCCGACGCCATGGGCCTGGGCCTGACCTTTGCCGAAGGCGAGGGTCCGCGCTTTGCCAAGGTGGTGCGCGACGAGGCCGCCGTAGCCGAACTGGCCGTGCCCGACATGGACAAGCTGCGCTATGTGTTTGACGCCGTCACCAGCATCCGCAAGGCCCTGAACGGCCGCGTGCCGCTGATCGGCTTCTCGGGCAGCCCCTGGACCCTGGCCTGCTACATGGTCGAGGGCAAGGGCAGCGACGACTACCGCCTCGTCAAAAGCCTGATGTACAGCCGCTCCGACCTCATGCATCGCATCCTGGCCATCAACGCCGACAGCGTGGCCGCCTACCTGAATGCCCAGATCGACGCGGGCGCCCAGGCCGTGATGATTTTCGACAGCTGGGGCGGCGTGCTGGCCGACGGCGCCTTCCAGGAGTTCAGCCTGGCCTATACCACGCGCGTGCTGGCGCAGTTGAAGCGCACCGGCGTGGACGGCACCGACGTGCCGCGCATCGTCTTCACCAAGGGTGGCGGCATCTGGCTCGAAGACATGAAGGGCATCGACTGCGAGGTGCTGGGCCTGGACTGGACGGCCCACCTGGGCAAGGCCCGGGCCATCGTCGGCGGCCAGGCCGGCGGCCCCGGCAAGGCGCTGCAGGGCAACATCGACCCCAACGTGCTGTTCGCGCCCCCCGCGCAGATCGCGCAGCAGGTGCGCCACGTGCTGGACAGCTTCGGCACGCCGCACACCGACCCCACCACCACCGGCCCCACCCACATCTTCAACCTGGGCCACGGCATCAGCCAGTTCACGCCACCCGAGCATGTGGCCGCGCTGGTCGAGGCGGTGCACGGCCACTCCCGGGCGCAGCGCCAGGGCTGAACCGGCCACCAGCGATGGCGGCACTGCCCGCATCGGCCCTGCTGGCGCCCCCGCCCGCGCTCGCCGGCTGCGTGCGCGCCTACATCTGGCGCGACCTGGCCGCGCTGCCCGCCGGCGCTCCGCGCGACACGCGGGTGCCGGCCAGCCCGTACCCCGGAATCCTCTGGCTGGTGCGCGGCGCCGTGCACCTGCATGAATGCGCGGGCCAGGCCACGGACCAATGGCTGCCCCGCACGGCGCTCTCGGGAGCGCACCGGCACGCCTACCACTCCACCTCCGAACCCGCGGGCGACTTCTTCTGCCTGGCCTTCCAGCCAGGCGCGCTCGCGCTGCTGACGGGGCAGGACCTGCAGCCCCTCACCGACCGCGTGCAGGACGCGCGCGACTGGCTGCCCGCCGGCCCCGGGCGCGCCGACTGGCTTTGCTGGCTCGAGGCGATGCACGCCGCCCCCGGCCACGGTGCCCGCATGGCCCTGTGCGAGGCGTTCCTGGCGCCCCGCTGGGCCGCCGTGGCGCGGCAGCATGCGGCCTGGCTGCGCGTGCTGCAGGGGCGCTGGGAGCGCCCGGCGCGCCAGGCCCTCGCCCGGGAGCTGGGCTGGACGCCCCGCCACCTGCAGCGGCGCGCGCACCAGATCACCGGCCTGCGCCCCGGCGAGGTCGAGCGCATGCTGCGCGCCGAACACGCCCTGCTGGCCATGCGCGACGCGGGCGCGAGCGTCGTCGACGCGGCCTTGCGGCACGGCTACGCCGACCAGGCCCATTTCAGCCGCGAGGCACGCACGCTCTACGAGCGCTCCCCCGCGGCGCTCAGGACCCACGCGCAACAGCCCGCCGACGACGCGGACTGGCTGCTGCGCCGGCCCGCGCAAATGCCAGCGGCGCCTGGCGCGCGGCGCTAGCCGGTGCTAGCGCGGGATGACCCGGGGCCGCCGGATCCGGCCCTGCAGCTGCAGGATGCCGTAGAGCAGCGCCTCGGCCGTGGGCGGGCAGCCGGGCACGTACACGTCCACCGGCACGATGCGGTCGCAGCCCCGCACCACCGAGTAGCTGTAGTGGTAGTAGCCTCCGCCATTGGCGCACGAGCCCATGGAGATCACATAGCGGGGTTCGGGCATCTGGTCGTAGACCTTGCGGATGGCGGGCGCCATCTTGTTGGTCAGCGTGCCGGCCACGATCATCAGGTCGCTGTGGCGCGGACTGGAGCGCGGGATGATGCCGAAGCGGTCCAGGTCGTAGCGCGCCATGGCCGCGTGCATCATCTCCACGGCGCAGCAGGCCAGGCCAAAGGTCATGAACCACAGGCTGTCGGAGCGCGCGGCCTGGACCACGTCGTCCAGCCGGGCCAGCATGAATCCATCGCGCTCCAGCGTGGGAGCCGCCTCGGCGGGGAAAGGGGGGTGGGAGGAGAAGGAGGAAGCCATGGCGGCATCTTGGCGAGGCCGGTGCCCGCCGTCTTGAAGCAAAGCGACCTCAGGGCCGCCCGCCGCGCCCTGCGACAATGCCCGGCCGCGCGGGCGCATTTCCAGCCAGTCCGTGCGGCCGAAGGCCTGACTTATGCACAAAACTGGCGCAGGGCCCGCGCCGTCCGCGCGGCGCGGCACGCCGGGCAGGCCCGAACGGAAATATTCTCAACCAGCACGTAAGTCATTGATTTCAAAGGATGTAGCAGGACTGCTTTTTTTGCGGGCATTCCGGCGAAAGCACGGCGGCACAAGGGCTTGCACGCCAAACACAGGGGATATCAACAAAGTTATCCACAGAAATTCTGGATTTCTCGCAAAACCTGAGGCAAATCAAGCACTTGCGGCCTACATCGCAGGAAAGCCTCAGCAGGGAATGGGGCGGCTAGCACAATTTTGGGGCTTCCCCGGGCCTTGACGGCCGATCGATGTTCGACTTATGCACACAAATCTTGATGCGACGCAACATAATCGGGCCCGGCAGCCTTAGCACAGAATTTGTACCGAAAATCCTTCAGATGATTGATTCATAAGGATTTTTTGGAGCTGCCGATTTTGTGTGCAATCTGTTCAGGCCCAGTATTCATGCGGGTCGGCAGGGTGCTGGGGCAGGATGTCAACAAAGTTATCCACAGAAAGACGGGATTACTCGCTCGCTCCAACAAATCAAGCACTTAGCCCCCGAACCTCCACACCGCCTCCACAAGCCTCTGTAACTCGCTCCCGTCCGTGTCCGCCTCCCTCGCCATCGTCCACGTCGCGCTGCACACCCCGTCCCACAGCGGCGTGGGGGACCTGCTCAGCTACGCCAGCCCCCAGGCCCTGCCGCCCGGCACGCTGGTGCGGGTGCCGCTCGGAAGCCGCGAAGTGCTGGGCGTGGTGTGGGACGCGGCCGAGGGCACCGGCGAGTTGCCCGAGGGGGCCACCCTGCGCCCCATCGCGGGCGTGCTGGAGGGCGTGGCCCCGCTGGACCTGCCCTGGCGCCGCCTGGTGGCCTTCGCCGCGCGCTACTACCAGCGCGCGCTGGGCGAAGTGGCGCTGGCGGCCCTGCCGCCCCAGCTGCGCGATTTGCGGCCCGAGCAGCTGGCCCGCCGCCTGCGCCGCCCCGCGAAGGCGGCCGGGGACACCACGGACGCTATGCAAACAATAGCACTCACCGCTGAACAGGAAAGCGCCAGGGCCCGGATTTCTTCAGAATCCGGCCCCTTCCTGCTGTTCGGCAGCACCGGCAGCGGCAAGACCGAGGTGTACCTGCGCTGCGCCCAGGAGATGCTGGAGGCGGACCCGGCGGCGCAGGCGCTGGTGATGGTGCCCGAGATCAACCTCACGCCCCAGCTGGAGGAGCGCTTCGTCTCCCGCTTCGCCCCGCGGTTCGGCGCGGGGGCCGTCGTCTCGCTGCACAGTGGCATGACGAACCCCCAGCGCCTCAAGAGCTGGCTGGCCGCGCACGGCGGCGCCGCGCGCATCGTGCTGGGCACGCGCATGGCGGTGTTCGCGAGCATGCCGGGCCTCAAGCTCATCGTGGTCGACGAGGAGCACGACCCCAGCTACAAGCAGCAGGAGGGCGCCCGCTACTCCGCGCGCGACCTGGCCATCTGGCGCGGGCGCGAGCAGGGCGCCAAGGTGCTTCTGGGCTCGGCCACGCCCTCGCTGGAAAGCTGGCACGCCAGCCGCCCGCCCACGCCGGACGACCCCGAGGGCGGGCGCTACGCGCGCCTGGCCATGCCCAGCCGGATCGGCGCGGGCGCCCTGGCGCGGGTGCGCCGCGTGGACATGAACCAGCAGCCGCGCCGCGCGATCTTCAGCGCGCCGCTGCTGGCCGCCATCACCGAACGCGTGGCGCGCGGCGAGCAGAGCATGGTGCTGCTCAACCGGCGCGGCTACGCCCCCGTGCTGCACTGCGCCGACTGCGGCTGGAAAAGCGACTGCCCGCACTGCAGCGCCCACCAGGTCTTCCACAAGGCCGACCGCACCCTGCGCTGCCACCACTGCGGCTACACCGTGCGCGTGCCCCGCGCCTGCCCCACCTGCGGCAGCCCCGACATCCACTCCATGGGGCGGGGCACGGAGCAGCTGGAGGAGCAGCTCTCCACCCTGCTGTCCGAGGTGCTGCGACCCGACCGCACGCCCGCGCGCATCGCCCGCATCGACGCCGATACCACCAAGGCCAAGGGCGCGCTGGAGGCCCAGCTGGCACAGGTGCACGCGGGCGAGGTGGATGTGCTCGTGGGCACGCAGATGATCGCCAAGGGCCATGACTTCCGGCGCATCACGCTGGTGGCGGCCGTGCAGCCGGACGGCGCGCTGTTCAGCAGCGACTTCCGCGCGCCCGAGCGCCTGTTCGCGCTGCTCATGCAGGCCGCCGGCCGCGCGGGGCGCGACGCCGCCTACATGGCCGCGCAGGGCACCCAGTGCGAGATGTGGATCCAGAGCTACCACCCCAAGCACCCGGTGTACGAGGCGCTGCGCACCCACGACTACCCCGCCTTCGCCGCCCAGCAGCTCCAGGAGCGCGAGGAAGCCGCCATGCCCCCGTTCGCCTACCAGGCCCTGGTGCGCGCCGATGCCCGCACGCAGGAGGTGGCCCAGGGCTTCCTGGCCGCCGCCACGGCCGCCGCCCATGCCGCCGGCCTGCCGGGGCTGGACGCGGTCACGCTGTTTCCCCCGGTGCCGCTGACCATCCAGCGCGTGGCCAACGTGGAGCGCGCCCAGATGCTGATGGAAAGCCCGAGCCGCGCCGCGCTGCAGCGCTTCCTGGCCGCCTGGCAGCCGGTGCTGCAGGCCACGCGCGCCCAGCCCGCGCACAAGGGGCTGGTGCGCTGGCTGGTGGATGTGGACCCGCTGGTGATCTAGGCTCAAGATCCAGGGTTTTCATGGCCCTGGCGCTTGATGGACATGCGCGGATAGCTATTTAATTGATAGCAAATTCCGCCACATCCCGCGCATCCTCGCACCCGGCGGATTCCGGGCCGGGGTGCGCGCAGGCCATCCGGTCACCCCTGGCGGCACTGCCGGTCCACGTACTGCAGGGCGTCGGGCAACGCGTCGCGGAACACCAGCCACTCGTGGTCGCCGTCGATCACGCGCAGCTCCACCTGCTTGGGCTGAATCTGGTACATCCGCCAGTACAGGGTGGCCGACATGGGAGCGATGCCCAGGTAGTCGTGGTCGCCCGAGACGATCCACATCGGCACACGCGGCGTGCCCGCCTTGTAGGCGTCGAGCGCCGCCGCGTAGTTCAGCGACTTCCAGGTGTCGGGGTCAAACTGCCCGTCGCGCACGAACTGCGGGGTGCGCCGTGCCGCCGAGGTGTCCGGCGGCAGCGGGTCATAGATGGCGGGGCTGATCACCGCCGCGGCGCAGAACTGCGTGGGGTTGCGCAGCGACAGGTTCAACGCGCCGTAGCCCCCCATCGACAGGCCGCCGATGGCCCGGCCGCTGCGCTCCTTTTGCACGCGGTAGCGCGACTCGACGTAGGGCAGCAGGTCTTTCATGATGGCGGTGCCCGCCTTCTCGGCCGCGCCGTCGGCCCACCACGACGCCGGGCCCGCCGTGGGCATGACCACGACCGACGGGCGGATCAGCCCGCGCTTAATGAGGCCGTCCAGGGTCTCGACCGCGCCCCCCTTGGTGCGCCATTCGTTCTCGTCGCCGCCCGCGCCGTGCAGCAGGTAGACCACGGGATAGTTCACCGTGCCGCCGGGCTGGTAGCCGTCGGGCACATACACCGTGAACTTCACGTCGCGGCCCAGCGCGGCCGAGGGTGCCTGGTCGGCAAACACCTGGCCTGCCTGCGCGGTGGCGGCGGCGGAAAGAACGGCGGCCGCTGCCAGCCAGCTCCGAAAACAAGGCTTCGCAAAACGCATGGAGGTCTCCTCATGAATGGATGGATACGCCCATGCTGCAGTGGCACAGGCGATAGCATTGTGTGCGCACCACGCCACAGTGGACGTTTCGCCGGCGACAGGCGTGGAGGAAGGCCTTCCCGGGCGCTGCGCCCCCCCGACCGTCACGCGCGATGCGGGCGCGCATGCTGGACGACCACACCCATCCGTTGGAGGCCAGGGCGCTGATCCTGTCCGGCGCGATCGGCAACCCACGGTCGCGCGGGCCCGATAAAACTTGCCTGCCGTGGGCTTGCCCCAGATACTGCGGCCTGGCACTCCAGCGCCTCGGGGCGTGGCTGTGCTGCGCGGGTCCGGTGGACCCGGCATCCAGGGCCCGTCGACCGGCCTCGTTCCCCCTTCCCTCGTCAGAAAGCCTGCCAATGACCGCCATTGTTCGTGCCCTGATCTTGCTGGCCCTCCTCTCGGGGGGGACCGCCGTGCGCGCCCAGAACCTGCTCACCAACGGCAACTTCGACGCCGGCCTGGCCGGCTGGAGCACCTGGACGGCGCCGCCGGGCTTCTGGGATGGCACCTGGATCCACAGCAACGATTGCGACATCTGGGTGCCCACCCAGTGCCCCTTCGGGGGGGCGGGCACCTCGCACGCGCAGAAGAAGGGCAGCGGCGCGGGCAATGCGCACGGCGGCCTGTTCCAGACCGTGGCGGTGACCCCCGGGCGGGTGTACCGGCTGCGCGGCGCCTGGTCAGGGGGCGTGACGGGCAATGCGGGCGGCAACGCCACCTGGTGGGAGGTCGTGGCCTACGACGGCGCCGTGGGGGCCGCCACCATCGACGCCGCGCCCGGCCCGCTGGACACGATGATCGCCCGGCGCGACGTCTCGAACCTCGCGCTCAACGGGGTATTCCAGTTCCAGTGGGAGCCGTTCGATGCCACCTTCACCGCCGCCTCGAGCCAGGTGACCATCGCGCTGAAGACCGGCAGCTTCTTCACCTTCGACGCGGCGGGCTACCACGACGACCTCGTGCTCGAAGAGGTGGCGCCCAGCCAAATTCCCGTCAACTCGCCCTGGGCGCTGGCGATGCTTTGCCTGGTGCTTCTGGCGACCGGTGCCTGGCTGCGGCGGAGCCAGGGGATGCACCCCAGGTAGGGGGCGGCACAAAATTTCAAGTGCTTTTTGGCCCCCAGCGCTTTACCAGAAAGCGCTGAAAGCTATCGAAAATATAGCAATCAGACCAACAGCGCCACCGCCGCCGAAAAGCTCAGGAACGCCAGCGCCGTGGACACCAGGATGATCCGCGCCACGCGCCCGTTGTTGGCGCCGAACTTCTCGGCCAGCAGCGAGACGTTGCTGGCGCTGGGCAGGGCCGCCAGCAGCACCAGCACCGTGAGCGCGAACGGCGTGAGCGGCACCCCGAGCGCGATGGCCGCCGTGCCCGCGCCCCACACCAGCAGCGGGTGCACCAGCAGCTTGGCCAGCGCGATGGGCACGTAGTCGCGCGCGGGCACCTGCTCGTGCTGGTTCATCTGCGAGCGGGCCAGCACCGCGCCGATGGTGAACAGCGCCACGGGCGAGGCCGCGTCGGCCAGCATGGCGATGGTCTTGTCGACCGGGCCCGGCAGGGTGAACTGCAGGGCCGATGCCACCGCGCCCAGCGCGATCGACCAGGGCATGGGGTTGGTCGCCATGCCCTTGAAGGCGCTGCGCAGCGCCACGCCCACGCCGTGGGTGCCGGCGCCGTCCAGCCGCGACAGCGCGATGCACAGCGAGCTGGTGATGACCATGTCCACCACGATGGTGACGATGGCCGGGCCCGCGCTTTGCGCGCCCAGCAAGGCCACGAGCAGCGGGACCCCCATGAAGCCCGTGTTGGGAAAGGCGGCCACCAGCGCGCCGAAGGCCGCGTCGTTCCAACCGATGCGCGCGCTGCGCGTGAGCGCCACCGTGCCGCCCACCATGGCCAGTGCGCACACCACGTACACGCCCGCCACGGCCGGGTCCAGCAGCTGCCCGATGGGCGTGCTGGCGCCAAAGCGGTACAGCATGCAGGGCAGCGCGAAATACAGCACGAAGGCATTGAGCCCCGGGATGGCCGGCTGGGGCAGCACGCCGCGCCGCGCGGCCAGATAGCCGCAGAGCACGAGCGCGAAGAAGGGGAAGGTGATGAGCAGGACGGAGAGCACGGGGCTATTGTCCGTGCTGCGCGGCGCGGCCGGTCGCCGGGCGCCGGCGGCGGTCAGCGCAAAGTCAGGCGGGGGCCATCACCCCTGGCGAATGCACGGCGCGAGCGCCGGCGCGGCGGTGCCCTTGCGCGCCACTACTGCTTGCGCTGCACGATCAGGTTGCGCTTGGCGTCCTCGGGATAGGCGAAGGTGATGGCACCGTTCCTGACCATGCCGATGACCAGCATGTTGCGGGTGATGGCCTCCTTGTCCTGCACGCTGAACGGCTTGTCGTAGGTGGACACCACCCCGTAGTAGGTCTTCATCCTGCCCTCCAGCGATTCCTTGATGGCCTTGCCCGAGAGGTTGCCGTCGCGGATGCCGAGGAAGGAATACATCAGCAGGTACGTGGCGTCGTACGCGTTGGCCGCGGCCATGGGCACGGCCACCTTGCCGTTGTACTTGCGGGTGTAGCTCGACAGGAACGAGGCCCGGCGCTCGTTGCTCGGCTCGGCGATGAAGGTCTGCACCATGAGCGCGCCCTCGGCGGCGTCCTTGGCCCCTTCAAGGAAGAACGGGAAGGACAGCGGCCACGCGCCCACCTGGGGCACCTTCCAGCCCATCGCCTTCTTGCCGTTGGCGATGGTCGCGTTCTCCGGCCCCACGGTGTAGCTGTAGACCACGTTGGCGCCCGCGGCGCGGGCGGCCGCGAGCTCGGCCGTGAGGTCCTTCACGCCCAGGTCGAAGCGCGCCACGTGCACGGGCTTGAGGTTCTTGGCCGCCAGCGCCGCCACCACGTCGTTGTAGCCGCCCTCGCCGTAGCCCGTCTTGTCGGCGAAGATGGCCACCTTGTCCCAGCCGCGCTTGACGATGTCGTCCACCATGAAGGGCGCCTGCAGCGCGTCGCGGGCCTGCACCCGGAAGATGTAGCTGTCGGCGGCCGGGTACCTGGCCGTGACCGCCGTGCCCGTGGAGCACGGCACGATGAGCGGGCTCCTGGCCTCCTGGAACAGGTCGATGGCCTTGAGCGCCACGCCGGTGTTGCAAAAGCCGATGGTGGCGACCACCTTCTCGCCCAGCAGCTCCTGCGAGACCTTGCGGCCCTGGTCCGGGTTGGCGGCGTCGTCCTTGATGACCAGCTCCAGCGGCCGCCCCAGGTAGCCGCCCACGGCGTTGATCTCGTCCACCGCGAGCTTGATGCCGTTGAGCATGGGCACCCCGAAATCCGCCGAAGGCCCCGTGAACGGGCCGACCACGCCGACACGCACCGGGGCGGTGCTGCCCAGCTGCGCGTGCGCCGGGGCCAGCGCGGCGGCGCAGGCCAGCAGGGCGGCGCCCAGGGCCCCACGGCCGCGGCGCCGGCGGGTACCAGGTTGCAGCGGTGCCCGGGCGCGAAGGGGGCGAAGGGCGCGGAGTGGGGCAGGAAGGTGCATGGTGGGACTCGTCACGGCGCGGCCACCCGGATCGGGCGAAAACCGATGGGCGTAGTATCAAAGTGTGACGATCCCGTCCCTAGCGGGGTTTCCCGCAGCGCGGGGGCGGCGTCAGGCCCCTGTCAGACCCCGCCGGGGCCGGCCGCGGCGCAACCCGGCCCCGCCGGAGCGCGCCGGTATCATTGCGCGCTCCGGCGGCGCTGCGGTACGCCCGCCCCTGGGTGCCCCCGGCCCCTTCTTCCTCTCCTGCTTTTTCCTTCTTCCTCCATCCATGTCCGCCGGTCTCAATCTCGCCCAGCTCCAGGCTGTCCACTACACCGACGGGGCCTGCCTGGTGCTGGCCGGCGCGGGCTCGGGCAAGACCCGCGTGATCACGCAGAAGATCGCGCACATGATCGAGAAGGGCATGGAGCCCAGGCGCATCGCCGCCATCACCTTCACCAACAAGGCGGCCGCCGAAATGCGCGAGCGCGCCAAGGGCCTGATCGGCCGGCGCGCCAAGGACGTGCTGGTGTGCACCTTCCACGCCCTGGGCGTGCGCATGGTGCGCGAGGATGGTTCGGTGCTGGGCCTCAAGCCCCAGTTCAGCATCCTGGATGCCGACGACGTGACGGGCATCCTGAAGGAAGCCTCGGGCGGCACCACCGACATGGCCACCGCGCGCCAGTGGCAGTGGGTGATCAGCAAGTGGAAGAACATGGGCCTGACCTCCGAGCAGGCGCTGGCCCAGGCGGCGGACGACAACGAGCGCATCATCGCCACGCTGATGGCGCGCTACGAGGAGCGCCTGGCGGCCTACCAGAGCGTGGACTTCGACGACCTCATCGGCATGCCGCTGCGCCTGCTGCGCGACTTCCCCGAAGTGCGCGCCAAGTGGCAGGCGGCGCTGAGCCACGTGCTGGTCGATGAATACCAGGACACCAACGCCACGCAGTACGAGCTGCTCAAGCTGCTGGTGGGCGAGAACGGCCATTTCACGGCCGTGGGCGACGACGACCAGTCCATCTACGGCTGGCGCGGCGCCACGCTGGACAACTTGAAGAAGCTGCCCATCGACTTCCCGCACCTCAAGGTCATCAAGCTGGAGCAGAACTACCGCTCCACCAGCGCCATCCTGCGCGCGGCCAACAACGTGATCGGGCCCAACCCCAAGCTGTTTCCGAAAACGCTGTTCTCCGAGCTGGGCGAGGGCGAGCCCGTGCGCGTGGTGGACGCCGACAGCGAAGAGCACGAGGCCGAACGCGCCGTGGCCCGCATCCAGAGCCTGCGCGCGGCCAGCAACCCGCCGCCCGACTGGAAGGCCTTCGCCATCCTGTACCGCGCCAACCACCAGGCCAAGCCGTTCGAGAAGGCGCTGCGCAAGGCCAACATTCCCTACAAGGTCTCGGGCGGCACCAGCTTCTTCGACCGCGCCGAGATCAAGGACCTGTGCGCCTGGTTCCGGCTGTGGATCAACAACGACGATGACCCGGCGTTCCTGCGCGCCATCACCACGCCCAAGCGCGGCATCGGCCACACCACGCTGGCGGCGCTGGGCGCGTTCGCCACGCAGCACAAGCAGAGCATGTTCGGCGCGCTGTTCAACGGCATGCTGCCGGCGGCCGTGCCCAAGCGGGCCATGGACGGCCTGCATGAATTCGGCCGCTACATCAACTACCTGGAGTACAGCGCGCGCCGCGTGCATGGCGCCGAGGAGTCGCGCACCTTCCTGAACGAGTGGCTCAAGGAGATCGGCTACGAGCAGCACCTGTACGACAACGAGGACAGCGAAAAGGTGGCCGCCGCGCGCTGGAGCAATGTGATGGAGTTCTGCGACTGGATGGCCCAGCGCGCGGGCGGCCAGATCGACGACACGGCGGGCGCCGTGGTGGCCAAGGAGACCAAGAGCCTGCTGGAGGTGTCGCAGACCATCGCGCTGCTGTCCACCATCAGCGAACGCGAGCAGGAACAGGACATGGTGACGCTGTCGACCCTGCACGCGAGCAAGGGCCTGGAGTGGCCGCACGTGGTGCTGGTGGGCGTGACCGAAGGCATGCTGCCGTTCAAGCTCGACGACGACGAGGGGCGCCAGCAGAAGGTGAGCGACGACACGCTGCAGCGCCTGCAGGAAGAGCGCCGCCTGATGTACGTGGGCATCACCCGCGCCCAGCGCACGCTGGCCGTGAGCTGGACCAAGCGGCGCAAGAAGGGCCGCGAGATGGTGGCCGCGCAGCCCAGCCGCTTCATCGCCGAGATGGGCCTGGACAAGACGACCGCCCGCGAAGACCCGCGCGAGAAGCTCAAGGCCCTGCGCGCCGAATTCGCCGCCAAGGCCCAGGCGACGAGCGCTGCCAATGCCGCCGTGGCCGCCCAGCCCGCGCCCACAGCCTGAGGCGCCCCATGCCCCGGCCGGCACCCGCTCGCCCCCGCCCCGCGCCCCGGCGGGGGGCCGCTTTTATTTTGATAGCTATCAGCGCTTATCCTACAAGCGCCCACCGCCGAAATGAACCACAATCCACGGCGGCGTGCCCCGCCGCGGCGGACAGGGGCCACCCGCGCCTGCGGGGCCGCTGGCTGGCCGAGCCGCCGGCCCCTGCGCCGGGCGCCACGGCCACGCCGCAGCTGGGGCACCACGCCGCACTGGCACACAGCGTGCGTGGTACCGTGCAGCGTGGCGGCACCACGGCGCCGGTCAGCGGCGACGCCGATGGCGGCGACCCGACCCTGGAAGAATCGATCAACGGCATGAACATCAGCACCCCCTGGACGGGCCAGGTGGTGGATGGATCGTGCGGCAAGGAAATACGCGGAACATGGAACAACGCCACCCCCACCCCTTCAGCTCCATCGGCCCCTTTCGCGCTGCGCAGGCAGGCGGGGTGGCCATGACCGCCACGCCCGCCGCCACGCCATCGCGTCGCACGCTGGCGCTGCTGGTGGCCGCCGCGCTGGCGCCCGCCGGCGCCGCGCTGGCACAGGCGGCCGCACCGGCCGGCGCCACCGCCGGGGGCGCCGAGAGCGCCTGGCGCCGCTGCACCGCCCTGTCCAGCGACAACCAGGCGCGCCTGGCCTGCTTCGACCAGTGGGCCGCCGACCAGCAAAGCTGGAATGCGCCGGGCGCCTCCGCCGCCGCGTCGGCCGTGCCGCCGCCCGTGGACACCACCCTGCCCGCCACCCGCGTCATCGACGTGGCCCGCACCGAGGGCTGCCGCGACCCGCAGTACAGCGACCTCTCGCGCTTCTGGGAGCTGGAATCGGGCAGCGACTGCGGCACCTTCAGCTTCCGGGGCTACCGGCCCATCACCGTGTCGGTGGTGGCGTCGAGCAACGTGAACCGCCAGCCCACGTCCGACGCGGCGGACCACTCGGCCACCGAATCCACGCCCTACCGCCGCACCGAGAACCGCATCCAGCTGTCGGTGCGCACCAAGCTCGCGCAGGGCCTGCTCACGCAGGGCCACCCCACGCTCAAGGATTCCGTGTGGTTCGGCTATTCGCAGCAGTCGTACTGGCAGCTGTTCACGCCCCAGATCTCGCGCCCCTTCCGCGCCACCGACCACGAGCCCGAGGTCATGTACGTCTACCCCACCACGGCGCAGCTGCCGTTCGGCTGGAAGTGGCGCTACAGCGGCATCGGCCTGGTGCACCAGTCCAACGGCCAGAGCAAGCCCCTGTCGCGCAGCTGGAACCGCGTGTACCTCATGACCGGCATGGAGCTTTCCAACAGCTTCAGCGTGAACGCGCGCCTGTGGAAGCGCGTGCCCGAAAGCTCGGGCAGCGACGACAACCCCGGCATCAGCGACTACGTCGGCCGGGGCGAGCTGTCGGCGTTCTGGAACGTCAACAAGGACAACACCGTGGGCGCCACGCTGCGCCACTCGCTGTCGAGCAGCGACCGGGGCTCGGTGCGCCTGGAATGGCTGCAGACGGTGGGCACAGGCCTTTTCGGCAGCAAGAGCAACCTGCGCCTGCACACGCAGCTGTTCAGCGGCTATGGCGACAGCATGATCGACTACAACCGCAAGCGCACCGTATTCAGCCTGGGGCTGAGCCTGGTGGATTTCTAGCAGGTACATCCCCCTGAGGCGCTGTGCGCCGTCCCCCCGCTCTCGCTGCGCTGCGCTGCGCGGGCAGAGGGACGCAGCCCTCGCTGCGGGACGGCCCTTGCTTGGCTGCTCTGGCGTGGGCCGCGCCAGTCGCATACGCCTTGGGCAACGCAACGGCCGGGCGCAACCAAAGGCCAGACGCGCCACACACTCCACTCACAACTCGTTACGACATCGCCCTCAAGTTTCGCGCGCTGGCGCCGGGGCGCCGCCACAATGGCACGCGCACAGAAACCAGCGCGGCCCTGGCGAACGGCTCCCGATAAGAGCCCCTTTCCCACCGTTTTACCTGCCATTGCCCGCACCGTGCGCCCTCGACAATGCCGACAGAGAGGAACACACCCATGGACATGCAATACCAGCTCAAGGCAGGCAGCTACTACCTCTACGACATGCGCGAGGCGCCCAGCGCCGTGACGGGTGAGCGCAGGTTCAAGCTGAAAACCGATACCGTGGCGATTGCGTTCGATGCGCACACGGGCGAGGTGCACCAGCACGGCAGCCCCACGCGCATCCAGTCCTGGGCCAACAACACGCGCCGCCGCCTGCGGGCCGCAGGAGCCCAGGACGTGGCCAACGACATCGTGGTGGTGTCGGGCCCGCTGCCCGTGGACGAGCTCAACAAATGCCTGTGGGTGCGCGGCTACGTGCGCCGCATGTTCTCGCGCCTGGCCACCCTGCCCCACGGCAAGCTGCAGCGGCCCGCGGCCGAACCGTTTCGCAAGGCGGCCTGACACGCCGGGCACCCGTCCTCCGAAGATCCCCGCCAGGGCCGCGCACAGCGGCCCTTTTCTTTTCTGGGCCCCCCCCGAAAAGATCTTGAACAGGTTCTCAGGCCTCGGTGTCTTCGGCCACGTCGCTTTCCAGCGCTTCCAGCACCTCGGCATGCTTGACGATGGTCACCGGCACCGGGCTCGCGTGCGCGACCTCCTGGGAGACCGAGCCCAGCAGCGCGCTGGTGATGGCGCCCTGCCCCTTGGCACCGATGATGACCATGTCGCAGCCCGAGCGCTCGATCATGTCCACCAGCGTGTGGGCCACGTCGCCCACGCCCACGTCGGTCTCGTAGGCCACGCCCGCCGCGTCGAGCAGCGCCCGCGCGGACGCCATGAGGTGCTGGCCGGCCTCCAGGCTGGCGGCGGCGATCAGGTCGGGGTCGCGCGTGGTCACCAGTTCGTACAGCGTGGCGGGTTCCTGCACGTTGGCCAGGACCACGCTGGCCTTCAGGCCCTGGCCCAGGAGCGCCAGCGCATGGTGCACGCCGTCCAGGGAGAGTTCCGAGCCATCCACGGCGATGAGGATCTTGAGCATGTTGTTCTCCTTGCGATGGGCTGGTAGCCCGTCTGGAACCAGTGTAGCGATGCGGCGCGCCAATGCCAGCCCATGTCCCTGCGGCCTGCCCGCACAAGGCGGGGGCGGCCCGTCTGGGACAATCGCCCCATCATGCTGCAGTTCGACCTCCTCAAAACCGACCCCACCAGCCACGCACGCCGTGGCACGCTCACGCTCAACCACGGCGTGGTGCAGACCCCCATCTTCATGCCCGTGGGCACCTACGGCACCGTCAAGGGCGTGATGCCCAGGAGCCTGCACGACATGGGTGCGCAGATCATCCTCGGGAACACCTTCCACCTGTGGATGCGCCCGGGCCTGGACGTGATGCAGAGCTTTGGCGGCCTGCACGGCTTTGAAAAGTGGGACAAGCCCATCCTCACCGACTCGGGGGGTTTCCAGGTCTGGAGCCTGGGCGCGATGCGCAAGATCACCGAAGAGGGCGTGACCTTCGCCAGCCCCGTCAACGGCGACAAGCTCTTCATGTCGCCCGAGGTGAGCATGCAGATCCAGACCACGCTCAACTCCGACATCGTGATGCAGCTCGACGAGTGCACGCCGTACGAGACCAAGGGCCACCTCACCACCGAGGCCGAGGCGCGCAAGAGCATGGAAATGAGCCTGCGCTGGGCCAAGCGCTCGCGGGATGAATTCCAGCGGCTGGAGAACCCCAACGCGCTGTTCGGCATCGTGCAGGGCGGCATGTACAAGAACCTGCGCCAGGAGTCGCTGGAGCGCCTGGTCGAGATGGATTTCCCCGGCTACGCCGTGGGCGGCGTGAGCGTGGGCGAACCCAAGGACGAGATGCTGGACATCATGGCCCACACGCCGCACCGTCTGCCCGCGCACAAGCCCCGCTACCTGATGGGCGTGGGCACGCCCGAGGACCTGGTGCAGGGCGTGGCCGACGGCGTGGACATGTTCGACTGCGTGATGCCCACGCGCAACGCGCGCAACGGCACGCTGTTCACGCGTTTTGGCGACCTCAAGATCCGCAACGCGCGCCACAAGGCCGACCACCAGCCCCTGGACACCAGTTGCACCTGCTATGCCTGCGCGGGCAGCGCGGGCGTGTCGTGGGACGAGGGCGGGCGCGAGGGTTTCAGCCGTGCCTACCTGCACCACCTGGACCGCTGCGGCGAAATGCTGGGCCCCATGCTCACCACCGTGCACAACCTGCACTACTACCTGAACCTCATGCGCGAGGTGCGCGAGTCCCTCGACGCGGGCGCGTTCGCGCAGTTCCGGGCGCGCTTCAAGGCCGAGCGGGCCCGGGGCGTGTAATCACGATCGGAAGCTATAAAAACAATAGCTATCCGCGCTGGATAGACAAGCCCCAGAGGCCCAAATCATTCCAAGAATCCTGCACCAACTGCTGCGCTGGCCCGCGCGCATGCTGACCGGCCTGGGCAGCGGGCTGCTGGCCCTGCTGATCCTGTTCGAGGAATGGGGCTGGGTACCGCTGCAGCAGTTGCTGGCACGCATCGGCCGCTGGCCCGGCCTGCGCTGGATCGAAGGCTGCGTGCGCGCCCTGCCGCCCTGGGCGGCGGTGGCCGTGTTCCTGCTGCCCACGGCGCTGCTGCTGCCCGTGAAGCTGCTGGCCCTGTGGGCGGTGGGCCGGGGGCACGTGGTGCTGGGCATGACCGTGATCGTGATCGCCAAGGTGGTGGGCACCGCCGTGGTGGCCCGGCTGTACAGCCTCACCCAGGCCGCGCTGATGCAGCTGCGCTGGTTCGCCTGGACCCATGCCCGCTGGATGGGCATCAAGCACGCCGTGCTGGAGCGCGCCCGCGCGTCATGGGCCTGGCGCGTGGCGCGGGTCATCCGGCGGCAGTGGCGGCTGCGCTGGCGCCGCCGCTGAGCGCCTCCCCCATCGCGACCACGAACCACAGACCACGGTCCCCGCCTGGGACCGCCACCAACCCGCCATTGCACCGCGACATGGGCATACAGCTTGACCTCCCCACCGTACTCCTGCTCTACAAGACCGCCCTGGTGGCCGGGGCCCTGAGCATCTTTCACGTCAGCCGGCATTCCTGCCGGCCCCAGGGGCTGCGGCCGCTGGCCGGGGCGTACCTGCTGCTGGCCATCGGCGCCGAACTGGCGGGCCGGGGCGAGTACCTCATCCTGCCGGACTGGCTCTGGACACACGGCAGCCTGCTGCTCGGCACGGTCGGCTATTGCCTCTTCTGGGCGGGCGTCCGGGCGCTGAGCGGGCGCAGGCGCATCCCGGTGGGCTGGCTCGCCCTGGTGCCCGCGGGCTGGCTGGTGGCGGGCATCGCCACACAGTTTCCGCTGGACAACCTGCTGCGGGCCGGTGCCTTCCACGTGACGGCCACCGCAGCCCTGGTGGGCTCGGCCCATGAAATATGGCGCGACCGCCGCGCCGAGCCCCTGCCATCACGGGCCCTCCTGGCGGGGTTCCTGCTGGTCAGCGCCTTCATCTTCGCGCTGCGCCTGTTCTACATCGCCACCGAGAACGCCAGCTCCACCGGTTTCGCCCGGGCCTTCTACGTGCAGATGTTCTGCCACTTCGGCATCGCCCTCATGGTCTCGTCGCTCTCCAGCGAACGGGCCGAGGCGCGCCTGGAGCGGATGGCGCAGACGGACGCGCTCACGGGCGTGGGCAACCGCCACTGGGTCATGTCCCGGCTGCCCGCGCAGTTGCCGGTGGGCAGCGCCATCGCGCAGCTCGACCTGGACCACTTCAAGCGCATCAACGACCGCTTCGGCCACGCGGCCGGCGACCGCGTGCTGGTCGCCTTCGCCGAATGCCTGCGCCGCCAGCTGCGCGACTCCGACCTGCTCGCGCGCATGGGCGGCGAGGAATTCCTGGTCTACCTGCCCGATGTCTCGGCGGGCGACGCCACCACCATCGCCCAGCGCCTGTGCACGGCCGTGGCGCAGATCCGGCTGACCGAGAATGGCGAGGACATCCCCGTCAGCGTGAGCATCGGCCTGGCCTGCGTGGCCCGCGCCGGCGGAACCTGGGCCGACTGGCTGAGCGCGGCCGACCACGCGCTGTACGACGCCAAGAGCGCGGGCCGCAACCGCGTGGCGGTGGTGCACGAGCGCCCGGCCTGAGCCGCCCCTCCCGGCCGGGCGCGGACACACCGCGCCAGGGGGCGGTTGCTGCAGAATGCCACCCCATGCCCGCACCCCCTGCCGTTCCGAACGAGGCGCTCGCACTGGCCTTTCACCTCGCGCCCGTGGGCATGTGCGTCACACGCGACCGCGCCATCGAGCTGTGCAACGATGCCTTCGCCCACATGTTCGGCCATGCCCAGGCCGAGCTGCTGGGCCAGCCGCTGGCGCCGCTGTACCCGTCGTTCGACGAGTTCACGCACACCGGCCACCGGGGCCTGAAGGCCATGCGCGACACGGGCGGCTACAGCGACGAGCGCATCATGCGGCGGCGCGACGGGTCGCTGTTCTGGTGCCACGTGGCGGGCCGCGCGCTCGACCGGGCCGACCCGTTCGCGCGCGCCGTGTGGATGTTCGAGGACATCTCGCACCGCCGCCCCGTCAGCACGCCGCTGACCGTGCGCGAGCGCGAGATCGCGCAGCACATCGTCACAGGCGCCACCAGCAAGCAGATCGGGCGCCACCTGGACATCAGCCACCGCACCGTGGACGCCCACCGCGCCCGACTCATGCGCAAGCTGGGCGCCAGCAGCACGGGCGAACTGGTGGCGCTGCTGCTGGCAGGCCCCCCCTGACCCTCGCGGCGGGCGTTTGAAATCGTCAACAACGGTGTCCCGGGGGTGCCGGGCGAGCCCCCCACCGCGCCCGGCCCGGGGACAATCGGGGGCACCCCCGCCCACCGCCGCCCCCGCCCTCCCGCCGATCCACCGCCATCCACTCATGTACCGCCCTTTCGCGCTCCTGCGACCGCTTCCGCCGCCCCTGGCCTGGCTGGGGCTGGCCCTGCTGATCTTCGCCGCCTGCCTGGTGGGCATCTTTGCGCGGCCCATCGGCTTCCTGTCGGCGTTCTGGCCCGCCAATGCGCTGCTGCTGGGACTGCTGGTCCGCTACCCCCGGCTCGCGCGGCCGCCGGCCTGGGTGGCGGCCGCCGTGGGCTACCTGGCGGCGGACCTGGCCACGGGCAGCGACTGGTCCATGGCACTTTGGCTCAACGGGGCCAACATGCTGGGCGCCACGGCGGGCTGGCTGGTGCTGCGCCGCCTGGACGAACGCATCCGGCGCCTGCAGCGCACGGTGTCGGCGCTGTACCTGCTGGTGGCGGCGCTGGTCGCCAGCACCGTGGGGGCCCTGGCGGGCTGCGGCGCCGCGCCGGTGTACTTCGATACTCCCTGGACCGACCTGTTGTCCCTGTGGTTCAGCACCGAACTCATGAACTACATGCTCATCGTGCCGGTGGTGCTGGCCGCGCCCCGCGCCGACGACCCGCCGCCCACCATGAACGCCCCGCAGGGCCTGCCGGGCGCATCGCTGTTCTGGCGCGTGGCCCCCGTGAGCTCGCTGCTGCTGGCCGAGGGCATCCGCACCGTGGTCGGCGGGCCCGGCATGCTGGCCTTCGTGGTGCCGGGGCTGCTGTGGTGCGCGCTCAGCTACAGCCCGTTCACATCCAGCCTGCTGTCGCTGGTGGTGTGCCTGTGGACCATGGCCGGGGTGGCCACGGGCGTGCTCAACTTCACGCCCGCGCATGCCAGCGACGTGTTCTCGCTGCGCGTGGGCGTCACGCTGCTGGCGCTGGGGCCGCTGGCCGTGGCCTGCGCCAGCGCCGCGCGCGCCGAGGCCCTGCGCCGCCTGGACCACGCCGTGCGGCACGACGACCTGACCGGCGTGCTCGCGCGCCGCGCGTTCCTGCAGCAGGGCGAGCGGCTGGTCGCGCGCTACCAGCGCGAATCCGCCGGCCTGGCCGTGCTGATGGTGGACGTGGACCATTTCAAGCAGGTCAACGACCAGCTGGGCCACGGCGCGGGCGACCAGCTCCTCGTCGGCCTCGCCCAGGCCATGGCCGGCGCGCTGCGCCCCCAGGACGTGCTGGGCCGCCTGGGCGGCGAGGAGTTCGCGGTGGTGCTGCCCGATGCCTCGCCCGCCGAGGCGCACGCGATCGCAGAGCGCCTGCGCAAGGTGGTGGAGCAGCAGACCTTTGGCGCCGCCGGGGGCGTTCCACGGCATGCCACCATCAGCATCGGCCTGGTGCACAGCGCCACGCTGGGCGGCGATGCCGACATGGACATGCTGCTGCTCGCGGCCGACGCGGCGCTCTACCGCGCCAAGGCGCAGGGGCGAAACCGGGTGATGATGGGGTAGCCCCCCGCGCCGGCCCGCGGCGTCCCTCTACAGATACTGCGCCCACAGCATGTTGGTCATCCGCCCCGCGGGGTCCCAGACGGCCTTGGCCGCGCGAAACCGGTCCGCCTGCGGGTAGGCCGCCGCGAACTGCGCCCGCGTGGCATGGCGCTGGTAGGGCAGGTAGTAGGTGCCGCCATGCTGCAGGGCCAGGTCGATCAGCGCACGCGTCCACAGAGCCACTTCGGCACAGGCCTCGGGGCGGGTGCCCTGCTTGTAGTACAGCACCCACGAAAACACCTCCTCGCGCGCCCAGGCCATGATGGCATCGGGGTCGGGCGGCGCATGGCGCACCGAGATGTTGAGCACCTGCGCCCCATGCTGCTGCAGGATGCGGGCCAAGCCCCGCGTGAAAGCGGCGAACCGGGCCACGGGCACAAAGTACTCCTGCAGCACGTAGGTGGACTGTGCGCGGCTCGCGGGCTCCAAAGAGGCGGCATCCAGGCTGGCCTCGTGGTTGCGCCACACCACCGGCTGGCCACGCAGCAGCGCCGGGCGCACCACCTTGTGCTGCAGCTGGTGGCCCCCCGGCAGTTCGGTCATGGCCCAGATCACGCTCTTGTCCAGGTCATACCGCTGGCCGCGCGGCACCAGGCGCCCGGGCACGGTCACGGGCTTGTCGGTGCGGGCCCAGGTCACGGCGGTGGCGCGGTCGAAACGGGGGGGCAGCAGGTCGGCGTTGTGCATCACGGCCCGCGCGTTGGCGGCCACCCTGGCGGCAAAGAAGCCGGGGTAGTCGTCCAGCGCCACCTGGGCCACGGTGCGCTCGATGGCGGTGTTGGCATCCAGGTCCAGCTCCACCTCGGTGATCACGCCCAGCCCGCCATAGCCGCCCAGCGCGGCACGGAACAGGTCGGGGTGCTGCTGGCGGCTGGCCTCGCGCACCTCGCCGCTGGACAGCACGATCTGCAGGGCCCGCACGGACGCGCCGATGGGCCCGTGCCCCACATAGCGGCCATGCACGTTCACCGACACGGAACCGCCCACCGTGAAGTTCGAGTAGCTCTGCATGGTGCGCACCGCCAGGTCGTGGGGATCCAGGTGGTCCTGCAGGTCGCGCCAGCGCATGCCGGCCTGCACGCGCACCGTGCGCGCCCCGGTGTCCAGCCACACCAGGGCATTCATGCCGCGCATGTCGATGTGCAGGCCGCCTTCCACGCCGACCTGGCCGCCCATGCTGTAGCGCCCGCCGCCCACGGCCACCGCGCCGGGCCAGTTGCGCACGGCCTGCGCCACGTCCTGCAGGCTGGCGGGCACCACCACCCGCGACACGCGCACGGGGTACAGGCGGGTCACGTTCTCGATCAGCGCCCCGGGCGCACTGTGGGCCGGCAGCGGCGCACAGGACCCCGCCAGTCCGGCGGCGGCCAGCGCGCCCAGAAGCTCGCGGCGGCGCAGCCCCCCCATGGGTGTCACGCGGGGACCCGCTCAGTCATCCCGCGCCAGCCGCACCCCCGCGCCCGTGCCGCAGGCATGGCAGAAGCGGGCGAAGGCGCTCTTGCGCGTGGTGCAGGTGCCGCAGTGGTCGAACAGGCCGATGCCGCAGTGCGGGCAGAAGTCGATCTTCTCGTTCTTCAAGTCCACGGGCCGCTCGCAGCCGGGGCACACGCTCTTGGCCAGGCGGGCCAGGGCCACGTCGTAGCTCAGCTCCTTGCGGCGCTCCTGGTCGGGCAGGGTTTCGGCCAGCTTCTGGCGCTCCAGGTAGCGGTTGAGCGCGAGGATGGCGTAGCGCCCCACCAGCGCCGTGATGCCGATGCCCACCACGTAGCGCACATAGCCGCCGTAGCTGGGCAGGTAGGGCACCAGCTCCACGAAGAACGCGAACAGCGCGAAGAAGATGAAGCCCCACACGAACGGCCAGTAGGTGCCCTTGCGCTTCTTCACGAACAGCCAGCCGGCGATGGCCAGCAGCGGCAGGGTGAGCGCCAGGCGGTACAGGAACACGCGCAGCTCCACCTTGCGGCGCTCGGCCTCCAGCTTCACGTAGCCATCGGCTTCCATGCTGTTCAGGCGCTCCTGCGTGGCCGCCGCCGCCTGGCGCGCGTCGAGCGCGGCCTGCTGCTGCAGCTCCACCGCCTGCTGGGTCTTGCGCTCGGCGAGCTTGAGCACATCGAGCGCCTGGGTGCGCGCAATGACCTCCGGGTCCTGGTCGGCGCGCTGGGTGGCCGAGCGGGTGGAGAGCCAGTTGTTGAAGGTCTCGCGCGCGGCCTGCGTTTCGCTGCGGGCCTTGCTGCGCTGCAGCTGCGCCTGCTCCAGCGCGGTCTGCGCGTCCTGCTCGGCCTGGCGCGCGTCCTTGACCTGGGCGCGCAGCTTTTCGGCGGCCGGCTTGTCCAGGAAGTCATCCACGCGCAGCGGCGTCTCGACCTTGGGCAAATCGCCCACGATGGTGCCGCCCAGCCCGATGAGGAAGCTGGCAAACACCAGCGCCACCAGCCACAGGCCGCGGCGGAACCATTTTTCAGACAGCCGCAGTGATTTGCTCATGATCAGTCCCCTCTGTAGATACTATGCATTTGATAGCTACCAGCGCTTACCAGTCAAGCGCAATCGGCCCATTTCATCAATTCTTCACGGTCAGCACCACCGGCGCGGCCGCCAGCTGGGCCCGCTGCAGCCAGGCCAGCACCGAATCGACCGTGACGGTCTCGATGCGGTCCGAGAACCGCTTGTCGCCCGGGTGGTCGTCGAACGCGATGTTGGCCGAACCCACGCGCCCGCCCATCCGCGTGAGCGGCCCGAGCTTGAGCGTGGTCGGCTCGTAGCCCTTGAACTGCAGCCAGGCCTGCGCCTGCTCGCGGTTGCGCACCGTGGCGGGCTCCATGGCCACGGCCAGCGTTTCCAGCGCCCATTGGTTGGACTGCTGGTACTTGCGGCCCCACACGTAGCTCACCATGCTGTAGGGCGGGTGCTGCAGCGTCCTGGTGCGGGCCTTGTCCTGCAGCACGGCCAGCAGGCGCTGCTGCACCTCGGGCGTGGGCACGGCGTAGACGGCCTCGTAGCGCCACAGGTCGTCCAGGAAGAACTCGCCCAGGCCCTGCCGGTACAGGTGCCCCACGGCCGTGCCGCATTCGTTGAGCTTGTGGGCCACGCGCCAGGGGCCCTCGGGTGTCTTGTAGGCCCAGCCCAGGTGCGAATAGCGCAGGCCGTACTTGCTCAGGTCCTGCCCGGCGCGGGCGAGCACCACCACCTGGGCGCCAGACTTCGCATGCTCCGCGTCGAGCGCGGCGGAGGTCTGCTGCGCCAGTTGCATGCCGCGCTCGATCACCTTGGCCGGCACGGGCTTGGCGGCCTCGCAGGAGCGGCCCGCGTGGGCCGCTGGCGCCGCCAGCAGGGCCGCGCCCGCCACCAGGGCCAGGCCGAGCATGGCGGGGTTGAAGGAGCGCACGCGGGCATGCGCCGGGGTCGTCACGGTCATCTGCTGCATATCCATGGCGGTGCCCCTTACAGGCGCTCGTTGTGCAGCAGCGCACGGCCGATGGCGTTGGGCACGAAGGCGATCGCCTCGCCCGCCACCGACAGCACCACGCCCGTGCCGATCACGCTGCAGGTCACCACCGTGCCCACGGTGTGCGCCGATGCGCCCACGCCCCGGCCCGCCACCTCGACGCTGACCTGGGCGCCGTCGGAGGCGCGCTCCAGCAGGTACACCGTGCCGGTGGCCGAGGCCTCCACCGTCTTCACGGTCAGCACCGCACCCGCCACCGACAATGCGGCAGGCACCGCCACGACCGCGCCAGCGGCGGCGGACGCCACCGACGCCGTGCCCACCACCGAAGCGACAGGCAGCAGCGACAGCGCGGCCGAGGCCTCGCTCTGGGCGCGCGCGGGCAAGGCGGCCAGCGTGCACAGCAGGCCGGCGGCCAGGGCAAGGGTCAGGATCTTCGGCAATTTCTTCATGGTTTCACTCCTCGCGGGAGGTGCTGCGCAGTAGCGCGGCAGCACCGGATTTTTTCAGGGCAACCTCCGAGCATCCGCCATGGGGCCAGGGCGAACGCCGGAAACTCAGCTGGCGTTGTTACCAGACGTAGCAGCATGTGCTGCGGCAGCTTCGCGGCGGCCTTGCAGGCGTGCTTCCAGCAGGTCAGCCTCGTGGCGGTCGCGCAGCATCTTGGCCAGCGTGAAGGCGGTGGTGATCAGGTACAGCCAGCTCACACCCAGGAAGGCCTTGTAGGTCACGTTGATCTCCATGCCGAACAGGCCCCAGCCCGTGAGGCCCATGGCCACGGCGAATCCGCCCCAGACCACCAGCTTCCACATGGGCGTGTCGCCCGCACCGCGGCGCGCGGCGCTCTCGTTGTCCCGCACGAACTTGGCCAGCACGAACGCGGCCGAGAGGCAGAACACATAGCCCATCACCATGAACGCCTGCTCCAGCTGCTCGCCCGGCAGCCAGGCCAGCCCCACGGCGCACAGGAAGACGGCGATGCCGAACGAGACCCACACCTGCAGTTGCCAGGCACGGGTGTCACGCTGAACGAGGAAGGGGGCATTGGATGACATACAGAGGTGGGGCCCTTGTCAGGCCCGTGGTTGAACACGGACCGCATGGTGCCGGGCCCGGCCCCCGCCGCCCCCGCCGGGTTGCGCCAGTGGCGGCAGTCCGGCTTCACGGTATCGCCAAACGATACTTTTTGCCCATTGCAAGCGGCACCTGGGCGACATGCCGGCACCCGCTTGTCTTTCACAATCGCATCCCAGCAGCCGGCGGCCGCCCGCGGCGGCGCCCGCCCCTTCCCCCACCCGCACGCAGCAGTGCACGGAGACAGCCCATGACCAAACCCTTCGATCTTGTCGTCCACGGCGCCACCGGCTTCACGGGCCGCCTCGTGGTCGAGTACCTTTTGCAGCGCTATCCCACCGGCAGCGGCCTGCGCTGGGCCATGGGCGGGCGCAATGCCGACAAGCTCGCCGCCGTGCGCGACGAAGTGGGCGCCCCGGCCGACACCCCGCTGATCGTGACCGACAGCACCGACCCCGCCAGCCTGCAGGCGCTGATGGACCAGACCCGCCTGGTGCTGACCACCGTGGGGCCCTACCAGCTCTACGGCAACGAACTGGTGGCCGCGTGCGCGGCGGCCGGCGTGGACTACGTGGACCTGTGCGGCGAACCCGCGTGGATGCGCCAGATGATCGACGCGCACGAAGCCACGGCCCGGGCCAGCGGCGCGCGCATCGTGTTCTCGTGCGGGTTCGACTCCATCCCGTTCGACCTGGGCGTGTACCTGCTGCAAACCGAGATGAAGGCCCGTTTCGGCCACCCCGCGAGCCGGGTGCGCGGACGGGTGCGCAAGATGAAGGGCACGTTCTCGGGCGGCACCGCCGCCAGCCTGAAGGCCACCATGGCCGCCGCCGCCACCCACCCCGCCGTGCTGGACCTGCTCAAGAACCCGTTCTCGCTCACGCCCGGCTTCGAAGGGCCGCGCCAGCCCTCGGGCAACAAGCCCATGGTGGACGAGGCCCTGGGCGAAGGAGTGTGGGTGGCCCCGTTCGTGATGGCCGCCATCAACACCCGCAACGTGCACCGCTCCAATTTCCTGCTGCAGCACGCCTACGGCACCGACTTCGTGTACGACGAAATGCTCATCACCGGCCCCGGCGAAAAGGGCGAGGCCATGGCCAATGCCGTGGCGGGCGACAAGTCGCTGGGCTCGGACAAGGGCCCCAAGCCCGGCGAGGGCCCTTCCCGCGAGGAACGCGAGAACGGCTTCTACGACGTGCTCTTCCTGGGCACCGACGCCGCGGGCAACAACCTGCGCGTGGGCGTCAAGGGCGACCGCGACCCGGGCTATGGCTCCACCTCCAAGATGATCACCGAGGCGGCCGTGTGCCTGCTGCAGGACGCCACGGACACCCCCGGCGGCATCTGGACCACGGCGCCCGCGCTGGGCGGCAAGCTGATCGCGCGGCTGCAGGCCCACGCGGGGCTGAGCTTCGCGGTGGAAGCGGCGTAACCCCCCGGGGTGGGCCCGGGCATGTCCGTTTTCGCACCAGGCCGGTCGTGAAACGCGCGGCCACGGACCCGCCGGTGCACCGAAAATACAGGGCATGAACACTGCCCTGCGCCCCCGCGATCTCGCCCTGGCCCTGCTCGTCATCGTGGTCTGGGGGCTCAACTTCGCCGTCATCAAGGTGGGCGTGGCCGGTGTGCCGCCCCTGCTGCTGGGCGCGCTGCGCTACCTGCTGGCGGCGTTTCCAGCGCTGCTGTTCGTCAAGCCCCCCAAGGTTCCGCTGCGCCTGTACCTGCTGTACGGCATGACCATGGCGGTGGGCCAGTTCGCGCTGCTGTTCACCGCCATCCACATCGGCATGCCGTCGGGCCTGGCCTCGCTGGTGCTGCAGTCGCAGTCGTTCTTCACGCTGCTGCTGGCGGCCTGGTGGCTGCGCGAGGCATGGCAGGGCAACCAGGTGGCGGGCCTGGCGCTGGCCGGCGTGGGGCTGGTGCTGATCGGCAGTGCCCACGGCGCGTCGATGCCGCTGGCGGGATTCGCACTGACCGTGGGGGCGGCGGCGATGTGGGGCTGCGGCAACATCGTCACGCGCGCCGTGGGACGCTACGGGCCGATGAACCAGTTTGCCTTCATCGTGTGGTCGAGCGTGGTGGCGCCGCTGCCATTCGTGGTGCTGTCCTTGCTGCTGGACGGGCCCGCGGCCGTGTGGGCCGCCGTGCAGCACCTGTCGCTGAAATCCATGGCCGCCGTGGCCTACATCGCCTGGATCTCCACGCTGCTGGGCTTCGGGCTGTGGACGTATCTCATGTCGCGCTACCCGGTGAACCGCGTCGCCCCCTTCACCCTGCTGGTGCCCGTGGTGGGCCTGACCACGGGCTGGTGGGTGTTCGGCGAGCAGTTGTTGCCCGTGCACTTTGCGGGCGCGGGGCTCTTGATGGCGGGGCTGGTGGTCAACCTGTTCGGCGGTCCGGCCTGGGCGGCCGTGGTGGGGCGCCTGCGCGGCGCCCCGTGAGCGGAGGGCTGGCCGCCGCTACAGCGCCAGCGGCAGCTCGGTGGTGGACAGCACATTGCGCAGCACCATGAACGAGCGCACCTGCCGCACGCCCGGCAGGTAGAGCAGCTGCTCGGCATGCAGCCGGTTGAAGCTGTCGTTGTCGCGCGTGCGCACCAGCATGAAGTAGTCGAACTCGCCGGTGACCACATGGCATTCCATGCAGCCGGACACCTTGGCCGCCGCCTTTTCAAACTCGGCAAACGACTCGGGCGTGGAGCGGTCGAGCACCACCCCAATCATCACCAGCATGCCCGCGCCCACGGCCTGGGGGTTGAGCAACGCCACGATGCCGTCGATGAGCCCCAGGCGCTTGAGCCGCTCCACGCGGCGCAGGCAGGCGGGCGGGCTCAGGTGCACCTTCTCGGCCAGCGCCACATTGGACAGCGAGGCATCACGCTGCAGCTGGCGCAGGATGGCCTTGTCGGTACGGTCCAGCTCGGCCGACACATCGGACTGCGGCACATTCTTGGCACGAACTTTTGTTGTGCGCATGGTGATCTGTGAGAAATATTAGTTTTTCATATTCTCATACACAAACCTGAAACGCTGAAATCAGGAAGAAATTCGCAACCACTGTATGCGCGTGTTTTCCTACGATGAAGGCACTGCAAGCCACCTCTTGCACCATCCCTTCCATCGACCGGAAACCCGCCATGAACCTGCAGAAATTCGCCCGCCACCCGCTGACCTTCGGGCCCTCGCCCATCACCGCGCTGCCGCGCCTGTCGGCCCACCTGGGCGGCAAGGTGCACCTGTACGCCAAGCGCGAGGACTGCAACTCGGGCCTGGCCTTTGGCGGCAACAAGACGCGCAAGCTCGAATACCTCATCCCCGAGGCGATCGCGGGCGGCTACGACACACTGGTCTCCATCGGCGGCATCCAGTCCAACCAGACGCGCCAGGTGGCCGCCGTGGCCGCGCACCTGGGCATGAAGTGCGTGCTGGTGCAGGAGAACTGGGTCAACTACTCCGATGCGGTGTACGACCGCGTGGGCAACATCGAGATGAGCCGTATCATGGGCGCCGACGTGCGCCTGGACGCTGCGGGCTTCGACATCGGCATCCGCCCGAGCTGGGAGCAGGCCATGGAAGACGTGAAGAAGGCGGGCGGCAAGCCCTTCCCCATCCCGGCAGGCTGCTCCGAGCACCCCTACGGCGGCCTCGGCTTCGTGGGCTTTGCCGAGGAAGTGCGCCAGCAGGAGAAGGAGCTGGGCTTTACGTTTGACTACATCGTCGTGTGCTCGGTCACGGGCAGCACGCAGGCCGGCATGGTGGTGGGCTTTGCGGCCGACGGCCGGGCGCGCAAGGTGATCGGCATCGACGCCTCGGCCAAGCCCGAGAAGACGCATGCCCAGGTGCTGCGCATCGCGCAGAACACGGCCAAGCTGGTGGAGCTGGGCCAGGAGATCACGGCCGAGGACGTGGTGCTGGACACGCGCTACGGCGGCCCCGAGTACGGCCTGCCCAACGAGGGCACGCTCGAAGCCATCCGCCTGTGCGCACGCCAGGAAGGCATGCTCACCGACCCGGTGTACGAAGGCAAGTCCATGCACGGCATGATCGACATGGTGCGCAAGGGCGAATTCCCCGAAGGCTCCCGCGTGCTGTACGCGCACCTGGGAGGGGTGCCGGCGTTGAACGCCTACAGCTTTCTTTTTCGCAACGGCTGACGCACCGCCGCGCGAGGAAACGGAGCAACAGCGCCTGTGCCGGCTGGCCGGGCTGTCCGTGATCTGAGCGCCCCCCGCTCTGCCCTCACAAGACCTGCGCATGCCGCCCGGTCTTCCACCGCCATGGCCCCGCGCCCTCATCTCATCGCCCTGGCGGCCTCGACAACTCCGCAGTAGCGACAGGCGTGGCCAGAGCGAGACGAAGACTGGTGCGCCTTCCCCTTGTTCACAGCCGCAACGCAGGGTGAACAACCCGCACCAGAAGGACCGCCACATGAAATGCCCACAGCCCAAAAGACGCCCCAGCGTCGCCTTGTTGTTCATGGCAGCCATCGCAGGCTTGGGTTGGGGGCGCATGGCGCACGCCGATGGCTACCCCGCCAAGCCGGTGCAGCTGGTGGTGCCCTTTCCGCCCGGCGGGGCCGTCGACATCGTGGGCCGGCTCATCAGCAAGAAGCTGGGCGAACGCCTGGGCCAGGCGGTGGTGGTCGAGAACAAGGCCGGTGCGGGCACCATCGTGGGCGCATCCTTCGTGGCCAACGCTCCGGCCGACGGCTACACGCTGCTGATCAGCTCGGGCTCCACCTTCACCGTCAACCCGGCGCTCAACAACAAGCTGCCGTACGACCCGGTCAAGAGCTTCGAGCCCATCGGCATGGTGGCGCGCGTGCCGCTGATCCTGCTGGCCCACCGCGATGTGCCGGTGGCCAACCTCCCGCAGCTGATCGCGGCGGTGAAGCGCGCTCCGGACAAGTTCTCCTACGGCTCGTTCGGCAGCGGCACCACGGGCCACTTTGCCGCCGAACTGATGTGGTCGGCCACCGGCATCCAGCTGATGCATGTGCCCTACCGGGGCAGCGCACCCGCCATGAGCGACCTGATCGGTGGGCAGATCCCGTTCACCATCGACACGGTGGCGGCCGCGCTGCCGCAGCTCAAGGGTGGCAAGATCAAGCCCATCGTAGTCACCGGCGCGGCGCGGGCCACGCAGCTGCCGGATGTGCCCACGGTGGCGGAAAGCGGCTTCGCGGGTTTTGCCGCGGATTCGTGGCTGGCCGTCGTGGCGCCGCGCGGCCTGCCCGCCGAAGTCAAGGCGAAGCTGGGCAAGGCCCTGGCCGAGACCATGGCGGATGCCGAGATCCGCAGCAAGCTCATCGCCAGCGGGCTGGAGCAGTCCTATGCCAGCGGCGACGCCGTGCTGGCGCGGATCGAGGACGAACTGCCGCGCATGCGCGCGATCGCCCAGCGCGCGAACATCCGGGCGGAGTGAGCGCGGCAGCGATGGGGCGCTGGCGCGCGCCGGATCACAGCGCCCAGCTCGCCTGCAACGATGGACGCTTTGAAAATGCCTCGTACCAGGCCGCAACGGCGGGATGGCGCTGGCGCCATCCGAAGTCCGCAAACCTGAGATCCAGGTACCACAGCGCACAGGCCACCGTGAGCGTGCCGATGTCCAGCCGCTGCGGCGCGATGAGTGCGGGGTTCGCGGACAGGTGGGCCAGCGAAGTCTCGGCCTTGTCCAGCTGCGCGGCGCGCCACTCGGGCCAGCGCAGCGGCTCGGGCCGCGCCACGTCCTCATAGCGGGCGATCAGCGCGCCGTCGAGGATGCCGTCTCCGAGCGCCTGCAGCGTCAGCGCATTCCAGCGCGCATCGCCACTGCGGGGAAACAGCGTTCCGTTGCCGATCTCGTCGAGGTATTCACAGATGACGCGGCTGTCGTACAGCACGGCGCCCTCGTCGGTGATGAAGGTCGGCACCTTGCCCAGCGGGTTCCTGGCGATGATGTCCTGGTCGCGCCGGACCGGGTTGGCGTTCGATGGCAGCAATTGCACGCGGTCATTGAGGCCCAGCTCGTGCGCCGTGACCAGGCATTTGCGCACATAGGGAGAGAACGGAGAGAAATAGATCTGCATGGAAGTTCACCGGTTCATGGATGGGAAGGCGCTGCCTGCGCCAGCTGGCGGCCCGCGATCCACCCGAAGGTCAGCGCGGGCCCCAGGGTGATGCCGGGCGCGGGGTACTCGCCGCCCATCACCGAATGCATGTCATTGCCCGCCGCGTAGAGGCCCGGGATGGGCTGGCCGGCGGCATCGAGCGCCTGGGCATTTTCGTTGCAGGCAATGCCCACGGCCGTGCCGATGTCGCCCGCGAACACCTTGACGGCATAGAACGGGCCCTGGCGCAAGGCACCGATGCAGGGGTTGGGCTGGTGCGCCGCGTCGCCCAGGTAGCGGTTGTATTCGGTGCTGCCCTTGCCGAAGTCGTCGTCGCGCCCCTGGTCGGCCTGCGCGTTGAAGCGCTCGGCCGTGGCCTGCAGCGCGGCGCCGCCGATGCCCAGGGCATCGCCCAGCGCCCGCAGTGTCGGCGCCTTCACCAGGTAGCCGGCCTTGACGAGGTGATCGCGCGGCCGCCCGCCCGGCAACGCCAGGCCCATGCCCCATTGCTCCATGAAGTCGCTGTCGCAGACCAGGTAGGCCGGCAGGGTGGGCACCGTGGCGTGGGAGCGGTACATCGCCCGCACGAACTCGTGGTACGAGGTCGCTTCGTTGACGAAGCGCTGGCCGGCCCCGTTCACGGCCATGAGGCCGGGCTTGGCGCGGTCCCACACCAGGTGCGGGTAGCGCACGACCGAGCCATCGGGCCGCTGCAGCACGGAGACCGGGGCCCAGAACGCCGGACTGGTGTGGCCCTGCCCCAGCGTGGCACCCGCCTGGCGCGCC
Organism: Acidovorax sp. GW821-FHT10E03; assembly: GCF_059415205.1. Taxonomy (NCBI): domain Bacteria; kingdom Pseudomonadati; phylum Pseudomonadota; class Betaproteobacteria; order Burkholderiales; family Comamonadaceae; genus Acidovorax; species Acidovorax sp. GW821-FHT10E03. The sequence goes on along the minus strand of NZ_JBWKMU010000009.1, from coordinate 177,180 downwards.
AGGGCAATGCCCTCGCCGCGGTTGCCTTGCGGCGACATGGACCACGGCCCTGTCGGCGACGGGTAGTGCGCGCCGCGCAATTCCTCGCTCCAGGGAAAGCCCCCCGTGGCCACGACCACGCCCCGGCGCGCCTTCACCTGTACCGGCGTGCCCCCATGCACCAGCGACACCCCCGCCACGGCGCCATCGACCACGTGCAGCTTTTGCACCGGCGTGTCCAGCCAGTAGTCGATGCCCCGGTCGAGCACGCTCTTGAAGAGGCGGGCCGCCAGCGCATTGCCCAGCACCAGGCGCGTGCCCCGGTGGTAGCCGCGCAGCCGGTCGGCGAAGTAGCGCAGCACGAGCTTCATGCCCTCGCGCCAGGCCGTGAACGAGCGCGTGACCGCCAGCAGGTGCCTGGCGTCGGTCATGTTGACCATCATTCCGCCCAGCACCATGAACTCGGGCAGGGGGTCGCGCAGTTCCCGGAAATGCGCGCCCAGTTCCCGCCCGTCGAACGTCGCCGGGTCGAGCGACCGGCCGCCGAAGGCCGCGCCCTCGCGGTCGGGGTAGTAGTCGGGGGAGTAGCTGCGCGCGACAAGCCGCACGGCGGTGTGCTTCTCGAAGTAGTCGACCATGCCGGCGCCGTGGCGCAGGAAGGCCTGCTGCATCCCTGCCGGCGCCGCGTCGCCCACCGTGTTGCGCAGGTAGGTCCATACCTTCTCGAAGCTGTCGGGGTGGCCCACCTGGGCCGACTGCGCGTTGAGCGGCGCCCACACGGCCCCGCCGGACACGGCGGTGGAGCCGCCCACGCGGTCGGTCTTCTCGACCAGCAGCACGCTGCAGCCTTCGATCTTCGCGGTCAGCGCGGCGGCCATGCCGCCCGCGCCCGCGCCGATCACGACGACGTCGTACTCGGCATCCCAGTGGGGGGCCGTCATGCGCCCGACCCACCCAGCGACTTGCCGCCATCGACGAACAGCACCTGCCCGGTGATGAAGCCGGTCTGCGGCGACACGAGGAAGGCCACCGCCTGGGCGATGTCTTCCGGCCTGCCGGCCTTGCCCGTGGGCTGCAGCGCGAGCTGCGCCGCCAGCCGCTCGGGCGTGAGCGCGCGCAGGATGGGCGTGTCGATCAGCCCCGGCGCGATCGCGTTGACCAGGATGCCACGCGGCGCCAGCTCCATGGCGCTGGCGCGTGTGTAGCCCACCACGGCGGCCTTGGAGGCCACGTAGTGCGGGTGGTTCTTCGCCCCCAGGTACGCGCGCGAAGCGATGTTCACGATGCGGCCGCCCTCGGGCATGGTCTTGGCTACTTCCTGTGTGAGCGTGGCCACGGCGATGAGGTTGACCTCGTAGGCACGGCGGAAGTCGTCGTTGCTCACCTCCAGGAACTTGCGCTCGTCGAAGATGCCGGCGTTGTTGACCAGAGCGCGCACTGGGGGCAGGGAGTGCACCAGGCCGCGCACGGCCGCTTCGTCCGTCAGGTCGAGCACGCGGCACTGCACATCCAGGCCCAGGCTCTTCAAGCGGCCCGTCTCGCGCTGCGCCAGGGCTTCATCGCGGTCCACCATCACCACTGCGTAGCCGTCGCGGGCCAGGCGTTCGACCGTGGCCAGGCCCATTCCACCGGCCCCGCCGGTGACCAGGGCAATCGGTTTGCTGTTGCTGTTGTCGTCCATGTGTTTGCGAAGATTCCGATCAAGCCGAGAGAAAGCCGCCATCGACGGGCAGCACCACACCATTCACATAGCTGGCCATGTGGGAGGAAAGAAAGACCACGGGTCCGACGATTTCCTCGACCTCGCCGCCGCGGCCCGCGGGCACGCGCTTCATGTACCAGTCCGTGCCGCCGGGCACGGCCAGCTGCGGGGCGACCATCTCGGTCAGCATCAGCCCGGGCGCGACCGCATTGGCGCGCACCCCAAAAGGCGCCAGGTCGCGGGCCAGCACCTGGGTCAGCGAACGCACGGCGCCCTTGGAGGCGACATACCCGGCCGACGAGATGCCGCTCACGAACGCCACGATGGACGACAGGTTCACGATGCACCCCCGGGTCTTCTTCAACGCCGGCACGAAGGCATGCGTGACGTTGAACAGGCCCTGCAGGTTCACGTCGATGAGGCGGTCCCACACCTCGGGCGCGTGCGGGTCGTCGATGCGCGCGCGGCCGGAAATGCCTGCGTTGTTGATCAGCACGTCGATCGGGCCGATGCGCGCCTGCAGGTCCGCGGCGCAGGCCTGGACGGCGGCCCGGTCGCACACGTCCAGCACCACGCTCCAGGCCTCGCCGCCGGCATCGCGGATGCGCCGGGCCGTGGCCTCAGCCTTGTCCGCACCGATGTCGGCGCAGATCACCTTGGCGCCCTCGTTCGCGAAGCCCAGCGCAATGGCCGAGCCCAGTCCCCCGCCGGCGCCGGTCACCAGCGCGAGCTTGCCTTTCAACAAATCCATCCAATTTCTCCTGCTGAATGGGCGCCGTTCAGACGCCGAGGTAGGCCCGGCGCACGGCCGGGTCGTCCATGAGCTGGGCCGCCGCGCCCTGCAGCGTGATCTCGCCGTTTTCCAGGATGTAGGCGTGGCTGGCCACCGTGAGCGCCAGGCGCACGTCCTGCTCCACGAGCAGGATGGTGAGACCCTGCTCCCGGTTGAGCCGCTGGATCGCCTCGAAGATCTGCTCGACGAGCAGCGGCGACAGCCCCATCGAAGGCTCGTCGAACATGATCAGCCGCGGGCGGGACATGAGTGCGCGGCCGATGGCCAGCATCTGCTGCTCGCCGCCCGACAGCGTGGCCGCCCGCTGCTCGGAGCGTTCCTTGAGCCGCGCAAACAGGGTGTAGACCTTGTCCAGGTCCTCGGCGATCGCGGCGCGGTCGCGGCGCAGGAAGGCGCCCAGCTCCAGGTTCTCGCGCACGCTCATTTCCTTGAACACCTCGCGCCCCTCGGGCACCTGCACCAGGCCCCTGCGGACGATCTCGTCGGACGGCTGCCGGTGGATGGGCTCGCCGGCGAAGTGGACCTCGCCGGCGGTGGGATCGATGAGGTGCGAGATCGCGTTCAACGTGCTGCTCTTGCCGGCACCGTTGCTGCCCAGCAGGGCCACGATGGCGCCCTGCGGCACGGCCAGGCTCACGCCCGAGAGCGCCTGGATGGCGCCGTAGGAGGCGCTGATGCCGCGCACTTCGAGCAGTGCGCCCTGGCTTGGTTGCTGCATGGGATCAGGCATGGGCCGCTCCCTTGCCGAGGTAGGCTTCGATCACGGTCGGGTTCTCGCTGATTTCCTTGGGGGTGCCTTCGGCGATCTTCTGGCCGAAGGACATGACGGTGATGCGGTCGGAGATCGACATCACCAGCTGCATCACGTGCTCGACCAGGAGCACGGTGATGCCGTCCTTCTGGGCCAGTTCGGTCAGCAGGTGGTCCAGGTTCTCGATGTCCCGGTTGCGCAGGCCGGCCGCCGGTTCGTCCAGCAGCAGCAGGCGCGGCTTGAGCGCCAGGGCGCGGGCGATCTCCAGCAGCTTCTGGTGGCCGAAGTCGAGTTCCTTGGCGCGGGTCTCGCGGTCGTGGGTCAGGCCCACGCGCTCGATGAGGCTGTCCACCAGGTCGCGGATCTCGCCGCCGGGGCGGCGCAGCAGCCGGCCCAGCGTGTTCGCGCTGTGCGAGTGGCAGCCCAGCAGCACGTTCTCGTACACGCTCAGGTCGCCGAACAGCTCCAGGTTCTGGAAGGTGCGCGCGATACCCATGCCGGCCATGCGCGAAGGTGCATGGTGCGTCACGTCCTCGCCGTCCACAACGATGCGGCCTTCGGTCGGCTGGTAGTAGCGGGAGATGCAGTTGAAGGTGGTGGACTTGCCGGCCCCGTTGGGGCCGATCAGCGCATGGATCGAGCCGCGCGCCACGTCGAACGAGAGGCTGTTCACGGCCACCAGCCCGCCAAAGCGCACGGTGATGCCGGAGACTTCCAGGAAGGGGCGCGTGCTCATGCCTGCACCCCCTTGGCGGGCTTGCGTGCCACGCGGCGGTTGCGGTCGGCGAACAGCCCCTTGGGCATGAACATCATGAACCCCATGAGGATCACGCCATAGATGATTTCCTGCACCGACATGAGCTGGCGCAGCAGCTCGGAGATGAGGCCGAAGGCAATGGCGCCGGCCACCGCGCCGCGCACCGAGCCCATGCCCCCCACGACGACCATGGTGAGCACCAGGATGGTGGTCTGGAAGCCCAGGCTCTCCGGGTGGATGAACGAGGTGAACAGCGTGTACATGCCCCCGGCGATGCCCGCGAAGGCCGCCGAGATGGCGAACGCGCTCTGCTTCATGGCCTTGACGTTGATGCCCATGGCCATCGCGGCCACATCGCTCTCGCGCACGGCCCTGAGCGACGAGCCGTACTGTGAGCGCGCCAGCGCCACGGTGAGCCACAGCATCAGCCCCGCCAGCACCACCACGAAGGGGTAGGCCTGCAGGTCGTTGGTCAGCCTGTAGCCGAACAGATTGGCCGGATCCATCTTCATGCCGTTGGAGCCGCCCGTGACGCGCTCCCAGGTGAGGAAGACCCATTGCATCGCCTCGCCGAAGGCGAAGGTGGCCAGGGCCAGGTAGATGTCGCGCATGCGCAGCGCCAGGTAGCCGATGAGGTAGCCGAGCACGGCCGACAGGGCCCCGCCGGCCAGGACGGACAGCACGAAGGGCGGATGCCATGCCGTGTTGATGATGCCGGCCGTGTAGATGCCGATGCCGAAGAACGCGGCGTGCGCCAGCGCGAACTGGCCCGATTCGCCGATCACGACGTGCATGCCCAGGGCCAGCACCACGAAGACCATCAGCAGGTTGACCACGTACAGGACATAGCCCGACACGGCGAAGGGAAGGATCGACAGAACCAGGGCGGCAGCGAGCAATGCCCAGTGATCGCGGGTCATGGTTTTCATACTTTCTTGACTTGGGGCTTGCCGCCCAGGATGCCCTGCGGACGCACGATCAGCGTGACCAGGATGGCCAGGAAGGGCGCGACCACGATGGCGTTGGTGGAGATGAACAGGCCCACCAGGTTCTCGACGATGCCGATGACGAGGCCGCCCAGCACGGCGCCCGGCAGGCTGGTGAAGCCGCCCACGATGGCCGCCGCATAGGCCAGGATCGCGATGTGCGCGATGTCCGGCGTGATGAGGATCTTGGGGGTAATGAGCAGGGCGGCCAGCGCGGACAGCAGGCCTGCCATGGCCCACACCATCATGCGGATGCGCGACAGGCGGATGCCGACGATCTGCGCGGCGCGCGGGTTCATGCCCACGGCCCGCATCGCCTTGCCGATGCGCGTGTGGTTGAACATCAGGTAGATCAGCACCATCGCGGTGAGGGAGGCGACGAAGATCGCCACGTCGAGCCGCGTGAGAAAGGCGTCTCCGATGATCACGGGGTCGTTGGAGACCAGGGGCGGCAGCGAGCGCGGCGTGTCGCCCAGCCCGGTCTGGCGCACCAGGCCCTTGAGCATGTAGGCCAGGCCCAGCGTGGCGATCACCAGCTGCGGGCCCACGCCCTTGGAATGGGTCACCCGCTCCATCACCACCCGCTGGAAGAGAGCCGCGCCCACCGCCACGGCGACCACCGTGACGGGGATGACCACGGCGTACGACCAGCCCGCGATCAGCAGCAGGGACAGCGCCACATAGCCGCCGATCATGAAGATCTCGCCCTGGGCGAAGTTCGGCACGTCGGTGGTCTTGAAGATCGCGACGATGGCGATGGCCAGCAGCGCATAGACGCTGCCCGTCACCAGGCCGGAAAGGATGCCCTGCTGCAGAAACAGCCAAATCTCACTGAAACTCATGGCGATGGAGGGGCGGCCGCACGCGGGCGTGGACCGGCCCCTTCTCCTGGTTGGTTACTTGGGCTGGTAGGTCCAGAGGCTGCGGTAGGCGCCTGGGACCGCGGTCATGTTGGTGCCGTCGAACTTCAGGTAGATGGCCGACTTCTGGCCCGCGTGGTCGGTGGGCGTGAGCTCGATCGGGCCGGCCATCACGTTCGACTCGAACTTGGTCTGCGACAGCGCGGTGAGGAACTTCTCCCGCGTGAGCTGCGGGCCCGCGGCCTTGAGCGCGTTGACCACGGTCATCGCCGACGGGATGCCGTAGGGCATGTAGGTCTGCGGATAGCCTGGCTTGGCGGCCAGCTCGGGGTAGTAGGCCTTGTACATGTCGTAGACCCACTTGAGCTTGGGGCCGCCGGCCACGTCGGCCATCACTTCCTGCAGGTAGACGTTCTTGAACGCATCCTTGCTGCCCACGTTCTCGACCAGCTGCTTGAGGTCGGCCGTGCCGTTGACGGCGATCACGATGGGTTTGGTCCAGCCCAGCTCCTGCGCCTTCTTGACCAGCAGGCTCACGGGGCGCGCGTAGGTGGTGATCAGCAGCACGTCGGGGTTGGCGGCGCGGATCTTGAGCATCGGCGCGGTCACGTCGGTCAGGTTCGGCGCGACCGACTGGACCTGCAGGTCCACCCCGAGCTGCTTGGCCTGGAACTCCGCCGCTTCGAGGTTCCACCCGCCATAGGCATCGTCGTGGTTGATGTAGCCGATCTTCTTGCCCTTGAGGTGCTCGGCGGCGAACTGCACCATCGAGCCGCCCACCGCGCGCTGGGAGATGGAGAACGCGCCGTAGATGTACTTCGACGGCGGGTACAGGGCGCCGTCGCCCGACGCGTTGAGCATCACCAGGGGGATCTGCGAGCGTTCCACGTACTCGCGCGCGCCCACCACGGCGGCAGAGCAGGAGCCCCCGTTGAGCGCGAAGACCTTGTCCTGCTCGGTGAGCTTCTTCACGGCGGCCAGCAGGTCGTTGGCGTTGCAGCGGTCGTCCTCGACCACCAGTTCGATCTTGCGCCCGTGGATGCCGCCGTCCTTGTTGATCTTGTCGTAGTACATCTTGGCCGCGTTCATCACGTCGAAGCCGTAGGCCATGGAGTTGCCCGACAGCGGCCCGAACAGGCCGAGCTTGATGGTCTTGTCGGTCAGGCCCGGTTCGGTCTGCGCCTGCGCGCAGAAGGTGGAAAGTGCGGCCACGCAGGCCACGAGCAAGGACTTGGCTGGTTTCACGAGAGTCTCCTTTTTTTGGGGGGTGAGGTAACGGGGGAGCGCAATGGCGTCAGGCGGCCGGCTGTGGGGCCGTGTCCTTCTTCTCGAACCCTGGGCGGGGAATCAGGCCCAGCCAGGCCTGCGTCAGGCCGCCGTCGACGAGGAATTCCTGGCCGCTGATGTAGCTGGCCCGCTCGCTGGACAGGAACAGCACGGCGCCGGCGATGTCCGAGGGCGTGCTGATGCGGCCGGCGGGCACGATCTGTTCGCGCCGCAGGCGCACCGCGGGGTCCGTGTAGATGCCCTCGCTCATGGGCGTGCGGATCATCGCGGGGCTGACCACGTTGCTGCGCACGCCGTGCGCGCCCAGCTCGACGGCCAGCAGCTGCGACAGCATCTTCACGCCCGCCTTGCTCACGCTGTACGCCCCGCTGTAGGGCTGCGGAATGCTGGCCGAGATGGACGCGATGTGGACCATCGAGCCCCCGCCGTGGGCGATCATCTGCCGCCCGAAGCCCTGGGCGCACAGCAGGTAGCCGGTCAGGTTCACCGACAGCAGCTGGTTCCATTTGTCGACGGCGATGTCCATCAGCGCGTCGGCGTACAGGGCCGCGGCATTGTTGACCAGCAGATCCACCGCGCCCCAGGCCTTTTGCACCTGGTCCGCCGCCGCCTGCACGCTGTGCGGGTCGGTCACGTCGCAGGTGATCGGCAGGACCCGGCCCGGGTGCTCGCCCAGTCCGCCGGCGATCTCCGCCAGGCGCTGTGCATCGCGGTCGAGCAAGGCGACGCGGGCTCCCGCGGCCAGCAGCTGCACGGCGATCTCCAGGCCGATGCCGCCGCCTGCGCCCGTCACCACACCGGTGCGGTTTGCCAACCCCAGCCAGCCGCCATCTTCACTTGCAACCCTTGCCATATCCACGCTCGCCCTTCTTGATCAAAATCACGCATGGTGCGTAAGCGAGGCAATTATGTATACATGAATACTGATTTATCTCAGGGATAACCCTTAAAAAGGCCATTAATGGCATCACATGTATACTTGAAGAAAATTTCTACTGGAGCGGCAGGGATGAGAACTTTGGCCCAGGACGTGACCGAGACGCTGCGCAACTGGATCCTCAACGGGGAGATACGGCCCGACGAGCGGCTGGAGGAAATCCCCCTGGCCGAGAAGCTGGGCGTTTCGCGCACCCCCGTGCGCGCCGCCCTGAGCACCCTGGCCAGCGAGGGGCTGGTCGACCACCAGCCCAAGCGCGGCTACCTGGTGCGCGGCTTCAACATGGAGGAGATCGTCGCGGCCTACGAGGTGCGCGCGGTGCTCGAAGGCCTGGCCTGCCGCAACGCCGCCATGCGCGGACTCACGCCCGAACAGGCGCAGCGGCTGCGCGGGGCGCTGGCGGACGGCGACCGCATCCTGGACCTGGGAGAACTGCGGCCCGAAGACCACGAGCCCTACCAGCAGATGAACGTGACCATCCACGACACGCTGCTGGAAGCCTCGGGCAACCCCTGGGTCACGCGCTTCGCGGAGCAGGCGCAGAACATTCCCTTCGCCTCGGACCGCATCATCCTGTGGGACGACCATCCCATCATCCTGCGCTCGCACGGCGACCACCACCGCATCATCGAGGCGGTCATCGCGCGCGACTGTGTGCGTGCCGAGCAGCTGATGCGCGAGCACGTGTACTACGCAGGGCTGATCCTGCGGCGCAACTACGAGAAGCTGCTCTCGTGCGGGGACGCAGCGCCGGGGGCCAAGCCACCGGCGCGCCGGGGTGCGCCCAAAGACTGACCCGGCGACAGGCCAGGCGGAACGCCCGAGGGCGGTTCCCGGCCCATGTATCCATGCCGGCAGGATCGCGGCTCAGGCGCGCAGCCAGGCCTGCAGGTGCGGATAGGGCGCAACGCCCGAAGAGGCGGCCTGTGCGGGCGATGCCGCGAGGCCCGCCGACACCAGCCCGGCAGCGCCCAGATACACGCCCAGCTCGAAGGTCATGCGCAAGCCCTGCGAGTGGCCGTGGTAGCCCCCTTCGTGGAACAGCACGGCCGATGGCAGCCGCAGATGCTGCAGGGCGGCCCAGGCCCATGCCGTGGCTTCGATCTCGCCGCCGTGCGGCACGGGGGGCAGTTCGGCAAGGGCATCGTCCATGCCCGCGCGCAGGGCTGCGGACACCACGGCCAGGTGTCCGGCCTCGTGCAGCAGGTCGCCGGGCCACCGCAGCCGCGCCAGGTCCACCCTCAGGCCGCCGCGCGCGATGCGCACGCCGGGCAGGAAGCTGTTGCCGCCGGCAAGCTCGTCCTCGGCCACGTCCAGGCCGATCTCCCGCAGAAAGGCCATGATCTTGCGGGCCAGCGCGGTGCGCTCTTCCTGTTCCACCCGGTCCTGCTCCATGGCGGTCAGGCTCCGAGCAGGTCCGCCACGCGCGAACGCAGCAACGAAGGCTGCACGTCCGACGGCGCCACGGCGTGCCCCACGTTCAGGCCCACGCGGCTGTAGAAGCCCCGCCGGAAGGGCCGCACCATGGCCCCGCCCTGCTCGATGCGGCTGAAGTACGAGCCCCACAGATTGGTCAGCGCCATGGGAATGACGGGCGCCTCGATGCCCTCTTCGCGGGCACGCTCGATGATCTTCATGATGCCGCCCTTGAACTCCTGCAGCTGCCCGTCCTTGGTGATGCCGCCTTCGGGAAAGATGGCCAGCAGGTCGCCTTCGCGCAGCACCTGCGCGGCGCGGTCGAAGGCGGCTTCGTAGGTCTTGGGGTCTTCCTTGTAGGGCGCGATGGGGATGGCCTTGGCCAGGCGGAACAGCCAGCCGAGCACCGGCACGCGGAAGATGCGGTGGTCCATCACGAAGTAGATGGGGCGCGGGCTGGCCGCCATGAGCAGCACGGCATCCACAAAGCTCACGTGGTTGCAGGCCAGGATGGCCGCGCCCGTGCTGGGCAGGTTCTCGTCGCCCTGCACCTTGAAGCGGTAGACGAAACGCGAGGACACCCAGGCCACGAAGCGCAGCAGGTACTCGGGCACCAGCATGAAGATGTAGAACGCCACCACCGCATTGGCCAGGCCGGTGAACAGGAAGATCTGCGGCACCGTGAAACCGGCGCCCAGCAAGGCGCCCGCGATGAGCGAACTCGCGATCATGAACAGCGCGTTCAGGATGTTGTTGGCCGCGATGATGCGCGCGCGGTGCGTGGGCTGGCTGCGCATCTGGATCAGCGCGTACATGGGCACGCTGTACAGGCCCGCGAACAGGCTGAGCAGCGCCAGGTCGAGCATCACGCGCCAGTGCTGGCTCTGCGCTAGAAAGGTGCCAAGGCCCATGATCTCCGCGGGCGGCAGGCTGCGCGCGGCGAAGTACAGGTCGATGGAGAACACGCTCATGCCGATGGCGCCCAGGGGCACCAGGCCGATCTCGACATGGCGGCGCGAGAGCACCTCGCACAGCAGCGAGCCGATGCCGATGCCGATGGAGAACACCACCAGCAGCAGCGAGGCCACCTGCTCGTTGCCGTGCAGCACCTCCTTGGCCAAGCTGGGGAACTGGCTCAGGAACACCGCGCCGAAGAACCACATCCAGCTGATGCCCAGCAGCGAGCGGAACACCACGATGTTGCCATGCGCGAGCCTGAGGTTGCGCCAGGTCTCGGTGAAGGGGTTCCAATTGATCGTGAGCCCCGGGTCGGTGGCCGGCACCGGGGGAATGAACTGCGCCACGGCGCGCCCCGCCAGCGCGGCCACCACGCAGGCCACGGCCACCGTGGTGTGGCCGATGCCCGGCAGCGCCACCAGCAGCCCCCCCGCCACGTTGCCCAGCAGGATGGCCACGAAGGTTCCCATCTCGACCATGCCGTTGCCGCCCGTGAGTTCGCGCTCGTTGAGCACCTGCGGCATGTAGGCGAACTTGACCGGCCCGAACAGCGTGGAGTGCACGCCCATGAGGAAGGTGCACAGCAGCAAGACGGGCACGTTGCCCGCGATGAATCCGAAGGCGGCCACCAGCATGATGGCGATCTCCAGGTTCTTCACGAAGCGGATCATGCGCGTCTTGTCGTACTTGTCGGTGAGCTGCCCCGAGGTGGCCGAGAACAGCAGGAACGGCAGGATGAACAGCGCGCCGATCACCAGCCCCGCCATCGCGGGCGGCAGCCACGACACGCTGAGCTGGTACGTCACCATCACGGTGAATGCGAACTTGAAGAGGTTGTCGTTGGCGGCGCCGGAGAACTGGGTCCAGAAGAACGGGGCGAAGCGCCGCTGGCGCAGCAGCGCGAACTGGTTCGGGTCCTCATGCCCATGGCCCGGGCTGCCCGTGTGCTGCACGGAGTGCACGTGGGGCGCCTGGGGCACGCTGGCTGGGGTGGTCTCGGGGTTCATGCGTTTCTCCTCGTGTCCAATGGGTCGGCGGTGGCTGCTGTGTGTGTTGGTATGGCCCGGCGCACCCGGGGCTGGAGGCCCTGCCCGCGTGCGACACCCATGGTGTGGGCGCCATTCTGCCCGCACATGGCGGCAAATGCGGGGCGCGGTGCGCGGCTGTGGCGCGAAGCCGCCAGCGCATCCAGCGCCATCAGCACCGGCCAGGCAGCGCCAGCCGCCAGCACGTGCTTGAGGCTGTGGCCCGACACCCACTGCGCCGTGGCGTCGAACACGGCATGGTCGGCCGCCTCGAACAGCTTGGCCACGGCGTACATCGCGATCACGGCGCCCAGGTGCACCGGCAGCGTGCCCGCACGCCGGGGCAGCAGGGCCAGCGCCAGCACCACCAGCATCCCGCCCAGCTGCACCACGGCCCAGGGCAGCAGATTGCCGGTGGTGGACCACCACAGCACCGCAGCCGGACCCGCCAGCAACACCGTGCCTGCGGCGGCCCAGCCCGCCCGGGCGCTCACCCGGCCACCCGCCGCCAGGCCCAGCAGGCCCGCGAAAGGCAGCACCATGCCCAGCCGGTCCCACAGCAGGCCCGCATCGTCGGGCACCGCGTGGTACAGGCCGGAGCCCACGGCCGTGCACACCAGGCCCGCGAAGAACAGGGCCGCGAAGACCCGGGAGGCCGCATCCATGGCCGGGCGCTCCACGCGCCGCAGCCAACGCAGCCCCCACAGGCCGGCGGCGGCGAATGGCAGGTTGCTCAGGACATCCAGCGCGCAAGGGATGCCCCACAGCGCGCGCTGGTCCGCAAAGGCGTGCTGGTGGGTGCTGGCCGGCAGCGCCGGGCCCAGGCACGCCAGCCCCAGCAGCAGCACGGCGAGGCCCAGCAGGGCCCCCTCGGCGCGCGACGGGCCGGGGCGATGGCGAAAGGGAGCGGGGAGAACGGTCATGGTCGTCGTGTCCGTGGGCAGGTGGTGGATCGATGCAGCGCAGTGTCTTCAGCCCAACGGCCCCGGGCCGCGAAAAGTCGCACGGAGGGCCACCCGAAGCACCCTGGGTACCGATAATCGATACCCATGAGCACCACCGCCGACCTCGTTGCCGCCCTGAAAAAGGAACTCAAGACCGCGCAGATGACCTACGCGGACCTGGCCCAGGCCCTGGGCATGGCCGAGTCCAGCGTCAAGCGCATGCTGGCCAAGGGCGACATGCCGCTGTCGCGCATCGACGCGATCTGCCGCGCGCTGGCGCTGGACTTCGCCGACCTGGCGCGCCGCGTGGCCGACAGCCAGCCCTTGCTCAAGGAACTGAGCCAGGAGCAGGAGCGCGCGGTGGTGGCCGACAAGAAGCTGCTGCTCATGGCCATCTGCGTGCTCAGCCAGTGGACGCTGGAGCAGGTGACCACCACCTACCGCCTCACCGAGGCCGAGGGCATCAAGTACCTCGCGCAGCTCGACCGCATCGGCATCATCGAGCTGCGGCCGCTGAACCGCTACCGCCTCAAGCTGGCCAAGACCTTCCGCTGGCGGCCCCACGGGCCGGTGATGAACTACTTTCGCGAGCATGCGCTGCTCGACTACTTCGCGGGCGGCTTCGACGGCCCGGGCGAAGGCGTGCTGCTGGTGCACGGCACCATCAGCCGGGGCCTGGCGCCCGCCTTCATGGAGCGCATGCAGCGCGTGGCGCAGGACTTCGCGCAGCAGCACCTGGCCGACCAGAAACTGCCGCCGCGCGAGCTGGAGGGCTACACCCTGCTGCTGGCCATGCGCAGTTGGGAGTTCGAGGCCTTCACCGGGATGAGACGACTCCCCCCCTGAGCCGCTGCGCGGCGTCCCCCGCGGGGGACGCACCCGGTGGCCCGGCAGAGCCGGTTCCACGGGTGCACCGGCCTTGGGCGCGCCGGTTTCGGAGGGCGATGGCATGGCATGGCGGGGGGCCGGTCGAGCCAGCACAAACACTATCTTTTTGATAGCTTCTTGCGCTTTACCGACAGGCGGTAGAGGTCTAAAAGGTGCTCAGAACAGCCGCTTCCAGCGCACCGAATGCCCGTTTCAGCGCCGGTTGACTCTTTAATGTGAATACACTATTCTTTAAATATTAAATTTTACCAATTTAAAGATATTAAATGAAGACCACCCGCCAGCAGCAAGATGCCACCCGCCGCCAGATCGTGGCCAGCGCGGTGGACCTCATGACCCGCCAGGGCTTCGACGGCGCGACGATGAAGGACATCGCCCGCGCCGCCGGCATTGGCGACGCCACGATCTACAAATACTTCCCGACCAAGGACCGCATCGTGCTGGGCTACCTGGACGACGTGGCCCACCAGGCGCTGGCCGACACCCTGCAGACGCCCGGCTTCGCGGGCTACGGCCTGCAGGAAAAGCTGCAGCGCCTGACCGACGCGGTGCTGGAGCGCCTGCTGGCCGACCGCGAGTTCGTGGCCCAGGTGCGCAGCCTGGCGCGGCGCTCGCCGCTGTCGATGCTGGCCGAGCCCCTGGCGGCACGGCACAGCCTGCGCGAGGCCGTCGCCAGCTTTCTGGAAGCCGCGGAGGCCAGTGGCGAAATCGAGCCCTGCGACTTCAAGGGCATGGCGGGCGGGCTGTACACCGACTACCTGGCCGGTGTGGTGACGTACTGGCTGGCCGACACCTCCGAGGAATTTGCCGACACCACGCAGCTGGTGGACCTCTCGCTCGGCGTGCTGGTGCAGGCGCTGCGCGGAGGGCTCGTCAACCGCGTGTTGCAACTGGGTGGTTTTGTGCTGCGCAGCCAGATGGCCCGCATGGTGCAGCACAGCAGCGGCCTGATGGGCATGCTGCAGCTGGCCAGACAGGCCATGGCCAGCGCACCGCCCGGCCCGGCCCCCGCCTACACGGCAGCCGCTGAACCATCCCGGTCGCCGGAGCCTTCCAAACCGCCGCGTGCGCCCCGCAAACCCCGCGCGGCCAGCCCGGCACCCGCCGCACAGCCAGTGGCCACGTCCCGCAAGAGGAAGTCCGCATGACCACCGCCCACACCGTGCGCGAGGTCCAAGTGCCCGCTGGCACGGTCATCCATGCCACCTTGCACAACGCGGATTTTTTTGACGCCTTCACAACGACCGATCCCCGCCCCGCCACCAGCGCATTGCAGACCTGGCTGGAGGTCTTGGCCAGGACACCGCGGTGGACGGAGCAACTTCTGGCAGTGCGCAACAAGCTGGTGCGGCTGGTGGGCCTCAAGGGCGTGGGGCAGTTGCAGGACGTGCATCCGCTTGCCAGCGGAGCCTCTCCAACCAATGCGCGCAGCTACCGCGTCGGAGACCGCGTGGGCATCTTCCTCATCCGCCATCTGAGCGACACCGAAGTGGTGATGGGGCAGGACGACAAACACCTGGATGTGCAGGTCTCGCTGACCAAGCACGGCCAGCCTGGCAGTGCCCCCACGGTCGTCATCAGCACCGTGGTGCACATCCACAACACGCTGGGCCATGCCTACATGGCCGTCATCACGCCGTTTCACCGCCGCATCGTGCAGGCCATGCTGCAACAACTGGCCGCTTCAAACCATGGCCCGGGCTGACCCGCCGCGCACCAGCCGGCTTGCGCGCGGCACCATCACGGGCCTGGCGGCGGCACGCATCGGCATGGCCCAACTAGGCCATCGCGTGCGCAGCACGCCGTCTGCCCAGGCGCAGGCCGACCACGAGGCCGCCCTGGGCCGCATCCTCTTTGGCGCCCTGGGCCAGCTGCGGGGTTCGGCGCTCAAGGTATCGCAACTGCTCAGCATGCACCCGGGCCTGCTGCCCGACGGCGTGCGGCAGGAGCTGGCGCGCGCCCACCACCAGGCGCCGCCGCTCAACCGCGCGCTGGTGGGGCGCGTGTTCCGCCAGGCCTTCGGCCAGGAGCCCGAGGCGCTGTTCGACCACTTCGAGCCCACCGCCTTCGCCGCCGCCAGCCTGGGCCAGGTGCACCGCGCACAGCTGGCGGGCCACGGCACGGTGGCCGTCAAGGTGCAGTACCCCGGCATTGCCGCCACCATCGCCAGCGACATGCAATTGATGCGCACCGCGCTGCGCGCGCTGGCCCACACCGACATGCCCCTGCCCGCCAGCACCGTGGTGGACGGCGTGATGGCCGAGATCGAGGCCACGCTGCTGCGCGAGGTGGACTACCTGCAGGAAGCCGAGCAACTGCAATGGTTTGCGCAGCACGCGGCTTTGCCCGGCGTGGTGCTGGCGCGGCCCATCCTGTCGCACACGCGGGCCCAGGTGCTCACGCAGCAGTTCCTGCCGGGCCAGCACCTGCAGGCCTGGCTGACCACGCAACCCACACAGCAGCAACGCGATCAGGCCGGGCAGCACCTGTGGGACTGGTTCATGCACTGCACTTTTGTGCTGGGCCGGGTGCATGCCGATCCGCACCCTGGTAATTTTCTGTTCGCCCCCGATGGCACGGTGGGTGTGCTCGACTTTGGCTGCACGCGCAGCCTCTCCGGCGGGTTTCGGACGCAAGTGACACAGGCGTGGTCCGCACTGCTGCGCCCTCCCTCCGACCCGCAGCGCGACGCGCTGGTGCTGCAGGCCTACCAGGCACTCGGGCTCGTCAACGCCGGCCTCTCCGTGCAGGCCTACGCCGCCGAACTCGCCCCCGCACTGGCTGACATGCAGGCCTGGCAGATGGAACCCTTCACGCAGGCGGTTTTCGATTTTGGCGCCAAGACGCCGCCACCCATCACCGCCGGCCGCCACCAGCGCGTGCTGGGCGATCACTTGGTGCAGGTGCCCGGCGAAATGCCGGCGTTCGAGCGCATGTGGATGGGCCTGATGCACCTGCTCACGGGGCTGGGTGCACGGGTGCGCACGCATTGCCCCGCCCTTCTTTCTTCCTAGGAACCCGCCCACATGACCACCCTGACCTCCCCCTCCCCTCGCTCTGCGGCCATACCGCCTCGCAGCCGCTGGAAGGGCCCGTGGATGCTGGCCGTGGCGCTGCTGCACACGCTGTATGCCGCCGTCGTGTTTCCGACCCAGCTGCAGGAGATCGTGCGGCGCGGCGTTTTCAACAGCGTGCAAAAAGACCCGGCCGTGGGCGCCGTGGTCTGGTTTGTGCTGTTCGGCGTGTTGTTCGCGTTGCTGGGCTGGGCCATCCTGCTGGCCGAACGCAACACAGCCATGGCGCCCGTCCCCATGCGCGGGCTCGGTGCCGGGTTGCTGGCCCTCACGCTGCTTGGCATCGTGCTCATGCCCGCCTCGGGCTTCTGGCTGGCGCTGCCGCCCGCGCTGGCCCTGTGCTGGCCCCCAAGGCGCTGAAGGCGAAGAAGACGGATCGACGCGCCGCGTCTACACCTTCCACGGCCACCCTGATTGACTTGAAAACTGTCCATGATGAATACTGCGCTGGTACTGGCAGCCGGGGGCCTCGCCCTGGTGGGCGTTGCGCACTCGGTGCTGGGTGAATTCCTCGTGTTTCGCGCACTGCGCACGCAGGGCGTGGTGCCCACCGGCGGCAAGCCCGTGCTGCACGAGCGGCAGGTGCGCATCCTGTGGGGCACCTGGCACCTGGCCACCGTGCTGGGCTGGGCCCTGAGCGCCCTGCTGTGGCGCCTGGGGACCGTATCCGGGGATGCCAACCTGGGGGCCTGGGTGGCTGACGTGGCCGGGCTGGCCACCTTGGTCAGCGGATTGCTGGTGTTCTATGCCACCGAGGGTAGGCACCCTGCATGGTTTGCCTTGCTGGTGGTGGCGACCCTGGTGTGGTGGCGTTGACACGCGCAGGCCTGCACCGGACGGCCGCCTGCACGCCCCGGCGTGAAAGAAATCACGAAAAGCCCCGCCTTTGCCGCCACGGGAAACACAACTTCACAAGACTTCGCAATTCGCCTACACCGTCTTGACGCAGCATCTGCACCATGAAGTCTCCGGTTCCGCAAGGAATCATTTTGAGGAGACCATCATGGCCCGCAATGCACTCGCCGCTGCTTCCATCGCCCTGCTGTCGCTGGGCGCCGCGACCGTGGCGCAGGCACAGACCAGCGCCACCGTCGTCATCCAGTCGGGGCAGCCCCACCACTACCAGGCGCCGCCCGCGCCGGTGATGGTGCAGTACGGCCCACCCCCGCCACCGCGCTACGAAGTGGTGCCCCGCCCCCGCCGCGACATGGTGTGGGTGCCTGGGTACTGGGACTGGCGCGGCCACCGCCACGTCTGGATCCAGGGCCACTGGGTGAAGGCCCGCCCGGGCTACTACTACCGCGAGCCCCGCTGGGTGGAGCATGGGGGCCGCTGGGAAATGCGCCGCGGCGGCTGGGACCGCGATGGCGACGGCATCCCCAATCGCTATGACCGCGACCGCGATGGCGATGGCATTCCCAACCGCTACGACCGCGACCATGACAGGGACCGCGACGGCGTGTCCAACCGCCACGACCGCGACCGCGACGGAGACGGCGTGCCGAACCGCCACGACCGCCGCCCGGACAACCCCTATCGCAATTGACGGGGCCTGAGCGCCGCCCGCCCCCCCGAGGGCGGCGGGCGCGCCAGGAACTGGCCCTCGCCGCCTACGCACACCCCCGCAGGGCGCCTACGCGGCCCGGCTGCCCGTGCCGCCACCATGCAGTGACCGCTTCCGCAAGGAACATCAGGAGAATCCCATGACCTTCATGACCCGCAAGACATTCACCGCAGCCTCCATCGCCTTGATGGCGCTGTGGACCCTCCCGCAGGCGCATGCCGCCACGCAGGGCACCGTCATCGTCCAATCGAGCCAGCCGGAGCGCAGCTACCACGCCACGCAGTACCAGGTGAGGCCCGCGCCCCCTCCCCCGCGCCATGAAGCCGTGCCCCGCCCCCGCCGGGGCCAGGTGTGGGAAGAAGGCCACTGGGAATGGCGTGGCAACCGCTACCAATGGGTGCGCGGCCACTGGGTGCAGGCCCGCGCCGGCCACCAGTATCGCCAGCCGCACTGGGTGGAACGCGAAGGCCGCTGGGAGTTTCAGCGTGGCGGCTGGGACCGTGACGGCGATGGCGTCTCCAACCGCCATGACCGCGACCGGGACGGCGACGGCGTACCGAACCGCCGCGACCAGCAGCCCGACAACCCGCGCCGCAACTGACCCCACGCCCGGCGCGCGCGCCGCGCAGGGCGCCGCCGGTCAGCCCAGTTGAAGTTCGGCGCGCCCCAGGCCGGGAAACTCAGCCACCACCACCGTGCCCGGCGCCACCATCACGGTGCCGGTGCAGGACCCGGTGGTCACCCACTGTCCCGCGCGCAGCCCACCCAGGCTGTGCGCGCCGCCATTGGCCAGCCAGGCGAGCAGGCGCAAGGGATCGCCCGCCGGGTTGCCCCAGCCAGCGTGCCGCACGGCCTGCGCGCCATTCACCGACAGCACCACAGGCTGCCGCATCGGCTGCACCGACTGCGCGCTCTCCGCTCCCGACCCCACGATGAGTGCCCCATGGCAGGCCTGGTCGGCCAGCCGGCTCCACTCGCCTTGCTGCGCCCAGGCGGCGTAGCGCGTGTCGCAGACCTCGATGGCCGCCCGCACCGACGCCACGGCGGACAGCACCTCGGCCTCGCTGTAGGGCTGCGCCCGGGCAGGCAGATCGGCACCCAGTTCGTACACCAGTTCCGCCTCCACACCCAGCACGGCGAAGCCCGCGCAGGACAGGCGCACCACGCCCCCGCCGGCCATCGCAAACACCGAATCGCGCGCCAGGGCCGCCCGCGCAGGCAGCGCCTGCGGCGACGCCGCGCCCACCTTCCAGCCCGCGATCTCGCCGCGCTCGCGCACCACGGCGTCCTGCACGGCATAGGCCTGGGCAGCGTTCTGGGGACGCAATGCGGCGGGCAGGTCGAGCGGACGGGGCGTGCGCCCCAGGCGGGCCATGGTGAGCACGGCCGCGCTGGTCAGCGGATCAAAGGCGGTATCGGGCATCAAGGCGTCCTGGAGAGAAAGGCGAAGGTTCCGGCGGATTATGGCCAACCCCGTGCCCGCAGCATCAGCAACGATTGCGGCTCATTAGCGCGGACAAAGCGGTTTTTGCGCGATGCGGGCTCCTAGAATGGCCCCCGCAGGAGAGTCAGCGGCCCCGCCCGCTTCACCGAAGGCGCAAACTCCCATACACGCTCAGGTCCCGTACTGCACCATTCATCAAAGCCGTCTGGAGAGCCGCTTCGCGCAACGCGAAGCGCACCGAAGGAGCAAACCGCGCGCCATGTGGGCCGCGCGGTGAATCTCTCAGGTACCAAGGACAGGGGGAGCGGCAGCTTGGGCATTCATGCGCCAGCTGCACGCTATTGAATTCATAGCTGCCAGCGCATGTTGTTCTAGCGCCAGAGCCCAGAAAGGCTTTGAAAATCATGCGCGTGATCGTTTTGGGCGCCGGCTTGCTCGGCGTGACTTCGGCTTACTTCCTGCAACAGCGCGGCCACGAGGTGACCGTCATCGACCGCCAGGGTGCGCCCGGCGCCGAGACCAGCTTCGCCAACGGTGGCCAGATCTCGGTGAGCCACGCGGAGCCCTGGGCCAACCCGAGCGCGCCGCTCAAGGTGCTGCAGTGGCTGGGCAAGGAGGATGCTCCACTGCTGTTCCGCCTGCGCGCCGACATGCGGCAATGGCTGTGGGGCCTGTCCTTCCTGCGCAACTGCACGCCCGCGCGCACGCGCCACAACATCGAGCAGATCGTGCGCCTGGGCACGTACAGCCGTGACACGCTGCAGCAGCTGCGCGCGGCCACCGGCCTCCAGTACGACCAGCGCACGCAGGGCATCCTGCACTTCTATACCAACCAAAAAGAGTTCGACGGCGCCCTGGCCCCTGCCGAGCAAATGCGCCAACTCGGCTGCGAGCGCCAGGTGATCAGCGCCGACGAGGCCGTGCGCATCGAGCCTGCCCTGGCCCATATCCGCCCGCAGCTGGCCGGAGCCACCTACACGGCCGAGGACGAATCCGGCGACGCCAACCAGTTCACACGCGAGCTGGCCAAGCTGTGTGAAGAGGCGGGCGTGCAGTTCCGCATGGGCCACCACATCACCGCGCTGCGCGAGGCAGGTGGCCGCATCGACCACGTGGAAGTGACCAATGCCGAAGGCCGCTTCGAGCGCGTGCGCGGCGATACGTTTGTGCTGGCCATGGGCTCGTTCAGCCCACTGCTCGCGCAGCCGCTGGGCATCCAGCTGCCTATCTACCCGGCCAAGGGCTATTCGGTGACCATGCCGGTCAAGGATGCGGGCAAGGCGCACCAGGTGAGCCTCACGGACGACGAGTTCAAGCTCGTGTTCTCGCGCTACACCAACGAACGGGGTGGCGACCGCCTGCGCATCGCCGGCACGGCCGAATTGAACGGCTACGACCGCCACCTGAACCAGGTGCGCTGCGACGCCATCGTGCGCCGCGTGGAGCAGCTGTTCCCCGGCGCGGGCGATGCCAGCCAGGCCCAGTTCTGGACCGGCCTGCGCCCCGCCACGCCCAGCAACGTGCCGCTGATCGGCGCCACCAAGGTGGCCAACCTCTTCCTCAACACGGGCCACGGCACGCTGGGCTGGACCCACGCCTGCGGCTCGGGCAAGGCCCTGGCCGACATCGTGAGCGGCCGGGTGCCCGAGGTGGACTTTGCATTCCAGGGTCTGCAGGGCTGCGCTCCCGGCAAGGCGCTGGTGCCATCGCGCACCACGGCCTGAACGGGAGCACAGCGGGGTTGCAGCACCGCCGCGCAGGCGGGCGCTGCCACCACGGGCCAGCGCCCGGCCTACCTGGCAGCGCCCGTGGCGTGCGCCACGAACTGCGCCACGGCCTGCATGTCCTTCTCGCTCATGCGTTCGGCATACGAAGGCATCACGCCGATGCCCGCCTTGAGCGCGCGCAGCACGCGGCCCGCGTCGGGCTTGAGCTCATCCAGCACCGGGCCCACCTGCCCCTCGGCACCGGCGGCCTGCAGCGTGTGGCACACGGCGCAGGCAGGCTGGATCTTGATGAACAGCTCCTTGCCCCGCGCCAGCTCGGCGGCATCCGCCGCCCAGCCGGCACCCGTCCACAGCAGCAGCACGCTCGACATGGCCGCGAGCGCAGGCACGCGCAAATGCTGGAAACCGATGCGCCCCAGCACCAGTGGCACCGCGGATCTGGCACGGCCAGTCCGGGGGGCGCGCGCCCCTCCAGGGAGGAAGGCGCGCAGCGTCTCAGGGGGGCGCCCGGTCACGCTGCGGTCACCGTGACCGCATGGTCGCGCCAGCTCGCGTTGTTGTAGCCGCCCAGGTTTTCCTCGCGCTGCTCGGCCTGCACATTGCCCGCGGCATCGGTGGCGCGGCTGGCCAGCACGTGCGTGCCCGCCGCCAGCGTGACCGGCAGCACGAACTGGCGCCACGCGAACTTGCCCAGATCGGGGCCGATGAGCCGCGCGGCCTGCCAGGTCTTGCCGCCGTCCACCGAGACCTCCACGCCCTTGATGGCCTGCGTGCCGCCAAAGGCCACGCCATGCACCTGCACCTGGCCGGCCTTGAGGGGGCCCTTCTCGGGCAGAGGGCCATTGATCCAGGACTTGACGCCCATCTCCCACACCGACGGCTGGTCGGGGCTGGCCTTGGAGCCGGGGGGCGACATGCGGTAGCCGTGCGACATGATGCGCGCCTGCGACTGGGCGCCGGTGAAGGCCACGCGCTTGACGTACTTGATGTTGTTCACGCCCTGGTAGCCCGGCACCACCAGCCGCAGCGGGCCGCCGTGCGCCAGCGAGATGGGCTCGCCATTCATTTCCCAGGCCAGCAGCGCATCCTCGGTGGCCTTGATGGGCACGGAGCGCTCCACCAGCACGGACAGCGGGTCCACGCCGTCGGGCAGCTTCTCACCCCCCGTGCCCGTGAGGTAGGCCGCGCCATCGGCGAGCCCGCCCAGCGCCGCCACCACATTGCGCAGCGGCACGCCGCTCCACACGACGCACCCCGCCGCGCCCACGGCCCAGGGCGTGCCGCTGGGCTTGCTGGGGAAGAAGCCACGCCCGTTGCCCGAGCACTGCAGCACGGTGGCCACGGTTTCCACGCCCAGGGTCTTGAGCTCGGCCAGGGTGAGGCTGCGCGGGTTCTTCACGCCTTCGACCGACACCGTCCAGGCGTCCCGGTTGTCCAGGATGGCCGCGTCGGGCGCAGGCAGGTTGTTGCGCACATACAGCTGGTTGGAGGGCGTGATGACACTGGTGCCGAAAGCCGAGCGCCGGGTTTCCAGCGTGCTGCTGCTGTGCACGATGAGCGCATCGGAAGACTTCCATCCCGCGTACGCGGGCAGCGGCTTGGCGGGGCTGGCGGCCTGCTGCGCCCTGGCGCTGCCGGTCCATCCGGCCAGGCCCAGCGCGCTCAAGGCAGCGGCGCTTCCGGCCAGCATGTGGCGGCGCGGCAATGTCATGGAATCTTTCATGGAAACGGTCTCCAAAATAATGATTGAACAGGCAGGCTCGCGACAGCGGTGGGCAGGCCCCCGGCTTTCAGCCTAGGCCGCATTCTGTGCGGCAGCCCCTGCGCACCGCGCGTGACATGGCGTTAGTAAACGTAACAAATACAAAACATCGGAAACATTCGTACGCAGATACGGAGGGCGTGGGCATATTCGCCCTTTCTTTTGAGAGAGGGCGCGCGCCATGAACACTGACTGGAGACCCATGGGTGGCAAGCTCGCGGTGCTGCTTTTCGCGTGCGCGGCCTGTGCCGTGGCGCAGGCCCAGCTCACCGCCATGGTGGCGGTGGAGCCCACGGCCCGCAAGGCGGCCCACTCCATCCTGCGCACGGCCGCCGAGTCCGGGCTCTCCAAGGCGGCCGGCCAGACGGTGGCCCTGGCCACCAGCGACGAACTGGCCGACGTGATGCGCGCCACGCGCAGCGCCAGCCACGACATCTTCATCGGCCCCGCCCAGGTGGCCGCTTCCGCCCTGCAGCGCGGCTATGAACTGGTGGGCGCGACGCAGAAATCGGACAGGTACCTGCTGGTCGGCCTGCCGCAGATCGACGCGGTGCCGGCGATGAAGGGCCGCAGGCTCTACCTGCCCCAGCAGGATTCGCTCTATACCTACATGGCGCGCGGCATGCTCAACGAGGCGGGCCTGTCGTTCCAGGACCTGCGGGCCGTGCAGTACGAGAAGTTTCCCCAGGCGGGACTCACGGCCCTGACGCTGGGCACGGCCGACGCCACCGTGGTGCGGGAGGACGAGTGGGCGGAATGGTCCGCCGCGCACCCGGGCACCGCGCGCGTGCTGGCCACCTCGCAGCCGGTGCCGGGCGGGTTTTCCATCGTGGTGAAGAAGGACCTGCCCGCCGATGCGCGCGGCAAGCTGGCCCAGTGGTTTGGCGGGGCCTCGTCCGCCACCGGCCTGCCCCCGGTCGCCGTGCGCCCCGAGGCCGCGGAGTACCGGCGCGTTGCGGAGCTCGGCCTCTTCACGCCCACCAGCCTGCCCGGGGTGAACCGCATCACCGCGCGCGAGGCGCAGAGCCTGCAGGCCCAGGGCGCGACGCTGGTGGACACGCGCACCGAAAAGGAATTCAAGACCCGGCGCATCCGGGGCGCCGTGTTTGCCGCCTATGTGGAAAAGAGCCTCAAGGACGTGGCGTTCAACGCGGCCCAGGACGATTTCCAGGCGCTCGACAAGATTCCCAGCCTGGACAAGGCCAAGCCCGTGATCTTTGCCTGCAACGGCGCCGAATGCTGGAAGTCCTACAAGGCGGCCAAGGTGGCGGCGGCCAAGGGCTTCAAGTCCGTGTACTGGCTGCGCGGCGGGCTGCCCGAGTGGGACGCGACCGGGCTGCCCACCGAAGGCGGCTGAGCACGCGGCGCACGGGCGGCCACGCCCCCCGCGCCAGGCCTGCCCTGCGGCCAGCGCGCCCTGCACCGTCGGGTGCCGCGCGCGCAGGCGCCGTGGCCTTGGGGAACCCGCCGCGCCCCCGTCCTTACAATCCCATACTCATCAACACCCAAGGGCGTGCAAGGCGCCCTTTGTATGGAAATAGCAATACTGTTCGCCCTCATCCTCCTCAACGGCCTGTTTGCCATGTCCGAGATCGCCCTGGTCACGGCCCGCAAAGCCCGGCTGCAGAAGCTGATCGATGAGGGCGATAGCGGCGCCGCCGCCGCCGTGAAGCTGGGCGAGGACCCCACCCGCTTCCTCTCCACCATCCAGATCGGCATCACGTCGATCGGCGTCCTCAACGGTATCGTGGGCGAGGCCGCGCTGGCCGCGCCGCTCGCGTCCTGGCTGGAGTCGCTGGGCGTGCCGCTGCCCTATGGCGGCTATGCGGCCACGGGGCTGGTGGTGGTGCTGATCACGTACTTCTCCATCGTCGTGGGCGAACTCGTGCCCAAGCGCATCGGCCAGTCGTACCCCGAGACCTTCGCCCGGCTCGTCGCGCGGCCCATCAACTTCCTGGCGCTGGCCACCAAGCCGTTCGTGCTGCTGCTGTCCACGTCCACGCGCACGCTGCTGCGCCTCCTGGGCGTGAAGGAAACCAGCGGCAGCCCCGTGACCGAGGAAGAGATCCACGCCATGCTGGTGGAAGGCACCACCGCCGGCGTGATCGAGTCGCACGAGCACACCATGGTGCGCAACGTGTTCCGGCTCGATGACCGCCAGATCGGCTCGCTCATGGTGCCGCGCGGCGACGTGGTGTGCCTGGACATCGATGCGCCGTTCGAAGACAACCTGCAGCGCATCGAAGAATCCGACCATGCCCGCTTTCCCGTGGTGCGCGGCGGCATGGACAACATCCTGGGCGTGCTCAACGCGCGCCAGTGGCTGTCGCGCACGCTGCGCGACCGCGCCCACGGCCTGACCCAGCAGACGCTGCAGACCGCGCTGTACGTGCCTGAAACCATCACGGGGATGGAGCTGCTGGACAACTTCCGGCTGTCGGACGTGCACATGGCTTTTGTCATCGACGAGTACGGCGAGGTGCAGGGCATCGTGACGCTGCAGGACCTGATCGAGGCCATCACCGGCGAGTTCCAGCCGCGCGACCCCGAGACCTCGTGGGCGCTGCAGCGCGAGGACGGCAGCTGGCTGCTGGACGGCCACATTCCCGTGCCCGAGCTGAAGGACCGCCTGAACCTGGACACCGTGCCCGAGGAGGAGCGCGGCCGCTACCACACGCTCAGCGGCATGATCATGCTGCTGACCGGCCGCCTGCCCAAGGTGACCGACACGGTGCAGTGGGAGAACTGGAAGCTCGAAGTGGTGGACATGGACGGCAAGACCATCGACAAGATCCTGGCCACGCGGCTGACGCCCGAGGAAAAAGCCGAGTCCGACGACAACGGCGCGGGCTGACCGGCGTTGGCGATTGCGGGGGCTGCTGCACCAGCCCGCCCCCTCTTCTACATCAGGACGGTGAGGGCTCGCCGTCCACAAACACGGTCAACACGCCGGTGTAGCCGTACAGATGGTGGTGGGCAATCTCGCCGCCCGCAAAAAAACCGGCCAGCGGCACATCGCCCAGCGCGTGGCGCACGATCTGCAGTTCGGCGCTGGGGCCGCCAAAATGCGGGCCGCCACGGCCCGAGCAGCTCACGTAGATGGCGCCGCAGATGCGCCGGCCCGCCTGCGGGGCGAGGCTGCCCTGGCCGCCCGCGGCGGGCCCGGCGGCCGCGCCCGCAGCGGCATCCGAGACCAGCGGCACGGGCTCCAGCTCCTCTGGCGACAGTTCCTCGCGGATCTCGGCGCAGATGCGCATGAGGTCGGCGCGTGCCGCGGCCACGTTGCGCTGGCAGAACGCCAGGTGCATGCCGGCCTCGACCTTGTCGGCCAGCGCCACGCCCCGGCGGGCGCCGTCCAGCCCCACGATGTGCCGCACCCGCGTGTCGGTGCCGAAGTGGCCCGTGCGGCGCTGGCCCTGGGGCTGCTCGCCCGCGCTGACCAGGCCCGCCAGCGTGGCGCGCACCTTGCGCAGGGCGGGCTGGGGATCTCCGTCGAGCGTGACGTCCAGCGTCTCCAGCAGCACGTCCAGCGCGGGTTCGCCGTCGAGCTGCAGCACCACGTTCTCCTGCGCGTCGGTGATGGTGCGCAGCGCCCCCACGGGCTGGCAACCCTGCGTGACGCGCGACACCAGCCCCACGCTGGCGCCAAACGCCACGCCCGACAGGCCGCCATCGAACACGCCGCCCGCCGCGCCCTGCCCGGCCATGTTCCCATCGCCCCCCACGGCGAACTGCACGCTCGCGCCGCGGCTTGCGCTCAGGCCCCCAAAGAGATAGCCCGTATCGGTGCGGGCCGCCATCTCCGCCAGCAGTTCGGCCAGCTCGGGCGTCTGGCCATCGGCATGCACCAGCGCGGTGTGCGCGACGAAGCCGCTGGCCGGGTGGCGCGGGTGGTTGGGCAGCGGTGCCACGCCCGAGAACACGCGGTACTGGTCGGCGGGTACATCGAGCAGCAGCACCGACAGCGCGGGCTCGTCAAAGTACTCGGCATTGTTGGCCGATACGCCCACGCCCACGGTGCCGCTCCAGTCCGTGACCTCGGGCAGTTCGCCACTGAGGTGGTCGAGCAGCGCCTGGGCCTCGCTGGCGTAGTGGTCGGTGATGTAGAGCAGGCCCAGCGTGGGCGCCGAGGCGTATTCGGGCAGCGCCATCTGGGCGCGCAACTGCGCCAGAACCAGCGCGGCGGCCATGCGCCACTGGGGATGGGTGGCGTGGCCGGAAGGGAAAAGCTTCATGGTGTGGATCTCCGTGCCAGGGGCGGTGGCGGGGGTGTCGGGCCCCCACGGGTTGCCACCCGCCCGCGTTGGCGTCAGCCCGCCCGCTTGCGGGCCGCCGGGCTGCGGGTGCTGCTGCCGGTTTTTTTGGCGGCGGGTTTCGCCGTGGTCTTGCGGGCCGCGGGCTTGTTGGTGGCGGCGGTCTTCCTGGCGGTGCCCGCCGCCGCGGCACGCTTGGCGCCGCCCTGCATGGTCTGCATGCCCTTGGCGGCGAACTGGGTGGCCATGCCGGTGGCCGTCTTGAGGGCTTCCTTGGCGAGGCCCGTGGCCATGTTCTTGGTGGTGTCGATGGCGGTCTGCTTGGCCGCGTCCTTCATGGCGTTGGCGGCGATCTGCTGGAACTGGCCGGTGAGCGCGCCCCACCACTGCATCGGGTCCACCACGGTGGGCGCGGCGGCGGCGGCCGCTGCCGCCTTGCTGCCCTTCGCCTTGGCCTTGGCGGGCTGGGCGGCGGGCTCGGCGTCCTCGCCCTCGTCTTCTTCTGCTTCTTCGGCGGGGCTCGCGCGGCCCGTGACGCGGGCGGCGGCCCCTGCGACGGCGCCGGCCGCGCCGCTCACCGTGTCGGCGGCTTTCTGCACGCCGCTCATCACGGTGTCGGCGGTCTTGAGCTTGAAGGCATTGGCCACGTCACCCATGCTGAAGTTCATGCCCTTGAGCGTGGCCAGGGT
The DNA here is from genome assembly GCF_059415205.1 of Acidovorax sp. GW821-FHT10E03. Lineage (NCBI taxonomy): Bacteria > Pseudomonadati > Pseudomonadota > Betaproteobacteria > Burkholderiales > Comamonadaceae > Acidovorax > Acidovorax sp. GW821-FHT10E03. The sequence goes on along the minus strand of NZ_JBWKMU010000009.1, from coordinate 149,385 downwards.
CATCTTCTGCACCTCCAGCGCCTGGATGGTGGCGGCCAGCGCGCGCGAGTTCTGCTCCAGCCAGAACTGCACGGCCTTGAGTTCATCGATGCGCTTTTCGAGCTCTTCCACGCTGATGGTGGGCGCTACCCAGTTGCTCAGGTTGGGCAACTGCGGAATGCTGCTGGACGCCCCCTTGGCCAGGCTCTGCAGAAAGTCAAAACCGGGAACAAGTTTGCCGAAACCGAAATTCGATGTGTCGCTCATGGCCGCTCCGCAAGAGGTGGGTCTGTGGTGGGGTCACAGCTTACTCCAATGCGTTGCGGCCGCGAAGGCAGTGGCGCAGGCCAAATCCTCAGTGTTTGTGCTCATGCGCCTTGGCGCCGCCGGGCGCCGACGTGCCCACGGGCACGCTCAGCTCCAGCTTGCTCTCCGCGCCCTTGGCGTCCTGGAACACCAGCGTGATGGGCACCGAGCTGTCCTTGGCCAGCGGGGCCTTCAGGTCCAGCAGCATGACGTGGTAGCCACCGGGCTTGAGCTCCACGGTCTTGCCCGCGGGCAGGTCCAGCGCGGGCACGGCGCGCATCTTCATCACGTCGCCTTCCATTTTCATCTCGTGCACTTCGGTGACGCCCGCAGCGGGCGACTCGGCGCGCACCAGGCGAGCGCCGTCCCGGGCGGTCAGCTGCATGAAGGCGCCGGTGCCCTTCTGGCCCTGCACGCTGGCGCGCGCCCAGGCGCCTTCGACCTTGACGGCGGCGGTCTGTGCCCACGCAGCAGGGGCGCTGGCCAAGGTCGCGGCCAGTGTGGAAACGAGGGCAGCGGTGCGAAGCAGTTTTTTCATGATGGATGTCTTTCGGATATCAGAAGGAAAATTGGATGGAACAAGCCCGTGGGCCTGACTGTCAATGATGGTGGGCAACGCCGCCGCCCGTGGGCAGAATCTCCAGCGCCGCCGCAGGGGACTTCAGGTCCGAAAGTTTCTGGCCCGCCTTGGGCACGTCAGTCCAGTCGTTCCGGCCTTCGGCGCAGGCCTGGCGCACGGGCCAGTACACGGTGCCCGCCTGCTCGGGCGCCTGGGCCACGAGCACGAACTCATCGTAGTGCGCGCTTTGCAGCATGTCGTCCGGCGTCTTGGCCGTCCAGGTGATGCGCACCACGTCTTCGGTGATGCTGCGGCCGTGGCTGGTGTACGGCTGTGCGAGTTTTTCGCGCTGTACCTCCAGCGTCCAACCGGGCTTAGGCATGGCGCGCGCGCCGCGCATGCCGGCCGGGATGTCCACCGCGACCTGCCGCGTGGGCGACGCGCCGCAGCCGTGGCCAACCTTGAAGCTCGCCTTGTAGCTGGCGCCTGCCGGGGCCACCTGGTATTCGAGCACCACATGGGCGGATGCAGAGCCAAAAAGGCCTCCAGCGCTTAATAGTAAAGCGGTAGCAGCTATATTTTTCATAGTGTTTGATTTCATACTCAGACCTTGCGTTTCAACGATTCATTGCCTTCAACACTGGCGCGCCCGAGGCGAGCGCCACCGCGGAACCGGCTTCGCCGGGCCGCTGGAGGCGTCCCCCTTAGGGGAAGCGGCGCAAGCCGCTCAGGGGGTTACTTTCAATTCAGCCAGGTAGGTGCGCTGCGGGTAGGGGTGGAAGTTCCAGAACTGGTAGTTGTTGAGGTTGTCGATGCCCACGGCAGCGCTCACCTGCTTGGTGATCTGGTAGCGCACACGCACGTCGGTGGTGAAGTAGCGGCTGGCGCCCTGGTAGGCAAAACCGTTCACGTCGGTGTTGTCCAGCGTGCTGTACTGCCTGCCGCTGTAGCGCGCGCCCAGCGTGTATGACCACTTGTCGTCGGGCCGGTACGTAGCCACGGCACTGGCGCGCCACTCGGGGATGCGCGGCTGCCACTTGCCCACGCTGGCGGGAAACTTGTCGTTGCGGGTGATCTTGGAGTCCGTCCAGGTCAGGCTTGACCCGAGGTCGAGCCCACGCAGAAGAACATTGGCGGCCTGGTACGACAGCTCGATGCCCTTGGTGCGGATAGCGTCCACGTTCTGCACGTTGGTCACGTTGGGCGTGACGAGCACGTTGGTCTGCGAATACAGCGCGTCCTTGGTGCGCTCAAAAAACGCGGTCAGGCGCAGCAGCCCATTGCCCATATCGCGCTCGGCCGTCAGCTCGGTGGTCCAGCTCTTTTCGGGCCTCAGGTTCGGGTCGTTGTTGATCAGCGTGCCGCTGCCGTTGATGCCACCCTGGTACAGCTCGGCCACGGTGGGCATGCGCACGGCGCGGCCGGTGGAGGCCTTGAGCACCCACAGATCATTGGCCTGGTAGGCCACGGCAGCCTTGGGCGACACATAGGTTTCGTTGCGCTCGGGGTGGCTCAGCGTGGTGGTGGCGTTGCCGGTCTGGCCATTGCTGGCGCTCCAGCGCTCGGCGCGGGCGCCCAGCACGGCCTTCCATTGGGGCGCGATCTTCCAGGTGTCTTGCGCCCACAGGCCAATGAGCTGGGTGTCGCCGTTGAAGGCCTGGTTGCGGGCGCCTGCAGCGCCGTTGATCCAGTTCGTCGTGGCGTTCTCGATGGTGCTCAGCTGGTAGCTATCGCGCTGCAGGCCGAAGTCCACGATATGCGTGCCCTGCACCCCATCCGGACGCCAGGTGCCTTTGGCGGCCAGCGTGTTCCAGCCCGTGCCCTTGTTGTTGACGATGCGCCCTGCGCCACCGTTCAGCGCGGCGGGCAGCGCCACGGTGGCGGCCCGCAGGGTGTCGGTCTGGTAGTCGTAGAGGCTGGCGGCCACCTCCCAGTCGAACACGCCCTGGGTGTGGCTCTTGACCGAGAGCCCGTGCATAAAGTGCGTGAGGTTCTCGTTGGAGACATTGAAGTCCGTGGGCGCGAGCGTGTACGAGCGGCCGTTGATGTTGACCGTGCCGCCGTAAACCGCATTGCCATTGGCGTCACGCAGGTAGCTGGTGGGGCGCCCTTCGGATTCGTTGTGCCACCAGCCCAGGGTGTAGGCCGCGCGCACGGTGGGCGAGAGGTCGTAGGCGATCTTGGCCTTGATGTGGTCTTGCTGCGTGTGGTACTGGGTGGCCGTGCCCAGCAGGTACCAAGGCTGGTTGCTGCGGTTGTTGCCCAGCACGGCACCCGTCACCGGCGTGCCTGCATGGCCCACGGCGCCTGCAGACACGAGGCGCGTGGGGAAGGTGAGCGGCTGGCCCTCGCTGTCGGTCTTGTTGAAGTTGAGGAACCACGACCAGTCGCCATTCTTGTTGCCCACCGAGGCGCTGACCTGCTTGCCCGCGTAGGTGGCGCTGGTGCCGTACAGATCGAACGGCTGGTGCTGGACGCTGACCTGCCCGTGCGCCTCGAACTTTGTCGGCATGCGCGTCACATAGTCCACCACGGCACCCACCGAGTTGCCGGCATAGGCTGCGGAAAACGGGCCGTAGAGCACATCCACGCGCTCGATCTCCTCGGGCGTGACCAGCATCCAGCGCGGCGCGTTGGTGGGGCCGTTGCCCAGGTAGTTGGAGAGCAGGATGCCGTCGGCGAACACCATGGACCGCGCCGGGTTGCCCGTGCCCGAGGCGCGCGTGGACAGCACGGCGTGGTTGTAGTCGCCGATGTAGCGCTTGCGCACCAGCAGGCTGGGCAGGTACTTGAGGGCGTCTTCGCTGTCGGTGGCGTTGATCGAGTGCTCGATCTGCTCGCGCGTCACGCCCTCGATGGTGGTGGGAATCTGCGTGGGCAGCGACGTGGGCTGGCCGCCGCGGATGGTGACCACGCCCAGCTCCTTGACGGGCGTGCTGCTGTCAGCGGTCTGGGCCCACGCGGGCACGGCCCAGGACAGGGCAAGGGGAAAGGCGCCGGCCACGGCCAGCGCCATGCGGCTTTTGCGCATGGGAACTCCTGAATTTCAAGCCAAATAGGCCGTCAGCGCTTACTCATCAAGCGCGAACAGCTATCAAACAAATAGCAATTTCAGGAGAAAGCGGGGGGCCCGCGCGGCGGCAGCGGCGCGGCGGTGCGCGCAGCGATGTGCGCGGCGGGGATGGGGCGCAGGGCGTGCGCCAGGGGGTGAACCACAGGCAGCCGGGCCTGGGACACGGGAGGCGGAGCGCCGACATGCGCACACAGGGGGCAATCGAGCGTGTGGCTGGACATCTCCTGCATGCCATCGTCGGTCTTGACCAGCAGCTTGATCGCGCCCGAACCCGAGCAGATCAGTTCCATCGCCTGGGGGTTGACCAGGGGCGAGGCCACGGCCACGCCGATGGACAGGACAAACCACGCCAGCACAAGGCGGGCGAGCCAGCGAAGGCCGCGGATGGTTTGCAGGGAGGAAGGCATGGCAGGGTGATTGTAGGTGGCCCGGCCCCGGCCGCCTTGATCAGGGTCATCTGCGCGACGGACGCGGCAGGAGCGCCCGCCTACCATGCGCCTGTCATCCACAACTACAAAGGAGACTCCACCATGCTCACACTCTGCGGCTTTTCCGCCAGCAACTACTACAACAAGGCCAAGCTCGCCCTGCTCGAAAAGGGCCTGCCCTTCACCGAGGAGCTGGCCTGGGTCGGCGAGACCGACCGCAGCGCCAGCCCGCTGGGCAAGGTGCCCTACCTGCGCACCCCCCACGGGCCACTGTGCGAATCGGCCGTGATCGCCGACTACATCGAGATGGCCCACCCCCAGCCCGCCCTGCTGCCCGCGGACCCCTATCAGGCCGCCAAGGTGCGCGAGCTGATCACGTTCCTGGAACTGCACCTGGAGCTGGTGGCGCGCAACCTGTACCCCCAGGCCTTCTTTGGCGGCAGCGTGAGCGAGGCCGCCCGCGACAAGGTGGGCGCGCAGTTGGAGAAGAACATCGCGGCGTTCGGCCAGCTGGCGAAATTCAGCCCTTACGTGGCGGGCGACACGTTCACCATGGCCGATTGCGCGGCCATCGTTCACCTGCCACTGGTGAGCTCGGCCACCAAGATCATCTATGGCCGCGACTACTTGGCCGCGCTGCCCGTGCGCGACTACCTCGCGCGCATGGCCGAACGCCCGCACGTGCAGCGCGTGAACGCCGACCGCAAGACGAACACCGCCGACATGCTGGCGAGGAAGTGAAGCTTGAGCGCAGCCCCCTGAGCCGCTGCGCGGCTTCCCCCGGAAGGGGACGCACCAGTTTCACGCGGCTGCGGATGTTGGTGCTGACGGAACCGGAGGGGCGCGGGCACTGCGCGCCGCGTGCAGCCGGTGGTCAGAACTTGGGGGCGCGCTTCTCGCGCAGGGACGCCACGCCCTCGCGGGCGTCGGGGCCACCAAAGCCCATGAATTCGAGCGCCAGCGAGGTTTCGAACATCGGGCCCGCCTGGCGCAGCCACTGGTTGAGCGCATGCTTGGTCCAGCGGATGGCGGTCTGCGAGCCGGCCGCCAGCCGGTCGGCCACCTCGTAGGCGCGCGGCAACAGCTCGGCCTCGTCCACGGCCAGCGATACGAGGCCGATGCGCTCGGCCTCCTCGCCGCTCACCGGGTCGCACAGCAGCAGGTAGTACTTGGCCTTGGCCATGCTGCACAGCAGCGGCCACACGATGGCCGCGTGGTCGCCGGCCGCCACGCCCAGGCGGGTGTGGCCGTCCACGATCTTCGCGCCACGCGCCGCGATGGAGATGTCGGCCAGCAGGCCCGCCACCAGGCCCGCGCCCACGGCCGGGCCGTGGATGGCCGAGACGATGGGCTTGTCGCAGTGCACGATGTTGTAGACCAGGTCGCGCGCTTCCTTCCAGATGCGGCAGCGCAACTCGAAATCCTCGGTCATGTCCTGCACCATGGCCAGGTCGCCCCCGCCCGAGAAGCCCGCGCCTTCGCCGCGCAGCACGGCGCAGCGCACGCTGTCGTCGTCGCTCACGTCGCGCCAGACCCCGCACAGCTCGCGGTGGCCCACATGGCCCGCCGTGGGCAGCTTGCCGTTCAGCGCGCGCATCTGGATGTCCAGCACCGCGCCATCGGCGCCGCGGCGGGTGATGTTCAGCGTCTCGTAGCGCTGGTAGTCGGGGAAAGGAGCAGGCATGGCGGTGTGCGCGCGGCAAGCGCGGTGCAGTTGGGGAAGATGCGGCATTGTGGCGCGGGGACGGCGGCGCCGGAACCCGTGCGCGGCGCAAATCCCGCTGCTATCCTGTGCGCATGCGCAGCCTCTTTCACCTCGCCTTTCACGTCACCGACCTGGACGCCGCGCGCCGCTTCTACGGCGGCGTGCTGGGGTGCCAGGAGGGCCGAAGCACCGACACCTGGGTGGACTTCGACTTCTTTGGCCACCAGATCTCCCTGCACCTGGGAGCGCCTTTCGCCAGCGCCCCCACCGGCCACGTGGGAAACCACATGGTGCCCATGCCGCACTTCGGCGCCATCCTGGAGCTGCCCGGGTGGCATGCGCTGGCCGCGCGGCTGAAGGCGGCAGGCACGGCCTTCGTGCTGGAGCCGCAGGTGCGCTTCGAGGGCCAGCCCGGCGAGCAATGGACCATGTTCTTCCACGACCCGAGCGGCAACCCGATCGAGATCAAGGGTTTCCGGTCGCTCGATGGGGTGTACGCCGCGTGAGCTACACCTTCGCGTCCGCCACCATCCTGCTCCTGCTGATCACGGATCCGCTGGGCAACATCCCCATCTTCGCCAATGCCCTGCGCGGAGTGGCCCCCGAGCGCCGCGCCCGCGTGATCCTGCGGGAGGTGCTGATCGCATTCGCGCTGCTGCTGGTGTTCCTGTTCTTCGGCGCCCAGTTCCTGCAGGTCATGAACCTGAGCGACCTGTCGCTGCAGATCGCGGGCGCGGTCGTGCTGTTCCTGATCGCGCTGCGCATGATCTTTCCGCCGGACACCGGGCCGCAGACCGAGCTGCCCGGAGAACCCCTGATCGTGCCGCTGGCCATCCCCGCGCTGGCGGGGCCGTCGGCCATGGCCACGGTGATGCTACTCGTGGCCCAGGCGCCCGAGCGGCGGCTGGAATGGGTGGGCGCGCTGTGCGTGACCATGGCGGTGTGCGCGGTCGTGCTGCTGATGGCCGAGCGCATCCAGCGCCTGCTGGGCGAACGCGTGGTCATGGCCTTCGAGCGCCTCATGGGGCTGATCCTGGTGGCCATCTCCGTGGAGATGCTCATTCGCGGCATCAAGCAGCTCGCCCACCAGCTGTAGCCACGGCGGCGCTTCGGGCGCACCAGGAGCGCCGCGCCGAGGCGGCGCGCCGCCCCCTCAGCGGCGCTGCAGCAACGGGATCGTGCCGAGGGCAAAGACCGAGTTGGGCACCCCGACCCGCGCCATCAGGGGGCGGGGCTTGGCGCTCAGCTTGGGCCGCGGGGCCGCGGGCACGGCCTCTTGCGGGACCACGCCCTTCTCCAGCTGCTGGGCAACGAGGTCCTGCAGGGTGACCGACTGCAGGTATTCCATCACCCGGGCGTTGAAGGTGGACCACAGCTCACCCGTCATCGACTTCACCTGCGCGGCCTGGCCGGGCGCCATGTTCTGGATGTCATCGGCCTTCAGGTTCTCGACCGCCAGGATGATCTCGGCCACGGAAATCTCGTCCGTGTTGCGCGCGAGGGTATAGCCGCCTCCGGGGCCGCGCGTGCTGTCCACGAGCCCGGCGCGCCGCAGCGCACTGAACAGCTGCTCCAGGTAAGACAGCGAGGTGCCCTGGCGCGCGCTGATCGTCGACAGGGCCACGGGCCGCATTTTCTGGCGCAGGGCCAGATCGGTCATGGCCGAGACTGCGAGTTGTCCTCTGGTGGTGATCCGCATCTTTGACTCCTTGTGAACGGTGTATGGCCAGGGTTCGGTGCCCGAAGGGGCGTTCCGCGATCTGTCCATGAACGTACTGTAGGGATCTTGACACTTCGCGTATATTCGATTTATCGAGATTTTTACTTCGATTTTTACGAAGTATCAAGGAGACGGCATGAACTTCAAGCACCTGCGCTACTTCTGGACCACGGCCAAGGCGGGCGGCATCATGCGCGCCGGCGAGCAGCTCAACACCACGCCGCAGACGCTGTCGGGCCAGATCAAGCAGCTGGAGGAATGGCTGGGCCACGACCTGTTCAAGAAGCGCGGCCGGGGGCTGGAGCTGACCAGCGAAGGCCGCGTGGCGCTGGGCTATGCGGAGCAGATCTTCGCGCTGGGCGACGAGCTGGAAAAGTCCATCCGCCTGGCGCGCGGGCAGTCGCGCCCGCTGGAGTTCCGCGTGGGTGTGGCGGATTCGGTGGCCAAATCGGTCGCCTACCGCCTGCTGGAGCCGGCAATGGGCCTGGCCGAACAGGTGCACATGACCTGCCACGAGGGCAAGTTCCCCGAGCTGGTGGCGCAGCTGAGCCTGAACCGGCTGGACCTGGTGCTGGCGGACGAGCCGGTGTCCAAGAAGATCGGCGTCAAGGCCTTCAACCACGGCCTGGGCACCAGCTCCATGAGCTTCTTCTGCGCACCGGCCCTGCGCAGCCAGCTGCAAGGGCCTTTCCCCAGGTGCCTGCATGGCGCGCCGATGCTGATCCAGGGGCCCATGTCCTCGGTGCGCCAGCAGCTCGATCACTGGTTCAACAAGCACCAGCTGCAGCCACGCCTGGTGGGGGAGTTCGACGACAGCGCGCTGATGAACGCCTTCGGGCGCGAGGGGCGCGGGGTGTTCACCTCGCCCACGGTGCTGGAAGAGGAGACGCAGGCCCAGTTCGGGGTCGAGGTGATCGGGCGCTCCACGGAGCTGGTCGAGGAGTTCTTTGCGATCTCGGTGGAGCGGCGCATCAGCCACCCCTGCGTGGCGGCCATCACCAAGGCGGCCCGGTCCGACCTGTTCGCAGCGTAATGGGGTAGCCCCTCTGAGCCGCTTCGCGTCTTCCCCCCAGAGGGGGGACGCCCCCAGCGCGGCGGGGCGGCCCTTGCGCGGGGGCACTCGCCCAGGTCGCGCCAGTTTCCTGACGCTGCGACTATTGCCACGCTCCCCTTACATCAAGCCGTCACCTGCACCTGGCGCGCGTACGGCAACGGTGCCACAGCACCATAGCCCTGCACGGCCAGCGCCGCCGCGGCATTGGCATAGCGCGCCGCCGCGAACACGTCGTCACCCAGGGCCAGGCGGGCCAGCAGGTTGCCGCAGAAGCAGTCTCCGGCACCGGTGGCGTCCACGGGCGTGACGCGCAGGCCTGCGATGCGTTCCTTGCGCCGGCCGTCGCTCGCCAGTGCGCCTTCGGCACCGAGCTTGAGCACCACGGTGGCCGCGCCACGCGCATGGCCCCAGTCGACGATGGCCTCGGGATCGGACAGGCCGGACAGGGCCTGCATGTCCTCCAGGCTGGGCAGGAAGATGTCGCACAGCGACACGGCCTGTGCGATGCAGGCCTGGGCCCGCGCCAGCGGCCAGAGCTTCAGGCGCAGGTTGGAGTCGAAGGCCACCAGGGTGCCAGCCTCGTGCGCCAGGCGCATGGCCTCGAAGGCCGTGTCGCAGGCCTGCGGCGAGATGGCCAGCGAAATGCCCGACAGGTGCAGGATGCGGGCCGCCTGCAGCACGGCCGTGGGCTCGCCCGCCAGCCACTGCGGCGCCATGCGGCTCGCGGCCGACCCTGCGCGCAGGTAGCTGAACTCGTGTCCGGCCGCCCCGTGCGAGACGAAGTAGATGCCGGTGGGGTGCTCGCCGTCGCTCTGCACGGCGCGGGTGTCCACGCCCTCGGCGCGCCACAGCGCGGTGAGCGCCTGGCCGAAGCTGTCCTGCCCGATGCGCGTGAGATAGGCCACGCGCGCGCCGGCCCGTGCCGCCGCAATGGCGGCATTGCTGGTGTCGCCGCCGAAGCCGCGCAGGTACTGCGGCTGGCCGGGGTGGACCTGGTTGAACTCGACCATGGCCTCGCCCAGCGCGGCCACGTCGAAGGTCTTTCCCACGGAGGTGGTGGAACGCTCAGGCACGGGGCTTGTAGGCGGTCACGTCGATCTCGACCTTGGCGTCGATCATGAGGCGCGACTCCACCGTGGAGCGGGCGGGCCGGTGCTCGCCGAAGCACTCCATGTAGACGCGGTTGAAGCTGCCGAAATCGCGCGCATCGGCCAGCCAGACGCTGACCTTGGCCACATCGGCCAGGGTGCAGTCGGCCAGCGCCAGAGCATCCTTGACGCGCTGGAACACCTGGCGCGTCTGGGCCTCGATGCCGCCGACGATGACCTGGCCCTGGTCGTCCGTGGGCACCTGGCCCGAGACGAAGACGAAGTCGCCGGCGCGCGTGGCGGGCGACAGGGGACGCGCCTGGCGGTCGGATGCGATGGGGGACTGGCCCAGCAGTTCTACATGGCTCATGCAAGCTCCTTGTGTAATGAATTTACATAAATCATCGGAAAAAACCCGTTTGACTTTCACAAACGAGTCATCTACGATTAAAAATGTAATGTTATTACTTATGGAGCCACGATGCAATCCTCATCCATCCGTGATTGGTTGACGCCCGGAAGGCCTGTTCAGGCCGCCAGGCGCAGCGTTCTGGGCCTGGCAGCAAGTGCTACCGTGCTCGTGGCCCTGGGGTCGGGCCAGCCCGCCCTGGCCGCCCCCGCCAAGGGGGGCGCCGCCAACCTGGCCATGGTCGGCGAGCCCCAGGGGCTGGACCCCATGGTGAGCACGGCCGATCTGGTCGGCACCATCATGCAGCACGTCTACGAGCCGCTGTACACCTTCGACGCGAACTGGGCCGTGGCGCCCATGCTGGCCGAGGGCCTGCCCTCCGTGTCCAAGGACGGCCTGACCTACACCATCGCCCTGCGCAAGGAAGTGAAGCTGCACAACGGCCGCGACCTGAATGCCGACGACGTGGTGGCCTCGCTGCAGCGCTGGATGGAACTGTCGCCGCGTGGCAAGGCCGTGGGCAAGGAGGTGGCCTCGCTCACGGCCAAGGGCCCGCTGTCGGTGGAGCTCAAGCTCAAGGCACCTTACGCGCCGCTGCTGGCCCAGCTGGCGCTGCCCAGCGGCATGGCCGCCATCATGGCCAAGGAGAGCATCGCGCCGCAGCTCAAGGATTTCATCGGCACCGGTCCCTACAAGTTCAAGGAGCGCCGCCCCGACCAGTTCACCGTGCTGGTGCGCCACGACACCTACAGCGCCCGCAAGGAGGCCCCGAGCGGCTACGCCGGCCGCCGCGAGGCCCTGCTCGACGAGCTGCGCTTCGTGCCCGTGCCCAATGCCAACACCCGCGTGGAGGGCGCCCTGTCGGGCCAGTTCCAGTACGCCGACCTGCTGCCCGTGGAAGCGGCCGGCCGCATCGACAAGGGTGCCCCGGCCGTGGTGCCCATCGTGACCAAGAACTTCGGTTTCCCCTACATCGTCTTCAACACCAAGGAAGGCGTGCTGGCCGCGCAGCCGCTGCGCCGCGCGGTGCAGACCGCCGTGGGCTCGGGCGAGCTGCTGGCTGCGGGCTTTGGCGACAACCGCTTCTTCGTGGTGGAGCCCAACTTCTTCCCCAAGGGCACGCCCTACTACTCGGACGCGGGCAGCAAGCTGTACAACGAGCGCAACCCGCAGGCCGCCAAGGACCAGGCGGCCAAGGCCGGCTACAGCGGCCAGCCGGTGCGCATCATGGCCAGCCGGCAGTACGAGTTCCACTACAACATGGCGCTGGTGATGGCAGAGCAGCTCAAGAAGGCCGGCTTCAAGACCGAACTGCAGGTGGTGGACTGGGCCACGCTGGTGCAGCGGCGCAACGATGCCAAGCTGTGGGACGTGTACTTCACGCACTCGGGCCTGTTCCCCGAGCCCATGCTCTCGCCGCCGCAGCTCGGTGACGGCGCGCCGGGCTGGTGGGATTCGCCCGCCAAGAAGGCCACGCTCACGGCCTTCAACCAGGAGACCAATGTCGCCAAGCGCGGCCCGCTGTGGGGTGCCGTGCAGCAGGTGGTGTACGACGAAGTGCCCTTCATCGAGGTCGGCAAGTTCAACGGCCTCTCGGCGCGCTCGGCCAAGCTGGAAGGCTACACGCCGGCGATCTGGCCGTTCTTCTGGAACACGGGCTTGGCCAGGTAAGCCCCCACTGCACGAAGGTTCGTTGCCATGCGTTTTCTGATGACCCGCCTGGGCGGCGCCCTGGTGGTGCTGGCCCTTGTCGCGGTGCTGGTGTTCGCGCTCACGCGCCTGGCCTCGGGCGACCCGGTGGCGCTGCTGCTGGGCGAGCAGGCCACGGCCGAGGACATCGCCGCGGCGCGCGTGCAGTACGGGCTGGACAAGCCCCTGCCCACGCAGTTCGTGCTCTGGGTGGGCGAGCTGCTGCAGGGCAACCTGGGCCAGTCCATCTTTTTGCAGCGCCCGGTGGCGCAGGCGCTGCTCGAGCGCGCCGAGCCCACGCTGTTCCTGGCGCTGTTCGCGGTGGGCATCGCGGCGCTGATCGGCATCCCCTGCGGCATGGCGGCCGCCATCTGGCGCGGCAGCCCCGGTGACCAGGCCCTGAGCGGCGTGGCCATGCTGGGCGCCAGCGTGCCCAGCTTCTGGCTCGGGCTGATCCTGATCCAGCTGTTCGCGGTCAAGCTCGGCTGGTTCCCGGCCTCGGGCTATGGCGACCCGGCCTCGCCGCTGGCCGAGCGCCTGTCGCACCTGCTGCTGCCGGCGCTGGTGCTGGGGCTGCTGAACTCGGCGCTAATCATCCGCTTCACGCGCGCCTCGATGCTCGACATCCTGGGCGAGGACTACGTGCGCACGGCACGCGCCAAGGGCCTGGCCGAAGGCACGGTGATGGTCAAGCACGTGCTGCGCAATGCGCTGGTGCCCATCGTCACGGTGCTGGGCCTGACACTGGCGCTGATGATCGGCGGCACGGTGGTGACCGAGACGGTGTTCAACCTGCCCGGCGTGGGCAATCTGGTGGTGCGCGCCGTGCTGCGCCGTGACTACCCGGTGATCCAGGGCACGCTGCTGGTCATCGCGGCCATCTATGTATTCATCAACCTGGCCATCGACTTCCTGTACACGCTGGTCGACCCACGCATCCGGCTGGAGGGCCAATGACATGGTGCAAGGCCTGATTCGCAATCTCAAGGACTACTGGCTGCCACTGGCACGCCGCCTGTTCGCGCGCAAGGTGGTGCTGGCCTCGGCCATCGTGCTGGCCCTGGTGGTCGCGGTGGCCACGGTGTTCCCCTGGGTGTCGGACGCCGACCCCAACGCCATCTCGATCAGCGAGCGCCTGAACGCGCCCTCCGCCGCGCACTGGGCCGGCACCGACGAGCTGGGGCGCGACGTGATGCTGCGCATCGTGCACGGCGCGCGCTATTCGCTGCTGATCGGCGGGCTCACCGCGGCGGGGGCCGTGCTGTTCGGCACGCTGCTGGGCATGTTCGCGGGCTTCTTTCGGCGGCTGGACGCGCCGCTGATGCGCGTGGTGGACGCGATGATGTCCTTCCCCGACATCCTGCTGGGCATCGCCCTGGTGTCCATCCTGGGCGCCTCGCTGTGGAACGTGATGCTGGCGCTGGTCATCGTCTACACGCCGCGCGTGGCGCGCGTGGTGCGGGCCAGCACCCTGGTGCTGCGCGAGCTGCTGTTCGTGGACGCCGCGCGCGCCCTGGGCGTGCGCACGCCGCGCATCCTGCTCAAGCACATCCTGCCCAACCTGGTCTCGCCCATCCTGGTGCAGGTGACCTTCATCTTCGCCTATGCCATCCTGGCCGAGGCCGGCCTGTCCTTCCTGGGCGTGGGCGTGCCGCCCGACATCCCCACCTGGGGCACCATGATCGCGGGCAGCCTGGAATCGGCCGACCGCGCGTTCTGGACGATTCTCTACCCGGGCCTGGCCATCGTGTTCACCGCCCTGTCGCTGCAGATGCTGGGCGACGGCGTGCGCGACCTGCTCGACCCCAAGCTCAAGAAGGCCGCATGAGCTTCTTTCACCGACCCACGCAAGCGCCCGCCCCTGGCGAGCGCGTTACGAAGGCACCCACCCCATGACCACCCCCACGGCTGCCCGGCTCGAAGTGCAGGGCCTGTCCACCTCGTTCGCCACCGACGCCGGCCGCATCCAGAGCGTGGCCGACGTGTCCTTTGCCATCCACCCGGGCCAGACGCTGGCGCTGGTCGGGGAGTCGGGCTCGGGCAAGTCCGTCACCAGCCTGACGCTGATGGGCCTACACGCCAAGACCTCGCAGGCCCAGGTCAGTGGCCAGGCCTGGTTCACCCGGCGCGACGGCCGGCGCGTGGACCTGCTGGCCCTGCCCGAGGCCGAGCGCCGGGCGCTGCGCGGCAACGAGATCGCGATGGTCTTCCAGGAGCCCATGACCAGCCTGAACCCGGTGCTCACCGTGGGTGAGCAGATCGCCGAATCGGTGCGCCTGCACCTCAAGCTCGACCGCCGCGCTGCACTGGCCCATGCCCAGCGCATGCTGGAGCTGGTGGAGATACCGGCCGCCAAGCAGCGCGTGCACGAGTACCCGCACCAGCTCTCGGGCGGCATGCGCCAGCGCGTGATGATTGCCCTGGCCATGGCCTGCAACCCCACGCTGCTGATCGCCGACGAGCCGACCACCGCGCTGGACGTGACCATCCAGGCGCAGATCCTGGCCCTCATGGGCCGGCTGCAGAAGGAGACGGGCATGAGCATGCTGTTCGTGACCCACAACCTGGGCGTGGTGGCGCAGTACGCCGACGCGGTGGCCGTGATGTACGCGGGCCGCATCGTCGAGTCGGCCCCGGTGCACGACCTGTTCGCGCAGCCCGAGCACCCCTACACGCGCGGCCTGCTGGCCTGCCTGCCCGGCGTGGCCCGGCGCCATGCGGTCGCGGTGGCCGGGCAGCGCCCGCGCCTGGTGGCCATACCGGGCCAGGTGTCGAGCCCGCTCGCGCCGCCGCCGGGCTGCGCCTTCGCGCCGCGCTGCGAGCGCCGCATCGCGGCCTGCGATGCACGCATGCCGGCCTTGTCCGACGGCAGTGCCACCGAGGCCGGCCGGCGGGTGCGCTGCATCCGTGTGGGCGAGCAGGCGCAGCAGGAGGTGAGCGCATGAATGCCGTGGCCATGGCCCCGACCCCGGGCGATAACCTCATCGAAGTGCGCGGCCTGCGCAAGTACTTCGGCAGCGGCCCACACCCGGTGCGCGCGGTGGACGACGTGAGCTTTGCCATCCGGCGCGGCGAGACGCTGGGCCTGGTGGGCGAGTCGGGCTCGGGCAAGAGCACCATCGGCCGGCTGCTGACGCGCCTGGTGGACCCGACGGCGGGGCAGATGCTGTACCACGGCGGCGAGGCCGGTGGGCAGGATCTGGCGGGGATGAGCCAGGGCCAGTTCCGCCCGCTGCGCTCGAAGATCCAGATCATCTTCCAGGACCCGTATGCCAGCCTGAACCCGCGCATGCGCATCCGCGAAGTGCTGGGTGAGGCACTGGACACACACAAACAGGCGCGCGGCGCGGCACGCCAGCCGCGCATCCAGGAGTTGCTCTCGCAGGTAGGCCTCAGGCCCGAACATGCGGACCGTTTTCCGCACGAGTTCTCGGGCGGGCAGCGCCAGCGCATCGGCATTGCGCGCGCGCTGGCGGTGCAGCCGAACTTCATCGTGGCGGACGAACCGCTGTCGGCGCTGGACGTGTCGATCCAGGCCCAGGTGGTGAACCTGCTGGGCGACCTCAAGGAACAACTGGGCCTGACCTTGCTGTTCATCTCGCACGACCTGGACGTGGTGGAGTACCTGTGCGACCGCGTGGTGGTGCTGTACCTGGGCCGCGTGATGGAGATCGCGCCCACCAGCGCGCTGTATGCGCGGCCGGCCCATCCCTACACGCGCGCGCTGCTCGCCGCGGCCCCCATCCCCGACCCGGCGCAGCGGCGTACCATCCCCCTGCTGCAGGGCGACCTGCCCAGCCCCGCCAATCCGCCCTCGGGCTGCGTGTTCCGCACGCGCTGCCCGCATGCGGTGGCCGAATGCGCCAGCGCCGACATGGCCCTGCGCCCCGTGGGCACCGAGCACTGGAAGGCCTGCTGGCGCGACGACATCTGACCGGCGCAGCCCCGCTGCGCCCCTCCAACATGACGAGACGACATGACGAACATCACCACTGACTTCACCCTGGACGCCACGAGCAAGAGCTTTCCCATCGCGGCGGCGCCCTGCCGCGCCAGCGAGATCGCTGCGCGCGGATGGAACGTGCTGGCAGATGACCTGGCCTTCCCGCTCGCGGTGCTGAGCCGCACGGCCCTGGCGCACAACCTGGCCTGGATGCAGGATTTCGCGGCGCGCAAAGGCATTGCCCTGGCGCCGCATGGCAAGACCACCATGTCGCCCGAACTGTTCGCACAGCAGCTGCAGGCGGGCGCCTGGGGCCTGACCTTCGCCACGGCCTTCCAGGTCGCCACAGGGGTGGAGGCAGGCGCGCGCCGCATCATCATCGCCAACCAGGTGGTCTGCGATGCCGATCTGGATGCGCTCGATGCGCTGCTGGCGCGCCATGGCGATCTCGCCGTCTGGTTCCTCGTGGACTCGCTCGCGCAGCTCACGCTGGTCGAGGACTGGAAGCAGCGCCGCGCAAGTGCCCGGGTGTTCAACGTGCTGCTCGAGATGGGCATCCCCGGCCAGCGCACCGGCTGCCGCACGCCGGACGAGGCACTGGCACTGGCGCGCGCCCTGGCAGCCTCAAGGGCCGTGCAGTTCGACGGCATCGAATGCTACGAGGGCGGCGTGGCGCGCTGCGACAACGACCATGACGCACGTGAAGTGACCGCCCTGGTGCGCCGCGTGCTGGAGGTCGCCCGCATCTGCGACGCAGCGCACCTATTCGCCAGCGAGCGCATCCTGCTCACGGCCGGCGGCTCGGCCGTGTTCGACCTGGTGGTGCCGCTGCTGCAGGCCCAGGGCCTGTCGCGCCCCGTGGAAGGCGTGCTGCGCTCGGGCTGCTATGTGACGCACGACCATGGCAACTACGCGCGCTTCCTCAAGAACGTGGAGCAGCGCGAAGGTCTCGATACCTCGCTGCGCCCGGCCCTCACGGTCTGGGCCATGGTGCAGTCGGTGCCAGAGCCTGGCCTGGCCCTGCTGACCTGCGGGCGCCGCGACATCTCCTACGACCTGGAAATGCCCATCCCGGTGCAGCTGGCGCGGCGCGGCGAGCGCACGGCGGCGGCCGCCCCTGCCGGCTGGAGCGTGAGCGCCTTGAACGACCAGCATGCCTACCTGCGCTTCGATGCCGCAGCCGGCGACGCCGCTGCGCCCCGTATGGGCGACCGCGTGGCGCTGGGTATCTCGCACCCCTGCACCACCTTCGACAAGTGGCGCTGGATGCCGCTGGTGGAAGACGATGGCGCCATCACGGGTGCCATCAGCACCCGGTTCTGAGGCCGGAGAAGCGCATGAACAGCAGCCTGCCTCCTTCGCCATCGTCCACCGTGCCGCCCAGCCCCACGCCCGGACTGCTGCAGCAGTTGCGCGAACGGCAGGACAGCCTGCCCGAGGCGCAGCGCAGCGTGGTGCGCGCCGTGCTCGAAGACCCGCGCGCCGCGGTGGCGGCCACGGTGGAGCAGCTGGCGCAGCAGGCGGGCGTGTCCATGCCGACCATCGTGCGCACCTGCCGCAGCTTCGGCTACGACTCGGTGCGCGAGTTCATGCTGGCGCTGGCGCAGGACCTGGCCGTCTCGGGCTCCTACCTGCACCGCAGCGTGCTGGCGGAGGACAGCACCCAGGACGTGGCCAGCAAGATCATTCATGCGGCCGTCTCTTCGCTGACCGAGCTGGGCCGGCGCATCGACGTCGACGTGATCGACCAGGTGGCGGCCAAACTCGCCAAGGCGCGGCGCATCGATTGCTACTCCGTCGGCGCGGCCTCGACCTTCACGGCCAGCGAGTTGCAGAGCCGGCTGTTCCGCCTGGGCCTCACGGCCAACGCGATCTTCGACGCGCACCAGCAGCTGGTGTCGGCCAGCACGCTGGGGCCAGAGGGCGTGGCCTTCGTCATTTCACACGTGGGGCGCATGCCCTACACGGTGGAGGCGGCCAAGTTCGCGCGCTCGCAAGGGGCCACCGTGGTGGCCCTCACCCAGCCGGGCACGCCGCTGGCCGAAACGGCCGACCTGGTGCTGGCGGTGTCGGTGCCGCAGGACGCGGTGATGCGCGTGGGCACCGAGGCGTACCTGGCCCACCTGGTGGTGATCGAGATCCTGATGGTGCGCCTGGCGCAGCAGCTGGGGCCGGTGGCCACGCGGGGCCTGCAGCAATTCAAGGCCCTGCTGCACAAGCACGGATTCGACAGCGCCGAGTATGCCGGCGCCATGGACCATGGACCGGCCATGCACAACAAGCCGGGCAAGAAAGAACACTGATGGCAGCAACGCAAGCGACCCTGCTGAGGAACGGAACGATCATCGACGGCACAGACCGCCCCGGCTGGACGGGCGACCTGCTGATGGCCGGGGAGCGCATCGTGGCACTGGCGCCAACGGGCACGATCGACCCGGCGCTGCTGTCAGGCCTGGCCGTCAGCACCGTGGACTGCACGGACCGCGTGATCGCACCGGGCTTCATCGACGTGCACACGCACGACGATGCGGCGGCGCTGGATGCGCCCGACATGCTGCCCAAGCTGTCGCAGGGCGTGACCACGGTGATCGTGGGCAACTGCGGCATCTCGCTGTCGCCCATGGTGACGGATGCACCGGCGGCGCCGCTGTCGCTGCTGGGCCAGCGCCAGTTCCGCCACGCGCGCATGGCCGACTACGCACGCGCCGTGGATGCCGCGCAGCCCGGCGTGAACGTGGCTGCGCTGCTGGGCCATACGGCCCTGCGCATGCGCTACCTGCCCGAGCTGGGGCGCGCGGCCACGGCCAGCGAACGCGCTGCCATGGCGGCCGACATGCAGGAGGCCATGGATGCGGGCGCGCTGGGCCTGTCGTCCGGCGTGTTCTACAAGGAAGCCTATGCGGCCGACCTCACCGAGCTGACCGAGCTGGCCAGCGTGGCCGCGCGCAATGGCGGCGTGTATGCGACCCACATCCGCGACGAACTCGCCGGCATACTCCCGGCGCTGCAGGAGGCGGCGCTCACGGCGCGCCATGCCGGACTGCCGCTGGTGCTGTCGCACCACAAGTGCGCCGGCGCCTCGAACTGGGGCCGCACGCGCGAGACGCTGCCGCTGATCGAGTCCCTCGCAAAGGGCCAGCCCATCAGCCTGGACGTGTACCCCTACACCGCGGGTTCGACGGTGCTGCGCACCGACCTGGTAGACGGTGTGATCGACATCCTGATCACCGGCAGCCAGCCACACCCGGAAATGGTGGGCCGTTACCTCAAGGACATCGCGCGGGAATGGGACACGACCGAGCAGGCGGCCTGCGACCGGCTGCAGCCCGGCGGTGCCTGCTACTTCCAGATGCGCGAGGACGATGTAGAGCGCGTGATTGCCCACCCCTTGTCCATGATCGGCTCGGACGGCCTGCCCCATGACGAGCGGCCGCATCCCCGCCTGTGGGGCGCCTTCCCGCGCGTGCTGGCCTGCTACTGGCGCGAGAAGGGCCTGCTGCGCCTGGAGGAAGCCATCCACAAGATGACCGGCCTGTCGGCCCAACGCTTTCGCATCGGCGAGCGCGGGCGGCTGGAAGCCGGCTGCATGGCCGATATCGTGGTGTTCGACCCGGCGCGCGTGCGCGATACCGCGAGCTACGAACAACCCGTGCAGTTCAGCGAGGGGATCGAACAGGTTTGGGTCAACGGCGTGCTGAGCTACACCGCGGCTGGTCGTGCCACGGGCGCGCGGGCCGGGCGGTTCATCCGGCGTCAGGCACTACCGGCCTGAAGGGGCGATTTGCCTGCGGGGCCTGGATCATCATCCATGCCCCCAGGAATTCCATCTTCTCCTGCCGAGCCTGCCGTCAACCGCGTGCAGCTGTGGCACCAAGACCCAGAAGTTTCGCCGTCTGGGCGGACTTGCCTGCTGGCACGGTGATCCGTCAGCTCACGGCTGAGCGGGTCAGCAGCAGCCGGATGCCTGCGTACACGAAGACTCCAGCCAGCAGCGCATTGAATGCGCGATGGATGCGGGCGTATGCCGCACGTGCCAACGGTGTCGAAAATGCCAGGGCATAGCCCATGAAGATACAAGCGCCGATGCCGGCGCAACACGCCACGACCGCCAGGGCATGGCTGCGTCCGGCGCCGGCGGGCACGCCAAGAGCGACGATGGAAAGCCACACAAAGACGGCCTTGGGGTTGGTCATGTGCATCGCCAGGCCGCGCCGAAATGCCTGGAGGTGGTCGCCGCCCGTGGTGTCGGAGGCCTCGTGCAGGGCATTCGGCGTGAATGCGGCACGCGCCGCCTTCCAGGCCAGCCAGAGCATGTAGATGCCGCCCAGCACCTTCAGGACGAGCAAGGACCATGAATAGCTGCGCATGAGTGCCGACATGCCCAGTGCAGCGGCCATACCCCAAAACACCGAGCCGAGGACCACCCCGGCAGCCAGGGCCATGGCACGCCTCCGTCCATGTGACATGGCGGCCGCCATGATCGCCAGATTGCTGGGGCCAGGGCTTGCAACACCAACGGTATAGGCCATGAGCGCCACCAGCAGGGCCGGGGACAGAAAACCTGCGTCCATGGAAGAGGCCTCCTGGAATGCACACCCCACCAAAGAGGAAAGCCGCTCACTGCAATGGCAGGGCACAAACAAAAACGCCCACGGTGAAGTGGGCGTTTGCTGTGAGCGGAGACCGCTACATATTGGTTGCGCGAGAAGGATTTGAACCTCCGACCTTTGGGTTATGAGCCCAACGAGCTACCAGACTGCTCCATCGCGCGGTAAGAAATAAATTATACCCTATTATTCAGCTGCTGCCGAATTATTTTCGGTTTCTGCAGCACGATCCACCAATTCAACCAGGGCCATGGGTGCATTGTCGCCCACACGGAAACCCATCTTGAGGATGCGGGTGTAGCCACCAGGACGCACCTTGAAGCGGGGGCCCAGGTCGTTGAACAGCTTGGTCACGCTGTCACGGTCGCGCAGGCGGTTGAAGGCCAGGCGGCGGTTGGCAACGGAGTCTTCCTTGGCCAGGGTGATCATGGGTTCGATCACGCGGCGCAGTTCCTTGGCCTTGGGGACGGTGGTCTTGATGACTTCGTGCTCGATGAGCGAGTTCATCATGTTCTGCAGCATCGCAAGGCGGTGCGAGCTGGTGCGGTTGAGTTTGCGGAGGCCGTGACCGTGACGCATGGTGCTTTTTCCTTATTTAAAATTAAATCAGGCAGCCGTGTAAGGTACTGCCCGAGGCACTGTTCCCATCCAAGGGAACAAAAAAACCGGGTTCCCACGATTCGTGGGAACCCAGAATTATAACTTAACGCTTGTCCAGACCGGCTGGTGGCCAGTTCTCAAGCTTCATGCCCAACGTGAGACCACGCGATGCGAGCACTTCTTTGATTTCGTTGAGCGACTTGCGACCCAGGTTAGGCGTCTTGAGCAGCTCGTTCTCGGTGCGCTGGATCAGGTCACCGATGTAGTAGATGTTCTCGGCCTTCAGGCAGTTGGCGGAACGCACGGTCAGTTCCAGCTCGTCCACAGGACGCAACAGGATCGGATCGAACGTGGCATTGCCGCGCGGGCCTGCCGGTGCGTCGAACGCAGCCAGCTCGCCACCTTCCAGCTGCGCGAACACCGCCAGCTGCTCCACCAGGATCTTGGCCGATGCGCGCACTGCGTCTTCGGCAGTGATGGCACCATTGGTCTCGATCTCGACAACCAGCTTGTCCAGGTCGGTACGCTGCTCCACGCGAGCGCTTTCCACCGTGTAGCTCACGCGCTTCACAGGGGAGAACGATGCATCCAGCACGATCCGGCCAATCGACTTGGTCGACTCGTCGGCATAGCGGCGCAGGCTGCCGGGCACGTAGCCACGGCCCTTCTCGACCTTGATCTGCATGTCCAGCTTGCCGCCGGCCGACAGATTCGCGATCACGTGGTCAGGGTTGACGATTTCCACGTCGTGAGGGGTCTGGATATCGCGTGCGGTAACCACACCTTCGCCATCCTTGCGCAGGCTCAGCGTGACTTCATCACGGTTGTGGAGCTTGAACACCACGCCCTTGAGGTTCAACAGGATGTTGACCACATCTTCCTGAACGCCGTCAATGGACGAGTACTCATGCAGAACGCCTGCAATGGTGACTTCCGTCGCTGCGTAACCCACCATGGACGAGAGCAGGACACGCCGAATGGCGTTACCCAGCGTGTGGCCGTACCCACGCTCGAACGGCTCCAGCGCGACCTTGGCACGGTTGTGGCCAAGCTGCTCGACATTGATCGCCTTGGGTTTCAGCAAATTGGTTTGCATTCAGACTTCCTCTCAATACCCCCAGCTCGTTACACCGGTAAGGCTGGTGAAGCGCCTAAACCGCGATGCCTCGCGGTTCAGGGACGGTTTTCTTGAAATATGTACCGAGCGATTAGCGCGAGTACAACTCAACGATCAGGGATTCGTTGATGTCGGCGCCAAACTCATCACGGTCCGGCACCTTCTTGAAGATGCCTTCGGCCTTCTCGGCGTTCACTTCCACCCACGCAGGCATGCCGACCTGGGCAGCCAGTTGCAGGGCTTCAACAATGCGGTTCTGCTTCTTGGACTTTTCACGCACGGCCACCACATCGCCCGTCTTCACGAGGTAGGAAGCGATGTTCACAGACTTGCCGTTCACCGTGATCGCCTTGTGCGAGACCAGCTGGCGCGCTTCGGCGCGGGTCGAGCCGAAGCCCATGCGGTACACCACGTTGTCGAGACGGGATTCCAGCAGGAACAGCAGGTTGGCGCCGGTATTGCCCTTCTTGCCTTCGGCGGCTTCGAAGTAGCGGCGGAACTGCTTTTCCAGCACGCCGTACATGCGCTTGACCTTCTGCTTTTCACGCAGTTGCAGGCCGTAGTCGGACGTGCGGGCACCGGAGGTGCGGCCGTGCTGGCCTGGCTTGGAGTCGAACTTGGACTTGTCGGCAATCGAGCGACGTGCGCTCTTGAGGAACAGGTCCGTGCCTTCACGGCGGGAGAGTTTGGCCTTGGGGCCGAGGTAACGTGCCACTTGAGCTTCCTTTGTGTCATCTACCGCAAACCATTGCGGGAGCCGCCTGAGGCGCTTGCGCGTTCACAGGCGGCGGTGGGCTTAGAGAGAGATTAGATACGACGGCGCTTTTGAGGGCGGCAGCCGTTGTGAGGCACGGGGGTCACATCGGAGATGGACGTGATGCGAATGCCCAGGGCGCCCAGAGCGCGCACCGAGGATTCACGGCCTGGGCCAGGACCCTTGATTTCAACGTCAAGGTTCTTGATGCCTTGGTCGATGGCAGCGCGGCCAGCCACTTCCGAAGCCACTTGGGCCGCGAAGGGAGTGGACTTGCGCGAGCCCTTGAAACCTTGGCCACCGGACGATGCCCACGACAGGGCATTGCCCTGGCGATCGGTGATCGTGATGATGGTGTTGTTGAACGAGGCGTGCACGTGTGCAATGCCGTCCGAAACATTCTTCCGGACCTTCTTGCGAACGCGCTGAGCTGCGTTATTGGCAGGAGACTTAGCCATGATGATCTTTCAATCTCTTTATTTCTTCAGTGCAGCTGCACCCTTGCGCGGACCCTTGCGAGTGCGTGCATTGGTACGGGTGCGCTGACCACGCATTGGCAGACCGCGGCGATGGCGGAAGCCACGATAGCAGCCGATGTCCATCAAGCGCTTGATGTTCATCGTGGTTTCGCGGCGCAGGTCACCTTCAATGGTGAACTGCTCGATTTGCTCGCGAATTTTTTCCAGATCACCATCCGTCAGATCCTTGATCTTCTTGGAGTAAGCGATACCAGTTGCTTCGCAGATCTTGCGAGCGCGGGTGCGACCAATGCCAAAAATGGCGGTCAAACCGATTTCCGCGTGCTTGTGCGGCGGAATGTTAATGCCAGCGATACGTGCCATATGCGTCCTCTAATACTTTCCAATCAACCTTGGCGCTGCTTGTGACGCAGATCCGTGCAGATCACGCGCACCACACCCTTGCGGCGGATGATCTTGCAGTTGCGGCAGATTTTTTTGACCGAAGCCGAAACTCTCATTGCATTCTCCTAAAACTTTTCCATCCGTCCCGGCTGTTTCGCACGGAACACAATTTGTGCCCGCGAAAAATCGTGGGGCGCCAACTCAACCGATATCCAGTTCTGCAGGCAGTCGCCGCTACGCGACCAACTGCCTTCCTTCATCATCATCAACCGCCTGCGTTGCCCTTGAAATTGGCTTTCTTGAGCAGCGATTCGTACTGTTGCGACATCATGTAGTTCTGAACCTGGGCCATGAAGTCCATGGTCACCACCACAATGATCAGCAGCGATGTCCCACCAAAGTAGAACGGAACGTTGTACTTCAAGATCAGGAACTCTGGCAGCAAGCACACGAAGGTGATGTACACAGCGCCTGCCAAGGTCAGGCGAACCAGGATCTTGTCGATATAACGGGCCGTCTGCTCACCGGGCCGGATGCCTGGGATGAACGCACCGCTCTTCTTCAGGTTATCTGCAGTCTCACGGCTGTTGAACACCAGTGCCGTATAGAAGAAGCAGAAGAACACAATCGCGGCAGCGTAGAACATCACATAGATGGGCTGACCAGGAGTCAACGCACCCGAGATGTCCTTCAACCAGCGCATCGACTCGCCTGCACTGAACCAGTTCACCACCGTGGCGGGCAACAGGATGATCGACGAGGCAAAGATCGGAGGAATCACGCCAGCCATGTTCAGCTTGAGGGGCAAGTGCGACGACTGGCCGCCGTAGACCTTGTTACCTACCTGCCGACGGGCGTAGTTCACCAGAATCTTGCGCTGACCACGCTCCACAAACACCACGAAGTAGGTCACCAGACCGACCACGAGGACGATGAAGATGGCGGCCAGGATGCTCATGGCACCCGTACGAACCAGTTCAAGGAGACCACCGATGGAGCTGGGCAATCCTGCTGCGATACCTGCAAAGATCAGGATCGAGATACCGTTGCCCAAACCACGTTCAGTGATCTGCTCACCCAGCCACATCAGGAACATCGTGCCGGCGGTCAGGCTGACGACGGCGGTCATGCGGAACCCGAAACCAGGGCTCAGCACCAGGCCTGCGGAGCTTTCCAGCGCGACGGCAATACCCAGCGACTGGAACAGGGCCAGGCCCAACGTTCCGTAGCGGGTGTACTGCGTGATCTTCCTGCGACCGGCTTCGCCTTCCTTCTTCAACTGCTCGAACGTGGGAATCACGTAAGTCATCAGCTGCATGATGATCGATGCCGAAATGTACGGCATGATCCCCAGAGCGAAGACCGTGAAACGCGACAGCGCACCACCCGAGAACATGTTGAACAGGTTCAGGATGCCGCCTTGCTGGCCACTGAACAGCTGCTGGAGTTGGGCTGGATCGATACCAGGCACAGGGATATGAGCCCCTATGCGATACACGACCAGCGCAAGCAACAGAAAAACCAGACGGCGACGCAGGTCGCCGAACTTGCCGGTCTTTGCAATTTGAGCTGCGCTAGTAGCCACAGATGCCTTCCTTCAGAGCCACACTCAGGCGACGCTGCCGCCAGCAGCTTCGATCGCTGCCTTGGCACCTGCCGTAGCGCCCACGCCATTGAGCTTGACAGCCTTGGTGAGGGAACCGCTCTTGATGACCTTGACCACCTTGGCCAGCTCGCCCACGAGGCCAGCTTGCTTGAGTGCCAGCACGTCCACTTCGGCCAGGCCGAGCTGATCGAGCGCCGTCAGCGTCACTTCTGCATTGAACTTGAGCAGGTGCGACTTGAAGCCGCGCTTGGGCAAGCGACGTTGCAGAGGCATTTGACCGCCTTCGAAGCCCACCTTGTGGTAGCCACCGGCGCGCGACTTCTGACCCTTGTGACCACGGCCAGCGGTCTTGCCCAGGCCGGAGCCGATACCACGGCCTACACGGCGCTTGGCATGCTTGGCACCGTCTGCGGGCTTGATGCTATTGAGTTCCATGATCTATCTCTCAGAGGACTTTGACCAGATAGCTGATCTTGTTAATCATGCCGCGCACTTCGGGCGAGTCCTGCAATTCGCTCACGCTGTTGAGCTTGCGCAGGCCCAGGCCACGGACGGTGGCGCGGTGCGATTCCTTGGTGCCGATAGGGCTGCGCACCAATTGAATCTTGACGGTTTGTTGCGTTGTCATTTTCAGGCTCCGATTCAGGCGAAGATGTCTTCGACCGTCTTGCCGCGCTTGGCTGCCACATTCGACGGAGTGGTCGAATTGACGAGCGCATCAAAAGTGGCACGGACCATGTTGTAGGGGTTGGAGGAACCATGGCTCTTGGCCACGATGTCCGTCACGCCCAGCACTTCGAAAACGGCGCGCATGGGGCCGCCGGCAATGATGCCGGTACCCTTGGGAGCGGGAGCCATCATCACGACAGCAGCGCCATGGTGGCCCGTCACGTTGTGGTAGATGGTGCCGTTCTTGAGCGATACCTTGACCATGTTGCGGCGGGCTTCTTCCATCGCCTTTTGCACGGCAGCAGGCACTTCCTTGGACTTGCCCTTGCCCATGCCAACACGGCCGTCACCGTCGCCAACCACCGTCAGTGCGGCGAAGCCGAGGATACGGCCGCCCTTCACGACTTTGGTCACGCGGTTGACCGCGATCATTTTCTCGCGCAGACCGTCGTCCTGACCTTCGCTCTGCACTTTGGGTTGAAATTTAGCCATTTTTTATTCGCTCCGCTTAGAACTGCAGGCCGGCTTCACGGGCTGCGTCGGCCAGGGCCTTGACGCGACCGTGGTAGGCAAAGCCTGCGCGATCAAATGCAACCTTCTCGACACCCGCAGCCTTCGCTTTTTCAGCGATGCGCTTGCCGATGATCTGGGCTGCAGCGGCATTGCCACCCTTGCCCGAACCGCCGAGCGACTTGCGCACGTCGGCTTCTGCCGTCGATGCACTTGCCAGCACCTTGCTGCCGTCGCCGGAGATCACACTGGCGTAGATATGGAGGTTCGTACGGTTCACGGTGAGACGCGCCACGCCTTGCTGTGCAATGCGGATGCGGGTCTGGCGCGAACGACGAAGACGCTGCTCTTTCTTGGTCAACATGTTGCAGCTCCTTATTTCTTCTTGGTCTCTTTGATCGTGATCTTTTCGTCCGCATAGCGGATACCCTTGCCCTTGTAGGGCTCGGGTGGACGAACAGCACGGATCTCAGCAGCGATTTGCCCCACACGCTGGC
Source organism: Acidovorax sp. GW821-FHT10E03 (assembly GCF_059415205.1). Classification (NCBI taxonomy): domain Bacteria; kingdom Pseudomonadati; phylum Pseudomonadota; class Betaproteobacteria; order Burkholderiales; family Comamonadaceae; genus Acidovorax; species Acidovorax sp. GW821-FHT10E03. The sequence continues at coordinate 122,209 of NZ_JBWKMU010000009.1, read as the reverse complement.
GGTCAGCACCCTTGATCACCACTTCCGTGGGCGTGGGGGTTGCGACCGTGATGCCAGCGGGCATTTCGATATTGACCGGGTGCGAATAGCCCACAGCCAGGTTCAGCTTGGAACCGGAAGCCGCAGCCTTGTAACCCACACCCACCAGGCTCAGCTTCTTTTCAAAGCCCTTGCTGACACCGACCACCATGTTGTTGACCAACTGGCGAATCGTGCCGCTCATGGCATTGGCTTCGCGGGAGTCGTTGACAGGCGCAAAGCTCAGCTTGCCTTCATTGCTCGACACCTTCACCAGCACATTCTGTGCGAGCGAGAGGGCGCCACCAGAACCCTTGACAGAGATCTGGTCATCTTTCACGGACACATCCACGCCAGCGGGGATGGTCACGGGCATTTTTCCTACTCGGGACATTTCAGTTTCTCCTCAATGCCGCGGGTTAGGCCACATAGCAGAGCACTTCGCCACCGACACCGGTAGCGCGCGCCTTGCGATCGGTCATCACGCCCTTGGGCGTCGTGACAATTGCCACACCCAGACCGTTCATGACTTGTGGAATGGAATCACGGCCTTTGTAGACACGCAGTCCGGGGCGGCTGACGCGCTCGATGCGCTCAATCACGGGACGGCCTGCGTAGTACTTCAGGGCAATTTCGAGTTCCGACTTGCCAGCTTCGGTTTTCACCTGGAAGCCGTCGATATAACCTTCGTCCTTCAGCACCTGGGCGATGGCAATCTTCACTTTGGAAGAAGGCACCAGAACCGTGGCCTTGGCGACCATCTGTGCATTACGGATGCGGGTCAGCAAGTCAGCGATGGGATCACTCATGCTCATGTTTAATCTCTCCTGCCTGCTTACCAGCTGGCCTTGGTGACACCAGGGATGTCGCCTGCAAAAGCCAGTTCACGGATCTTGGCGCGAGCCAGACCGAATTGACGGAAGGTGCCGCGTGGACGACCGGTGATTTCGCAACGGTTGCGCTGACGCGTCGGGTTGGCATTGCGGGGGAGCTTTTGCAGGCCCAGGCGGGCTGCATCGCGCTCTTCGTCGCTGCGCTTGGCATCGCCAGCGATTGCCTTCAGTTCCGCATACTTGGTTGCGTACTTGGCTGCCAGTTTTTCGCGCTTCAGTTCGCGCTGGATCAAAGCTACTTTAGCCATGCTTCGCCTCAGTTCTTGAACGGGAAACGGAAACCAGCGAGGAGAGCCTTGGCTTCTTCGTCCGACTTGGCCGTCGTGGTGATGCTGATATTGAGACCGCGCAAGGCATCCACCTTGTCGTACTCGATTTCAGGGAAAATGATCTGTTCCTTGACGCCGATGTTGTAGTTGCCACGGCCGTCGAAAGCGCGGCCGGAGATACCACGGAAGTCACGAACGCGGGGCAGAGCCACGGTCACGAAACGGTCCAGGAACTCATACATCTGCACGCCGCGCAGCGTGACCATGCAACCGATGGCCTGGCCTTCGCGGATCTTGAAACCGGCGATAGCCTTCTTGGCCTTGGTCACCACGGGCTTCTGACCAGCAATCTTGGTCAGGTCGGCCACGGCGTTGTCCATCACCTTCTTGTCCGAGACTGCCTCGCTCACGCCCATGTTCAGGGTGATCTTGGTCAGACGGGGAACCTGCATCGGTGAGGTGTAACCGAACTGCTTGGTCAGTTCGGGAGCGATCTTGTCGCGGTAAATTTCTTGGAGTCGTGCCATGTTTACCCCTTAGGCCGCCTTGATTTCAGCGCCGCTGGACTTGAACACGCGAACGCGCGTGCCGTCAGCCTGCACCTTGATGCCCACGCGATCAGCCTTGCCGGTCGCGGCATTGAAGATGGCCACATTGGACTGGTGAATCGGCATGGCCTTTTCAACGATGCCGCCCGTCGTACCCTTCATGGGGTTTGGCTTGGCGTGCTTCTTGACGAGGTTGATGCCGTCGATGACGAGGTGGGAGTCATCCTTGCGCAGCGACACCGTGCCACGCTTGCCCTTGTCACGGCCGGTCAGCACGATGACTTCGTCGCCCTTGCGAATCTTGTTCATGGCGCGTCCTTAGAGAACTTCAGGAGCCAGGGACACGATCTTCATGAACTTCTCGGTACGCAGTTCACGCGTCACGGGTCCAAAGATGCGGGTGCCGATAGGCTCCAACTTTGCGTTCAGCAACACTGCAGCGTTGCCATCGAATTTGACGAGCGAACCGTCGCCACGGCGAATACCCTTCGCCGTGCGAACGACCACCGCACTGTAAACCTCGCCTTTTTTGACGCGGCCACGTGGAGCGGCTTCTTTGATGCTCACCTTGATGATGTCGCCAACGCTTGCATAGCGACGCTTGGAACCACCCAGCACCTTGATGCAAAGGACGGACTTAGCGCCGGTATTGTCGGCAACCTCTAACCGAGATTCTGTCTGGATCATTTCAATATTCCCAACTTGCACCAGAAGACAACAGCCCCAGAGAACTTCTCAAGGGCTGCGGATCAGCCAGTCAGTCTTGGGCCCGTCGTCCGCACCGCAAACCATTTGCAGCACTTCCCGCTGGGCAGAAACTTCACGTAGGAAACGCGAAGCCCTCGATTATTGCAAAGGACTTCCAGGAAGTCAAGCGCCGCATCAGCCAGGGGCGTGCAGATACTGTTGCGCCAGCGCCAGAAAGTCGCTGAGACGAGGGTCCGAACCCAGTTCCTCCTGCAGGAGGTCAGCGACGGCGGGCGCCAGTTCAATGGCCTTGCGGGCATCGAGGAACAGCAGCCTGCAGCGGCGCGCCAGCACATCTTCCACCGTGCGGGCGTATTCATGCCGCGCCGCGAACCGCACCATCGCCTCCGTCAGGCCGCCGCCCAGATCCGTCTGTGCACCCGGCATTTCCTGAACGGCCGCCGCTTCGCTGCCATAGGAGTGCAGCCCCTGGGCATCGCTGATACGGTGCCGCACAGGCCCCGGGGGCGTTCCCACCAGGGGCAAATGATTGGTCACGCCCGCGGATTTTTCGGGCAGCAGGCCCGTGGTGAAGCATTTTTGCAACACATCTTCAGCCATGGCGCGGTAGGTGGTCCATTTGCCACCGGTCACGGTGATCAGGCCGCTGCGGCTGGCCAGGACGGTGTGCTCGCGGCTGATTTTCTTGGTGTTGTCGCCATCGTCGTCCTGCGGCTTCACCAAGGGACGCAGGCCAACCCAGATGCTGCGGATGTCCCCGATCTTGGGGGCGCGGGTGAGGTAGCGCGCCGATTCTTCCAGGATGAACTGGACTTCCTCGTGGAAAGGCTCCGGCTCCCGCACGATGTCCTGGCGCGGGCTGTCCGTCGTCCCCAGAATGAGCTTGCCCAGCCAGGGCACTGCAAACAGGACCCGGCCATCGGCCGTCTTGGGCACCATGAGGGCATGGTCGGAGGGAAGGAACTCGCGATCCACCACGATGTGCACGCCCTGGCTTGGCGCCACGATCGGCTTGACGGGGCGGCCAATGGCCTCGCCGTCCATCTGGCGCAGGGCATCCACCCACACGCCGGTGGCATTCACCACGGTGCGGGCGCGAACCGTGAACTGCTGGCCGCTGTCGGCGTCCTCGCAGACAAGGCCCGCCACCTTTCCCGCCTCATGGACCAGGGCCCGCGCAGGACAGTAGTTGACCACCAGCGCGCCCAGACCCGCCGCCGTCCGCGCCAGCGCCAGGGCCAGCCGGGCATCGTCGAACTGCCCGTCCCAGTACTTGACCCCTCCCTTGAGCCCCTCCGTCCGGGCCGTGGGCAGGCATTCCAGGGTGCGCGCACGGCCCAGGAACTGGGTGGCACCCAGTCCGGCTTTTCCGGCCAGGGCGTCGTACATCATGAGCCCGATGCCATAAAAGGGCGTCTCCCAGAAACGGTACGAGGGCATCACGAAAGGCAGGGGCTGGGCCAGATGCGGCGCGTTGTTCAGCAAGGTTGTGCGCTCATGCAACGCCTCGCGCACCAGCGCGATGTTGCCCTGGGCCAGGTAGCGGACACCGCCATGCACCAGCTTGGTGGCGCGGGACGAGGTCCCCTTGGCGAAGTCGTGCGAGTCCACCAGGACCACGCTGAAACCGCGCGCGGCCGCATCCAGAGCGACTCCCAGCCCCGTCGCCCCGCCACCAATCACGGCAAGGTCGTAGTGGTGCGGCTGGGCCAGACGGGCCAGCAGGTCGGCGCGTCGCGTAGGAAGGGGGGCAGTGGCGATGGTCATGGGGTGATTGTCCATGGGCGGAACAAGAATTAAGGGTTTACCCTTGAATTCTTGGCACTTCCGGGATGAGAAACCGCCCAAGGGGAAGGAACTCCGGGGGGCGGCATGGAGTAAAAAAGGCAGCCAGAGACCTTGTGAGCCCTGGCTGCCGGTGGCATCAGTCGTCAAGAAGCGACCGCTTCAGGGTCTCAACGTGCCTTGCCGTCCTTCCAAGCCTGCAGCAGCGTGCCGTACGCAATCGTCTGGCCCTTCGGCTTCTCATTGGCCAGCTTGGCCCAAGGCGCCTGCTTGTCGCTCAGCCACTTGGCGTTGTCGCTCTTCGGATTGAGCTTGGGGGCGCAATGCGCCATGCCGGCACGTTCCAGACGGGCCATCACCTGGTCCATTTCGTCGGCCAGCGTGTCCATGGCGCCCTGGGGCGTCTTTTCACCCGTGACGGCCTGGGCCACGTTCTTCCACCACAGCTGTGCCAGCTTGGGGTAGTCAGGCACGTTGGTGCCGGTGGGCGACCATGCCACGCGGGCGGGACTGCGATAGAACTCCACCAGGCCGCCCAGCTTGGGCGCCATGTCGGTCATGGCCTTGGACTGGATGTCGCTCTCGCGGATCGGGGTCAGGCCCACGATGGTCTTCTTGAGCGACGTGGTCTTGGCCGTCACGAACTGGGCGTAGAGCCAGGCAGCGGCGGTCTTGTTGGCGTCGTGGTCCTTGAAGAAGGTCCAGCTGCCCACGTCCTGGTAGCCGTTCTGCATGCCCTGCTTCCAGTACGGGCCGTTCGGGCCGGGGGCCATGCGCCACTTGGGCGTGCCGTCGGCATTCACCACAGGCAGGCCGGGCTTGGTCATGTCGGCCGTGAAGGCGGTGTACCAGAAGATCTGCTGGGCGATCTGGCCCTGGGCGGGCACGGGGCCGGCTTCGCCGAAGGTCATGCCCGTGGCTTCCTTGGGCGCGTACTTCTTCATCCAGTCCACGTACTTGGTCAGCGCGTAGACCGCCGCAGGCGAGTTGGTAGCGCCGCCACGGGCCACCGAGGCGCCCACGGGCGTGCACTTGTCGTCGGCCACGCGGATGCCCCACTCGTCGATCGGCAGGCCGTTGGGCGCGCCAATGTCCGCCGTACCCGCCATGGACAGCCATGCATCCGTGAAGCGCCAGCCCAGCGAAGGGTCCTTCTTGCCGTAGTCCATGTGGCCATAGATGGGCTTGCCGTCGATGTTCTTCACGTCGTTGGTGAAGAACTCGGCGATGTCCTCATAGGCGCTCCAGTTGAGCGGCACGCCCAGGTCGTAGCCGTACTTGGCCTTGAACTTGTCCTTGATGTCCTTGCGGTCGAACAGGTCGGCGCGGAACCAGTACAGGTTGGCGAACTGCTGGTCGGGCAGCTGGTACATCTTTCCGTCCGGGCCGGTCGTGAACTTGGTACCGATGTAGTCCTTGAGGTCGATGCCGGGGTTGGTGAATTCCTTGCCCGCACCGCCCATGTAGTCGGTCAGGCTCATGATCTTGCCGTAGCGGTAGTGCGTACCGATCAGATCCGAATCCGAGATCCAGCCGTCATAGATCGACTTGCCGGACTGCATGGAGGTCTGCAGCTTCTCGACCACGTCGCCTTCCTGGATCAGGTCGTGCTTGACCTTGATGCCCGTGATTTCCTCGAACGCCTTGGCCAGCGTCTTGGATTCGTATTCGTGGGTGGTGATGGTTTCAGACACCACCGAGATTTCCTTCACGCCCTTGGCCTGCAGCTTCTTGGCCGCATCGATGAACCACTTCATCTCGGCCATCTGCTGGTCCTTGCTCAGCGTGGAAGGCTGGAACTCGCTGTCAATCCACTTCTTGGCTTCCGCCTCGCCCGCCATGGCGGCCTGGCCCGTCATGACCGCAACTGCCAATGCCAGCGCTGTGTACCGCGTCTTCATAGTGCCTGTCTCCTCATAGTCATCTCCCCTTTTGGATGCAAGGGTCGCCCGGCTCCGGGGAAGGGTTGAGCCGCGCGACGGGAACCAACGGAATGAAAGCTGCCTGCGAACGCGCTACCCCTTGCGCAGGATCAGCGCCAGCAGCGCCATCGACAGCACGAAGCTGATCCAGATCGAAGGATCGCCCTGAAGGCTGAACCACTGGGCCAGCTTGCCGCTGATGCCCACAAAAATGAGATTCACGTAGGCTGCTGACAACAGCCCAATAAACAGCCGATCACCGCGCGTCGTCTCCAGCGGCAAAAAGCCCTTGCGCATCGTCGTGGGCGACTTGATCTCCCACACCGTCATGCCAATCAGCATCAGCACGATGCAAATGAAGAACACCGCCACGGGCAGCGTCCAAGCCATCCACTCAAACATGGCGATATCTCCTCAGACCCGGCCCATCGCGAAACCCTTCGCGATGTAGTGCCGAACAAACCAGATCACGATGGCACCCGGCACGATGGTCAGCACGCCGGCGGCGGCCAGCGTGGCCCAGTCCATGCCGCTCGCGCTCACCGTGCGCGTCATGGTGGCCACGATGGGCTTCGCATTCACGCTGGTCAGCGTGCGCGCCAGCAGCAGCTCCACCCAGCTGAACATGAAACAGAAGAACGCCGCCACGCCCACGCCGGCCTTGATCAGCGGCAGGAAGATCGTCATGAAAAAGCGCGGAAAGCTGTAGCCATCGATATAGGCCGTCTCGTCGATCTCGCGCGGAATGCCGCTCATGAAGCCTTCCAGGATCCACACCGCCAGCGGCACGTTGAACAAGAGGTGCGCCAGCGCCACGGCAATGTGCGTGTCCATCAGCCCCACGGTGGTGTAGAGCTGGAAGAACGGCAGCAAAAACACGGCCGGCGGCGTCATGCGGTTGGTCAGCAGCCAGAAGAACACATGCTTGTCGCCCAGGAACTGGTAGCGCGAGAACGCATAGGCCGCCGGCAGCGCCACGGTCAGCGATATCGCCGTGTTGATGGCCACGTAGATCAGGCTGTTGATGTAACCCGAGTACCAGGACTCGTCGGTGAAGATGGTCTTGTAGTTGTCCCACGTGAAGTTCTGGGGAAAGAACGAGAACGTCGAGAGGATCTCCGCGTTGGTCTTGAAGCTCATGTTGACCATCCAGTAGATGGGCAGCACGGCGAAGACCAGGTAGGCGATCAGGAACACCGACCGCTTGTGGAAGCGTTTTTCATTCATGGCCGGCCCCTTCGTTGCTGGCGGTGCCCACGCGCTGCATCCAGTTGTAGAGGATGAAGCACAGCAGCAGGATGATGAAGAAATAAATCAGCGAGAACGCTGCGGCGGGACCCAGGTCGAACTGGCCCACGGCCTTGGTCGTCAGGTACTGGCTCAGGAAGGTGGTGGCATTGCCCGGCCCGCCACCCGTGAGCACGAAGGGCTCGGTGTAGATCATGAAGCTGTCCATGAAGCGCAGCAGCACCGCGATCATGAGCACGCCGCGCATCTTGGGCAGCTGGATGTAGCGGAACACCGCGAACTTGCTGGCGCCGTCGATGCGTGCCGCCTGGTAGTACGCATCCGGGATGGAGCGCAGGCCGGCGAAGGCGAGCAGCGCCACCAGCGGCGTCCAGTGCCACACGTCCATGAGCAGCACCGTGAGCCATGCATGTGCGGCGTTGCCGGTGTAGCTGTACTCGATGCCCGCCTCCTGCAGCAGGCGCCCCATGAGGCCGATATCCGCGCGGCCATAGATCTGCCAGATGGTGCCCACCACGTTCCAGGGAATCAGCAGCGACAGCGCCACCACCACCAGCACGGCGGACGACTTCCACCCCTGCGCGGGCATGGACAGCGCGAGCAGGATGCCCAGCGGGATCTCCACCGCCAGCACCGCCAGCGAGAACGTGATCTGGCGCCACAGCGCGGCGTGCAACTCCTCGTCGCGCATCACGGCGGCGAACCACTCGGTGCCCACGAACACCCGGCGCTCGGGCGAAATGATGTCCTGCACCGAGTAGTTCACCACCGTCATCAACGGAAGGATGGCCGAGAAAGCCACGCAGATGATGACCGGAAGGATCAGGAACCAGGCCTTCTGGTTCACGGGCTTGGTGGTGGTGCTCATGCCAGCAGCTCCTCGTTTTGATAGAAGCACGTGTGCTCACCGAGCACCTGCAGCCAGACGGCATCCCCCGCGGAAGGCAGCCGTGCTTCCGGGCTGAAGCGCGCCTTGAGCGTGTGCTCACCCACCTTGGCGGTCAGCATCAGGTAGGTACCGATGTCCTGCACCTGCACCACCGTGCAGGGCAACGCACCGGCTTGGCCGGGCTCGGCCAGGGCCAGGTACTCGGGCCGCACGCCCACCTGCAACATACCTTCGGGCAGGGCGCGGTCCACCGGCGCGGCCAGGCGGTGGCCCGCCACCGACAACGCGGCTCCATCGCGCTGGGCGGGCAGGAAGTTCATGCCGGGCGAGCCGATGAAGTGGCCCACAAACACGTGTGCGGGCCGCTCGAACAGCGCGTCGGCCGAGCCCACCTGCACCGCCTTGCCGCGCGTCATCACCACCACCTGGTCGGCAAAGGTCAGTGCCTCGACCTGGTCGTGCGTCACATAGATCAGCGTGAGCTTGAGTTCGTGGTGGATCTGCTTGAGCTTGCGCCGCAGCTGCCACTTGAGGTGCGGGTCGATCACCGTGAGCGGCTCGTCGAACAGCACGGCCGCCACATCGGCGCGCACCAGGCCACGGCCCAGCGATATCTTCTGCTTGGCATCGGCCGCGAGGCCGGCCGCGCGCTGGTTGAGCTGCCCGCTCATCTCCAGCATCTCGGCGATCACGCCCACGCGCTGCCTGATCTGGTCTTCGGGCACCTTGCGGTTGCGCAGCGGGAAGGCCAGGTTCTCGGCCACCGTCATGGTGTCGTAGATCACGGGGAACTGGAACACCTGGGCGATGTTGCGCTCCTGCGGGCTGGCGCGCGTCACGTCGCGGCCATCGAACAGCACCTTGCCGTGCGAGGGCACGAGCAGGCCCGACATGATGTTGAGCATGGTGGTCTTGCCACAGCCCGAGGGGCCGAGCAGCGCATAGGCACCGCCGTCCTCGAACTCCATCTTGAGCGGCAGCAGCGCGTAATCGCTGTCCTGCTGCGGGTTGGGCTTGTAGGAATGCGCCAGATCCAGACTAATGCGAGCCATTTCAGCGCCCTCCCTGGCGCGCGGGCGCCCATGCCAGCCGGCCGTCAGCGCCAAACACATAGGCCTGCGCCGGGTCCAGATGCAGCGTGAGCGGCGTGCCCAGTTCGAAGTAATGCACCCCCGTCAGCTGGGCGACCAGGTCACCCCAGGGCGTCGTGGCGTGCACGAAAGTGTCGGACCCGGAAATCTCGGCCAGCTCCACCACGCCCCCCACGCTGATGTCATCAGGGCGGGCATGTACGCGCAGCGCGCTGGCGCGCACGCCCACGGTGAGCCCCGCGGCCGTAGCCACACCCTGCGGCAGCGGCACGGCCAGCTCCACGCCGCCCTCCAGGCGCACGCCACGCGGGGTTGCCGATGCGGCGATCAGGTTCATGGGCGGATCGCTGAAGGCACGCGCCACGCGCAGCGAGTTGGGCGCATGGAACACCTCCGCCGTCGGGCCGTACTGCAGCAGCTGCCCCTCGTCCAGCACGGCGGTATAGCCGCCCAGCAGCAGGGCCTCGCCCGGCTCGGTGGTCGCATAGACCACCGTGGACTGGCCGGCGGCAAACAGCTGCGTCAGTTCTTCACGCAGCTCTTCGCGCAGCTTGTAGTCCAGGTTCACCAGGGGTTCGTCCAGCAGCATCAGGGGCGCACCCTTGGCCAGGGCGCGGGCCAGCGCCACGCGCTGCTGTTGCCCGCCCGACAGCTCGGCAGGATAGCGGTCCAGGAACATGTCGATGTGCAGTCGGCTGGCGATCTCGCGCACCCGGGCGTCGATGTTCTTTTCGCCGCGCAGCTTGAGCGGTGACGCAATGTTGGCCGCCACCTTCATCGAGGGGTAGTTGATGAACTGCTGGTACACCATGGCCACGTTGCGGTCACGCACGGGCATGCCGGTCACATCCACGCCATCGACCGTCACGCGGCCCGCTGTCGGTGTGTCCAGCCCGGCCATGATGCGCATGAGGCTGGTCTTGCCTGCCTGCGTGGCGCCCAGCAGCACCGTCACGGCGCCGCTGTGCAGCGCCAGGCTCATGTCATGGAGCCAGGTCTGCGGACCAACCTTCTTGCTGATGCTGTCCAGTGCCAGCTGCATCACGCAACCTTTCTAATGGACCCCTGAGGGCCGGGTGGATCTGGCTCCCTGCCGCGCACGCAGCAAAACGCCTCGTTTTCGATTGCGTTCATTTTTGTTCTTTTTTGATCGTATTGAATCAAGGTTTACCCTTAACAGGTTCCTTTTTGTTCGATTTAAAGTATCTCCAATCCTCAGACCATTGATTCGCGTGAATACGAACCCCCGACAACTGCTGCTTCTCGAAGAAGTCCGCGCGCGCAAGTCCGCCACGGTCGAACAACTGGCCGACACGCTGGGCGTGACGCTGCAGACCGTGCGCCGCGATGTGCAGCGCCTGGCCGAGTCCGGCCTGCTCACGCGCTTCCATGGCGGCGTGCGCGTGCCCAGCTCCACGGTGGAGAACCTGGCCCACACCCAGCGCGAGACGCTGCATGCCGAAGGCAAGGCACGCATAGCGCGCGCCGTGGCCGAACAGGTGCCCAACGACTGCTCGCTGATCCTGAACATCGGCACGACCACGGAAGCCATCGCCAAGGCGCTGCTGCACCACCGTGGCCTGCGCGTGATCACCAACAACCTGAACGTGGCTGCCATCCTGAGCGGCAACCCCGAGTGCGAGGTCATCGTGGCCGGCGGCGTGGTGCGCGCGCGCGACCGCGGCATCGTGGGCGAGGCGGCGGTGGACTTCATCCGCCAGTTCAAGGTGGACATCGCGCTCATCGGCATCTCGGGCGTCGAGCCAGACGGCTCGCTGCGCGACTTCGACTACCGCGAGGTGAAGGTGGCGCAAACCATCATCGAGCAGTCGCGCGAGGTCTGGCTGGCGGCCGACCACAGCAAGTTCAACCGCCCGGCCATGGTGCAGCTGGCCACGCTGCAGCAGATCGACCGCCTGTTCACCGATGCGCCACCGCCCGAGCCCTTTCCCGTATTGCTCCAGGACGCCGAGGTCATCTGCACGGTCGCTGCATGACAGAAGGCCCCCCTGAGTCGCCTGCGGCGCCTCCCCCCGGTGGGGGACGACGCCCTCGCTGCGGGGCGGCCCTTGCTCGGCGTCCGCTGGCCTGGGCCGCGCGCTGATCGACCGCCGTGGACACTACGTGGATTCATACATTTCGGAGCCCCTCGTCACCATGACCTACCTGCTCGCCCTCGACCAAGGCACCTCCAGCTCCCGCAGCATCGTTTTTGACGAAGGCGGCCACATCGTGGCGCAGGCGCAGCTGGAGCTGCCGCAGATCTACCCCCAGCCCGGCTGGGTCGAGCATGACCCGCTGGAGATCTGGCGCACCCAGCTGGCCACGGCACGCGATGCGCTTGCCAAGGCGGGCATAGCAGCGAGCGCCGTGCGCGCGGTGGGCATCACCAACCAGCGCGAGACCACGGTGCTGTGGAACCGCAGGACCGGCCAGCCCGTGCACCACGCCATCGTTTGGCAGGACCGGCGTGCCGAACCCGCCTGCGCACAGCTGCGCGAACAAGGCCACGCAGCCACCATCCAGGCCAAGACCGGGCTGCTGGTGGACGCCTACTTCTCGGGCACCAAGCTGCAGTGGCTGCTGGACCATGTCCCCGGTGCGCGCGAAGCCGCCGAGCGCGGCGACCTGGCCTTTGGCACGGTGGACAGCTGGCTGATGTGGAAACTCACCCATGGCCAGGTGCATGTGACGGACGTGAGCAACGCCTCGCGCACCATGCTCTTCAATGTGCACACCAACCAGTGGGACGACGAGCTGCTGGCGCTGCTGCGCATTCCCAGGGCGCTGATGCCCGCAGTGCTGCCGTCGAGCGCCCACTTTGGCGACATCGCCCCCGACCTGCTGGGCCACTCCATCCGCATCGGCGGCGTGGCGGGCGACCAGCAAAGCGCGCTGTTCGGCCAGGCCTGCTTCACGGCCGGCATGGCCAAGAACACGTATGGCACCGGCTGCTTCATGCTGATGCACACGGGCGGCGTGTTCCAGACCAGCCAGAACGGCCTGCTCACCACCAGCGCGGCGCAGGCAGGCACGGCGCCCGAATACGCCATGGAGGGCAGTGTCTTCGTGGGCGGCGCCGTGGTGCAGTGGCTGCGCGACGGCCTGCGCGCCATCTCCACCAGCAACGAGGTCGAGTCGCTGGCGCAGAGCGTGCCCGACTCGGGCGGCGTGATGATGGTGCCCGCCTTCACGGGCCTGGGCGCCCCGTACTGGAAGCCCGATTCGCGCGGCACCATCACGGGCCTCACGCGCGGCACCACGCTGGGCCACATCGCCCGCGCAGCGCTGGAAAGCATCGCCTACCAGAGCGCCGCCCTGCTCCTGGCCATGAGCCGCGATGCCGTGGTCGCCGGCGGCGCACCGGTCAGCGAGCTGCGCGTGGACGGCGGCGCCTGCATCAACGACCTGCTGATGCAGTTCCAGGCCGACCTGCTGGGCATCCCCGTGGTGCGCCCGGCCGTCATCGAAACCACGGCCCTCGGTGCGGCCTACCTGGCGGGGCTGTCGAGCGGCGTGTACCGCAGCACGGACGAACTCTCGCAGCTGTGGCGCGCCGACCGCCGCTTCGTCCCCACGCTGGGCAGCGCGCGCGCGCAGGAGCTGATGGCGAACTGGGAACACGCCGTGCGGCAGACCACGGCCGCATAGGCAGGCTCACCGCCTTCAGGCCGCGGGCGGCATGGCCCCGGGCGGCTGCGCCTGCTCCTGCGGCAGGTAGATGCGCGCCAGCCCCCGCGTGATCGCGTCCACGATCTGGTCGCGCCGCAATGCGATGTGCGCGGACAGCAGACGCTCGCTCAGGGCCGGGTCCCGCGCGCGCAGGGCTTGCAGGATGTCCTGGTGCTCATGCTGGGTGGAATCGCGCCCGACGTTTTCCATGTCAATCCAGCGGATGAACCGGATGCGTTCATTGAGGCTCAGCAGCATGCGCCGCAATTCGGAATTGCCCGCCATGTCCGCGATGCGCATGTGAAAGCCCTCGTCCAGCTCCACCAGCCGCTGCACCGCAGCCGCGGCGGGAACGCGCCGGCTCTCCTCCAGGTAGGAACAGGCCTCTTCCACCTGGGCGTCCGTTGCCCGCTCGATCGCCAGCCGCATGCATTCGCGCTCGATCGCCACGCGCGCTTCATACAGGTCCAGCGTTTCCTGCACGTCGAGCGGGCGGCGCATGTAGCCCCGCGTGGCCGGCTGCAGGAACCCTTCCGTCACCAGCCGCCCCAGGGCCTCGCGCACGGGCGTGCGGCTCACGCCCAGACGCTCGGCCAGCTCGATTTCGCTCAGGCGCTCTCCGGGTTTGAACTGGTAGGCAATCGCCATGTGCCGCAGCGTGTTGTAGACGCTGGAACCTCTCTCGCGGCGAATCTTGGCAATGGGGGCTGTCATGGGGGTGTATTGTGCACGCGCTCTTTCAGAATTCATTTAGGTATACTTAAATGAATTCTCGCGAATCACCCCAACCCGACGAAGGCCCTCCGACATGACGACCCCTTTCAATGGCGCCGATGCGATGGTGCGCATGCTGCAGCACAACGGCGTGAAGCACATCTTCGGCCTGTGCGGCGACACCAGCCTGCCGTTCTATGACGCCCTGGCGCGCCTGGACCACGGCATCGACCACATCCTTACCCGCGACGAGCGCAGCGCCGGCTACATGGCCGACGCCTACGCCCGCGTGACCGGCAAGGTGGGTGTGTGCGAGGGCCCCAGCGGCGGGGGCGCCACCTACCTGCTGCCCGGGCTGGTGGAGGCCAACGAGTCCTCCGTGGCGGTGCTGGGCATCACCTCGGATGTGTCGGTGGGCGCGCGCGGCAAGTTCCCGCTGACCGAACTCGACCAGCAGGCACTCTACCGCCCCCTGACCAAATGGAACACCACCATCGACCGGGTGGACCAGATTCCGCATGCCGTGCGCAGCGCTTTCCGTGCCATGACCACGGGCCGCCCCGGCGCGGCCCACATCTGCCTGCCCTACGACGTGCAAAAACATGCCATCGACCCCGCGGAGGTGTGGGCGCAGCCAGGGCATGGCCAGTTTCCCGCCCACCGCTCGGCACCCGACCCCGCGGCGGTGGACGAGGCCGCCGACCGCCTCGTGGCGGCCACGTCGCCCGTGCTCATCTGCGGCGGCGGCGTGGTGATCGCTGGCGCCAGCGCGGCGCTCGACGCCCTGGCCACGCTGCTCAACGCGCCGGTCTGCACCAGCGTGAGCGGCCAGGGCAGCCTGGCCGACACGCACCCGCTGAACGCGGGCGTGGTCGGCACCAATGGCGGGATCGATGCCACCCGCGCCGTGGTGGCGCAGGCCGACCTCGTCCTGTTCATCGGCGCGCGCGCGGGCTCCACCACCACCGAGCACTGGCAGATGCCGTCCCGCAAGGTCACCATCCTGCACCTTGACGTGGATGCGATGACCATCGGCACCAACTACCGCACCGACGTGGCGCTGGTCGGGGATGCGCTGCTCGGCCTGCAGGCGCTGCACGCCGCGGTGCAGGCGCGCATCGGGCGCCGCCCCGCCCACGCGGCCGATGGCAGGGCGCTGGCCGGCGAGGCACGCGCCCGCAAGCAGGCCTTCTTCGCACCGCTGGCGGCATCGCTGGACCGCCCCATCAAGCCCGAGCGCGTGGTGGACGTGCTCAACCGGCTGCTGCCGCCCCGCGCCATCGTGGTGGCCGACCCCGGCACGCCCTGCCCCTACTTCACCGCCTACTTCAACGCACCGCAATCAGGGCGCCACTTCATCACCAACCGGGCGCACGGCGCGCTGGGCTTCGCCATGTCGGCCGGCGTGGGCGCGGCGTTCGGGCAGCCGGACTCGGTGGTGGTTTCCGTCATGGGCGACGGCAGTTTCGGCTTCACCTGCGGGGAGCTGGAGACCATCGTGCGCCGCAACGTGCCCCTGAAGATGATCGTGTTCTCCAATGCGGTCTATGGCTGGATCAAGGCCAGCCAGAAAACCGGCTACGACGGGCGCTACTTCTCCGTGGACTTCAACCGCACCCACCATGCGCGCGTGGCCGAGGCCTTCGGCGTGAAGGCCTGGCAGGTGGAAGACCCCGCGGACCTCGAGGGCGCCATCAGGGCGGCCCTCCTGCACGACGGCCCGGCGCTGGTCGACGTGGTCTCGCAGGAACTGCAGGACACGGCCGTGCCCGTGAGCCAGTGGATGGGCTGAGGCCCGCCCCCCGGCATGTCCGCGGGCGCCAGCCTTGGCGCCCGCCGCTGATTCACTTGAAGAGGAGTTTCCATGACCCGCACCGCGTCCCGCCGCCAGATCCTGTCGGCCGCCCTTGCATCCGCCCTGGGGCTGGGCGGCCCCGCGCTGGCCAGCAACGATGCCAACCTCAAGCTGGTGATCACCTTTCCACCGGGGGGCAGCACCGACATCGCGGCGCGCATCCTGCAGCCCCGCCTGGCCGAGAAGGCGGGCCGCCCGGTGGTCGTGGAGAACCGGCCCGGCGCGGCCAGCCAGATCGCCACGCAGTACGTGGCCAAGTCGGCCCCGGACGGCAACACCGTGCTGGTGAGCTTCGACACCCACGCCATCAACCCCATCGCCAAGCCCCGGCTGCCCTACGACACCTTCAAGGATTTCGCGGGCGTCTCGCTGGCGCTGCGGTTTCCGCTGGTGATCGGCGCCGCCGCCTCCGTGCCGGCCAAGGACCTGCGCGGCTTTCTCGACCTGGCCGCCAAGGCGCCCGGCAAATACAGTTACGCATCCACCGGCCTCGGCTCGATGAACCACCTGGTGATGGAGGACATCAAGCGCCGCTCCGGCACCTTCGTGCTGCATGTGCCCTTTGGCGGCGGCGGCCCCGCCGTCCAGGCGGTGCTGGGCGACGTGGCCAGCCTGACCTTGCTCAGCTATGCGGCGCTGCGCGGCCAGATCGCCGCGGGCAAGATCAAGCCGCTGGCCGTGACGGGCGCCCGGCGCCTGCCCGAACTGCCCGACGTGCCCACCGTGGCCGAATCGGGATTCCCCGGCTTCGAGGCCTATTCCTGGATCGGGCTGTTCGTGCCCGCCGCGACACCGGCCGCCACGGTGCACCAGCTGACCGAGGACTTCCAGGCCACCCTGCAGACGCCCGACATCAAGGCCAGGCTCACGCAGGCGGGCTTTGAAGTCGTCGCCAGCGACGGGCCGGGCCTGGAGCGCCACGTGCGCGAGGAATATGAGCGCTGGGGCAAATTCGTGCGCGAAACCCGGCTGAAGCTGGACGAATGACCATGGAGCCCCACGCCATGCCCTTCGCCCTGGACCACATCGTCATCGCCGTGGCCGACCTGCAAGCCGCCATCGCCGACTATCGCGCCCTGGGCCTGCAGGTGCTTCCCGGCGGGCAGCACCCGGGGCGCACCTCGCACAACGCCCTGGTGGTGTTTGCGGACGGCGCCTACCTGGAACTCATCGCATGGCGGGCCCCGGCCCCCGAAGAGCGCTGGTACCGCACGCTGCGCGACCATGGCGAGGGCCTGGTGGACTTCGCGCTGCGTGCGCCGGACACCGTGCAGGCGCTGGCGGACGCACGCGCGCGCAGGCTCGGCACCCTGACCGGCCCGGTCGACGGCGGCCGGCTGCGGCCCGACGGCGTGCAGCTTCGCTGGCAGACCGCGCGCCACGTCACGCCGGACGTTCCCTTCCTGTGCGGCGACATCACCCCCCGGGCCCTGCGCGTGCCCGAAGGCGCCGCCCGCGTCCACCCCAACGGCGCAGAGGGCGCTGCGGCGCTGACGGTGGCCGTGCACGACCTGGATGCCACCCTGGCGCGCTACCAGGCCCTGCTGGGCGCGCAGGCGCAGGCCGCCACCCTGGCCAGCGCAGGCGGAATCCGCACCGCGCGGCTCCCGCTGGGCAGCACGCTGCTGTGGCTGCAGAGCCCCGAGCGCGCGGCCAGCGCCCCCGGCGCGGCAGAACCGCCCGCCGCCCAGGCGCTGCGCGAGCGGCTGGCCTCGCGCGGCGAAGGGCCCTGCGCGCTGGTCCTTCGCCGCCGCGCTGACACGCTCCCGCCCGGCACCGCGGCCACCCACGGCGTCGCGCTCCAATGGCTGGCCGCCGAGATTCCCTAAACTGCCAGCTTTTGATTCCCTCCGCCTGCCCGACATGAACACCACCGCCGCTCCCACCTCCCTGCCCGTCATCGCCTTCATCGGCGGTGGCAACATGGCCAGCGCCATCATTGGCGGGCTGATCCACCAGGGCCACCCCGCCCGCGACATCGAAGTGGTCGAGCCCTGGCCCGAAGCGCGCGAGGCGCTGCGCAAGAACTACGGGATCGAGGCCCAGCCCGAAGCCGGCCCCGCCCTGCAGCGCGCCCGCATCGTGGTCTGGGCCGTCAAGCCCCAGACCTTCAAGGACGCGGCCGCCCAGGCCCGGGCCCACACGCAGGACGCGCTGCACCTGAGCGTGGCCGCCGGCATCCGCTCGGACAGCATCGCCCAATGGCTGGGCACCGAACGCATCGTGCGCACCATGCCCAACACGCCGGCGCTGGTGGGCAAGGGCATGAGCGCGCTGTATGCCCGCCCCGCCGTGGGCGCGGCCGCCCGCGTGCAGGTCGAGTCCATCATGGCGTCCACCGGGGAATTCCTGTGGATGGAAAGCGAAAAGCAGCTCGACGCGGTCACGGCGCTGTCGGGTTCGGGCCCGGCGTATGTCTTTTACTTCCTGGAAGCCATGACCCGGGCGGGCGTCGGCATGGGGCTGTCGCAGCAGCAGGCGCACCAGCTGGCCGTGGGCACGTTCGTGGGCGCATCGGAGCTGGCGCGCCGCTCCGACGAGCCGCCCGCCGTGCTGCGCCAGCGCGTCACCTCCAAAGGCGGCACCACCTACGCGGCGCTGCAGTCCATGGAGGCCGCGGGCATGGGCGCGAGCTTCGAGGCCGCCATGCGCGCCGCCGAGCAGCGGGCGCTTGAACTGGGCGATGAATTCGGCGGCTAAGCCCCGAGGCGCTGCCCTGGCCGGGGCCATGCCGTCCGCGGCCAGCGGGTACCGCGCAGCCCCGTGACAGGCGGAGACACCGTCTGCAAACGGGTCAATGGGCCGCCAGCTGGCGCAGCAGATAGCTGCCGGCGATCCCCGCGAACACCGTGGCGCCGAGCCAGTGGTTGACCCGGAAGGCCTTGAAGCACCCCTCGCGGGTGCGGTGGCGGATCAGGCGCCAATGCCACAGCACCTGCGCGAGCGCCCCGGCGATTGCTATGTAAAACATAGCACCTAGCGCATACCGATCAAGCGCTACAGCCCAAATGGACAGGAAGAGCAGATAGAACGCCACGATGGCCGCCACGTCCAGGCGGCCCAGCGTGATGGCCGAGGTCTTGATGCCGATCCGCAGGTCGTCGTCGCGGTCCACCATGGCGTATTCGGTGTCGTAGGCCAGCACCCAGAACAGGTTGCCCAGCCACATCCACCAGGCCACGGCAGGCACCGCGCCCTGCACCGCGGCGAACGCGATCACGATGCCGAAATTGAACGCGATGCCCAGCACCGCCTGCGGCATGGAGATCACGCGCTTGGAGAACGGGTAGGCGATGGCCACCAGCAGCGCGGGCACCGACCAGGCGATGGCCGCGGCGTTGGTGGTGAGCACCAGGCCGAACGCCAGCAGCGCCAGCACCGCGCCCAGGGCCAGGGCTTCCTTCACGCCCACGGCGCCCGTGGTGACCGGGCGCTGCGCCGTGCGCTTGACATGCCTGTCGAAGTCGCGGTCGGCCACGTCGTTCACGCAGCAGCCCGCGCTGCGCATGAGGATGGTGCCCAGCACGAACACCGCCAGCAGGTGCCAGCCCGGAAACCCGTCCGCCGCGATCCACAGCGCGCTGAGCGTGGGCCACAGGCATACCAGCCAGCCGGCGGGGCGGTCCCAGCGGATGAGGTCAAGGTACAGGGCGAAGCGGCTGCGCAAAGATACGGACGGCATGCGGGCTGAGCGGAAAAGGACGGTGGAAACCCGCCGGACACGCGGGCGCACCGAATGTAGCAGGGAGGGTACGGGCAGCCCGAAGAACCGGTAAAGTCTCCCGTTCCCTTCCACTACGGACCAGCCCGCATGCCCCGATCATCGAGCCCCCAGGCCGCCACGCGCTTTGCCATCCCCCGCACGCTGCTGGCGGGTTTCGTGGTGGCGGCCCTGGCCACGCTGGTCATCGCTCTGGTCAATTTCCGCGCCTCCGAACTGCGCGCCGACGCGGTCGATGCGATGGACCGGACCACCCTGGCGATGCGCCAGCTCAATCTGCTGAGTTCGGCCCTCAAGGACGCGGAGACGGGCCAGCGGGGCTACCTGCTGACGGGCGAAGCCCCCTACCTGCAGCCCTACCAGCTCGCGCTCACCGCGGTGGAGCGGCAGATGTCCGCCCTGAAGGCCAGCACGGCGGACAACCCCGTGCAGCGGCGGCTGGTGGTGCAGATCGATGACCTGGCCCAGCAAAAGCTGCGCGAGCTGAACGAAACCATCGAGCTGCGCAAGGCCGGCAATGCCGACGGCGCGATGGCGCTCGTGCGCACCGATGCCGGCAAGAACCTCATGGACCGCGTGCGCGACCTGGCCGCCGACCTGTTCACGCTGCAAAGCCAGCAGCTGGAAGCCCGCCGCCAGCAGTGGGTGGATGCCGCCACGGCCTCCGCCTACTACTCGTGGGGCGGCTCGCTGGTGCTGCTGGTGCTGATCTGCGTCTCCGCCGCGCTGACCGCGCGCGAATACCGCGCCAAGGCCCTGCAGTCCTGGGTGGCGGCGGGCCTCACCGGCCTGGGCCAGCGCATCCAGGGCGACCACCGGCTCGAGGACATCGGCGAGCTGGCCCTGGAATACCTGGCCACCTACCTCAAGGCCTCCGTCGGCGCGGGCTATGCGGCCAATGGCCACGGCAGCTTCGCGCTGTTTGGCGGCTATGCCCTGCCGCGCGAACGCCTGGAGCAGAAGCTCCTCGCGGGCGAGGGCCTCGTCGGGCAGGCCGTGCGCTCGCGCCAGCTGCTGCATGTGCGCGATGTGCCGCCGGGCCACCTGCAGGTCGCCTCGGGCACCGGGCAGTCCGGCCCGGCCGAGCTGCTGGTGGCGCCCGCAGTGGAAAACGGCGAAGTCTTCGCCGTGATCGAGCTGGGCTTCTACCGGCCGGTGGGCGAGGCCGAGCGCGACCTGATGGAGCGCGCCTCGGAGATGCTGGCCGTGGCCATCCGCTCGGGCATCGACCGCACGCGCCTTGAATCCCTGCTGGAAGAAACCCAGCGCCAGTCCGAGGAGCTGCAGATGCAGCAGGAAGAGCTGCGGGTCAACAACGAGGAGCTGGAGCAGCAAAGCCGCGTGCTGCAGGAATCGCAGGCGCAGATGGAAGTGCAGCAGACCGAGCTGGAGCAGACCAACGCGCACCTGGAAGAGCAGACCCAGCAGCTCGAGCACCAGCGCGAACAGCTCCTGCGCGCCCAGAGCGCGCTGACCGACAAGGCCCGCGAGCTGGAACTGTCGAGCCAGTACAAGAGCGAATTCCTGGCCAACATGAGCCATGAGCTGCGCACGCCCCTCAACTCCACGCTGATCCTGGCCAAGCTGCTGTCGGACAACAAGCCCGGCAACCTCAGCGGCGACCAGGTGAAGTACGCGCAGACCATCTACGCGGCCGGCAACGACCTGCTGGCGCTCATCAATGACATCCTGGATCTGTCCAAGATCGAGGCAGGCCAGGCCACCGTGGCCGTGGAGCCGGTTTCCATCGCACGGGCCGTGCAGGCACTGGTGGACCCGCTGCGCCCGCTGGCCCAGGAAAGGGGCCTGGCGCTCAACGCCACCGTGGCCCCGGACGTGCCCGCGACCATGGACACCGACCCCCTGCGCCTGGGACAGGTGCTCAAGAACCTGCTGTCGAATGCGATCAAGTTCACCGAGCAGGGCTCGGTGGCGCTGCACGTGTCCCGCAACCCCGGCGACACGCTGTCGTTCGTGGTCAAGGACACCGGCATCGGCATTCCCGCGCACCAGCAGGAACTGATCTTCGAAGCCTTCCGCCAGGCCGATGGCAGCACCCACCGCAAGTACGGCGGCACGGGCCTGGGCCTGTCGATCTCACGCGACCTGGCGCAGCTGCTGGGCGGGCACATCACCGTGGAAAGCACGCCCGGCCAGGGCAGCGTGTTCACGCTGGTCCTGCCCCTGCAGCTGGAAGCGGCCATGCCGGTGGCGCCCCTCCTGCCCGCGAGCGTGCGGGCGGAGCCCGCCCCGCCCGCCGATGCGCCCGCGCGGCTGCCTGCCGCGGCGCCGCAGGACGCCCCGCCCCCTCCGGGCACCCGCGCGGGCCCGGCGCCACTGCCGCGTGCCGGTGCGCGCAGCATTCTCATCATCGAGGACGACGAACGCTTTGCGCACATCCTGCGCGACCTGGCCCAGGAAATGGGCTTCGAGTGCGCCGTGGCCCTGAACGCCGCCGACGGCATGCTGGCCGCCACGCAGAGCCTGCCCAGCGCCATCGTGCTGGACGTGAACCTGCCGGACTTCTCGGGGCTGGGCGTGCTCGACCAGCTCAAGCGCAACCCGGCCACGCGCCACATCCCCGTGCACGTGGTGTCGGTGGCCGACTATTCGCAGGAAGCCATGGGCCGGGGCGCCGTGGGCTACGCGCTCAAGCCGGTCAAGCGCGAGGAACTGGTGCATGCGCTGGAACGCCTGGAGGCCAAGTTCACCCAGAACATGCACCGCGTGCTGGTGGTCGAAGACGACGAGCGCCAGCGGGAAAGCGTGCGCCACCTGCTCAGCCGCGATGGCGTGGAGATCGTCTGCGCCGGCACCGCCGCCGCCGCCCTCGAACACCTGCGCGGCGCGACCTTCGACTGCATGGTGATGGACCTGAACCTGCCCGACCTGAACGGCTACGAGCTGCTGCAGCAGATGACCGAGCAGGACGGCGTGTCGTTCCCGCCCGTCATCGTGTACACCGGCAGGGCGCTGTCGCGCGACGAGGAACAGCTGCTGCGGCGCTTCTCCAAGTCCATCATCATCAAGGACGCCCGCTCGCCCGAGCGGCTGCTGGACGAAGTCACGCTGTTCCTGCACCAGGTGGAGTCCGAGCTGTCCGCCGAACACCGCCAGATGCTGCAGGTGGCCCGCAACCGGGACACGGCCCTGGAAGGGCGCACCGTGCTCGTGGTGGAGGACGACGTGCGCAACGTGTTCGCGCTCTCCAGCATCCTCGAGCCCTCGGGCATCCGCGTGGAGATCGCCCGCAACGGCCGCGAGGCGCTGGACGCCCTGGCCCGCGCCGACAGCGGCGCGAGCGCCCATGCCATCGACCTCGTGCTCATGGACATCATGATGCCGGAGATGGACGGCTACACCGCCATGCGCGAGATTCGCGCCCGCCCGGAATGGCGGCGCCTGCCCATCATCGCGCTCACCGCCAAGGCCATGAAGGACGACCAGGAAAAATGCCTGGCGGCCGGAGCCAACGACTACATCGCCAAGCCGCTCGACGTGGAAAAGCTGCTGTCGCTGGTGCGGGTCTGGATGCCCAAGTAACCCGGCAGCGCACCATGCCCCACCGCAAGAAGGCACGCACGGCGGACATCGAGCAGCGCCTGCTGATCGATGCGATCTACCACCGCTACCACTACGATTTCAGGGGCTATGCGCAGGCGTCCCTCAAGCGGCGATTGAACACGGCCCTGCTGCAGTTCCAGTGCCAGACGCTCTCGCAGCTGCAGGACCGCGTGCTGCACGAGCCCGCGGTGTTCCCGGCACTGCTCGAGTACCTCACGGTGCAGGTCAGCGACATGTTCCGCGACCCAAGCTACTTCCTGTCGCTGCGCAACGAGGTGGTGCCCCTGCTGCGCACCTACCCGTCGCTCAAGGTCTGGGTGGCGGGCTGCAGCGCGGGCGAGGAGGTGTATTCGCTGGCCATCCTGCTGCACGAGGAAGGCCTGCTCGAGCGCACGCTGAT
Source organism: Acidovorax sp. GW821-FHT10E03 (assembly GCF_059415205.1). NCBI lineage: Bacteria > Pseudomonadati > Pseudomonadota > Betaproteobacteria > Burkholderiales > Comamonadaceae > Acidovorax > Acidovorax sp. GW821-FHT10E03. Next base: position 98,912 of record NZ_JBWKMU010000009.1, on the reverse strand, counting down.
CTACGCCACCGACATCAACCCCCATGCGCTGCATGCCGCCGAGGCCGGCGTGTTCGACGTGGCCCGTGTCGCGTCCTTCACCGAGAACCATGCCCGCTCGGGCGCGCGCAGCTCCCTGTCGGACTACTACTCGGCTCACTACGGGCGGGCGGTGTTCGACAAGTCGCTCAAGGAGCACATGGTGTTCTCGGACCACAGCCTGGCCACCGACAGCGTGTTCGCCGAGATGCACCTGGTCTCCTGCCGCAACGTGCTCATCTACTTCGAGCGCGAACTGCAGGACCGGGCGCTGGGGCTGTTCCGCGACGCGCTGTGCCACCGGGGCTTCCTGGGCCTGGGCTCCAAGGAGTCGCTGCGGTTCTCCGGCCAGGCGGATGCCTTTGACGACCTCGTGCCCGAGGACCGCATCTACCGCAAGAAGGCGGGCCTGTGACGCGGCCACGACACCCGCCAGCCGAGCCCCTGGAGGGCTACGACGCCATCGTGGTGGGCGGGTCCTCCGGCGGCATCGATGCGCTCATGCAGGTGCTGCCCGCGCTGCCCGCCAGCCTGCGCGCCGCAGTGCTGATCGTGCTGCACCTGCCCCGCGACCGGCGCAGCCTGCTGGCGGAGATCTTCCGGCAACGCTGCGCGCTCCCCCTGCACGAAGCGCAGGACAAGCAGTCCATCGCCCCGGGCGCGGTGTACTTCGCGCCGCCGGACTACCACCTGCTGGTGGATGCGGGGCCGGGCATCGCGCTGTCCGTGGACGCGCCCGTGCATTTCTCGCGCCCCTCGATCGACGTGCTCTTCGAATCCGCGGCCGACCAGTATGGCGGCCGCCTGGTGGGCATCCTGCTCTCGGGCGCCAACGAGGACGGGGCCCACGGCCTGCGGTCCATCCGCGCCGCGGGCGGGCTGGCCATCGTCCAGGAACCCGCCAGCGCGGCCATGCCCACCATGCCGCAGGCCGCGCTGGCCTGCACCGAGGCCCACCACGTCCTGCCCCCCAAAGGCATTGCCGATCTGATCGCAGACCTGCACCGCCAGCGCCTGCTGTGATGCACCGCGCCCTTACCCACCCCGACGCCCACATCCTCTCCCCGCACGCGAAGACCATGCCACACACCGACCGCATCAAATGCCTGCTCGTCGATGACATTCCTGAAAACCTGATCGCGCTGGAAGCGCTGCTGCAGCGCGACGGCCTCGACATCCTGAAGGCCCAGTCCGGCCCGCAGGCACTGGAGCTGCTGCTCGCCCACGGGGACGTGGCGCTGGCCCTGCTCGATGTGCAGATGCCGGAGATGAATGGCTTCGAGCTGGCCGAACTGATCCGCGGCAGCGAGCGCACGCGCCATATTCCGCTGATCTTCATGACCGCCGGTTCCCGCGAGCAGAACTGGCAGTTCCGGGGCTACGAAAGCGGTGCGGTGGACTTTCTGTACAAGCCCATCGAACCGCACGTGCTCACCAGCAAGGCCAACGTGTTCTTCGAGCTGCACCGGCGCAAGCAGGCCCTGGCCCACGAACTGAAGGAGCGCACGGCGGCACTGCGCATCAACGAGATGTTCATGGCAGTGCTGAGCCACGACCTGCGCACGCCCCTGATGTCGATCACGGCGGCCGCCACGGTGCTCAAGCGCCAGCCCGATGCCGAGAAGGTGGGCGCGATGGCCGACCGGGTGCTCAGCAGCAGCCAGCGCATGGGCCGGATGATCGAAGACCTGCTGGACGTCACCCGCATACGCCACGCGGGCGGGCTGGCCCTGCAGCTGGGCCCCGTCGGCATGCAGGCCGTGGTGCAGCGCGCGCTGGACGAGGTGCAGACCGGGTTCCCGGCCCACCGCATCGAGTCCACGCTGGCGGGGGACCTGGCCGGGGTCTGGGACGCCGAGCGCATGTGCCAGGTGATGACCAACCTGGTGGGCAATGCCATCCACCACGGCGATCCCGCGCAACCCGTGCGCATCGCGGTGGACGGAACCCAGGCGGGGAGCGTGTCGGTCTCGGTGGCCAACGGGGGCGTGATACCGCCAGGCCTGCTGCCCCATCTTTTCGACCCGTTCCACGGACGGGAAAGAGAGCCGGGACGCCACCAGGGGCTGGGGCTGGGACTGTTCATCGCGCACCAGATCGTTCGCGCGCACTCGGGGAACATCGAGGTGTGCTCACAGGACGCAAGCACCTCTTTTCGCGTGACCCTGCCCCGGGTCTCGCCTGCGCCCGGCGATCGCAAGGCACCGCCGGCCTGAGCCGGCACCGCGGTGGCGCGTCAGGCGACGGGGCGCGCCACGGCCTCGCGGATGGAACTCAGCAGCTGCTCCAGGTCCTCCAGGTCGAAGGGCTTGAGCAAGGTCCGGACATTGGGGCCCCAGGCGCCGGGATAGTGGCCCAGCTCATAGCCCGAGCACAGGACCACCCAGCGTTGCGGGTCCTGTGCCAGCAGCCGGCGCGCGAGATCCGTCCCCGAAATGCCGGGCAGGCTCACGTCCGAGACCAGCAGGTCGTAGGACTGCAGGGCATCAAGCTCCAGGGCTTCTTCGGCCGTGGCGCACGAAGTCACCGTCTGGCCTTCGCCCTCCATCAGCATGCCAATGGTCTCGCGCAGTTCGGCGTTGTCTTCCACGTAGAGGATTCGCATACATCACAGATTTTCTTGTCCTCCATGCCCCTGACGTCGCCCCACGGCAGCAGGCGGCATGCCCAAGCCCGGATCATCCACACAAGCCAGGCGGCCCCCTGTAGGACAACACGCACTTCCGTCCCCTCGGGGCGCACGCGGGCGCCGCCCCGCGTCCAGGGCTGCGGTGCGGCTACTCCTCCAGCAGCGAGCGCAACATCCACGCCGTCTGCTCGTGCACCGTCAGGCGCTGCGTCAGCAGGTCCGCCGTGGGCTCGTCGCTGGCCTTGTCCGCCAGCGGGAACAGGCTGCGGGCGGTGCGGGCCACGGCCTCGTGGCCTTCGACCAGCACACGCACCATATCGAGCGCCTTGGGCGGCTTGGCGGGCGCGTCGGGCACCGTGGCGAGCTTGCCGAACTCGGCGTACGAGCCGGGCGCCACATGGCCCAGCGAGCGGATGCGCTCGGCGATCGGGTCCACCGCGTTCCACAGTTCGGTGTACTGCGCCATGAACATGGTGTGCAGCGTGTTGAACATGGGGCCCGTCACGTTCCAGTGGAAGTTGTGCGTGGTCAGGTACAGCGTGTAGGTGTCGGCCAGCAGGCGCGAGAGGCCTTGCGCGATCGCGGCGCGGTCCTTGTCGCTGATGCCGATGTTGATGCTGGGGGCTGCGGTGGTCTTGGGGGCCTTGGCCATGGGAAGCTCCTTCGTTGGAATGGGGGTCAATCGATGGAATCCGCCGCGCCATCGCAGCCCGGAAGGCTCCGGGCCACGGCGCGCGGCGGCTGGTGGTCACTGTAGCGCAGGCGCCAAAGCCATCACTGCATCTGGCTCAAATTCCCGATGCGCACGAGCATCTCGGTGAACATCTGCATGTCCGCGTCCAGGTCCACCACTTCCTTGAACTCCTTGGCGTTGTGGGCCGTGTACTTCTTGCCCGGCATGGCGGGGCCGAAGTTGATGGCGTTGGGCATGAGCTTGGCCGTGGTGCTGCCGGCCGTGGGCACGGGCTTGGCTTCCAGTCCCGTGGTGTCGCCAAAGGTGTTGAGCAGCGTGGAGAGCCAGGCGCCCTGGGGATCGCGGGCCATCCAGTTGCCCTGGCTGTGGTCCACCTCCACCGCCACGCCGGCCTGGGCGCCCCAGGCCTTGATCTTCGCGGCCGTCGCCTGGGAGAGCGCCTCGGGCGTGCTGCCGCGGGGCATGCGCACATTGACCAGCACGTCGACCTTGCCATCCTTCTCGCGGATGAGGTTGGGCGACATCGTCAGCGGGCCCATGAAATCGTCGCTGTAGGCCAGACCCAGAGTGCGGCCCAGGTAGTCGGTGCCGTACAGGTCGGTGAGGTAGCGCACGGCCTGCGCGTAGCCGTTGGGGGCGAGCACCACGCCGGATGCCTTCAGGAACAGCGCCAGGCGCGGCAGCGGGTTCACGCCTTCTTCAGGGCGCGAGCCGTGGGCCGATGCGCCGGTGACCTTGACCTGCACGGCTGCGCCGTCCTGCGTGACATCGATGCTGAAAGGCCCGCCCTGCGGCTTGTACTTCTCGATGAAGGCCGCCTTGGCAGCGTTCAGGCGCGCCGACACGTCGGCGGTGTTGCCTCCCTGCAGCCTGGCCGTGGCGGTCTGCGGCACGGCGTTGGCCGATGCGGCGCCGGCCATGGCGGTGATGGCGGTGGCGCTGACGCTAGCCATCGATCCCAGCGCGAACGAGGCGCGCAATGCGCCAGACCCCTTCTCGGCCACCACGGCGGGGTACTTGCTGTCGAGCACGATGTTGTACTCGGGCAGCTCGGTCCTGGCGCGGTAGTACTTCATGGCGTCGCCACCGGTCTCTTCCGTCGTCTCGATCATGAGGCGGATGGTGCGCGACAGCGGCAGGCCGCTGTCCTTGACCGTCTTCATCGCATACAGCACGGCGGCGATCGAGCCCTTGTCGTCGATGGAGCCGCGGCCGTACAGGTTGCCGCCCACGCGCGTGAGCTTGAAGGGATCGAGGCGCGTGCCGTCGTCCAACACCCATTCGTCGGCCACCACGGGCACCACGTCGGCGTGCGTGAGGATGCCGAACTCCTCCTTGCCCGTGCCGGGCAGCTTCACTTCAAAGATGCGGTTGTCCACATTGCGGTACTGCAGGCCAAAATCGCGGGCCATGCGTTCCACCAGCGCGCCGAAGGCGATGATGGACTTGTCCTCGTGCGGCGGCACTTTCTCGGACCGGAAGGTGGGGAGCGCCACCATCTTCGCCGTGGCGTCGATCACCGCGGATTGGTTGTGCAGGCGGTTGTACAGGCCGAGCAGGCGGCCGATGTTGACCAGGTCATCGCCCGCCAGCGGCTGCTTGGCCGCATAGGCCGAGACGCTGGCGCGCAGCAGCGGGTTCTCGCGCGCGGCCTGGGCCAGGAACTCGGTGAAGCTGCCTTGCGCTGCGGCGGGCAGCACGGCCACCAGGCGGTCCATGTCGGCCTTCTTGACCGTGCCCGCCGAGGGTGCGTTGGTGGGCATGCTGGTGCACGCGGCCAGGCCCAGGGCCAGGCCGGCGGCCATCAGGATTTTTTTCATCTATTGCTTTCCTTGGGTTGTGGAGTGCGCAGGGCGCCCGCGGTGCGCATGTGGCGCAGCCCCGCGGTGCGGGCGGCCCGTTGGCGCCGCCCGCGGCGTGCCGCCCGAAAGCAGCCGCACGCCATGCGGGGCGAGAGTGTAGTCCCGCGCAGGCTGGGTCAGGACAGGCGCTTGACGCCGGGCAGCTCGCAGGCATACACGGCGTTGCGCAGTGCCGCGATGGCTTCGTAGCGCGTGAAGCTGCGCCGCCATGCCAGCACCACGCGGCGCATGGGCGGCGGCCCCCCGTCCTCTTCACGGATGGGCAGGTAGCGGATGTAGGTCTCGTCGCTCTTGCGGCGGCGTGACACGGTCAGCAGGGCGTCGCGCGGCACCGACAGGCGCGGCACCAGGGTCACGCCCATGCCCGCGGCCACCATGTGCTTGATGGTCTCCAGCGACGAGCCCTCGAAGGACTTGCGGATGCCCTCGGCATTGCTCGCAAAGCGCGCGAACTCGGGGCAGACCTCCAGCACGTGGTCGCGAAAGCAGTGGCCCGCCCCCAGCAGCAGCATGGTTTCACTCTTGAGTTCGGCGGCCGTCACGGATTTCTTGGCCGCCAGCGGGTGCGAACTGGGCACCGCCGCCATGAAGGGCTCGTCGTACAGCGGCGCCATGGCCAGGCCCGTGTCCGGAAACGGCTCGGCCAGGATGGCGCAGTCGATCTCGCCCGTGCGCAGCATTTCCAGCAGCTTCACCGTGAAGTTCTCCTGCAGCATGAGCGGCATCTGCGGCGAGCGGCCGATGGCCTGGCGCACCAGGTCGGGCAGCAGATAGGGCCCGATGGTGTAGATCACGCCCAGGGTCAGCGGGCCGGCCAGCGGGTCCTTGCCGCGCTTGGCGATTTCCTTGATGGCCGCCGCCTGTTCCAGCACGCTCTGGGCCTGGCGCACGATCTCCTCGCCCAGCGGCGTGACCGAGACCTCGCCCGCGCTGCGCTCAAAGAGCTTCACGTCGAGCTCTTCCTCCAGCTTCTTGATCGCGACCGACAGCGTGGGCTGCGAGACATAGCAGGCATCGGCCGCATGGCCAAAGTGCTTCTCGCGCGCCACGGCGACGATGTATTTGAGTTCGGTCAGGGTCATGGTCTGTTCCTGGGCTGGGGGTGAATGGCAGTCCCCTGCCCATGCTGCGCGCGCGGCGGCTTGGGGGGAATGTCATCTTCATGCCTTCAGATAGTCCGATTTTCCACCCAACCAGCGCGCCACGTGTTGCGCCGCCAGGTCCGGGTGGCGGTCCAGCATCACCGGCGCCAGTTCGCGGGCCCAGTCGAGCAGCACGGTGTCGGTGGCCAGGTCGGCAAAACGCAGCAGCGCGTCGCCCGACTGGCGCGCGCCCAGGAACTCGCCGGGGCCCCGGATCTCCAGGTCGCGCCGGGCGATCTCGAAGCCGTCGTTGGTCTCGGCCATGGCACGCAGGCGCTCCTTGGCGGTCTCGCCCACGCGGCCGCTGTCGTTGGTGGCATACAGCAGCACGCAGGCGGACGCCGCCGCGCCGCGCCCCACGCGGCCGCGCAGCTGGTGCAGCTGCGACAGGCCAAAGCGCTCGGCATGCTCGATGACCATGAGCGAGGCGTTGGGCACGTCCACGCCCACCTCGATCACGGTGGTGCTGACCAGCACGCCCATCTGGCCGCTGGTGAAGAGCGCCATCACCGCCTTTTTCTCGGCCGTGGGCATGCGCGAGTGCAGCAGGCCGACCATGCAGCCCGGCAAGGCTTCGCTCAAGTCGGCGTGCGTGGCAGTGGCGTTGCTCAGGTCCAGCGCCTCACTCTCCTCGATCAGCGGGCACACCCAGTACACCTGCCGGCCGGATTCCACCTGCGCGCCGATGCGCTCGATGACCTCGTCCTTGCGGCTGTCGGCGATCAGCTTGGTGACGATGGGCGTGCGGCCTGGGGGCAGCTCGTCGATGACCGAGACGTCGAGGTCGGCGTAGTAGCTCATGGCCAGCGTGCGCGGAATGGGCGTGGCGCTCATCATCAGCATGTGCGGCTCCATGGGAACCTTGCGCCCCCACGCTCCGCCGCTGCGCGGGTCGCTGCCCCCCGAGGGGACCGCGTCGCCTTGGGGCGGCCCGGCGGCGACGCCCTCCGCCAGCTTTTGCCGCAGCGCCAGCCGCTGCGCCACGCCGAAGCGGTGCTGCTCGTCGATGATGGCCAGCGCCAGGTTCTTGAACCGCACCTGGTCCTGGATCACGGCGTGGGTGCCCACCACCAGCGCCGCCTCGCCGCTCTCGACCAGCGCCAGCATGGCGGTGCGGTCCTTCTTTTTCTGCCCGCCCACCAGCCAGGCCACCTTGCGGCCTCGCTCGGCCAGTAGGGGCTCCAGCCAGCCGATCATCTTGGCGAAGTGCTGCTCCGCCAGGATCTCGGTGGGCGCCATCAGCGCGCACTGCCAGCCCGCGTCCATGGCCAGGCACGCGGCCAGGGCCGACACCACCGTCTTGCCCGAGCCCACGTCGCCCTGCAGCAGCCGGTGCATGGGCACCTGGCGCGCCAGGTCGGCCGCGATCTCCTCGCCCACGCGGCGCTGCGCGGCGGTCAGGCTGAACGGCAGCACGGCCATCAGTTGCTCGTGCAGCGGCAGCGCACCATCGGTGGGCCGACGCACCTTCAGCACCGGCGCACGCAGCATGTCCCGCGCGCGGCGTGATTGCTGCTGCGACAGCTGCTGGGCCAGCAGCTCCTCCACCTTCAGGCGCTGCCACGCGGGGTGGCTGTGGTCTTCCAGCGTGGACAGCGCCACATCCGGCGTGGGGTGGTGCAAAAAAGTGAGCGCCTCGCGCAGGCTGAACAAGCGCGGGAGGCCATTCTGGCTTGTAAAACGCGCATACGGCGGCTCGGTGCCGGGTGGCAGCGTGTCCGACAGGTCCACCCGGGCCAGCGCACCGACCACCGCGCGGCGCAGGTAGGGCTGCGGCAAGCCGGCCGTGGTGGGGTAGACGGGCGTGAGCGCGGCGGGTAGCTCGCCCCCCGCCAGGCGGAACGCCGGGTGCAGCATCTGCCGGCCCCAGAACCCGCCCTTGACCTCGCCCCGGATGCGCAGGCGCGCGCCCACGGACAGGGTCTTCTGGTGCGAGGGGTAGAAGCTGAAGAAGCGCAGCTCGCACGTGCCGGAGCCGTCCTCCACCTGCACCACCAGCTGGCGGCGCGGGCGCAGCTGCACCTCGCTGGCGGTCACGGTGGCTTCGATCTGGACCATCTGCCCGTCGCGCGCGCTGGCCAGCGGGGTGATGCGGGTTTCGTCCTCGTAGCGCAGGGGCAGGTGCAGGGCCAGGTCGATGTCGCGCTGGAGGCCCAGCTTCTGCAGCGCCTTCTGGGCCACCGATGCACCGCCCTTGGGCACGGCAGGCGCCGCCGCCGCCGGGGGGCTAGGGCGAATCGGCATTCACATGTCCCCTAGGGGAAACTCTGGATACGGCGGCGGGCATGTAGCGGGTTTTACGAACGACACGAATGGGCAAAAAGGCTACCATGGTTACCACTGCCAGCGCGTCAAGGCAGGCGCCTTTTCCGAGTCCAGGGGTCTTCTTGCCATGCTCAAGCGCATCCAAATTCAGCACCTTACCCTGGGCATGTATCTGCACGAGTTCTGCGGCTCGTGGATGGAGCACCCCTTCTGGCGGGCCAAGTTCCTGCTGAGCGACCCCAAGGACCTCGCCCGCATCCAGGCCACCGCGATCCATGAATGCTGGATCGACACCTCCCGGGGCCGGGACGTGGCCCCCGGCACCGCCTCGGTGTCCCGCGAGGAGGTGGACGCCCAGATCGAGACGGACTTCAGCCGGCTGGAGGACCTGCCGCCCATCAAGGTCACGCTGCCCTCCCCACCCCCGCCGCCCAGGCGCGACCGCAAGCCCGCCGACATGAAGAGCGAGCTCAAGGCCGCCGCCGCCCTCTGCGTGAAATCCAGGGAGGCGGTGATTTCGATGTTCAACGAGGCACGCCTGGGGCGCGCGGTGGACTCCGCCAGCGCGCAGAGCCTGGTGGAGGAAATCTCGGACTCCGTCACCCGCAACCCGGGCGCGCTCATCAGCCTGGCGCGCCTGAAGACGGCGGACGACTACACCTACATGCATTCGGTGGCCGTGTGCGCGCTCATGGTGGCGCTGGCCAAACAGCTCAGGCTCAAGGACGACCAGCAGCGGCTGGCCGGCATGGCGGGCCTGCTGCACGACCTGGGCAAGGCCGCGGTACCGCTCGCGGTACTCAACAAGCCCGGCAAGCTCACCGACCAGGAGTTCACCGTGGTGCGCAGCCATCCGGTGCAGGGCTTTCACATGCTCAAGGAAGGCGGCAACATGCCCGACGCGGTGCTGGACGCGTGCCTGCACCACCACGAGAAGGTGGACGGCTCCGGCTACCCGGACAAGCTGCAGGGCGACGGCATCAGCGTGATCGCGCGCATGACGGCGATCTGCGACGTGTACGACGCCATCACCTCCGACCGCCCCTACAAGCGCGGCTGGGACCCCGCCGAATCGCTGCGCCGCATGGCCGAATGGACCCAGGACCACTTCGACGCGCGGCTGTTCCAGGCGTTCGTCAAGAGCATCGGCATCTATCCCGTGGGCTCGCTCGTGCGGCTGACCTCGGGGCGCATCGGCGTGGTGACCGAGCAATCGGCCGCGGCGCTCACCACGCCCCACGTCAAGGTGTTCTTCTCCACCAATTCCGGCCTGCGCGTCCCGCCCGAGACGGTGGATCTCTCCGCCCCGGGGTGCCACGAGAAGATCGTCGCCCGCGAAGACCCGGACAAGTGGCGCTTTCCGGACCTGAACGAGCTGTGGTCGGGCTTTCCCGAAAAGACCTGGTAGGCCCGGCCCCCGGCCCCGCCGTGGGAAAATGGCGGCCTCCCCGCTTTTTTCTTGGCACGGGCCTGTCCGGCCCTCAAGCCCCATGACCGCATCCAGCCCGCCTGCCCCGCGCACCTACACGCTCAGCGACTTCGACTTCTCGCTGCCTCCCGAACTCATTGCCCAGCACCCCGCCGCCGAACGCAGCGCCTCGCGCCTGCTGGACGGACGCGCCATCGAGCCCGTGGACCGCATCTTCCGCGAGCTGCCCGGCCTGCTGCGCGAAGGCGACCTGCTGGTGTTCAACGACACCCGGGTGGTCAAGGCGCGCATCTTTGGCGAGAAGGCCAGCGGCGGCAAGCTGGAGCTCTTGATCGAGCGCGTGCTGCCCGCCGAAGCCGGCGGCACGGGCAACGAAGTCGTGGCCCACATGAAGGTCAGCAAGAAGCCGCTGCCCGGCAGCACCGTGCACATGGCGGGCGGCCGCCACGGCGGTGGTTTCGACGCCACGCTGCTGGGCCGCTGGCCCCATGACGACGGCCCGCTGTTCCGCTTTGCGCTGCACGGCCCCGCAGGCGAGTCGCCGTGGGAGCTGATGGACCGCCACGGCCACCTGCCGCTGCCGCCCTACATCGAGCGCCAGCAGAACACCGGCCACGACCCCGACGAAGCCGAGGACAGCCAGCGCTACCAAACGGTGTTTGCGCGCGCCCCCGGCGCCGTGGCCGCGCCCACCGCCGCGCTGCACTTCGACGAGGGCGTGCTGGCCGGCCTGGCCGCGCGCGGCATCGAGCGCGCCAGCGTCACGCTGCACGTGGGCGCGGGCACCTTCCAGCCCTGCAAGACCGAAAACCTGGCCGAGCACCAGATGCACAGCGAGTGGTACGAGGTGCCGCTGGCCACGCTGGCCGCGCTGGAGCGCTGCCGCCAGCGCGGCGGCCGCGTGGTGGCCGTGGGCACGACCACGGTGCGCACGCTCGAATCGTGGGCGAAGACCGGTCTGGCCACGGGCGACACCAGCATCTTCATCACGCCGGGCTTTGCTTTCCAGGTGGTGGATGTGCTGGTCACCAACTTCCACCTGCCCAAGAGCACGCTGATGATGCTGGTGAGCGCGTTCGCGGGCTATGCGCACACCATGGGCCTGTACCGGCACGCCATCGCGCAGGGGTACCGGTTCTTCAGCTACGGGGATGCGATGCTGCTGGAGCGCCCACCCGCGCGTTGACCGGCGATGCGGCCCTGCGGCTCCACGGCAATCGGCGGGGTCAAGGGCAGTTGCTGACGGGCGCCACGCGCGGTGCGGCGCCCACATCGGGCAGGCGATTGGCCGAGGGCAGCCGCACGCAGTAGGTGCCCGACGGGCTCTCCACCTGCGTGACCCGGGAGCCATCGCCACCGCGCCACTCGCGGGTCGAAATCGCAGCACCCAAGGGACTGGCCGCTGGCGCGCCGTCTCCCACTGCCAGTTGCGCCGCCGGTACGGCACCGTGGCGGCGCTGCCATTCGCGCTCTTGGCGGTCGGCACGGCCCACGGCGTCGGGGCTCCAGCGCAGAGGTGCATCGGCCATCCGGCTGTCGGACGCAGGCAGCTCGGGCGCGGGCGCAGCGGCAGTCGCGGCCTGCGGAGGGGACAGCTGCACGGCGCGTGCCGGGGTGCCAATGACCGTGCCGGTCACTGCATCGGTGGGCGCGTCGGCGCTGCGGTGGCGCTCTGCCGCACGCACCGGGCGCGATGCAGATGCGGGCGCGGAAACGGAACCCTTGGGGAGAGCCTGCGCACGCCCCGGGCCGAGCACCGCCATGGCGGGCTGCAGCACCTCGGCGTGCGCGATCCACTGCACCTCCATCGCTTGTCGCGGTGATGTGAATGGTGGCGGTGGTGCCGATAGCGATGGCGAGACGCGGCTGGTCGACAGATTCCACGCGGTCAGGATGACACCGTGCAGCAGCACCGAGGCCACCACGGCCACTGCCACGCGCCTGCGCCGGCTGACGGAAGCGGCACCCCAGCCCCACCAGCGCACTTACACGCCTTCTTGCGCCGCGCCGTCGTCCGCGCCATCACCGCCGCTGTCCACCCACGCCAGCAGGTCGCCGGGCTGGCACTGCAGGTACTCGCAGATGGCCGAGAGCGTCTCGAAGCGCACGCCCTTGACCTTGCCGCTCTTGAGCAAGGACAGGTTGGCCTCGGTGATGCCCACATGGGCCGCCAGATCGCGCGACTTGACCTTGCGGCGCACCAGCATCTCATCCAGGGTGACAACAATCGTCATGGTGTGGCAGTCGCTCTCGGAACCTGTTTTCAGACAAACGCATCGGATTCGGCCTTCAGGCGGCTGCCCTCGGCGAGCACGTGGGCCAGCAGCAGCATCATCAGCCCGACCACCAGCACACTCATCTCGAACGAGCTCACGCTCAGCACGACCATACCGCCCTTTTGCCCCGACGCGAGCCACGACAGCATCGCCGAGACGCCGACCTGGTAGACCAGCGACGCCACGAACATCGCCAGAAAGCCCCAGCCCACGCCCCGAAACCCGCGCACGACCTCCGGCCCGAACACCTCGCCGCGCAAGAAGGCGCGGCAGATGCGGTGCACGCACAGCACGGTGTACAGCAGGGCCAGGCCGGGTATGCACTCCAGCGCCACGCCGAGCCAGCGCCAGGCGGCGTCCATCGTTGCCGGCGCGACCACGCCAGCCACCATGGCCTGCGCAGGCACCACCGTCACGGGCAGCCAGCGCCCCCAATCCATCGCATGCCCGATGGCGGCCCAGCGCGCCAACGACAGCCCGATGGACACCAGCGCGCAGGCCCAACTGGCCACGAGCAGACCCCAGGCCAACCGCCGAAAGGCGGTGCTGTGGACCGATGAGCGCTGCAAATCAAGGGAATGAGGCATTTGGGCACCTGAGTTTTCTGCAAAACAATAATAACATGCCGTTTTACAGTAATTATTGCCCCATGCAACCCAGCTCCCTTTCTTCCCCGAGCAACCCCAAGCCCGCACCCGCACTGCTGCGCGCTACCGCCTCCGCTCTTTGCTGCAGTCGCCCGGCACCGTGGGGTCGACCCCTGCTGTTGGCTGTGTGCGCCGCGGTGCTGCTCGCCGCGTGCGGCAGCGTGCCGGTGTCGTCGCTCTGGAAGCTGCGCAAGCTGCAGATCGAGACGCTGGATCCGGCGGCGCTGCGCGCAGCCGTGGTGCACAGCCCGAGCCTGCAGTTGCACGGTCAGTCGCTGGTGCTGTCGGTGGGCGTGTCGCGCAAGGTGCGCCTGCCCGGCGACCGCGACACGGTGGAACGCCTGGAAGAAAAGCTGCCGCTGCAGGAGCTGCGCAGCACCGCGGAACGCAGCCCGCTGGCGCCGTACGAGTCCAGCCACACCGTGGTGCAGGTCTGGCGCATCGAGCCCGCCGACCTGCGGCGCCTGCAGGCGCTGCGCGACAAGGCCCTGGCCTGGAAGGCCGCCGACGACGGGCCGCGGGAACTGAGCCTGGGGCTGGAGCTGGCCGGCTGCCAGATGAAGAACAGCCCGAGGAACCAGGTGGTGAGCACCCTGCTGCGCTTCACCGACCCGGGCGAGTACATCCCTCTCGTGCGCAACATCGACGTGGCCGAGACCATGCCGGCGGCGGAGCTGCAAAAGCGGTTTCCGGACTGCGCGCCCGGTTGACCCGCGCGCAGCGGCCGTGGGCAGCCTGCGCACCCGCCGCCAGCGCGCCGGGCCCGGTGGTCAGAACGCGACCGCGTGCCCGTCCTTGCGTGGGTCCGACCCGGCGATGTAGTGCCCGCCGTCGCGCAGGACCAGCTGGGCCCCGCCAAAGGCGAACACGCCGTTGCCCTCCTCCACCGTGACCTCGTGGCCGCGCGCACGCAGCGCCGCCACCACGGCGGGATCGAACGCGGGCTCCACGGCCACGCCCTTGCCGCCCGTCACGCGCCAGCGGGGCGCGTCGGCGGCGGCCTGCGGGTTCTGGCCGTAGCGCAGCACGCGCAGCGCCATCTGGGTGTGACCCTGGCTCTGCATGGGGCCGCCCATCACGCCAAAGGCCATTTGCGGCGTGCCATCGGCATGCATGGCAAACGCCGGGATGATGGTGTGCGAGGGGCGCTTGCGCGGGCCCACTTCGTTGGCGTGGCCTGGCTTGAGGTTGAAGCCGTGGCCCCGGTTCTGCAGGCTGATGCCCGTGCCCGGCACCACCACGCCCGAGCCGAAGCCCATGTAGTTGGACTGGATGAACGAGACCATCATGCCCTGGCTATCTGCCGCCGCCAGGTACACCGTGCCGCCCGGGCGCGGCGCGCCGTGGCCCGGGTCGCCCGCGCGCTCGGGGTCGATGAGCGCCGCGCGGCTGCGCAGGTAATCGGACTGCAGCAGGTCGCGGGGAGTCACCGGCATCGCATCAATGTCGGCGTTGTACTGGTCCAGGTCGGCCAGCGCGAGCTTCATGGCCTCGATGCTCGCGTGCACCGTCTCCACGCTGTCGAGGGGGTGCTCGCCGATGCCGTGCGCGTCCAGCATGCCCAGAGCCATCAGCGCGGCAATGCCCTGGCCGTTGGGCGGTATCTCGTGGATCACCGAGTCGCCGAAGCGCTGCTCGATGGTGCCCACCCAGTCGGCCTGGTGCGAGGCGAGGTCTTCGAGCGTCATCGCGCCGCCGTGGGCCTGTGCATGGGCCACCATGCGCTCGGCGATCACGCCCCGGTAGAAGGCCTCGCCCTGGGTCTCGGCGATCAGTTCCAGCGTGCGCGCATGGGCCTCGCTGCGGAAGATCTCGCCCGCCCGCGGTGCGCGGCCACCGGGCAGGAAGCACTCGGCAAAACCGGGCTGCGCGCCCAGCTTGGCGCCACCCAGCGCCCACAGGCGGGCGATGGTGGGCGACACCGGAAAACCATTGCGCGCGTAGTCGATGGCGGGTTGCGCCAGCTGTGCGAAGGGCAGCTTGCCCAGGCGCCTGGACAGCGCCACCCATGCCGAGACGGCGCCCGGCACGGTCACCGCGTTCCACCCCGTCTCGGGGATGCCGCCCAGCTTCTTGAAATACTCCGGCGACCACGCGGCCGGTGAGCGGCCCGAGGCATTGAGGCCGTGCAGTTCCTTGCCGTCCCACACGATGGCAAAGCCGTCGCTGCCGATGCCGCAGCCCGTGGGCTCGACCACGGTGAGCGCCATGGCGGCGGCGATGGCGGCATCCACCGCGTTGCCGCCCGCCAGCAGCATGCGCAGCCCCGCCTGCGCGGCCAGTGGCTGCGAGGTAGAGACCACATTGCGCCCCATGACCGCGCTGCGGTGGGAGGCGTAGGGAAGGGACCAGTCGAGGGTTGGGTTATTCATAGCGTTCTGACTCCGTGGCTCGCAAGGGTTGCGGTGCGTGGAAACTGGCGCGGCGCAAAGCGAGAGACGCCAAGGAAGGGCTGCCCCGCACCGAGGGCGTCGTCCCCCTCGGGGGGAAGGCGCCGAAGGCGACTCAGGGGGGCTACTCCACCGCGATTTTGTGCTGCCGAATCACCGTCGCCCAGCGGTTGCTGTCGGCCTGCACCATGGCACCAAACTGCGCGGGCGTGCGCGGCGCGGCAGGCTCCACGCCCAGCTTGGCCAGGCTCTCGGCCACTTCGGGCGCCTGCACTGCCTTGGCAAAGGCCTTGTGCACCTTGTCGACCAGCGCGGGCGGTGCGCCCGCGGGCAGGTACACGCCGAACCAGGTCACCGACGAATAACCGGGCAGGCCGGACTCGGCCAGCGTGGGCAGCTCGGGCGCCAGCGTGCTGCGCTTCTCGCTGGTCACGGCCAGGGCCCGCAGGCGGCCGGCCTTGGCGTGCGGCATGCCCGTGGGCAGGGAGTCGAACAGCACGTGGGTCTGCCCGGCGATCAGGTCCGGAATGGCCAGCGCCGTGCCCTTGTAGGGGATGTGCGTCATCTCCACGCCGGCCTGCGCGCTGAAGGCTGCCGTGTTCAGGTGCACGATGGTGCCGTTGCCGCTGGTGGCGTAGTTGAGCTTGCCTGGATGGGCCTTGGCGTAGGCGATGAGTTCGCCCACGGTCTTGACCGGCAGCGAGTTGGTGACCAGCAGCACGCTGGGTGCGTCAGCCACGTGGGCCACGGGCACAAAGTCCTTGCGCGGGTCGTAGGCCAGCTTGGGCATCAGATGGGGCGAGATGGCATGCGTGCTGCTGGTGGTCAGCAGCAGAGTGTAGCCATCGGGTGCGGCCTTGGCCGCCTCGGCCGTGCCCAGGGTGCCGCCGGCGCCGGGCTTGTTGTCCACGACCAGCTGCTGGCCCAGGTCGGCCGCCACGCGCTGGGTGACCACCCGGGCCACCAGGTCGGTGGCGCCGCTGGCCGGAAACGGCACGATGACCCGTACGGGCCGGTCGGGCCACGCGGCCTGCGCCTGTGCGCTGGCGCCCCACACCATCAACCAGGCCAGGCACACGACGCCACGGCCCCAGGGAAAAAGACGCATACAGGTACTCCAGAAGAAGGGGAAAAGCGCGATGCCGGACCGCGCACGCAGACAGGGACAGGGGGAGCCGCAGGGCCCCGCCCGGGGGCAACCAGACAGCCATCTTAGGAAGCCAGCCCCCGGAAGACCAACGCCAAATAGGCAAGCAGCTTTGCCGCAGCGGCAAACCACTTCATACTTTGGGCCACCACCCGGCAATACGCCCCACTCCAGCCCCCTGCCCTGCCCATGCGCCCCCAGCTCCTGCAAGACACCGCCCTGCGCTACTTCCTGGAGGTAGCGCACAGCGGTTCGCTCACCGAAGCCTCGGCACGGCTGCACGTAGCCGCTTCGGCGCTCAGCCGCCAGATCGCCGGGCTGGAGGCGCAGCTGGGCACGCCGCTGTTCGACCGCCACCCGCGCGGCATGGTGCTCACCGCGGCCGGAGAGATCCTGGCCGTGCACGCCCGGCGCACGGTGCTGGACGCCGAACGCGCGCTGGGCGAGATCGGCGCGCTGCAGGGCCTGCGCGCGGGGCAGGTGCGTCTGGCCACGTCGGACGCATTTGCCAACGAGTTGGTGCCGCGCCTGTGTGTGGAATTCCAGCGCACGCACACGGGCATCCAGTTCAGCGTGATCTCGCTGCCCACCGCCCAAGTGCCCGACGCGGTGCGCAGCGGCGCGGCCGACATCGGCCTGTGCTTCAGCCGTGCGCCGCACAAGGACATCGAGGTCGCCTACCGGCAAGGCGCTCCGGTGCTGGCACTCATCCCGCCCGGCCATGCGCTGGCGGAATCGGCCAGCGTCACGCTCGCGCAGATGGCCGCCTACCCCCTGGCCCTGCCGCCCGCCGAGACCACGGTGCGCCAGATGATCGACATCGTGTGCAGCCGCCAGGGCCTGCAGCTGGAGGCGGTGCTCATCAGCAACCATGCCAAGACGGTGCTCAATTTCGTGGCGCATGGCGGGGGGCTGTCGGTGGCCAGCGAGATCGCGGCACGCCACCTGGTGGCGGCGGGCGCCGTGGTGGCCGTGCCCATCAGCGACCCTGGCATGGACCTGCGCGACCTGGAGGTGCAGACCCTGGCGGGCCGCAGCCTGCCCGTGGCGGCGCAGGCCTTTCTCGACCTGCTCAAGGAGCGGCTGCCGGGGCGCTGGTAGACCGCGGGGGCGCAGCGCCGCCGCGCCGGCGCCTCAATACCCGTGCTGCGCCCGGAACGCGCGCGCCTTGCCGAAATGCCCGTTGCCGATGAACGGCACGGGCGGGCGCAGGGCGGACAGCGGCGAAGGGTGGTTGGACAGGAGCAGCAAGTGGCCTCGGTCCTGGGGGATCAGCGCGCGCTTGGATTGCGCGTGCGAGCCCCAGAGCATGAACACCACGGGCCGCTCGCCCTCGGCCACATGGCGGATGACCGCGTCGGTCAGGGCCTCCCAGCCCTTGCCGGCATGGCTGGCGGGCTGGCCCTCTTCCACCGTGAGGCCGGTGTTGAGCAACAGCACGCCGTTCTTCGCCCACTTGACCAGGCTGCCCCCCGGGTTCGGAAACGGCGGGAAAGCCACGCCCAGGTCGCGCTGCATTTCCTTGAAGATGTTTTGCAGCGAGGGCGGCAGGCGCACGCCCGGCGCCACCGAGAACGCCAGCCCCTCGGCCTGGCCGCGCCCGTGGTAGGGGTCCTGGCCCAGGATGACCACGCGCACCTCGTCCGGCGGCGTGAGTTCCAGCGCCCGCAGCGGGCGGGGCGGGAAGATCACCGCGCCCGCATCGAGCCGCGACTGCAGAAAGGCAAGCAGCGACTGGCCGCGCACACCGGCAAAGAAGTCATCGACCAGCGGCTGCCAGCCGGAGGCCACCGGCCAGTCCGCGGGGTCAGCGCTTTGCAGCTGGGTGGGGTTTGCAGCGGCGTCATTCATGGTCAAAAAGGCCTCTACCGCTTGATGGACAAGCGCAACAAGCTATCAAATAATGAGCAAACGCAGAATCAGGCGAACAGTTTCGCCAGCGCTTCGCCCGGCTCCGGCGCGCGCATGAACGCCTCGCCCACCAAAAACGCGTGCACGCCGGCATCGCGCATGCGCTTCACGTCGTCAGGCTTCAGGATGCCCGACTCGGTGACCAGCAGCCGGTCGGCCGGCACATCCTTGAGCAGGCCCAGGGTGGTGTCCAGCGTCACCTCGAACGTGCGCAGGTTGCGGTTGTTGATGCCCACCAGCGGCGTCTTGAGCCTGAGCGCGCGCTCCAGCTCGGCGCCGTCGTGCACCTCCACCAGCACCGCCATGTCCAGGCTGCGCGCGATGGCTTCGAAGTCGGCCATCTGCGAATCATCCAGGCTGGCCGCGATCAGCAAGATGGCATCCGCCCCCATCGCCCGGGACTCGTAGATCTGGTACGCATCGACCATGAAGTCCTTGCGCAGCACCGGCAGCTGGCAGCTGGCACGCGCCTGCTTGAGGTAGTCCACGCTGCCCTGGAAGAACTGCTTGTCCGTCAGCACCGACAGGCAGGCGGCGCTCACCTTGCCGTCGCCATCGGCATAGCTCTGTGCGATGTCGGCGGGGATGAAGTCGGCCCGCAGCACGCCCTTGCTGGGGCTGGCCTTCTTGACCTCGGCGATCACCGCCGCCTGGCCCTTGGCGATCTTGGCGCGCAGCGCGCCTTCGAAGTCGCGCGTGAGCACGCGGCTCTCGGCATCGGCGCGGATGGCGTCGAGGGGCATGCGCTTCTTCGCAGCGGCCACTTCTTCGTGCTTGACGGCCACGATCTTGTTGAGGATGTCGCTCATGGGAAACCTGCCTTTTCAACCCCGGCGGGGTCGCGATTGAACGTTGAAACATGGCGCGAGCGCAACGCCCGCGCGGCCCAAAGCGGAGGACACCGCAGAGCTGGCTTTGCCAGGCTGCGGGTGTCGTCCCCCTTCCCGCAGGAGAAGGGGGAAGCGGCGCAGCCGCTCAGGGGGTTGATCTTCATGCAGCCAGCGCATGCGTGCGCGTGACCATCTGCTCGAGCTTGGCCAGCGCCGCGCCCGAGGCGATGGCGGCCCGTGCCTTTTCAAGCCCTGCGGGCACCGAGTCGATCACATTGGCCGCATACAGCGCCACACCCGCGTTCAGGCAGACGATGTCCTGCGCGGCGCCCGGCTCGCCCTTGAGCACGCCGATCAGCATCTCGCGCGACTGTTCGGGGGATTCGACCTTCAAGGCGCGGTTGCTGGACATGGACATGCCAAAGTCCTCGGGGTGGATTTCGTACTCGGTGATCTGCCCGTTCTTCAGCTCGCCCACCAGCGTGGCCGCGCCCAGGCTGACCTCGTCCATGCCGTCGCGGCCGTAGACCACCATGGCGTGTTCGGCGCCCAGGCGCTGCAGCGCGCGCACCTGGATGCCCACGAGGTCGGGATGGAACACGCCCATCAGGATGTTGGGCGCGCCGGCCGGGTTGGTCAGCGGGCCCAGGATGTTGAAGATGGTGCGCACGCCCAGCTCCTTGCGCACGGGGGCCACGTTCTTCATGGCCGGATGGTGGTTGGGCGCGAACATGAAGCCGATGCCGACCTCTGCGATGCACTGCGCGATCTGCTCGGGCTTGAGGTTGATGTGGATGCCCAGGGCCTCCATCACATCCGCGCTGCCGCTCTTGCTGGACACGCCGCGCCCGCCGTGCTTGCTGACCTTGGCGCCCGCCGCTGCGGCCACGAACATGGAGCAGGTGGAGATGTTGAAGGTGTTGGCGCCGTCGCCGCCCGTGCCCACGATGTCCACCAGGTGCTTACTGTCGGGCACATGGACCTTGGTGGAGAACTCGCGCATCACCTGCGCGGCGGCCGTGATCTCGCCGATGGTTTCCTTCTTCACGCGCAGGCCGGTGACGATGGCCGCCGTCATGACGGGCGAGAGCTCGCCGCTCATGATCATGCGCATCAGGTGCAGCATCTCGTCATGAAAAATTTCGCGGTGCTCGATGGTGCGCTGCAGCGCTTCCTGGGGAGTGATGGACATGGTGATAGATCCTGTCTGCGTTGATTCTTCAATGGCGCGTGGCAGCCGGCGGATTCCACGGTACGGGCGCTGCCAGGGCGAGTGCACCCGTGGATCCGGCTTTGCCGGTCCACCGGGTGCGACCCCAGGGGGATGACGCGAAGCGGCTCAGGGGGGTGTGCTTCATTGTGTGGGTTGCTCGGTGAAGGCCAGTTTCAGGCCAAAGCCGATGAACATGGCGCCCGCCACGCGGTCCAGCCAGTGCATGCCGCGCTGCACCGCGCCCATGCGGCGCGCCATCCAGCCCGCGGCCAGCGCCCAGCCCGTGTTGACGGGAATCGCGTTCACGTTGAACAGCACACCCAGCAGCACGAAGGCCAGCGCCTTGTTCTCCGTGCCGGGCGCGATGAACTGCGGCACGAAGGCCAGGAAGAAGATCGCGACCTTGGGGTTGAGCACGTTGGTCCAGAAGCCGCCCCGGAAGATCTTGGACAGCGGCATGGCGGCACCGGACGATGCCCCCGCCTGCGCCGCCGCGATGGCCGCCGCGCTGCCACCGTCATCCGAGGGCTTGGACAGCAGCATGCGCACGCCCATCCACATCAGGTAGGCCGCGCCCACCCACTTGAGCACGGTGAACGCCGTGGCCGAGGTGGCCAGCAGCGCGCCCACGCCCACGGCGGCCGCGAAGATGTGCACGAAGCACCCGGCCGTGATGCCCAGGCCCGCCACGATGCCCGCGCGGGTGCCGGACTTGAGGGCGTTGGACACGATGTAGAGCACGTCCGGGCCGGGCGTGAGGTTCAGCAGCCAGCCGGCCGCGATGAACATGAGCAGTTGGTGGCTGTCGGGCATGGTGTTACGACCAGCGTCGCTCCGGTTGCAGGCGGTGCAGGAAGGTGGTGAGCGAGTCGCGCGGCAGCGGCACCGCATGCCCCGCCAGGATGCGGCCGGCCGCCCCCCGGTGGTAGGTGCCGTGCACCACCACGTGGTTCAGTATCTCGGCCCGCGTCATGGTGCCGGTGTCGCCGTCGGTGAAGCGGAACTGCACGGGCTCGGCCAGCTGGTCTGCGGTGAGCCCGTTCGCGTACTGCGCATACCAGTCGTCCGACGCGCGGACCGCCTCGCGCAGGGCCGGCAATGCGGGCGTTTCCTCGGTGTTGGTGGCCGTGTAGGTGGTTTGCGGCAGGCCTTGAAGGTGGCTCGCGAAGATGCGGTCCACCACGTAGGTGTGGTTCAGGATGCGCACAAAGAGCCGGTGATCGCCCTCGGGCAGCGTGGCCTGCGAGGCTTCGCCCAGCGCGAGCAACTCTTCATTGGCCCAGCGCTTATACTGGAACAGCTGGGCGAGCGAGCCCGAGGAAGCTGCTGCAGCATCGGCCGGCGCCGTCATGCGCGCTGCTCCAGAAAGTTCTTCAGCATCGCGTGACCGTGTTCGGTGAGGATGCTTTCGGGGTGGAACTGCACGCCCTGGATGGCCAGCTCCTTGTGGCGCACGCCCATGATCTCGCCGTCATCCGTCCAGGCCGTGACCTGCAGCACGTCGGGGCACGCGGCGCGATCGATGGCCAGCGAGTGGTAGCGGTTCACGGTGAATTTTTCGGGCAGGCCCGCGAACACGCCCTGCTGTGTGGTGGTGATGACGCTGGTCTTGCCGTGCATCAGCTCCTGCGCGCGGACGATGGTGCCGCCGAAGGCCGCGCCGATGCTCTGGTGGCCCAGGCACACGCCCAGGATGGGCAGCTTGCCCGCGAAGTGCTGGATCGCCGCCACCGAGATGCCGGCCTCGGCGGGCGAGCACGGGCCGGGCGAGATCACCAGGCGGTCGGGCGCGCGCGCCGCAATGCCTTCAAGCGTGATTTCATCGTTGCGGAACACCTCGACCTCGGCACCCAGCTCGCCGAAGTACTGCACGATGTTGTAGGTGAAGCTGTCGTAGTTGTCGACCATCAAGAGTTTCATGCGGCGCTCCCGGCAGAGGCGGATTCGCGCAGGCGGGCGAACTCGCGGTGTTCATAGGCAATGCAGGCTTCCATGAGGCTGCGGTAGATGGCTTCCATCACGTCGGCATCGCCGCCTTCGGCCAGCGCCTGCTCGCGCACGCGGTCCACGATGGCCTGTATGCGCGCCTCATCGCGCACCTGCGTGGCGTCTTGCTTGATGCGCGCGGCCTGCGTCATGTAGCCCACGCGCTCCACCAGCAGGGGCACCAGCACGTCGTCCAGCCTGTTCACCTCGCGGCGCACGTCCGGCATGGCGGCGCAGGATTTGACTTTGTCGATGGCGCGGGTCATTCGAGGCCCTCCTCGACCAGTTCCGCCGCGCGCAGCAGCGCACGGGCCTTGTGCTCGGTTTCCTTCCATTCGAGCTCGGGCACCGAGTCGGCCACCACGCCGGCGGCCGCCTGCACGTAGAGCGTGCCGTTCTTCACGATGCCGGTGCGGATGGCGATGGCCACGTCCATGTCGCCGGCGTAGCTCAGGTAGCCGCAGGCGCCGCCGTACAGGCCGCGCTTGGTGGGTTCGAGCTGGTCGATGATTTCCATCGCATGCACCTTGGGCGCGCCGGTGAGCGTGCCGGCCGGGAAGGTGGCCTTGAGCACGTCGATGGCCGTCATGCCGTCGTTGAGGATGCCTTCCACGTTGCTCACGATGTGCATCACGTGGCTGTAGCGCTCGATGGCGAAGGCCTCGGTGACCTTCACCGTGCCGGTCTTGGCGATGCGGCCGATGTCGTTGCGCGCCAGGTCGATCAGCATCACATGCTCGGCGCGCTCCTTGGGGTCGTTGATGAGCTCGACCTCGGCGGCCTTGTCCTTCTCCAGCGTGGCGCCACGGGGGCGCGTGCCGGCCAGGGGGCGGATGGTGACCTTCTGGCCGTCGGGCGTGTTCTCCTGGCGCACCAGGATCTCGGGGCTCGCGCCCACCACGTGGAAGTCGCCGAAGTCGTAGAAGTACATGTACGGCGACGGGTTCAGCGAGCGAAGCGCGCGGTACAGCGACAGGGGGCTTTCGGTGTAGCGCTTGTGGATGCGCTGGCCCACCTGCACCTGCATGAAATCACCGGCGGCGATCAGTTCCTTGGCGCGGTCCACGGCGGCGAGGTAGTCGGCCTTGGAGAAGTCGCGCTGCGCGGGGTGGCTTTCGGTGGGCTTGACGATGGGCGCGCTCACCGAATACTTGAGCTGGTCCTTCAGGTCGCGCAGGCGCTTCTTGGCCTTGGCGTAGGCCTCGGGCTGGGCCGGATCGGCGTAGACGATGAGGTAGAGCTTGCCCGACAGGTTGTCGATGACGGCGAGTTCCTCGCACTGCAGCAGCAGGATGTCGGGGCAGCCCAGCGTGTCGGGCGGGCAGGTGTCTTCGAGCTTCTTTTCGATGTAGCGCACCGCGTCGTAGCCGAAGTAGCCAGCCAGGCCGCCGCAAAAGCGCGGCAGGCCGGGGCGCAAGGCCACCTTGAAGCGCTTCTGGTACGCCTCGATGAAGTCGAGCGGGTTGCCCGCTGCGGACTCCACCACCTCGCCGTTGGTCACCACCTCGGTCTTGGCGCTGGCGCCAAAACCGCTGGCGCGCAGCAGCGTGCGCGCGGGCAGGCCGATGAAGCTGTAGCGCCCGAAGCGCTCGCCGCCCACCACGGATTCAAGCAGGAAGCTGTGCTTGCCGCCGTCCTTGCTGTGGGCCAGCTTCAGGTACAGGGAGAGAGGGGTTTCAAGGTCCGCAAAGGCTTCCGCCATGAGCGGAATGCGGTTGTAGCCTTCGCCGGCCAGGCTTTTGAATTCAAGTTCTGTGATCACGGGAAGAGCTCCCAGCTGTGGCAGCGCGTGTCCCCCGGGCAACAAAAGGGGGCGCTGCGGTCCATTCAATCGGCCCCGGTAGGGCCACGGGTGCACGCTGGGGCAATTGCCCAGGTGCCATCAGGCGTTCAAGGAGACAGGCTGACGCCAGGGCCAGGCTCCCCGGTCGCTGCAACCTGTGATGAACACGTGGTGAATGAACATGGCCCAAAGTGTAGCAAAGGTTCCCGGCCGCCCCGCTTTTGACACAGCGCAACGCCGCGCCGCGCAACCACTCGAAAACCCTGTTGCGGCAAAAAGCAGGTGCAGCAACAATTTGAAACGAACGACCGTTCTTTTTTAGGAGTTGCGCATGAAGTTCCTCCAGCGATGCGCCGCAGCGGCAGCGTTGTGCCTGCTGACGGCCGGTGCCATTGCCCAGACCATCACCGTGGCCGACGTCAAGTACGAAGAAACCACCAGCCTGAGCGGCAGCAGCCTGCAGCTCAATGGGGCGGGCGTGCGCTACAAGGCGGTCTTCAAGGTCTACACGGCCGGCCTGTATCTCGAAAAGAAAGCCCACACGCCGCAGGACATTGCCGCGCTCAAGGGCCCCAAGCGCATGAGCATCACCATGCTGCGCGAGATCGACTCCACCGAGCTGGGCAAGCTCTTCTCGCGCGGCATGGAGGACAACATGGACCGCGCGGCGTTCTCCAAGCTGATTCCCGGCGTGCTGCGCATGAGCCAGATCTTCTCGGACCACAAGAAGCTGCAGGCAGGCGACCAGTTCATGATCGACTGGATACCCGGCACCGGCACGGTGATCACGGTCAAGGGCAAGCCGCAGGGCGAGCCGTTCAAGGAGCCGGAATTCTTCAACGCGCTGCTGGGCATCTGGCTGGGCAACACACCGGCCGACTGGAAGCTCAAGGATGCCTTGCTCGGCAAGCCCGCATAGCCGCCCGCGCCGGTTGCGCGTCCCGGGACACCACCGCTACGGGCAAACCCCCATGAAACCATGCCTGCGGCTGTCACCCGCCCGACAGCGGCGGGCCGCACCGGGGCGTAACCTTTGATCCAGGGAATTCCGGGCCTTCGACGCAACCTGCACCGCATGCCCCTGCGGCGCCACCCGCGCCATGTGATGCCACGCACAGCCCGGCCCGGGCGCCCTGCGCCACCCGCATGCGCCACGGCCCTTGCCACCCCAGAGCCCCAGCCCCGCCCCCAGACACCTTTTTTGCGCCCGCCATCACCATGAAATTCAGCAACCTTTCCGTCGGCCTGCGCCTGGGCGCTTCCTTTGGGGCCATCCTGCTCATCACCGCCCTCATCGCAGCCACCGGCATATGGCGCATCGCCAGCCTGCAGAATGCCAGCGAGCGTGTCGCCACGCAGGAGATCGAGCAACAGATGCTGGTGGAAGACTGGGCCTCCGACATCCGCCTGAACTGGGTCCGCACGGAGGCATTCCTCAAGGCCATCGACCGCGACTACATGGACAAGCTCGCCGCGGACACCCAGGCCACGGCCAAGGGCATGGATGCCAAGGTCCAGCGCATCGAGGCGCTGGTGCAGGGCGAGCCTGGCCGCGCACTGCTGGCCGCCATTGCCACGGCGCGCGCGGCCTACAACGACAAGCAGGCCGAGATCCGCGAACTGCACCGGGGCGGCGAGCCGAACGTGCCCGCCCTGGTGGACAAGGACCTTCGCCCGCTGGCCGACAAATACCTGAAGTCACTGGACGACCTGCGCACGGCCATGGCCACGCAACTGGCTGAAAGCCAGGCCGACACCGGCACCCTTGCCAAGGCCAGCCAGGCACTTCTGGGCGTGGGCACCCTGGTGGCGGTGGCGCTGGGGGCCCTGCTGGCCTGGACGGTCACGCGCTCGATCGTTCGGCCCGTGCAGCGGGGCAAGCAGGCGGCGGAGAGCATTGCCAGCGGCGACCTCACGCACGCCATCGAGGCCCATGGCGGCGACGAGACAGGCCAGCTGCTCCAGGCGCTGTCCACCATGCAATCGCGCCTGGCCACCATCGTGGGCAATGTGCGCCACAGCGCCGAAGGCGTGGCCACCGCCAGTGCCGAAATCGCCTCGGGCAACAACGACCTGTCGGCCCGCACCGAGCAGCAGGCCTCGGCGCTGCAGCAGACGGCCGCCTCGATGGAACAGCTGGGCTCCACGGTGCGCCAGAACGCGGACAACGCGCGCCAGGCCAACCAGCTGGCGATGAGCGCCTCCACCGTCGCCCAGCAGGGCGGCGACGTGGTGGCCGAGGTGGTGGACACCATGAAGGGCATCAACGACAGCAGCCGCAAGATCGCCGACATCATCAGCGTGATCGACGGCATCGCGTTCCAGACCAACATCCTGGCGCTCAACGCTGCGGTGGAGGCGGCACGCGCGGGCGAGCAGGGCCGGGGCTTCGCCGTGGTGGCCGGCGAGGTGCGCAGCCTGGCCGGGCGCAGCGCCGAGGCTGCCAAGGAGATCAAGGCCCTGATCGGCACCAGCGTGGAGCGCGTGGAACAGGGCACCGCGCTGGTGGACAAGGCGGGCGCCACGATGACCGAGGTGGTCGGGGCCATCCGCCGCGTGACGGACATCATGGGCGAGATCAGCGCGGCCAGCAGCGAGCAGAGCCAGGGCGTATCCCAGGTGGGTGATGCGATCACGCAGATGGACCAGGCCACGCAGCAGAACGCGGCGCTGGTGGAGCAAAGCGCCGCAGCGGCCGACAGCCTCAAGACCCAGGCAGGCCAGCTGGTCGATGCCGTGGCCGTGTTCCGGCTGGGCAGCGACGCTGCCGCTGGCGCGCCAGCGCATGCGGCACTCGTCACCACGGCACCACCGGCCCGTACAGCCGGCAGCGCACGGGTGCTGCCAACGGCTGCGCAGCGCCGTATCGCGGCCTGATCAGCCCGCGAACGCGCTCAGCGCATCCGCGAAACCATCGGCATCCACCGCCCGCGCGGGCTGGCCGTGGTTATAGCCGTAGGTCACCAGCACCACGGGGCAGCCGGCGGCGCGCGCGGCCTGCGCATCGTTGCTGGAATCGCCGACCATCAGCGTGCGCGCGGGCGCGGTGCCCAGGGCCTCGCAGGTCTTGACGAGGGGCAGCGGATCGGGCTTCTTGCGCGCGAAGCTGTCGCCACCGAACACCTGCGAAAAGTAGCCGTCGAGCCCCTTGGCCTTCAGCAAGGGCACGGCGAAATCCAGGGGCTTGTTGGTCAGGCAGGCCAGGCGCAGGCCCGCGGCCTGCAGCGCCTGCAGGCCGGCCACCACGCCGGGGTACACCTGCGCATACTGGCCGTTGATGGCCAGGTAGTGCTTCTGGTAGCTGGCCCAGGCCGCGGGGTACAGCGATTCGACCTGCGCCGCCTCGGCCGGCTGGCCCTCGGATGCCAGCACATGGGCCAGCACCGAACGCAGCAGGTGCTCCGAGCCTTTGCCCACCATGCGCTCGATGGAGGGTGCCTCGATGGGTGGCAGCGCCAGTTCGCGCAGCATGCGGTTGAGCGCCTCGGCAAAGTCCCCGAGCGTGTCCACCATGGTGCCGTCCAGGTCCACGATGGCGGCGTCCACGCGGGACAACAGGGCGGACAGGGGCGAGGATGTGGACATGCGAAAAAAACCTTGCAGTGCAGACGAGGAAAGGCCGGGCATCTTGCCCGGCCTGCCTGGATTTTAAAGGGCCCATCTTCGTCGCACATCGCGAAAGCCATGCATGGCCATTGCCCCGTGAAACTGGCGCGGCCAAAACCAGTGCTCCCGCGCAAGGGACGCCCCGCCGCGCTGGGAGCGTCCCCGCTCAGATTGCGAAGCAATCTGAGAGAGGGGGAAGGCGCGAAGCGACTCAGGGGTGCTCATCTCAAGCTCAGTGTCTGGCGCTTCCAGGCCGGGTCCTGCCAGCGCTGGAACAGGGGCAGCGCGGCCACGTCACCCGTCACGCGCTCGGTGGCCAGGCCTTCCAGGCGCACGATCTCGAAGCTCTTGCGGTAGCGGCCCTGGCCCCGGGCCTCGCGTGCCACCAGCATCTGCTGGCCGCCGGGCACCCAGCCAGCCCACTCGGCCACGCCGGTTTCGGGCGCCGTGGCGGCGGGGGGCAGCACGTCGACCAGCCAGCCCTCGGCGGTCTTGCGCATCACCCACAGCTCGCGCCAGCCTTCCAGCGGCTGCACGGCCAGGGCCACGGCCGTGCCCTCGCGGTTCACGCTGGCAGAGGCAGCCCAGACCACGCCGTAGGTGCAGCGGCGCAGCCACGGGGTCTTCACGCCCCTGTGGGCATCGACCAGCAGCACGCAGGTCTCGCCGGGCGCACCGGGCTCGGTCACGATGCCCGGGCGGCTGCCCTGGGCCACCGGCAGGCTGGCGGGCACCAGGGCCCAGCGCACGGCGCCCACGCGCATGGCGGCGTCGTTGTAGGCCGGCTGGTCCTCGTCGGGCAGGTCGTTCTTGCTCACACCGGAGAACTCGGCCAGGGCGCGGGCCGCAGCAGCGGCCACGGCCGGGCCGACGGCATCCTTGCGCGCCTGCTGGAAGGCCAGGGCACTCCACACACTGGCACGGCGCACCTGGATGCGGTTGCGCACATAGGAGGGCAGGCCGGCCACGTCCACGCGTTCGAGCACATCGGACTGCCATTCCTGCACGCGGGCACGCTCGTGCGGCGGCAGGTCGGGGTTCACGCATTCGGGCCGCGTCAGGGCCAGTGCCGCGCGGGCGCGCTGCTCGGCATCGGCCACGGGCATGGCCAGCACGCGGCGGAAGGCCTCGCCGTCGTAGCAGACCTGCATGCGGCCTTCGACCTCGTAGGTCGTGAAGCGCACGCCGTAGCCGTTGGCGACATCCAGGTGCGCCGACAGCGTGGCGCCCGAGGCCTTGCCGGGCGCAGCGACCGAGGCGCGGCGCGCCAGCCGGTCGGCCAGCATGCCCAGTGCGTCGAAGGCCTGGGCGCCCTGCACGCCGGCCAGCGCACTGGCCGGCGCCGCCTGCAGGTAGGCGGCGGTGATGCCGACGCCCAGCGCCTCGGCCCCCGGGCTGTCGCGCACGAAGCGCAGCACCGACAGCAGCGCCGGGCCTTCGGCTTCATCGAGCGCCACGCGGCGCACGTCGCTGGCGCGGATGAAGCCGCCGCGTTCGCGCTTGTGATCCCAGACCTGCAGGTAGTCGAGGCGCTCGCCGCGCACCTCGAGCACCTCGCCCTGCCACAGGGCGGACTGCTGCTGGGCCGAGTCGCGCGGGGCGGCGCGCAGGCTGGCCTGGTCCTGCACGACGATGGCGCTGCCGAATGTGCTGGCGGGCGCGGGGGGCACGGCGGCGGTGGCGACCATGGCGGCGGCAGAGGCGATGGCTGCGACGAGCGTGAGGGTGGTGCGGTCCATGTTCATTGCTCCGTGGCGGGGGTCGTGGCGGTGTCGTCGGCACCGGCGGCAGCCTGCGCGGCCACGGCCTGGGCATTGCGGTTGCCGCCCAGCAGTGCCGCACCGATGAAATCGCCATTGGTCGGCGGGGGCGCGATGATGACCTGGATCTTGTCCGACAGCTTGTCGGCCAGCGTCTTCTGGATCAGCAACGGGTGGCGCGTGACCAGGGCGCCTTCGCGCGCCATCTGCTCGGCGTTGACCTTGCCGATGCGGTCCATGCGATAGGCCTCGGCCTCGGCCAGCTTCTGGCGCGCATCGGCCTCGCCGTTGGCTTCGATGCGGCGCGCCTGGGCGCTGCCCTCCGCGGCCTTGATGCGCGAGACCTTCTCGGCCTCGGCCTCCAGCTGGCGCTGCTCGATCTGGCGCTGCTTGAAGGGCAGCACGTGCTTCATGGCCTCTTCCTGGGCGCGGGCGGCGATCACCTGCTCGCGGGCGGCGGCTTCGGCAGCCACCTCGCGGCGCACCTTGTCGGCGCTGGCGTCGAGCTCGGTCTCCTTCACGCGCTTGTCCTTGAGCTCCAGCGTGTAGCGCATCTTCTCGGACGCCAGCTCCTCGGCCAGCAGGCTGTCCATGCCACGGCGGTATTCGGCGGGCAGGTCCACCTTGCCGATCTGCACATGGCGCAGCAGCACGCCTTCGGCGGCCAGGCGGGTGCGCAGTTCGGCTTCAATGGTCTGCGCGATTTCGGTGCGCTTGGACGAGAAAATCTCGCGCACCGTGTAGCGGGCAAACACCCTGTAGACCAAGCCCTGCACGGCAGGCGCCACGATGTCGGCGTCCACGTCATCGGGCAAGCGGCCGGCCCGGACGGCGTCGGAGGCCGGATCGAGCGCGTAGCGCACGCTCAGGTCGAGCCCGAACGACAGGCCTTCCACCGATTGCAGGGGTGCGCTGCCGTTGGCCTGGCGCATCGCTTCAGGGCGATAGCTCTGATCCCGCAAGGAGAAGATGCGCACACTGTGCAGGCCCGGCACCACCCACATGCTGCCGTCGCGCCACTGGCTCACCGAACCGGTGAACTCGTTCATGCGGACCGCCAGCTCGCCCTGGCCCAGTTGCTGCACCGGTGGGTGGCGCACCACCAGGGCACCGGCGGCCACCACCACGGCTGCGGCCGCCATCCAGCGCGCCGTGCTGGCCGTGGGCAGCAGGTAGGCCCAGTGGATGCGCCCTTCGGCCGCGGGTGCTGGCGTGGGGGCGTCGGCTTCCACAGGTGCCGCAGCTTGCGGCCCTTCGGCACGGGCGTCCAGCGGGTGGGCGGCGGCGTTGCGGCCACGCAGGGCTTGCACGATGCGGTTCCAGGCGGTTTTCATGGTGTTTCTCTCTCTTGGGTGGTGAATTTGTTGTCTGCTTCTGAGCGGCCCAACCGGGCTGCTCATTGGCGACTGATTCTTCGGATTCACCCCGGAAGCAACAATGCAGCGCAGCCCCCAAAGCCCTCACGCCCGCCGCGCAACCCCTCCGGGCCCGGAAGAAATCTTCACACCGGGCAAGCAATGCGCCCCGGATAATCGACGCACCCTTACTCCGCGCTCCGCCCATGACCCGCATCGCCGTGATCGAAGACGACCTGCCCACCAGCAACCAGCTGGCGGGCTGGATTGCCAGTGCGAAAAACGGCATCGTGATCGACCAGTGGTTCACGCGCGACGACGCCGAAGCCGCCCTGGCGCGCGAGCACTACCACGCCGTGGTGCTCGACATCGAACTGGGCCGCGAGCGCCATGCGGGCGTGGCGCTCATCAACGCCATCAACAAGCGCCGCCAGGGCACGCCGGTACTGGTGGTGTCGGCCATGCCCGCCGCCATCTACCGCAGCATCATGAAGGCGCTGGACGCGTGGGACTACCTGCAGAAGACCACGTTCGAGGAGGCCGACTTCATCGAGACCTTCCTCGACATCCTGCGCACCACGCAGGCCCCGGCGAACGCCGCCACGTCCTTGTCCGCGCCGGCGCCGGATGCGCTGGTACTGGACCCGCTGTGGCAGCGCACGCCCACCTGGCGCGGCGAGCGCATCAACCTGCCGCTGACGGCCCAGCGCATCCTGGCCACGCTGCACCAGCGCAGCGGCGAGGTCGTGTCGTACGACGAGCTGTTCGAGGTGGTCAAGAGCGGGCGCAACCGGGACAACGTGCGCAAGCATGTGAGCACCATCCGCGAAGCCCTGCGCGAGGTGGACCCCGCCTTCGAAGGCATTGAAAACGTGCCCATGCGGGGCTTTCGCTGGGTAGGCAAGTGAGGCATCCCCCTGAGCGGCTTCGCCGCTTCCCCCTTCTCTCGAACGGCTGCGCCATTCAGGAAGGGGGACGCCGCCAGTGCGGCGGGGCGGCCCTTGCACGGCGGCCCTGGCCTGGGCCGCGCCGGGTTCAGACGCCGTGTGCAGTGCTTTCACGCAGGGGGACCTGAAATGAAACGCCCGCTGCGCCCCACGCTCGACATCCCCAAGCTGGAAATGCCCCGCCTGGGCCTGCCCGCCTTCCGGCTGCGGATTCTGGTGCGCGGTGTGTTTGTGCTGCTGGCGCTGGCCACCGTCGCGCTGAGCGTGGTGCTGCTCAAGGAAGAAAAGGAGCGTGGCTGGGAAAGCTACCGGCACGGCTTCGCGCGCAGCCAGTCCGAGGTCATGGCCCGCCTGCGCCACCCCTCGGGGCAGCTGGCCCTGCTCAACGCGGGCAGCCGGGGTTCGGCCCCGGCACCGCTCGCACCCTTGCTGCTGCCCTATGCGGCGCTGGACTTCGACGACCAGAACAAGGCCCAGCAGGCCGTGGAAATGGCGGGCTGCGCGGTGCAGTACCCCGACGGCGCGTCGGTCTGCGCGGCCATCGGCAACAACCCGTATGCCGGGGGCTTCATCTATCTGGTGGGCAGCTTCTACGCGGGCGCGCTGGTGCCGCGCGAACGTGGTGCCCTGGACCTGCAGGCGGTGCACCGCGCCCGCGTCACGCTGGACATGCGCGGCGCCACATCCCGCTGGGTCGCGCCCTTTGAAGCACTGCCCCCCCAGGGCACGATCAGCACCCGGGGCCGCCTGACGGGTTTTGTGGACGGTGGCGAGGAATCCCTGGACGCCCGCGCCCGGCCGGTGCGGGATTTTCGCGGCTGGCTCTGGCAGAACGGCCAGTGCCGGGACCTCGCAGGCGCCGCGCCCGATTGCCTGCGCCGCACCTTCTACTCCATCCGCCTTCCCGTGGAGCTGTTCCGCGAAGCGCTGTTTGACAAGCAGCGCCTGGTCTGGCCGCCACAGGATCTGGGCAGCATGCGCGTGCGCGTGGAAATGCTGGCGCCCGGTGCGGCTGCGCCCCTGTTCGACAGCAACGCCCCCGGAGCCCAGGCCGCCGCATCGCTGGCCGACGTGGCGCGCACCCTGCTGCCTGGCGAACAGGTACAGATCCGCAAGCTGGGCACGAGCGACAGCGAAGCGATCACGCTCAAGGGCTCCGAGGTGCAGGCAGATCCGTCGGCGCCCTGGCTGCTGCGCCTCATCAGCTGGCTGCCGCTGGAGTGGCAGGCCGCTGGCGATCATCAGGCGCAGCCGGTACCGGCCGGCCTCGACATTCTGGACACCCCGGCGGGCAACTATGCCGTCACCTTTACCGGCAACCTGCGCGGCGTGGAGCAGGGCCTTGCCGCCGTGGCCACCCGCATGTCGTGGTACCTGGGCGCCATGCTCGCGGCCATCGCGCTGGCCTGGCTGGTGGTGGAGGTGGGCCTCATCCGCCGCGTGACCGCCCTCACCCGCCGCGCGGCAGCGGTTTCGTACAACGTGCAGGAGGGGCACATCGGCCCGCGCCTGGGCGACCTGGACGTATCGGACCTGCGCGGATCGGACGAACTGGGCATTCTGGCTGGCGGCCTGGCCGACCTGCTCCAGCGTGTGAAGGACGATATCCAGCGCGAACAGTTGCGCGCCCAGCAGGAGCGCGACATGTGGCATGCCGTGGGGCACGAGATCATGTCCCCCTTGCAGTCGCTCATGGTGCTGCACGGCGGCGCAAGCGACCCGGGCCACCGCTACATCCAGCGCATGCAGCAGGCGGTGCACGTGCTCTATGGCACTGCATCCCCGGCGGAGGCCTTGCAGGCGGCGGACGTGCCGCAGGGGCGGCTGGACCTGGACGCCTTCCTGCGCCATGTGGCCGGCAACGCGCACTTTGCCGGCATCGACCAGGTGGTCTATGAAGGCGGCGCGGGGCCTGTCATCGTGCGGGCGGACGAGTTTGCGCTGGAGGACGTGGTGACCCACATCCTGCGCAACGCCGACCGCTACCGCCCGGCGGGCACGGCGATCACGCTGACGCTGGCGGCCTCCGAATCCACCGCCAGCGCCACGCTGCACAACCAGGGCGCCACCATCGACGAGGATCTGCTGGGGCGCATTTTCGAGCTGGGCGTCTCCGACCCCAGCCTGCCCATGCCCGAGGGCGAGACCGGGCACCGGGGCCAGGGCCTGTTCGTGGCCAAGACCTACATGGCCAAGATGGGCGGCACCGTCAACGCGCGCAATACGGCCGATGGCGTGGCCTTCGTCCTGACCTTTCAGCGCCTGGGCTGACGCCTTCGCCCCACGCGCAACGGGGGGCAGCGGGGTTGCACCGGCCACCGCGCACCACGTTCCCGCGGCTGCGCCACAGCGCGTTGCGAGATGCCTGCGCAGCACCCGGTCCGGGTGCGCCCCAGGGCATCACTCGAATTGAACTTCGGTGGCCTGAAGTACCCCGGAAACCACCTGGCGGCCTCGCACCGTCACGCGAACGCCATTGCGCAAACCCTTCGCCGTCCCGTTGGCGAACACCACGCCCTCACCGGAGGCATTCACGGGCTGTCCGTTCACACGGAAGTCATGGATGGACCGATACTGCCCAATGGCACCGATCAGCTCAAAGGTGGCAAGCCCGCCCGTCCCCGGCACATGGCGAATGCGCGCCCGCTGGGCCACCAGCACACCGCCGGACATCGTTCCGGCGACTTCGAGCTTGACGCCATTTCCAATGGCCGTGGCGGGCCCGCCCGTGATGAGCGCGGACGCGGCATTCACCCGCGTTCCGTACAGCGAGAACTCGGCATTCAGATGACTGAAGTTCGACACGATGCCCAGCAGGTTGGCCGCGAAGCTCCCCGCCGTGGGCAAGGTGTGGCCTCGCCGGATCTGTTGAGCGTTCAGCACGCCATCAACGGGCGGCGCCATGGCCCGCACGTACACCACCATGCCATTGGCCAATGCAGTGCCGAGCAACGTGCCCTTGAAAGACGCGGCCGCGTAGCTCACCAGATGGCCGCCCAGCCGGAAGGTCCTGGAAGCACCATCAAGCTGTTCAATGGCACCCGCCATGATCAACGGCATGCCCGGGTCCTTGCGTTCGACCCGGCTCGCACGCCACCGGCCATCCCCCACTGGCAGCGCATAGATCTGCAAGGTGGTGCCCACCGCCACCGAGGACAGTCCCGCCAGGCCGTCGTACACCGTGGTTGTATCCACCGCAATCCGGTTCCCCCAGATTTCGAATTCGCCCGCGGCCACGTTCAGTGCCGTGACCGGCCCCCGGAACTCGGGGACCGAAAGGACGCTGGTCGCGACCCCCGTCGCCAGGTCTGGCCGAATGGAGCCGCTGATCAACGCGGTCATCCCCAGGCGCAACGCGTCCGAATCCTCTGTCGTGATCTGCGCAGTGTCGGTGGCAAATCGCACGCCATTGACAATCACGCTGCCAAAACCGTCCGCAACGCCGATGCCCACGGCGGAAGCCGTCACCCCCGTGCCTCCGGAGCCCACGCCGCCCGCGTCCCCTGGGGCGGCAGCAACACCATCGCCCACCCCATCGCCCGTGCCCGTGCCCGTGCCTGTGCCGGCACCAGTCCCAGTGTCTGTACCGGAGATTCCACCGTTGCCCCCCACCCCAGCCGGCGCGGGGCCCTCCTGCGATCCGCCGCCACAGGCGGCCAACACGAGCCACAGGGTCAGCAGGGCTGATCGGATGAGCACATGCATGGGTATCTCACCGTTTTACTTTCAATGGATCAGGTACTTTCGGCGAACCGGCACCTTGCACAGGCATCAAGGACGCCTCGGTGCCTGGGGGCAGGTCCCGCTCGTCCTCGTAGTAGGCGTAGATCCCGACACGCATGCGCCCCGCCCCCTTCCCGTCGCTCTGTTCCACGGCGTCCGTCATCTCCCGCACGAGCAGATGGTGGGTCGCCTCCCAGTGCTGGCGCGCGACCTGATGTATGCGCTCGCAGTCCTCCAGTGTCAAGCCGGAGGCATAGACCGCGCGCTCCAGCATGCGGGGCTGCTGGCCCAGCGTGTTGGATACCGCGGCCTGCAGATGGTCTCGCACGTTGTCTCCCAGGAAGGCGAGCATGTCGCGCACGCTGGTGGTGGGCAAAAAGCTGTCCCCCAGCAAGTGGACCTCGTCGTCCGAGAGAGCGACCAGGTTCAGCCTCAGCAACTCTTCCAGCACGGTGCGGTGGTGGACATTGCCACGGGTCGCGAACCGGGACAGCAGTTCGAAGGAATGGCCCTTCCCAGAATCCGCCAAGGGCAATGTGCGCTGCGATTCATCTTCCGAGACCACCTGGAGCCAGGCCGTGTAGGCCTTCGCCGCCGCAGAACCCTCGGTGGCAGGCAACACGGAGCGCGTGTCGCGCACCCGGGCTGTCACGTCCTTGCGATTGAGCCCGGTCGTGGTGGCCAGCTGGCTGAGATGGGGTTTCGCCCCATCCTTCGCGAGCCATAGATTCCGTGCCTCGTCGACCAAAAGGTCGCGCAGCACCTCTTCGAGCTGCGGGTGCTTCAGGCCCATCGCCAGGGCCAGGCGCACCGCTGGCCGCAGGATGCGTGCCAGGGCAGCTTGGGTCCAGGAAATTCGGTCTTGCATGAATGTTCGGAATAGCCGCGATTTTCCGCGAATTCCGCGGGGGCTGCCATGCCTGCCCGCAGCCCCTCGCGGGCAATGCATGCCCCCGTAAAAAGGCGCGAGGGCGCACGGAGGCGGGAGGCGGTGTCTGACAGGGTCGCAAGGCGCTCGGGGCTACGCTGAAGCCAGCCCGTTTGTGATTACCGAGATTGCCAGGAGCCCTTACATGACCCGCACCGCTTTTTTTGCCCCCGTCCTCACGGCGACCCTGTTGGCAGCCTGCGCAGGCGCCCTCGCCCAGACGCCGCCCCCGGATGCCCGTGCGCGCTACGAGCAGGAGCGCGAGAAGTGCATGACCAACAACACCCAGGACAGCCTCGCGACCTGCCTGCGCGAGGCGAACAACGCGCTGGACGCGTCCCGCAAGGGGCAGCTGAGCAACCCGGGCGCCGCCGCCACGGACAACGCCACGCAGCGCTGCGCGGCGTTCCCGACGGCGGCGGAGCAGACGGAATGCGTGCGCCGCATCCAGAACAGCCCGGCCAGCGGCTCGGTGCCCGGTGGCGGGGTGCTGCGTGAATCCACCACGACCACCGTCGTGCCGCAATAGGCAGTGGCAGCCCCGTATTGGTAATCGTGCCGCGGCAGGCCGCAGCGGCGCGGCCTGGCCAGCCGCCGTGGACGTCAGGCCAGCTGCACGCGCATGGCGTCGATAACGCCCTGGTAGTCTGGCTTGCCGAAGATGGCGCTGCCCGCCACGAACGTATCGGCGCCCGCATCCGCCACACGGCGGATGTTGTCCGTCTTGATGCCGCCGTCCACCTCGAGGCGGATGTCCTTGCCCGTGGCATCGATGCGGCGGCGCACCTCCTCGATCTTGCGCAGCGCCGAGTCGATGAAGCTCTGGCCACCAAACCCTGGGTTCACGCTCATGATGAGGATCAGATCGATGTCGTCGATCACCCAGTCGAGCACATCCAGCGGCGCGGCCGGGTTGAACACCAGCCCGGGCTTCACGCCCTTGGCGCGGATGGCCTGGATGCTGCGGTGCACATGGGCCGAAGCGTCCGGATGGAAGCTGATGTAGTCGGCCCCGGCGTCGGCGAACGCGGCGGCCAACGCATCCACGGGCTCGATCATCAGGTGCACGTCCACCGGAACGGGCACGCCGGCGGCGGTCCGGGCATGCGGCTTGAGTGCCTGGCAGACCATGGGGCCGAAGGTCAGGTTGGGTACGTAATGGTTGTCCATCACGTCGAAGTGAATCCAGTCCGCGCCAGCGGCGATGACATTGCGCACCTCTTCACCCAGGCGGGCGAAGTCGGCGGAGAGGATGGAGGGGGCGATGCGGAAAGAACGGCTCATGGGGGCAATTGTCGCAGTTCAGCGGTTCCACAGGGCAAGCCTCGCCTATTGCGCTGCGTGCACGCGACGTGCCCCCGCCCGGGCGCCGCCGCGCACTCTGGCCCCGGGCACGCGGGGTTTCTGCACCATTGGCTTACCATTCGCCCCATGCCAAAGTACCAGTTCGCCGTGGAGGTGCGCCCCGAATACCTGCCCGAGCAGTCCGCCCCGGACACCGGCGTGTTCAGCTTCGCCTACACGATCACCATCACCAATGCGGGGGAAGCGCCAGCACAGCTGATTTCGCGCCACTGGATCATCAGCGATTCCCGCGGCCACACCGAGGAGGTCAAGGGCCTGGGCGTGGTGGGCCACCAGCCGCTGCTCAAGCCCGGTGAATCGTTCCAGTACACCAGCGGATGCCGGCTGCGCACCGCCAGCGGCACCATGCACGGGACGTTCCACTGCGTGGCGGAAGACGGGGAGCCTTTCAACACGCCCGTGCCGCTCTTCGTGCTGGAAGCGATCAACCACGGCCCGTCGGGTGAGCCGCTGAGCGGTCGGGTGCTGCATTGAAGCGTGGCAAGACCACCCCGGACCTGGCCAGCCTGCTGTCGGCGCTGGATCCGGCAGCCGACCTCGCGCACCGCCACCTGTGGCTCATCCACCTGCTGGACTGGGTGCGGGGCGAGCGCGACTCCGTGGCCTCCGCCGTGGGCCGCGTGCAGCTCTTCCTGGATGCGGTGCAGGCACGGCCCGACATCCAGCTGCGGCTTCAGGCGTGGTGGGCCACGCTGGTCGACCAGGTGGACATCACCACCCTGCTGGCGGATTTCGGCTTCGCGCCCCGCACCGCGCTGGTCAGCGAGCTGGCCGAACGCCTGCGCACCAAGCTGCTGCCGGGCAGCCCTGAAACCATCGACGCGTCCGAGCTGTTCATGCTGGCCCTGCCCGGGGAGTTCGACGCGCAATGGCTGTCGGCCCTGGAAGAGACACAGCTCACCCGCCTTGTGGCGCTGCTGGCGCCCCCCAGCACCGAAGGCAACCCGGGCCCCTCGCGCTGGCAACGGGCCCTGCTGGATGCCATCACCTACTGCGCCGGACAGATTCTCTCCACGGGCTTCGCACCCGAGCTGCGCCTGCGCATGAGCGAATCCGCCCGCGAAGCCCAGCCCTTTCATGCCCTGATCCGCGACGTGGAAAGCCTGCGCGTGGAGGTGCTGCATGCGCTGCGCACTCCAGACCGGCTCAACGAGGCCGCGCAGCGCCTGCGCGAGCGGCTGGAGGCCTGCCGCGCCGCGGCCGCCACGGTCTACACCCATTTCGAGGACAACGGCATCTCCGTGGGCCTGGTCTTCCGCCTGCGGCAACTGCGCGAGCGCATCCTGCGCGTGCGCGAGCTGCTGGACTGCCTGCTGTCGCCCAAGCCGTCCGTCACCGCCGCCCGGCTCATGGCGCGCCTGGTGATGGTGGGCCAGGAACGGCGCAGCCTGCGCGCCCTGCTGGCGTCCAACTCCTCGCTGCTGGCGGCCAAGGTGGTCGAGCGCAGCGCGGAAACCGGCGAACACTACATCACGCGCACCGCGGCCGAGTACCGGGCCATGGTCCGCAAGGCGGCAGGGGGCGGCGCGGTCATGGCCTTCACCACGCTGGCCAAGTTCGGCCTCTATGCGCTGGCGCTGTCGGCCTTCTGGGGCGGCTTCTGGGCGGGCGTGAACTACGCCGTCACGTTCGTGCTGATCCAGCTGCTGCACCTGACCGTGGCGACCAAGCAGCCCGCGATGACGGCGCCCGCCATGGCCGCAAAGCTCAAGGAGCTGGGCGCCAGCGACGCCATCGAGTCGTTCGTGGACGAGATCACGCACCTGGTGCGCTCCCAGGTGGCCGCCGTGCTGGGCAATGTGTTCGTGGTGTTCCCGGCGGTGCTCGGGCTGGCCATGCTGATCGCGCTGGCCACCGGCAGCCCGGCCATCAGCGAGCGCGAGGCAGCGCACGTGTTCGAGTCCCTGCACCTGCTGGGCCCGTCGCTGCTCTTCGCGGCATTCACCGGGGTGCTGCTGTTCGCCTCCAGCATCATCGCGGGCTGGACCGAGAACTGGTTCGTGCTCAACCGCCTGGACTCGGCCATGCACTACAACCCGCGCATCACCCGCATGCTGGGCACGGAGCGGGCCGCCCGCTGGGCGCGTTTCCTGCGCGAGAACCTCTCGGGCTTCGCGGCCAACATCTCGCTGGGCTTCATGCTGGGGCTCGTCCCGGCCTTTGCAGGGTTTTTCGGACTGGCCCTGGATGTGCGCCATGTCACACTGTCCACAGGCCAGGTGGGCGCGGCCAGCGCCGCGCTGGGTCTGGGAGTGCTGCACATGCCCGCCTTCTGGTGGGCCGTGGCGTCGCTTCCCTTGCTGGGCGCGCTGAATGTCACCGTCAGTTTCTACCTGGCCTTCAGCCTCGCGCTGCGCGCGCAGAGCGTGAGCGGCGTGGACCGGTCGCGCATCTACGCGGCGATCCGCGCGCGCATGCGTTCGGCGCCCCTGAGTTTTTTCATGCCCGAACGCCGCACCGCGCCCTGAGGCGCAGCGGCGGGTGGAACCAAGCGCCGCCCCTGTCCTACAGAGACGTTTTGTTTCCGCCTGTAAATTCAGGCCACGCCAGGCGCACCCCTTCCCCCGCGGAGGCGGTGTGCGCCCGCTCCTTCACACCGACGGGCCAGCCCGTCTGACGCAGAGGTCCCGAAACATGAATGAAATCCTGAGCTTCTGGGCGCAATGGCTGCGCCCCTCGGCCGGGTTGCCCACGGTGCAATGGTCGCTGCTGCTCGCGGTGGCGGCCATGGTGGGCTATCTCACGCAGCGCCACACCGGCCTGCCCAAGGTGCTGGGCTACTCGCTGGTGGGCACCGCCGCCGGGCTCGCAGGCTTCAGCGGCGCCGTGTGGCCGCTGCAGGGTATCGGCCTGTTCCTGCTGGAGCTGGGGATCGCCCTGGTGCTCTTTGAATGCGGTGGCCGCATCCCGCTGCGCTGGTTCCGCCACAACCCCATGGTGCTGGTGCAGAGCATTGCCGAATCCGTGCTGACCTACTTTGCCGTGTACTGGGTGCTGGTGTGGCTGAACCTGCCCCCGCAGGTGGCCGGCCCGCTGGCGCTGGTGGCCCTGGCGGCATCGCCCGCCGTGCTCACGCGCGTGGTGGCGGACACCCGCGCGGCCGGCCCGGTGACGGAGCGCGCCATCGTGCTCACCACCCTGTCCACCCTGTATGCGCTGACGCTGGGCAGCGCGAAGGCCGAGCTGATCAACCGCCAGAGCCTCACCGTGGTGGAAACCGTGTACCCGGTGATCGTGGTGCTGGGCGTTTCCATCGTGGTGGCGGCCGTGCTGGCGCTGGTCTTGCGCATGGCGCTGCGCTTCATGAGCCCCACGAGCGAGAACACCTCGATGCTGTTCCTCGCGCTGGTGGCGGCGGGCACCGCCGTGGCGGCGCACATGGGCGGTTCGGCGCCGCTGGCGGCGCTGCTGGGCGGCATGCTGCTCAAGCAGCTCAACCCGCGCCCCTGGGCATGGCCGCGCCAGCTGGGCAATGCGTCCTCGCTGCTGACCATGCTGATGTTCGTGCTGGTGTCCACCGTGGCCGCCCAGGCGGACTGGAGCGCGCCGGTGGCGGGCGTCGTGCTGGCACTGATCGCCGTGCGCCTGCTGGCCAAGGCCACGGGTGTCGCCCTGGGCAACGTGGGCAGCGGCGCCAGCTGGAAGCAGGCCCTGTGGGTGGGCTGCGCCATGACGCCGATGTCGTCCATCGCGCTGCTGATTGCCTCGCAGTTCGTGCTCGCCTCGCCCTCCACGGGCCATGTGATCGCCGGCGTGGCGCTGCCCGCCATCCTGCTCATGGAAGTACTGGGCGCCGTGATCGCCACCGTGGCCATCTACCGCGCGGGCGAGAGCTCTAAACCCTGGGCGCCACTGACGACCCGTGGCCACAACGGAGACACCCCATCGTGAGTCTTGAAGCCTTCAACCATTCCGAACCGCTGACGCTGGGCGTCGAGCTGGAGCTGCAGCTCGTCAACACCAACGACTACGACCTGGCCCCCTATGCCGAGGACATGCTGCGCCTCATGAAGAAAACCCCGCTGCCCGGCAGCGTGGTGCCCGAGATGACGAACAGCATGATCGAGATCTCCACGGGCATCTGCCATTCCAGCAGCGAGGTGCTGGGCCAGCTCACGCCCATCCGCGACGCGCTGGTCAAAAGCGCCGACAAGCTCAACATCGCCGTGGTGGGCGGCGGCACGCACCCGTTCCAGCAATGGCACGAGCGGCGCATCTACGACAAGCCGCGCTTTCGCGAGCTGTCGGAGCTGTACGGCTACCTGTCCAAGCAGTTCACCATCTTCGGCCAGCACGTGCACATCGGCTGCCCCGACGCGAACGCCGCGCTGCTCATGCTGCACCGCATGTCGCGCTACATCCCGCACTTCATCGCGCTGTCGGCATCGAGCCCCTACGTGCAGGGGCAGGACACGGCGTTCGACTCTGCGCGCCTGAACTCGGTGTTCGCGTTTCCGCTCTCGGGCCGCGCCCCGCTGGCGCTCACGTGGGAGGACTTCACCGCCTACTTCGACAAGATGACGCGCACCGGCGTGGTCAAGAGCATGAAGGACTTCTACTGGGACATCCGCCCCAAGCCCGAGTTCGGCACCATCGAGATCCGCGTGTTCGACACCCCGCTCACCATCGAGCGCGCCGCCGCGCTGGCGGGCTACGTGCAGTCGCTGGGCGCCTGGTTTCTGGCCGAGCAGCCCTTCATGCCCACCGAGGACGACTACCTGGTCTACACCTACAACCGCTTCCAGGCCTGCCGCTTCGGCATGGACGCGGTGTACGTGGACCCTGCCACGGGCGACCACATGCCGCTGCGCGAGCACATCCTCAAGACCATGGACAAGATCGCCGGCCACGCCGCCGTGCAAGGCGCATCGAGCGCCATGCACATGCTACGCACCGAGGTCGAAGCGGGCCAGAACGATGCGCGCTGGCTGCGCGAGCGCCAGCGCGAGGAGCAACTGCTGGCCGAGGTCAGCCGCCAGGCGGCGCAGCGCTTTCGCGGCGCCACGGCCTGATCCTGCGCGGCCCCGCCGTCACGCCGGCAGCACCGCCAGCTGGCGCGAGCGCTGCGTGCGCCCGCCATGGCCCCAGTCGCTGGCGGGCAGCTCCCGCACCACCACGTAGCTGGCGGGGGCCAGCACGCCGTCCCCGGCCAGCTGGCGCTGCAGCTCCGCGAACGCCGCCTGGATGAAGGCGGCCTTCTCTTCCTGCGTGTTCGTGCCCTGCGTGATGCTGATCTCCAGCAACGCCGTGGGCTGTTCGGCCGGCGCACCGCCGATGTGCCAGCGCGCGGCGGGCAGGTCGTCGATGACCACCGCCGTCACCTCGCGGCGCTTGCCCAGCAGGTCCACCGTGAGGTCCGTCAGCGCGCCGGCCAGTTGCCGGTAGCGTTCGGGGTTTTGCAGTGGGGCCAGTTTCAGAACGAGGGTTGGCATGGTGTTGTCTTCCTTTCTTGCGGGGTGGGAGCAGCAGGGGACGGCGTGTTCAGCCCGGCGCTGCGCAAAACCCAAAGGCCCGCGCGCACCAGAGTGCGCGCCAGCCAGGCGTGGGCGTCACGAAGGGCCTGCTGGCGCAGCCGCAGCGCGTCGCGCCGGGCGCAATCGCGCAGCCTCTGGTACTCAGCGGGGTGCATGGGCTGGTGCATGGCGGTTCCTTTCGAGGGCTGTTTTGCAGGGCTTGAAGCCACTGTAGGCAGCCCCGGGCGCGGCGGAAACGGCCCACGGCGCAAGACCGTTTTGCGCGGATTGCAAGGCCCCGCCGTTACCATCGCCCCATGCGCGAGATCCGCTTTGAAGACATGCACCTGTTCGTGCGCGTGGCCGACCTGGGCTCGCTCTCGGCGGTGGCGCGCGAGCGCGACGCGCCGGTGAGCCAGGTCTCGCGCACCCTGTCGCGCATCGAGCAAGCCTGCGGCGCGCGGCTGCTGCACCGCTCCACGCATGGCCTCGCGCCCACACCCGAGGGACTGACCTTCCTGGACTACTGCCGCCGCATCACGGGCACGCTCGACGAGCTGGAAGGCGAATTCGCCCACCAGAGCGGCCAGCCCCGTGGCTGGGTGCGCGTGGCGTCCAGCTCGGTCGTGGCCGAGCACCTGTTGATTCCGAGCTTTGACAGCCTGCAGCGGCAGCACCCGCAACTGCGCGTGGAGCTGCTGGTGGATGACCGCATGGCCGACATGGCGCGCGATGGCATCGACATCGCCATCCGCACCGGCCCCCCGCTGACCGACACCGTGGTGGCGCGCCCGCTGGGCACCTTGGCACGCGCCCTGTACGCCACGCCCGGCTACCTGCAGGCCCATGGCGCGCCAGAACACCCCGACGACCTGCACGCGCA
Source organism: Acidovorax sp. GW821-FHT10E03 (assembly GCF_059415205.1). Classification (NCBI taxonomy): domain Bacteria; kingdom Pseudomonadati; phylum Pseudomonadota; class Betaproteobacteria; order Burkholderiales; family Comamonadaceae; genus Acidovorax; species Acidovorax sp. GW821-FHT10E03. The sequence continues at coordinate 54,670 of NZ_JBWKMU010000009.1, read as the reverse complement.
CCGCCTCATCGCCAACAGCGCGGTGGCTTTCCTGAACCATTGGCCCTTCCTCGTCGATGGAGAACCCCGCGTGCTGGTGGCCGAGGGCCACTGGCGCTCGGGCAGCACCGCCATCACGGCGCGCATGGCGCTGCAGGGCCTGGGCATTGCGCGCCTGGCCACGGTGGTGGCCGAGCCCCTCGTGCGCCAGGGCCTGCTGGCGCCCGTGCTCGCCGACTGCGTGGACCTGCAGCCCAGCCCGATCCATGCCATCACCCTCACCCGCAGGCACCGGCTGCCCAAGATCCAGGCCTGCATCGACCACTGGGCGCGGTGGTTTGACCCGCGCTAGCGCACCACCATGCCACGCTCTTTTTTGCTGCCGCACATGTTTTCTGATTTTTGGCCCTCCCCGGCCCACCATCCACACCGCACACACCCCATGACCACAAGGCCCTGCCATGGGTGAGTTCGACCTGATCGCCCGCTACTTCACCCGCCCTGCGCGCCCCGGCGGCGCCGTGGCCCTGGGCGTGGGAGACGACTGCGCGCTGCTGGCGCCTGCGCCCGGCATGCAGCTGGCCATCTCCAGCGACATGCTGGTGGAGGGCCGCCACTTCTTTGCGGACGTGGACCCCGAGGCCCTGGGCCACAAGGCGCTGGCCGTGAACCTGTCGGACCTGGCGGCCTGTGGCGCGCGCCCGCTGGCGTTCACCCTCGCCCTGTCGTTGCCCCGGGTGGACGAGGCCTGGCTCGCGGGCTTCTCGCGCGGGCTGCTGGCGCTGGCCGACGCCCACGGCTGTGCGCTGGTGGGCGGCGACACCACGCAGGGCCCGCTCAATATCTGCATCACGGTATTTGGCGAGGTCCCCCCGGGCCAGGCCCTGCTGCGCAGCGGCGCACGGGCCGGCGACGACATCTATGTCAGCGGCACGCTGGGCGACGCCCGCCTGGCGCTGGAAGCCCTGCTGGGCCACGCCCCCCTGCCCGCCGGCGTGCTGGCCCGCGCGCGCCAGCGGCTGGAGCGCCCCACCCCGCGCGTGGCCCTGGGCCTGGCCCTGCGCGGGGTGGCCAGCAGCGCCATGGATGTGAGCGACGGGCTGCTGGGCGACCTGTCGCACATCCTCAAGGCCTCGGGCGTCGGGGCCCGCATCGACACGCACACTACTTCAAAAATGATAGCATCCAGCGCTTACTCATCAAGCGCCAACGGCCAAATTGGCTTGGAATTGATCCACCAATGCACGCTGGCAGGCGGCGACGACTATGAGCTGGCCTTCACCGCCCCGCCCGCACGGCGTGACGCCGTGGCCGCCGCGTCGCAGGCCAGCGGCACGCCCGTCACCCGCATCGGCACCGTGCGGGCCGAGCCCGGACTGCAGCTGCTGGACGCGCAGGGCCAGCCCATGGACAACCGCTACGCCTCGTTCGACCATTTCCGGTGACTGGCCCCGGCGGCCGGCGGCCACTTTTTTTCGCGGACCATGAATCCTTTGGCGAAACCAGCGGCTCTTGGTGGGGGAGGCGCCCTGTGCTGGCACCTCCTTCAACCGACCAAGGAACCAATTCCCATGCTGTACCGCAAGAACATCACCCGCCCCGAAAGCCTGCTGCGCGTTGTGGGGGGCGTCGCCCTCATCGCTGCGGGGCTGTGGTGGCTGGCCGCATCCCCCTTGGGCCTGGCGCTGGCCGCCGCGGGCGTCGGCAGCATCCTGAGCGGCGCGTTGGGCTACTGCCCCGCCTGCGCCATGGTGGGCCGCAGGCCCGTGGAATGACATGAGACATTCCCCCCTCGAGTCGCTTCGCGCCTTCACCCCCCGCTCTCACGCTGCGCGTGGGCAGGGAGGCGCAGCCAGCGCGCCGGTCTCATGGGCTGCGGGTGGCGCAATGCACCGTGGAGAACTGAGAAGATGAGCCCCACCCAACCACTACCCACGCTCGCCCAGCTGCTGCCCGCAGCGCGCAGCGGCGACGCCGTGGCGATGGAGCAGCTGCTGCGCCTGACCCGCCCCGACATCCGCCGCTATGCGCTGCGCCACTGCGCGGCCACCACGGCCACCGACGACGTGGTGCAGGAGGCGCTCATCATCGTCTACCGCCGGGTGGGCGCGCTGCGCGAGGTGGCGGCGTTTGGCGGCTGGGTGGTGCGCATCGTGCAGCGGCTGTGCATGCGGCCCATGCTCGCGTGGCTCAAGGCCGAGCCCCTGGCGCAGGTGGAGGACACGCTGGCATGGTCGCACCGGCCCGACCACGAACTGCGCCACGACCTGGCCCTGGCCATCGACTCGCTGCCCCCCCTCTACCGCGACGCGCTGCTCCTGCGCGACTTCGAGGAGCTGACCATCGAGGAGATGGCCCAGCGCCTGGGCGTGACGCGCGAAGCGGCCAAGAGCCGCCTGCACCGCGCGCGGACCCTGGTGCGGGAGTACCTTTCCGCGCCCGCCAGCACCCCGGGGCCTTGAGGCCAGGCGCCAAAGCGGCCGCGCTGCGCAATAGTTCACGCGGCGCCCTGCGGGCTTTTGCAACGCCAGGCCCGCAGCGTGCAACATCACGCCCCATGGCCTACACCTACCTGTTCTTTCAACCCGCCCGGCTGCCGCTGCGCACGGAGGACCTCTCGCCCGACACCGTGCTGGTGCTGCGCGACATCGAGCACATCAAGGCATCGCTCGCCCAGGTGCTGCCGGGGCTGGAATGGGCCCTGCCCACCTGGGGCCATGCCACGGTGCTGGGCCACGGGGTGGAGTTCCACCTTCCCGAGAACGTCTCCGAAGGCCCGCTGGCCATGCATTGCTCGCTGCGCACCGACTACACCGCATGGGTGCAGGCGCTGTGCGACACGCTGGGCTGGCTGGCCTTCGACGAAACGCCCATGTGCCTGCAGCCCCACGGGCCGCCCTTTCCCGCTTGACGCGCCGCGCGCGAAGCCCCGGTTCGACGCCGCCGCCCGGCGGGAACGGGAAGCCGCCCCGGCCCTCCAGCCAACCAGCCAGCCGGCAAACAGGCCTTCCTTGCGCGGCGACCGCCCCGCTCAGGCGCGCACGAACTGCGCCAGCGGCCGGCGCGGCGTGGCGGGCACCTCGCCCTGCGGGTAGCCGATGCGGCAGAACATCTGCACCGTGGCATCGTCCGCGCTGCGCGGCGCGGGCCGCCCCAGCACCAGCTGGTGCACGCGCTCGTAGTGCGGCGCCATCTCGGCGAACTCCTGCAGCGCCTGGCTCATGGGGTGCATGCCCACGCCCAGCGCCGTGGCCCGCAGCTGCAGGCGCGCGTAGGCCCGGCCCGCCTGGACCTGGTCGGCGCGCGTGTTGCCGCCCGCGATCCACACAAAACCCATGGCCGTGCGGCTGTGGCCTTCGAAGCGGCCCATCGCGCTCTTGTAGGCCGCGCTGCCTTCGGCGGGCGGCGCCGTGCGGTCGAACATGCCCAGCGCCGCCACCGCCCGCACGAAGGGCGAGTTCAGGGAGATGCCGTCGCGGTGGCGCAGGATTTCGGAGGGGCCCACGCGCGTGAGGTGGATGCTCTCCATCATCGTGCGCGGGGTGAGCAGCTCGACCTGTGCGGATTCCCAGCACAGCGCGCGCAGCGGCCCCAGGCGGGCATCGTCCACCGTTCCCCCGGCCTGCAGCGGCGCCCCGGGGCGCTGGCTGGCCAGCAGCGCGGCCAGCACCTCGAGCGCCACGGGACGGGCCGTGTCGAAGTCGCTCTTGGGCGTGCGGCGCTGCAGCACCTGCGCAAACAGCGGATCGGGCTGGCCCGCGGGCTGGAGGGTGACACGCGCCACGGGCCGGTCGTCCCAGGCGGTCAGCGCCTCGGGCAGCGGGCCCTGCGGCCACAGCTGCACCTCGCTGCCCGCGCCTTGCTGCGCCAATGCCAGCACCAGCAGCTCCAGGAACGCCCCGTGGCCGATCAGGATCTGTCGGCCCAGCGGGTCGGTGTGCGGCAGCACGCGCTCGCGGTCGGTGCGCAGGGTGATCACGCCGTCCTCGCGCAGGTCCACCACCCAGGGCTGCAGGTTGTGCGGGTTCGGCGCGGTGATGGCGTAGGCCACGGCGCGGCGGCGCACCTCGGTCTCGCCCACGGGGCCCTGCCAGGCCTCGACCGCCTCGGCGGGGTAGTGCGGGCCGGCCACGCCACACGCGGCCAGCGTGCCCGTGGCGGCGGCGATGGTGCCACCACCGGCCAATCGAATGAAGTTGCGGCGATGCATGGAGACGCTCCTTGGAGGGGTGAGAAAGACAGACACGGGTCAGGCCAGCGCGGCACGGCGCGCCTGCGGCGCCAGCAGCCCCAGGTCGGCGAGCGCCTGGCGCACCGCCTGGTCGAAGGGCGTGTGGGGTTCATCGCCGATGAGCGCGCGCAGGCGCGTGTTGTCCAGCCGGTGCGGCGTGCTCCACAGGTAGCGCATGGCCGCCAGCGCGGCGAACGTGGGCGCCACGGCGCCCGCGATGCGCAGCAGCGGCCAGGGCAGCCGCCCTACCCGCAGCGCGCCGGCATCGGGCAGCCAGCCCTGTTCCGCGGCAATGGCCGTGAAGCTGTGCAGCCATTGCCGGGCGCTGGCGTGGTGCCCCGCGAAATGCAGGCATTCAAAGGCGGCCAGGCGATGCCGCTCCTGGGCCACGCGCACGAAGGCACGCGCCAGGTCGGGCAGGTAGGCCCAGGGCGTGGCCACGTCCAGCGGGCCGGGCCAGGTGATGCGGCCCCGGGGCAGCTCCCTGGCGATGGCCTGGTCGAGCCAGCTGCCCGTGCCGCTGCCAAAGAAGTCGCCCGCGCGCACCACCACCGCCCGCAGTCCGCCGTCCCGCGTGGCGGCGGCCAGGCGCTGCTCGAGCTGCACGCGCAGGCGGCCCTTGAAGCCGGTGGCGGCCTGGGGCGTGTCCTCGTGCAGCACGGCGGGCATGGCCTCGCCGAAGTTGTAGACGTTCCCGGGCAGCATGAGCGTGGCCCCCAGCGTGCGCGTGACGGCGACCGCTGCCTCCATGAGGGCGGGCGCCTCGTCGCGCCAGGCCTTGTGCGTGTAGGCCGGGTTGAGCGCATGCACCACCACCTGGGCGCCCCGGGCCTGCGCCGCCAGCGCGGGGGTGTCCTGCACCGCCGCGGGCAGCCACCACACGCCGGGGATGGCCGGCAGTGCCGCTCCCTGGGCGCCCGGCCGCACCTGCGCCAGCACCTGCCAGCCCGCCTGGGCGAAAGCGCGGGCGGCGGCCTGCCCCAGGCGGCCCCGGCCTCCAAGGATCAGCACGGTGGAAGCCGCCGGGGCGGCGGTGCTGGGCGTGGCGCTGGTGGTCATTGGGGGCCTTTGTGAAAAGAAGGAATGGGGTGATTGTGGAAATGCGCGGCGAACTACACAATTGCCTAACTTTTCATATCAGCAATTCATTTTTGAATAGCAAGGCCCGCAGAAACCGGAGCACGCCGCCGCCCCATGAATCAGACCTTCGACTGGAGCCTGGTGCAGTCCTTCCTGGCCGCGCTCGACCAGGGCAGCCTGCTGGGCGCGGCGCGCGTGCTGAACGCGAGCCAGCCCACCATCGGCCGCCACATCGCCGAGCTGGAGGCACAGCTGGGCGTGGTGCTGTTCGAGCGCACCGGGCGCGGGCTGCTGCCCACGGCCACGGCGCTCCAGCTGGCCGAATCGGCGCGCGCGATGGAGGCCGGCGCGCACCAGCTCGCGCGCAGCGTGTCGGGCGCGCAGGCCGGGGTGAGCGGCACCGTGCGCATCACCGCCAGCCAGCCCGTGGCCTGCGCGCTGCTGCCCCCCGTGCTCGCGCGCATGCGGCAGGCGCTGCCCGAGGTGCAGGTGGAGCTGGTGGCCAGCAACGAGGTCACCAACCTGCTGCGCCGCGAGGCCGACATCGCGCTGCGCATGGTGCGCCCCAGCCAGGCCAGCCTGGTGGCCAGGCGCATCGGGGCGGTGACCCTGGGCGCCTACGCCCACCGCGACTACCTGCGCCGCAAGGGCGTGCCGCGCCAGCCGGCCGACCTGCTGCAGCACGAGCTGATCGGCAACGACCGGCACGAGGACATTCCGCAGGGCTTCGCGGCCATGGGCTACCCGGTGGAACGCCAGCATTTCGCCTTCCGCACCGACGATCTCATGGCCTACTGGGCGGCCGTGCGCGCGGGCCTGGGCATCGGCTTCGTCGGCCGCTACCTGGCCCGCACCGATCCCGAGGTGGTGGCCGTGCTGCCCCTGCTGCCCCTGCCCGAGCTGCCCATCTGGCTCACGGTCCACCGCGAGATCCGCACCAGCAGCAGAATCCGCGCCGTGTATGACTTCCTGGCGCACGAGGTCCCGGGGATGCTGTGAGCATCCGGCAACGCCACACGGCTGCTAGCATCCCATTTCCGTTTGTCCACCGCGCCCGAGGAACCCCGTGATCCACTTCCCCATCGCCCTGCGCTTGCGCGCTCCACGCCCGCTGCGGCACGCGTGCCTGGCCGGCCTGGCCGTGCTGTGCAACGTGGCCCCGGCGGCCCTGGCCCAGGACACCTCGCGCATCACGCGCGTCACTGTCTATCCGGGCAGCGCCACCGTGGAGCGGGTGGCCAAGGTGCCCGCCGGCGCGCGCAGCCTCACGCTGGCCTGCCTGCCCGCGTCGCTGGATGCGCAAAGCCTGCAGATCAACGCCGACCCCGGCGTGCGGGTGGGCGAGTTCAATGTGCTCACCGAAGACCGCGATGTGGTGGCCGCCTGCGCCAGCCCCCTGGACGGCCGCATCCGCGAGCTGGAGGACCAGATCGCCGGCGTGAAGGCCGAGGCCTCGGCGCTGCAGCTGGTGGACAGCTACCTGCGCGGCGTGGCCCACGCGGGGCCCGCCCCCGGCGATGCGGCGGCGGCGGGCCGCACCGGCGGTCTCGCCCCCGCACCCGCGCAGATCACCGCGACGGCCGAGGTGCTGCGCAAGTCCGGGCAGGACAGCTTTGCGCGCGCGCACCAGCTCCAGCGCAAGCAGGAATCGCTGGAACTGGCGCTCAAGCCCCTGGTGGCCGAGCGCGAGCGCGTGGCCAGCCAGCGCGCGCGCGTGGTGTCGGTCACCATCAACCTCGCCACCGAGCGCGAGGCCGAGCTGCGCCTGTCCTACCAGGTGCGCGGCCCGGGCTGGCAGCCCACCTACCGCGCCACGCTGGACGCCGGCCAAGCCAAGGTGCTGGTCGAGCGCCAGGCGCTGGTGGCGCAAAACAGCGGCGAGGACTGGGGCAACGTGCAGCTGACCCTTTCCACCGGCCAGCCCGGCCGCGCCACCCAGGGCCGCCTGCCGCGCGCCTGGACGCTGGACGTGGCACCGCCGCCGCAGCCCGTGGCCGCGGCGGCCCCCATGATGGCCATGGCCCCGCCCGCCCCCGCGCCCGCGGCCCGCGCGCGCAATGTGGCCGAGGAGGCCATGCCCACGTTCGACGTGAGCGCCACCGACAAGGGTTTCGCCACCGAATTCGCGGTGCCGCAGCGCATCACCGTGCCATCGAGCGGCCAGCGCGTGACGCTGGCGCTGGGCAGCCACGCCGCGCCCGCCACGCTGATCACCCGCACGGCCCCCGCCGTGGAAGAAGCCGCCTACCTGGTGGCCGACATCGCCCAGCCGCCCGGCGTGTGGCCCGCGGGCCCGGCGGGCCTGTACCGCGACGGCGCGTTCGTGGGCAGCGGGCGCATCGACTTCGGCACGCCCAGCCCGGGCGCTCCGGCGGGCAGCACCAGCCTGTCGTTCGGCCGCGATGAGCTGGTCACGGTGCGGGCCGAGCCCGCGCAGGACCTGACCGGCAGCACGGGCTTCACCGGCTCGCGCACCGAGCGCAAGACCCGCCGCGCCTACAGCGTGGAAAACCGCCACAAGACCGGCATCACGCTGCAGGTGCTGCATGCCGCGCCGGTCTCGCGCAACGAGAAGATCGAGGTCGAATCGCGCTACCAGCCCCAGCCCGCCGACATGGCCTGGAACCGCACGCCCGGCACCGTGGCCTGGCAGCAGGCCCTGGGCGCGGGCGCCACGGCGCAGTTCAGCGCCGAGCACACGATCCGGTATCCCAAGGATGTGGAGCTGCAAGAGCGCCAGTAAATGATGAGGCCCCCCCTGAGGCGCTTCGCGCCTTCACCCCTCTCTCGCTGCGCGGGAAGGGGACGCACCCGGTGGCCTGGCAAAGCCAGTTTCACAGGTACGCTGGCCTTGTGCGCGCCAGCTCCATACGCCGTGGGTTGCACGAAGCACCGTTGATTGTTGATATGACCCCCAGCTCTCCTTCCGCCCACACACCCGCCCCCCGGCGCCCCACCGTGGCGTTCATGTTTTCTCACCCGGCCCACTTCATCGCCCTGGGTTTTGGCGCCGGGCTGTCGCGCGTGGCGCCGGGCACCGTGGGCACGCTGTGGGCCTGGCTGAGCTACCTGGTGCTGCAGCAATGGCTGTCGCCCCAGCACATGGGCCTGCTGATTGCAGGGAGCACCGTGGTGGGCTGGTGGGCCTGCACCGCCACCGCCCGCAACCTGCGGGTGGCCGACCCCGGCAGCATCGTGTGGGACGAGGTCGTGGCCTTCTGGCTGGTGCTCTGGCTGGCCATGCCCATGGGCTGGTGGGGGCAGCTCGCGGCGTTCGCGCTGTTCCGCTTCTTCGATGCCGCCAAGCCTGGCCCCGTGGGCTGGGCCGACAGCCTGTTCAAGGGCTTTGGCTGGCGCGGCGGCTGGGGTATCTTGTGGGACGACTTTGTGGCAGCCTTCTGCACGCTGCTGGCCATTGCACTGTGGAGGTTCCTATGACAACCGCGTCGCTATCGAATGAAGAGCTGCTGGCGCTTGATACATCAGCGCTGGAGGCCAATTTGACGCAAATTTCCCTGCGGCTGCTGAAACACAGCCACCTGCTGGCCACCGCCGAGAGCTGCTCGGGCGGCATGATCGCAGCGGCCTGCACCGACCTGGCGGGCTCCAGCCAGTGGTTCGAGCGTGGTTTTGTCACCTACTCCAACACCGCCAAGGTCGACATGCTGGGTGTGCCCGCCGCCATGATCGAACAGGACGGCGCCGTGAGCGAGTCCGTGGCCCGCGCCATGGCCGACGGGGCGCTCACCCATTCCCAGGCGCAGGTCAGCCTGGCCGTGACCGGCGTGGCCGGCCCCACGGGCGGCAGCGATGCCAAGCCCGTGGGCACGGTGTGGTTTGCCTGGTGCGTGAATGGCGAAACCCACAGCGAGATGCAGCACTTTGCGGGCGACCGCGCCGCCATCCGCACGGCCACGGTGCGCTATGCGCTGCAGCGGCTGCTGGCCTGGTTGCCCGCCTGAGGCGGCGTTGCCTTGCGCCGCCTCACGTCGTCTCACGCCGTTGATTCGCGTTGCCGCGGTACCGCACTGCCTGCGGCTTCCGCTTGGGCTATACGGTTGAACGCACATCCGCATGAGACGGCGCCCGCAGGCGGGTCGGCCTATGCGCGGCCGCGAAAAACACCGCGCCGCCTTGCAGGGATCGCTGCCAGCCCGAGCAGACCTGCCAGCAGCACCAGCCCCCACGACGCAAGCGTGGGCACGGCCATGGCCGCCCCCAGAGCCACGGCAAACACCCCCGACAGCAGGCCCAGGTTCTGCAGATTGCCGTGGGCGTCGCGCGCTCCCGTCACCTGCACGTCGACCGCCGGGAGCACCAGATTGCCCGCGCCCACGGTGAAGCTCTGCACATAGTGCGTGCTGTCCGTCCAGCTGCCGCCCGTGGGCGTCAGTACGGCAGCCAGGCCCGGCTGGTTGGGGAAGCTCAACACCGGCGTGCTGGCGGTGTCCATGGGTTCGCTGAAAGTGATCGTCAGCGTGAAGAGCTCCCCGGCGCGCAGAATGCTGCCGCCCCGCTGCGTGGTCAGGTCGCTGCGCAATACGGCGGTGCTGGGCGCGACCGCCAGGACGCTGGGGTTCCTGGTGTCGATGCTGAACACGCCCGTGAGTTCGAAATCGGTGTTCTTGTTGTCGGGGTCGTCCTTGCGCCCCACGCCGCCGGCGATCAGCACGTTGATGCTGTCGAACTGCTCGTCGCCATCGGCAATCGTCCAGGTCACTATGTAGCGGTTGCGGTTCGCCCATGTGGATGTGACATTGCCGAGCGTGAGCGGCGTGCCACCCGTGTTGGTGAACACCAGGTTCGTGCACAGATAGTTGAGCGGCACCCCATTGGGGCACCCGCCATAGTCGCTGGCAATGTCATACCGGATAACGAATGTGACGGTTTTCCCGATGTCGGCGTCGGTGAGGACATGGCCGCTGCCGGCCGGGTGCACCAGGATGCCGCCATCGATGACACCCTTCATGTCGACGACATGCGGGGGAGGGATGTAGAGAATCTCGAACACGTCGGCCTGAAAGCCGGGGGACTGGACCGCGCCCACGGTGTCCTTCGCGCCGCTGACCGCCACGTCCACCGGGCTGATGTTCACGACCATGCTGGCGGTGCCATAGTTCTGCCGGAACGTCGTGGCATCGAGCCAGGTCGAGGTGGTGGGCACCAGAAACGCCCCGGGGTCTTCACCCACCGTGGGAAACGAGATGACCGGAGTGACGGCGGTGTCCATGGCGACGTCGTAGGTCACCGTCAAATGAAAGGCGTCACCGCCCGACACCGGGGAGTCGCTGGGCACGACCGATACCATCGCCGGAGCCGCCAGCACAAACGGTGCCGCCAGGCACAGGCACCACGGCAGCAGCAGCCGTGCCATCAGCCGGCCCCGCCCCCTTGAAATCACGCCCACCCCAAGCCCCGCCCCGCCTGTACAGGCCATCTCTGTCGTACCCACAACCATTCCTTTTTCGGCCCACAGGGCCTGTTTCTTTTTTTGCGCCGAGCACCTTGCCGAACCACCGGTGGAATTCAGAACCTGCGAGGAAAAACCCGGTGCCACGCGGGGCTGCCGCGCACCGCGCCCCAGGCTGCTGCCGGCTGCATGCGGACACCCCGGGGTGCCACCGCGCGAGCCGGCCGCCAGTGTAACTTTACGTAAGCAAAGACGATCCGGCGGCGGCCCGGGGCGCGAGGTGGGGCACCCGGTCGCCAACGCGCCCCTCGCGCGCACCCATCACCGCGGCCACCGCCAGCGCGCTCTTGCGCTGCAGCGCTGCGGTGTAGCATGGGCGCACCTCATTCGCGGCGCACACCATGCACTGGTTCCAAGGATTCAACAGCCAACGTATCGCCACGGGCGGGGCAGATATCTTTGTGCGCACGGGCGGCAACACCGAGGGGCCGCCGCTCTTGCTGCTGCACGGCTTTCCGCAAACGCATGCGCTGTGGCACCGCGTGGCGCAGCAACTGCAGCACGACTACTTTTTGGTGATGCCCGACCTGCGCGGCTATGGCGACTCGTCGCACGCTCCCGGCCTTCCCGGCCACGCCAACTACAGCAAACGCGCGATGGCGCAGGACATGGCCGAGGTCATGACGGCGCTGGGCCATGAGGCGTTCTTCCTGTGCGGCCACGACCGGGGCGGCCGCGTGGCGCACCGCCTGGCGCTGGACCACGCGGCGCGCGTGCGCAGGCTGTGCGTGATCGACATCGCGCCCACGCTCGACATGTACGCCCGCACCGACATGGATTTCGCGCGGGCCTACTACCACTGGTTCCACCTGATCCAGCCCGCGCCGCTGCCCGAGACCATGATCGGCGGCAACGCGCGCGCCTACCTGCACGCCAAGCTGGGCGGCTGGGGCAGCGCGGGCCTGGCCCACATCGAACCCCAGGCCCTGGCCGACTACGAGCGCTGCTTTTGCACGCCCGAGGCCATCCACACCGCGTGCGAGGACTACCGCGCCAGCGCGGGCATCGACCTGGACCACGACCGCACGGGCCGCGCGCAGGGCGAGAAGATCGCCTGCGACACGCTGGTGCTGTGGGGCGAGCACGGCGTGGTGCACCGGCTGTTCGATCCGCTGGCGCTGTGGCAGGCGCAGTGCGCGGGCGCCGTGACCGGCCAGGCCGTGCCCGCCGGGCACTTCATCCCCGAGCAATTGCCCGAGGCCACGGCCGGCGCGCTGCGCGCCTTCATGCGCTGACGGCGCGGGCCCGGGCCGCGCACGGACCACAATCGCCGCGGCAGGCGTGCATTTGTTCACGCAGGCCCCGGCCGGCGCCTGCCGCCGGGCACGCGCAGGGGCCCCGGCGTTCCTAGAATCCGCCGCTTCGCAGCTGCGGAATCCGTTGCGAAGGCCTGTGCGCAGGCACCCCGTTTTCCGCAGCGCCCCCCCAAAACAAGCCCTGCCGATTGCGCGACCATGCCCCCTTTCACCGCCACCCAGAACCAACTGCTCACCGAGCACCTGCGCAGCTTTCTGCACGGCATCGAGCCCGAGGCGCTGGAGCTGCTGCGGGCCCACCTGGAATGGGTGGAGGTGCCCGGCGGCAGCACGCTGATGACGCAGGGCGAGCCGGGCGAATCGATGTACCTCACGGTGAGCGGCCGCCTGCGCGCCTATGTGCGTGGCGACGACGGCCACCAGCGCCGCGTGGCCGACATGGGGCGCGGCCAGGTGATCGGCGAGATCAGCCTGTTCACCGATGCCCCCCGCGCCGCGACCGTGGTGGCCGTGCGCGACTCGGTGCTGGTGCGCCTGACCAAGGACGTGTTCAAGACCCTGCTGGCCAGCAGCGCGCAGGTGTCCATCGCGCTCACGCGCCAGATCATCCAGCGCCTGCAGTCCGGGACGGCCGCCAACGTGGCCGCGCTGGAGCGCCCCGTGGCCATGGGGCTGCTGCCGATCAGCGCCGGGGTGGACCTGCAGGGCTTCGGCCAGGGCATGGCACGCCAGCTGGACCTCATCGGCCGTGTGCGCGTGGTGGATTCCGCCACGGTGGACGCCGAACTGCGCGAGGCTGGCATCGCGCAGCGCGAGGGCGCCGACGCCACGGCCAACCGGCGCATCGCCATGCTGCTCGACGAGATCGAGGCGCGCAACGACTTCGTGCTGCTGGTCGCCGACCCCGAGCCCACGCCCTGGACGCGCCGCGTGAGCCGCCACTGCGACGAGCTGCTGCTGCTGGCCGACGCGCAGGCCGAGCCCGCCCTCCACGCCATCGAGGAGCAGTGCCTGCTGCGCCGCGCGCCGCTGGCCGAGGCCGCCGAGATCCTGGTGCTGCTGCACCCGGCCGGCACCCGGTGCCCGCAAGGCACCCAGCGCTGGCTGGACCGCCGCCCCGTGGCCGACCATCTGCACGTGCGCCCCGCCCTCGACCGCGACATGGCGCGCCTGGCCCGCATCCAGAGCCGCACGGCCGTGGGCCTGGTGCTGGCCGGTGGCGGCGCGCGCGGCTTCGCGCACCTGGGCGTCTACCGCGCGCTGCAGGAAGAAGGCGTGGAGATCGATTGCGTGGGCGGCACCAGCATCGGTTCGGTGATGGCGGCGTACGTCGCCTCCGACCAGCCGCTGGAGGCCGTGATGGCCAATGCGCGCGAGGCCTTTCGCACCAACCCCACGGGCGACTTCAACCTGCTGCCGCTGCTGTCGCTCATCAAGGGCCGGCGCCTGCGCCACATCCTGCACGCGGCCGTGGAGCGGCTGGTGGGCTTCCCCGCGCAGATCGAGGACCTGTGGAAGAACTACTACTGCGTGGCCACCAACTACTCCAGGGCAAGCGAGCAGGTCGTGCGCCGGGGCAGCCTGGTGAAGTCGCTGCTGGCCAGCATCTCCATTCCCGGCGCGCTGCCGCCCGTGGTGCACGAGGGCGACCTGCTGTGCGACGGCGGCACGTTCAACAACTTTCCGGTGGACGTGATGCGCGGCATGCGCGGCGTGGGCACGGTGATCGGCGTGGACCTGAACTTCAGGAAGCCCCGGCGCATCGACCTGGACGACGTGCCCACGAGCTGGGCCCTGCTGCGCGACAAGCTGCGGCCGCGCGCCAAGCGGCGCTACCGGCTGCCGTCGCTGGCGAGCTACCTGATGAACGTGACCATCCTGTACAGCATGTCGCGCCAGCGCCAGTCGCAGCAGCTCACCGACCTGTACTTCAACCCGCCCATGGACCGCGTGGGCATGCTGCAGTGGAACCGCTTCGAGCAGATCGTGCAGCAGGGCTATGCGCACGGTACCGAGGTGCTCGACGCGCTGGATGCCGTGCGCCGCCAGCGCATCGGCGGGCTGCGGGCGGCCTGAGAAGCAGCCCGCGCGGTGCGCGGGTTTCAAATCAAAAAAGGCCGTGGCGCTTGCGTGACAAGCGCCAATCGCTATTTATTTAATAGCAATCCAACCCATAGAGACCGGGACTCAGGCCGCCCCGTGGCACTTCTTGTACTTCTTGCCGCTGCCGCAGGGGCAGGGGTCGTTGCGGCCCGGCTCGGGGGCCTTGCGCACCGTTTCCACGCGCGGGCCCATGCTCTTCCAGATCTGGCGCAGGTCGTACACGGCCCAGATGGCTTCGCCGAAGGCCTCGACGCGCGCCTGGCTGGTGCTGGGCGGGCCGTCCTCGCTGTACATGCAGACCTCGGGCTTGCCGGTGTCGTCCTCGGTCAGCGCGACGATGCTGTCCAGCGCGTCGTCCAGCCACCGGGCGGCCTCCTTGTCGCGCGGGGCGGCCCAGTCCTCGGGCCAGTTCTCCACGGCGAACATGAAGCCCAGGGCCCAGACCTGGCCGAAGGACGGGATTTCCTGGTCGTCGCCCATCTCCGCGCGCTGCTCGTCGGTGAGGCTGGCCACCGCACCGCGCATGTCCATGGCCTCGGGCTGGAAGGTGCGGTCGTCATCCAGCGTTTCGACCTTGGTGTCCAGCTGCGCCACGATCTCGTTCCAGCGGCGGTCCCACAGCGCGAGGAAACGCGCCTGCTGGGCGGCATCCGCGAAGGCGGGCAGCAGCGGCAGGGGCTCGCCCTCGGCCACATCGAGCTCGGCGCCGTCGCCCAGCAGCATGGGCAGGTATTCGGCGGGGGCGATGGGGCGGCGGCTGCAGATCACGGCGGTCATGAAACCGTCGCAGAACTCCCACTGCGGGATTTCCTCGCCGCGCGAACGCAGGTCGTCCAGGATGTTGTCGATCTCTTCGAGTTCGTCGGGGCCCAGCCCCAGGGGGGCGGCGGCAGGCGTGGTATCGGTCATGGCAGGGCTCCGGTCAATCGCTCAGGGGCGAAGAAGAACAATTTTTTACTTCTATGATGCTGCACAGGTCCGCCGCTTGCGGCCGGGCCTGCGAAAAGGCGGCCAGTGTAGCCCTCTCGCCGCCTGGCGCCCGGCATCCCGCAGAATCAGGACCCCCATGATCCACCAACTGAACTCCCTGTACCCGGTGCGCTACACGGCCTTCGCGCTGTGCGTTTTCGGGCTGCTGCTGTCGCTGTTCGCGCTGGTGGCCTTTAGCGTGGGACTGCCCGTGGTGCTGGTGTTCGCCGCCCTGGTGGCCGTGGGCGTGTACGACCTGCAGCAGTCGCGCCACGCCATCCTGCGCAACTACCCGGTCATCGGCCACATCCGCTTCATGCTCGAATACGTGCGGCCCGAGGTGCGCCAGTATTTCATCGAGAGCGACAGCGAGGCCGCGCCGTTCTCGCGCGCGCAGCGCTCGCTGGTGTACCAGCGCGCCAAGGGCGACCCGGACAACCGCCCCTTCGGCACCCACCTGGACGTGGGCGCGCAGGGCTACGAATGGGTCAACCACTCGCTCGCGCCCACGCAGCTGCCGTCGCACGACTTTCGCGTGTGGATCGGCGGCAACCCGGATGCACCGTCGCCGTCCGTGGCGCCCTGTACCCAGCCCTACCACGCGAGCGTGTTCAACATCTCGGCCATGAGCTTTGGCGCGCTGTCGGCCAACGCCATCCTGGCGCTCAACCAGGGCGCCAGGAAGGGCGGCTTCGCGCACGACACGGGCGAGGGCAGCATCAGCCAGCACCACCGCGTGCACGGCGGCGACCTGATCTGGGAGATCGGCTCGGGCTACTTCGGCTGCCGCAATCCCGACGGCACGTTCAGCGAAGAGCGTTTTGCGGCCAACGCCACCGATCCGCAGGTCAAGATGATCGAGCTGAAGCTGAGCCAGGGCGCCAAGCCCGGCCACGGCGGCGTGCTGCCCGGGGCCAAGGTCACGGCCGAGATCGCGGCCGCGCGCGGCGTGAAGGAAGGCGAGGCCTGCATCTCGCCCGCCAGCCACAGCGCCTTCCGCAACCCGGTGGAGATGATGCAGTTCATCGCCAGGCTGCGCACGCTCTCGGGCGGCAAGCCCACGGGCTTCAAGTTCTGCCTGGGCCACCCGTGGGAGTGGTTCGCCATCGTCAAGGCCATGCTGGTCACGGGCATCACGCCCGACTTCATCGTGGTCGACGGCGCCGAGGGCGGCACCGGCGCGGCCCCGGTGGAGTTCAGCGACCACGTGGGCGCGCCGCTGCAGGAGGGCCTGCTGCTGGTGCACAACACCCTGGTGGGCGTGAACCTGCGCGACCGCGTGCGCATCGGCTGCGCGGGCAAGGTCATCAGCGCCTTCGACATCGCCCGCATGATGGCGCTGGGCGCCGACTGGTGCAACGCGGGGCGCGGCTTCATGATGGCGCTGGGCTGCATCCAGGCGCAAAGCTGCCACACCGGCCACTGCCCCACGGGCGTGACCACGCAGGACCCGCTGCGCCAGCAGGCCCTGGTGGTGCCCGACAAGGCCACGCGCGTGGCGCAGTTCCACCGCAGCACGCTGCACGCGCTGCAGGAGCTGGTGCAGGCCGCCGGCCTCACCCACCCCAAGGACATCACGGCCCACCACATCGTGCGCCGCATCAGCGACACCGAGGTGCGCCTCTTGTCCAACCTCATCACGCGCATGCTGCCCGGCGCGCTGCTGGGCCCGCTGGACGCGCAGCACAACGTGTTCCGCCTGTACTGGCCCCTGGCCAGCGCGCACAGCTTCCAGGCCAGCGAGCCCGCGCTGGAGCCCTCCATCCCGCACCATGTGGAGCTGGTCCATGCGGCGGCGGCAGGCACCGCCGCCGCGGTGGCAGGGGACGCGGCCGTATGACGATGGACACCCCCGACTACGGCGCCTTCCTGCAGCAGCACCTGGCCACGCAGCCCCACGCCGTGATGGCCCACGTGCTGGGCGGCGAACAGATCTGGATCAAGCGCGCGGGCGCGCCCCACGGCACGGGGCGCTACCGCGCCATGGCCGTGCTGGCCGGCCTGCTGCGGCTCCCGGTGCTGCGCCCCGTGCCCAACCCCGGCGGCACCGCCGCCATCGCCACCGAGGTGCGGCGCCTCACGGACCTGGCGGCACGGGGTGTGCGCGTGCCCGTGGTGCTGGCCGCGCAGCGAGATGGCTTCGCGATGCGGCACCTGGGCCGCACGGGGGAGGAGACCCATTCGCTGGGCAACGAGATCGACCATGCCGTGCAGGCGGGCGACACGGCGGCCGTGCTGGCGCTGTGGCAACAGGGGCTGGACACACTCGCCCATGTGCACCGCCAGGGCACGTGCCTGAGCCAGGCCTTTGCGCGCAACCTGGTGCGCTGCCCCGATGGCGAAGTGGCCTGCATCGACTTCGAGGACGATCCTGCGTCCGTGCTGCCGCTGCCGGTATGCCATGTGCGCGATGCGCTGTGCTATGCGCACTCCACGGCCATCTATCTGCACCAGAGCGGCACGCTGGGCGAGGGGCGCGAGCGCTGGGCGGCGTGGGTGGCGCAGGGGAGCACGGAGATGCGGGAGGTGCTGGCGACCAGCGTTCGCCGGATGGGGTGGATGCGGCAACTGCCTGCGAGCCGCAAGCTGGGGCGGGACTTGCAGCGGGTGCGGGCGGCGTATGACCTGTTGGCATGACAAGACTAGCGCGATGAACGACTATGAGATTTACACCCCCACAGCAGAAGAAGTCCACTCCGGCGTCCTCGGCCGCCGGATGCGGCAGTTCAACTACGGATTTGTTAGCGAATACGGCCAGACGCAGCCAGTGTGGGTGAGCGCACGTGACACCAAGGGTGAATTGCTGGGCGGGCTGCGCGGATTCGTGTTTCTGCAGTGGCTGAATGTGGAACTTCTGTTTGTCGACGAATCGGCCCGGCACCAAGGGCTGGGCCGAAGCCTGCTGGCTACGGCGGAACAGAAAGCCCGCGAGCTGGGTGCGCACAGCGCGACGCTGAGTACCTTTGAGTGGCAAGCGCGGGGCTTTTACCTCAAGCAGGGCTATGAGGAGTTCGGACACATCGACAACTACATCCAGGGCTTTCAGCTGGTGTACATGAAGAAGGTACTCGCACCTTGATGTCTCCGGGCAGGGAGACTGGATCTTCAGAAGCGCTAGACGAACCACAGCCAGATGGCCACGCCCAGACACCCCAGCGAGAGCACAACAAAGGCCCAGTAGAGGCCAGGAATGCCACCGATGGCAGTGAACTTGTTCGCCTGCAGCCCCTCCTGTTCAGCGCGTGACAGGGGGTCCACTCCGACAGCCCGACCAGAAGATGGCGGTACAGCCCAGATCTTATGGTCCGACGTTCGCTCGAACTGACGCGCATCGAATGCAAGGTACGCGAAGAAGCCTGAGAGGACTAGAAAACCCAATGGTCCCATACCGATCCTTCCAGTGACGGCCGCATCAAGCCACTGGAGCGACGGACGCTTCTTCCAGCACCAACTCCGTCGCCACATCCGCGCCCAAGCTCAACAACCGCTTGCGCATACAAATCACCGCCTTGTCCTTGCTCAGCAAAATCGCCCGGTGCGCGGCGGCCAGGTCGATGAACTTCTGGTCGTCCGCGTCCTTGCACACATAGGCCACCCTGGACGCAACATCCACCAGCTGCACCTGCACATCGAACGCGGACAGCACCTGCGCCGCGTCCACGCGGTAGTAGTCCATGCGCTCCGCGATGTGCGGGTAGGCCAACACCCGCTCCAGCTCATCGCGCATGACCTGCGTGGCAATCCATGACAGGCGCCCCTGGGCCAGCAGCGTGCGCAGCGGCGCGGTGCGCGGGTCGCTGAAGATCAGCAGGTCCAGCGCCACGTTGGTGTCCACCACCACGGGGCGCGCGGGCTCGCCCTCAGCGGCCTCGGCGGGCAGCGAAAGCTCAACCCGCATCGCGCGGGCCGCCGGCATCGGGCGCCTGGGACGGCGCCTTGGCACCGCGGTCGCGCACCGCGCCCTTGATCATGTCGAAGCGGAACATGCGGCATTCGATGGGGCCGTTCCACATCGGCACGCGGCGCGACTCCTTCAGGCGCATCTTGCCGGGCAGCTTGAGGTCGGGCGTGAGCATCCAGGCCGTCCAGCCGCTGTAGTTCTTCTTCCAGTGGGCGGCCAGCTGGCTGAAGAACTCGCCGCCATCGTCGGTATGGGCTTCTTCACGGCCCACGGCCAGGCCCTGGGCACGGTCGGCCGCGCGCTCGCTGGCATTGCGGCCCGCGGCACCGGCCGCGGCGATGCGTTCGCCGTACGGGGGGTTCAGGAGCATCACGCCGGGCTGCTCGCACGGCGGCATGCGCTGCAGCGCATCGCCTCCGCGCAGCTGCACGGCGCCCGCCACGCCGGCGCGCTCGGCATTGCGCTCGGCGAAATCCACCATCCGGAAGGCGACGTCACTGCCAAAAATAGGTACAGCGCTTGTCTGTATTGCGCCTTCAGCTTCATTTTTAATAGCAGACCAGACATGGGCCTGGTAGGGCAGCAGTTTCTCGAACGCAAAGCGGCGCAGCCTGCCCGCCGGAATGCGGCAGGCGATCTGCGCGGCCTCGATGGCGATGGTGCCGCTGCCGCAGCAGGGGTCGTACAGCGGCTGGGGGTTGTCGCCGTGGGGGTCCCAGCCGCTGGCGGCGATCATGGCGGCGGCCAGGGTCTCCTTCAGCGGGGCGTCGCCCTTGTCCTCGCGCCAGCCGCGCTTGAACAGCGGCTCGCCCGAGGTGTCGATGTAGATGGTGGCTTCGTCGGTGGTCAGGTGCAGGTGGATGCGCACGTCGGGCCACTGCGTGTTCACGTCGGGGCGCACGCCGCTCTTGGCGCGAAAGCGGTCGGCCACCGCGTCCTTGACCTTGAGCCCCGCGAAATTGAGGCTCTGCAGCGGGCTGTGCTGGGCGGTCACCTCGACCTTGAAGGTCTGGCGCGTGGTGAACCAGATTTCCCAGGCCACGTCGCTGGCGGCGGCGTAGAGGTCGTTCTCGGAGCGGTACGGGCGGTGCGCCAGCTGCACCAGCACGCGCTGGGCCAGGCGGCTGTGCAGGTTCAGCAGCAGCGCGTCGCGCCACGAGGCGCGCAGCAGCACGCCGCCCCGGCCCACCAGCAGGTCCTGCCCCGTGAGGGCGGTGATGCCATGCACCTCGTCGGCCAGGAAGCCCTCCACACCGGCGGCGCAAGGGAGAAAAAGTTGGAGTTGATTCATGACGATGGTGAGGATACGCGCTCGGAAAGTACGTGTGAATCCGGCGTGCCGGCACGGGCCAGCAGCAACTGGCGGATGGAGTCCGGGATCGGCGCCACCTTGCGGTCGGCCTTGCCGATGAAAACGATGCCGATCTTGCCGCGCGCCACCTCGCGGCCCGAGGTCTTCTCGGTCATGCAAAAGACCAGGTCGAACCCATAGCGGTTGAAGTCCGCAGGCGCCATCTCCACGCGCATGGTCTCGCCGTGGAACCCCTCGGACTTGTACTGTGCCACGATGTCTCCGACCACGATGGACAGCCCGCCCACGTCGGCCTCGGGGTAGCCGAGTGACTGGAAAAACCGCACCCGGGCCTCGGACACGAGGCTCAGCAGCTGCGCGTTGTCCAGGTGCCCGCCCTGGTTGACGTGGCTGATGTAGATCTGCATTTCGGTGGCGAAACCGAAGTGCGCGGGAAGGTCGAAGACGATGCGGGCCATGGACGGGGTGGCGAAGTAAGAGGGAAAGACGGCAACGGAGCGGAAAAATGGGCCACCAGGCGCATGCGCCGCGCACACGCCCGCACGGCGCCTACAGCGCCTTGCGCAGATTCGCCGGCGCGATCTTGAGCGCCTCGCGGTACTTGGCGACGGTGCGGCGCGCGCACTCGATGCCCTGCTCCTTGAGCATCTCGGCGATCTGGCTGTCGGACAGCGGCTTGGTCGGGCTCTCGGCGGCCACGAATTGCTTGATGAGGGCGCGCACGGCGGTGCTCGACGCATTGCCGCCGGTCTCGGTGCCCAGGCCCGAGCCGAAGAAGTACTTGAGCTCGTAGGTGCCGATGGGCGTGGCCATGTACTTGGCCGTGGTCACGCGGCTGATGGTGGACTCGTGCAGGCCCAGCTCGTCGGCGATGTCGCGCAGCACCAGCGGGCGCATGGCGAGTTCGCCGTGGGTGAAGAAGTTCTTCTGCCGCTCCACGATGGCGCGCGAGACGCGCAGGATGGTGTCGAAGCGCTGCTGGATGTTCTTGATGAACCAGCGCGCCTCCTGCAGGCGCTGCTGCATGCCCTGGTGGCCCTCGCCGCCCTTGTGGCCGCGCAGGGCGCCGGCATAGATGTCGTGCACGCGCAGGCGCGGCATCACGTCGGGGTTGAGCTGCACGATGAAGTTGTGCTGCCCGTCGCGGCCATTGGCGCGCCCGGCCTTGCGCACGATCACGTCGGGGATGATGATGTTGCGCTCCACGTCGGCGAAGCGGCGCCCCGGGCGCGGCTCCAGCCGGGCGATCAGCGCCATGGCGGCGCGGGTGCGCTCCTCGCTGTCGCCGCAGGCCTGCGTGAGGCGGCGCACGTCGCGCCGCGCCAGCATCTCCAGCGGCTGCTGGCACACGCGCAGCGCGGTCTGCACGGTGTCGGGGTCGATGTCGCTGTCCTCGTCGGCGGCCAGCGCCTTGAGCTGCAGCGTCAGGCACTCGGCCAGGCCGCGCGCGCCCACGCCCACGGGCTCCAGGCTCTGCAGCAGCCGCTGTGCCACGGTGAAGCGGTGCACCAGTTCCTCGATCTGCTCCAGGTCGTCGGGCCCGGCCAGGCTGATGGCCAGCTCTTCGAGCGGATCCTCCAGGTAGCCATCGTCGTTGAGCGATTCGATCAGGAAGCGCAGCGCGGCGCGGTCGATCTCGGACAGGCGCAGCGCCAGCGCCTGTCGGTGCAAAAAGGCGGTCAGCGATTCGTGCGTGCGGGCCAGTTCGGTGGCGTCGGCCTCGTCGCCTTCGGCGTCGTTGCGGTTGCGGGCGGGGGCGTCGCCGCCCCACTCGGCGTCGTTGGGCGCCATCTCCACCGTGCCGTCGCCGCTCCAGTCGGGCTCGTCGGCGCCCGCGCTCGGAGTTTCAGCATCATTTTGAGCCTCAGCGCTGGTACTGCTTGCGCTGGTAGCTCCTGAAAAAATAGCATCATCCGCGCTGTAGTCGTCGGCCTGGGCCGGCGTATCGGCGGCTTCCAGGCCAAACTCCTCGCGCGGCGCCTCGTCGGCGTTGCGTTCGAGGAACGGGTTTTCGTCGAGCATCTGCTCGACTTCCTGCGAGAGTTCAAGCGTGGACAACTGCAGCAGCCGGATGGACTGCTGAAGCTGGGGGGTCAATGCAAGATGCTGCGAGACGCGCAGCGAGAGTCCAGGTTTCATTGATTGAGCGCCGCCGGGCCGCCCCAAGGCGCGAACGCCCCCTCGGGGGGCAGCGAACCACGCGCAGCGGGGAGCGTGGGGGCACCGTACCGCGCCGCCGGGCCGCCCCAAGGCGCGAAGGCCCCCTCGGGGGGCAGCGCAGTACACGAAGTGACAAGCGTGGAGGCCATGTCTACATGCGGAAATGTTCGCCCAGGTACACCCGGCGCACTTCGGCGTTGTCCACGATCTCGGATGGCGTGCCCTGGGCCAGCACCTGGCCATCGCTGATGATGAAGGCGTGGTCGCAGATGCCCAGCGTCTCGCGCACGTTGTGGTCGGTGATGAGCACGCCGATGCCGCGCGCCTTGAGGAAGCCGATGATGCGCTGGATCTCGATCACGGCGATGGGGTCGATGCCCGCAAAGGGCTCGTCCAGCAGGATGAAGCGCGGCTGCGTGGCCAGCGCGCGGGCGATCTCGACGCGGCGGCGCTCGCCGCCCGACAGGGCCATGGCGGGCGAGGCCCGCAGGTGGTCCACGCGCAGCTCCTGCAGCAAGGCCGTGAGACGCTCTTCGATGGCCTCGCGCGACAGCGGCTTGCCGTCGTCGTCCGCGCGCTGCAGCTCCAGCACCGCGCGCACGTTCTCTTCGACCGTGAGCTTGCGGAAGATGGAGGCTTCCTGCGGCAGGTAGGACAGCCCCAGCCGCGAGCGGCGGTGGATGGGCATGTGGGCCACCGAATGGCCGTCGATGCGGATGTCGCCCGCGTCGCTGCGCACCAGGCCCACGATCATGTAGAACGAGGTGGTCTTGCCCGCGCCGTTGGGCCCCAGCAGGCCCACGACCTCGCCCTTTTGCACGACCAGCGACACATCCTTGACGACCTTGCGGCTGCCATACGACTTGGCCAGGTGCTGCACCTCCAGGCGGCTGCCCGCCTGGGTGTCAGGACCGGGGCTGACGGGCTGCGCGCTCACTTGGAGCCGCCGCCAAGGCTGTTGCTGGGGCGCAGCACCGGCGCCGATGCCGGGGGCGCGGCCTCCGGCGCGGCGGTACCGGCGGGCGGGTCCTTGGGCGCGAGCACCGCGCGCACCCGGCTGCCGGGCGCGGGCGCATCGCCCGCCGCATTGGTCGCGGGGGTGCGCTTGCCGTCCACGGTGAACACATCGGTGAGGTTGTTGTAGACGATCACGGCGCCGGTGATCTCGTCGCTGAGGACCGCCCCGCGGTAGCGGCGCAGCTCGGCGCGGGTGATGAAGCGCACGTTGTCGGCCTTGCCGTCGTACTCGATGACTTCGCTCTCGCCTTCGATGAACTCGTCCGGCGCGCCCGCCACGGTATCGCGCTTCTGGCGGAAGAAGGCCCGCTTGCCCGCCTCGGCCGTGACCACGCCGTACTGGTAGCCGTCGGCGTCCTGGCGCACGTCCAGCCGCGCGCCGCGCAGCACGATGGAGCCCTTGGTCATGACCACGCGGCCCGAGAACACGCTGGTCTGCTTGAGCTCATCGTGTCGCAAGGCGTCGGCCTCGATGTTCATGGGCTTGGCGCGGTCGGCCTTTTCGGCGTGCGCCGCGCCCAGATGGCAGGCCAGGGCGACAAGCAGGAGGTGGGGGAGGATGCGGTAGTTCATAGGGCACGAATCTTGCAGGTCATTGTAGCCACCCCACGGCGTGCGCCATGAAAAAAGCCCGCATCCGCGGGCTTCTTCTTGGGGCATCCGAGGCCGTCGGCGCTTGGAAGCCGCCGCCTGCACCCGTGGAGCCGGCGCTGCCGGGCCGCCGGGTGCGTCCCCCTGGGCAGGAAGGCGGCTCACGAGGGCCACGCTTCCTTCAAGGAGGCGTCACCCCTTTTTCGCCGTGGCGGCCAGGTGCTCCACCACCTGCAGCACGTTCTGCATGTTGCCGGCCATGGTGCCATCGGTGTAGTACTTGCCGGCCACGCCCATGGAAGGCACGCCTTCCACGCCATACGCGTCCTGCAGCTGCGACGCACGGCGCACCTGGTTGGACACGGTGAAGGAGCCGTAGACCTCCTTGAACTTGGCGGCATCGACCCCCTGCTGGGTCACCCAGGCCAGGATTTCGTCGTCCTTGGCCAGCTTCTGCTTTTCCACATGGATGGCGCGGAACACCTTGGCGTGCAGCGCGTCGAGCTTGCCCATGCCTTCGAGCGTGTAGTAGAGCTTTTGCTGCGGCACGAAGCTGGCATTGAAGGCCACGGGCATGCGGCGGATGCTCATGTCCTTGGGGGCGCTCTTCACCCATGCGTCGAGCGTGGGCTCGAAAGCGTGGCAGTGGGGGCAGCTGTACCAGAAGAATTCGATCACATCGACCTTGCCGGCGGGCGCATCGGGCGCCACGGGCTTGTCCAGCCGCTTGAAGTCCTTGCCCTCCTTGAACTGGCGGGCCTGGGCCAGCGCGGGGGTGGCCACTGGCAGCGTCAGGGCGGAAGCGGCAACCGCCGAGGCGGCGGACAAAGAAAACTCACGGCGTTTCATGGCAAAGACTCTCCTGGTTCTGGTCTGGGGGATGTGAGCCATGCCCCCGCAAAAAGTTCAGCTCCCGCTGCGCGGCAGTTCAGCGCTGCACCCGCACCAGGGCCGATTCCACCCCGGCGCCGTCGAGCTTTTCCTTGAGCTGCTCGGCATCATCGCGCTTGGTGAACGGGCCCACGCGCACGCGGAACACGGCCCGCCCATTTTGCTCGCGCTCGCTCACCCGGGCCTCCCAGCCCAGCATGGCCAGCTTGGCGCGCTGGGCATCCGCATCGGCCTGGGTGCGGAATGCCCCGGCCTGCACGAAGTAGTCGAACGGGTCCAGGTTGCCCTTGGCGGCGGCCTTGGCGACGGCCAGATCGCCCAGCGGGTCGGCGCCGGGCTTGCTTTCGGCCTTGGCCGCCTCGGGCTTGCTGGCAACCGGCTTGGGCGCGGAGGCGGCCGCCCGCACTTCGGGCGCCGCCGCGGAGGCGGGCGCGGAAGCCGCCGCCACCGCCGGCGCGGGGGGGCGCGCCGGGTTCTTGCCGTACAGCGGAGAGTTCGGGTCCCAGTTCTTGTTCTTCTGGGATTCGGCGGCATCCATGTCCACGCCCCGCCCGTTGCCCTTGTTGAGGAAGGGCACCGGCACCTTGGTCACGTACACGGCCACCGCCAGTGCGGCCCCCAGGCCCACGATGACCCCGACGATGAAGCCGATGATGGTCCCACCCGTCTGTTGTTTCTTCATAGTGACTGCTTACATTCTGGCCGGAGCCGACACGCCCAGCACGGCCAGGCCATTGTGCAATACCTGCGCGGTGGCGGCGACGAGGGCCAGCCGGGCCCGCTTGACGGTTTCATCGTCCACCAGGATGCGCTCGGCGTCGTAGTAGCTGTGGTAGCTGGCGGCCAGGTCGCGCAGGTAGAAGGTCACGTCGTGCGGCGCCTCGCCGTCGGCGGCGGCGGTGAGCATCTCGGGGTACTTGGCCAGCTGCAGCATCAGCGCCTGGGCCTGCGGGCCTTCGAGCGCCGACAGGTCCGCGCCCTGGAGCGAGGCCACATCGCCGCCGCCCTGCTCGGCCCAGCCGCGCAGCACCGACTGGATGCGCGCGTGGGCGTACTGCACGTAGTACACCGGGTTGTCGTTGTTCTGCGCCACGGCCAGGTCCACGTCGAAGGTGTACTCGGTGTCGGGCTTGCGGCTCAAGAGGAAGAAGCGCACCGCGTCCTTGCTGGTCCATTCGATCAGGTCGCGCAGCGTGACGTAGCTGCCCGCGCGCTTGCTGATCTTGACCTCTTCGCCGCCCTTGACCACGCGCACCATGGTGTGCAGCACGTAGTCGGGGTAGCCCTGCGGGATGCCCACGCCGGCCGCCTGCAGCCCGGCGCGCACGCGGGCGATGGTGCCGTGGTGGTCCGTGCCCTGGATGTTGACGACCTTGGTGAAGCCGCGCTCCCACTTGGCGATGTGGTAGGCCACGTCGGGCACGAAGTAGGTGTACGTGCCGTCCTTCTTGCGCATGACCCGGTCCTTGTCGTCGCCGTAGTCCGTGCTCTTGAGCCACAGCGCGCCGTCCTGCTCGTAGGTCTTGCCGTTGGCCACGAGCTTGCCCACGGTGGCCTCGACGCGGCCGCTGGTGTACAGGCTCGACTCGAGGTAGTACTCGTCGAACTTCAGATTGAAGGCCTGCAGGTCCTTGTCCTGCTCGTTGCGCAGGTAGGCCACGGCGAACTGGCGGATGGACTCCACATCGTCCACGTCGCCGCTGGCGGTGAACGCGCGGTCGTCGGCCTTGACGGTCTTCTTCGCGAGGAAGTCGTTGGCGATGTCCTGGATGTAGTCGCCGTTGTAGAACGCCTTGGACGCCGGGTTCTCGGGGTCGGTGGGCCAGCACTCGTCGCCGGGCTTGAAGCCCTTGGCGCGCAGCTGCGTGCTGGTGGTCAGCGTCTGGATCTGCACGCCCGCGTCGTTGTAATAGAACTCGCGGTGCACCTTCCAGCCCTGGGTGGCAAAGAGGTTGCAGATCGCGTCGCCCAGCGCCGCCTGGCGGCCGTGGCCCACGTGCAGCGGGCCGGTGGGGTTGGCCGAGACGAACTCGACCAGCACGCGCTGGCCGTTGTCGGCCTGGTAGCCAAAGCGGTCTCCGGCACCCAAGACCTCGCGCACCACTTCCTGCTTGGCGGTGGGCTTGAGGCGGATGTTGAGAAACCCGGGGCCGGCGATCTCGATGGCATCGACCCAGCGGGCAAACGCGGGCGTGGCCTCGAGCGCGGCCTTGAGCTGCTCGCCCAGCGCGCGCGGGTTGAGCTTGAGCGGCTTGGCCAGCTGCATGGCCGCCGTGCAGGCGAAGTCGCCGTGGGCGGCCACCTTGGGGGATTCGAACGCAGCGCGCCCGGCAGTGCCGGGCGACAATTTTTCCAGCTCGCCGGCGAGCGCCGCGAGCAATTCCTGTTTGACGGAGAGCATGCGGGGATTCTACGGGGGCGCCCCGTCATCCCATCCCGCCGCTGTGGCGTTATGCTGAATGGCCCGGTGTCCACCGGGCCGTCCATCCCCCTACCCGCAGGAGCATTACATGAAGAAACTGCTTTCCCTGATGACGGCCATCGGCCTGACCCTCTCCCTGGCCACGGCCCATGCCGCCGACGCGCCTGCTGCCGCGGCCTCCGCGCCGGCCAAGGCGCCCACCGCGCAGCAAAGCAAGATGGCCACCTGCAATGCCGACGCCAAGGAAAAGAAGGGCGACGAGCGCAAGGCCTTCATGAAGGAATGCCTGTCTGCCAACAAGCAGGAAAAGCAGCAGACCAAGATGAAGACCTGCAACGCAGACCCCAAGGCCAAGACCCTCAAGGGCGACGAGCGCAAGGCCTTCATGAAGGAATGCCTGAGCAACAAGCCCGCCTGACACACCTTGGCCCCCAAACAAAGCCCCGCACGCGGGGCTTTGTGCTTTCTAGCGCGTGCCCACGCCCCGCGCCAGGAACACGGCCAGCAGCGGAATCACCACCAGCAGGTGCGCCTCGATCATCACCAGGCGGCGCGTGCCGCGCACCTCGGCCTCGGTGGGCAGCGCACCCGTGACGCGCAGCTGCTTGCGCCAGCGCAGAAAGCGCACCGTGGGCACGATGGAGATCAGGCCGATGACCACGAACAGCGTGACCTTGGTGTGCAGCAGGGGCTGCGACCAGTACCACCCCGCGCCCTTCATGCCCCACCAGGTGCGCGCCAGGCCCGTGGCCAGCACGGCGATGGCGGAGATGCCATAGACCATGTCCACCCGCGCCAGGCGCTCCACCACCGCGGCGTTGAGCCACTCCTTGCGGCACAGGGCCGCCTCGCTGGCCAGGAAGACGGTCATGGTCAGGATGGCCAGAAAGTGGGCGTAGGCCAGCAGGGCTTCAGTGGTCATGGGGCGCCTCGTGACAATGGGACTGGCAATGCTAGCGCATCCGGCAAAAAACTCCTGATTTGATAGCTTTCAGCGCTTTCTCATCAAGCGCTGGAGGCCGATCTGGCTTGAAACCTGCGCAGCGCTGCCAGCCCCAGCAGCGCCGCCAGCACGAGCAGGCCCCATTCGGACAGCGTAGGAATCGCCTGCGCGGCGGCGGCCAGCATCAGCATGGCGTGCGGGTCGGCGATGGCGCCGGGGGCGGGGTCGTTGTCGCCCGTGCCGTTGTCGGTGACGGCAAAGCTCACCGTGTCGCCGCTGACCGCGCCATGCGGGAACCAGAGCGCCGTGGCACCGGCCGTGGCGGGGCCGAACTTGCGCGGCACCAGCCCCGCCAGGCTGCCGCCGGGGTAGGTGATGGCCACCGCGAGCGTGGCGCCCGCGCAGCCCGTGGCCGTGAAGCGCAGCACGCCCAGCGGTGCGGTCGCGCCTGCGGGCAGGTTGTCGCCCGGGGCGGCGGCGGTCAGCGCCAGGCTGCCCACGGTGCAGCCCGCCGGGCCGCCGGAGATGCTGGCCTGCGCCATGCCGCCGCCGGGCACCGCCAGGCTGGCCTGGCCCACCGTCAGCGCCAGAGGCCCGCCCGTGGCGCTGGTGTTGTTGGCATCGCCCGCATAGCTGGCGGTGATGGCGTGCGCGCCCACCAGCAGGCCGCTGACGGTGCAGGCGGCCACGCTGCCCGTGATGGCGGGCGGGGCCGCGCAGGCCAGCGGCAGGCCGTCCGCGCTGAAGCTCACCGTGCCCGTGGGGTTGCTGGCGCTGCCGAACGTGGCGGTGAGGGTGACGCTGGCCCCCAGTGCGCTGGGGTTGGCGTTGGCCGCCAGCGCCAGCGTGGGCGCCGCCATCACGGCAAAGGTACGCGCTACGGGCGCCGCCGCCGCCCAGGCCCCGCCGCCCGGCTGGCTGGCCGTCAGCGTGCACGAGCCCGCGCCGCTGAAGCTGGCCACGCTGCCCGCCACGCTGCACGCGCCCGTGGCGCTGTAGGTGATGGGCAGGTTCGACGTCGCCGTGGCGCCCAGGGTCAGCGTGGTGCCCGCAGCCTGCGCGGGGATGGTGGCGGGGAGGAAGGTGATGCTCTGCGCGCCCAGGGGCGTGACCGCGTTGGTCACGGCGGCGTCCGAATCGGGTTGCGTGGGGGATCCGTTGTGCGCCACCACGCGGAACGTGTAGCTTGCTCCATTGGCCAGGTTCGCCACGGTGCAGCTGTGCCCGGAGCCGGTCACGGTGCAGGATCTGGCGGGGTCTTGCACGGCGGTGGCGGTGTAGCTGGTGATGAGGGCCCCATAGGCGTCCGCCCACCGTTCCGGGCTCCAGTCCACCGTCGCCTCGG
Organism: Acidovorax sp. GW821-FHT10E03; assembly: GCF_059415205.1. Classification (NCBI taxonomy): domain Bacteria; kingdom Pseudomonadati; phylum Pseudomonadota; class Betaproteobacteria; order Burkholderiales; family Comamonadaceae; genus Acidovorax; species Acidovorax sp. GW821-FHT10E03. The sequence continues at coordinate 25,000 of NZ_JBWKMU010000009.1, read as the reverse complement.
CGTCGCCCGCGGTGGCGGTGGCGCTGGCCGGCGGGGGCGGCTTGCCTGCCTGCACCGTGATGGAAGTGGGCAGCGACGCCGAGCAGTGGCGGCTGTCCGTCACCGTGGCCGTGAAGCTGAACGTGCCCGTGGCCGTGGGGGTGCCGGAAATGGCGCCTGCAGCCGACAGCACCAGACCCGGCGGCAACGCCCCCGCCGCGACCGCGAAGGACGACCCGCCCACCGCCCCGGCCTGCGCCAGCGTGTAGGCATAAGCGGCCCCGGCCGTGCCGTTGGCGGGCGTGCCGGTGGCCGTCATGGCGGGGGCGGGGCAGAGCGTCACGTCGTCGATGCCGATGTAGTCGCCGTTCGCGCCGAAGGTGCCGGCGCCGGTCACGAAGTAGCGGAACGCGACGCGGCCCGAGGTGGGGGCGGCCAGCCCGGACACGGTGATGCGGTACTGCGTCCAGGCGGCGGGGTAGCCGCCCGCCGCCAGGCCAGGGTTGATGCTCGTCAGCAGCGTGGTGAAGTCTCCCACGTCGGTGGCGGTGGTGCCCACGTCCGTGCTGGCGCCCTGCGTGCTCATGCGCACTTCCAGGCGGTCGGGGTAGTCCGTTGGGTTGGGGACCGGCTTGCGCGTGTAGAAGGTCAGCACGTCGCCATTGCTCAGTGTGCGGTTCGGCATGACCAGCCAGTTGCTGATGGTGCCGCTGCTGCCCGTGTTCCTGAAGTTGGCCGCTATGTAGGCATTGGCTGCGCCGCTGTAGGCGTCGAACGGGCCGGGGTCCGGCAAGGCAGAGATGGGGGTGCCCTGGAACCAGCCCATGGCGCCCACCGGGGCGCTGTTGTTCTGCATGACCCAGCCATTGCCCGATAGCGTGAAGGTGTCGTCAAAGCCTTCGTACAGGACTTGCGCAGGGGCCGCGCCCGGCAGCGCAGCCGCGGCGGCCAGCAGCAGGCCCGCAAGGCGGGCGGTGGTGGAGGGGAATGGCATGGGTGGGCTGGTGGCGATGAAGATGCGCCATGTTGCCGTTGCCTGCCGCTTTTGTATGTCCTCAGAACTGAGGACAAGGCCCTGCCAGGGTTCTATGCAAAAAATAGCCTCCAGCGCCCACCCATCAAGCGCCAGCAGCTACAAAAAGAGAAGTGATTCACACCACCCGCCTTCCCACGCGGCCCGCTGACAGCGCCACCAGGGCCAGCAGGGCCGACAGCAGCAGCAAGCCCCCTTCGGACAGCGCCGGAATCGCCTGCGCGCCGGCGGGCGCGGCGGCCAGCAGCAGCATGGCGTGCGGGTCGGCGATGGCGCCGGGGGCGGGATCGTTGTCGCCCGTGCCGTTGTCGGTGACGGCAAAGCTCACCGTGTCGCCGCTGACCGCGCCATGCGGGAACCAGAGCGCCGTGGCACCGGCCGTGGCGGGGCCGAACTTGCGCGGCACCAGCCCCGCCAGGCTGCCGCCGGGGTAGGTGATGGCCACCGCGAGCGTGGCGCCCGCGCAGCCCGTGGCCGTGAAGCGCAGCACGCCCAGCGGTGCGGTGGCGCCTGCGGGCAGGTTGTCGGCGCCGGTGGCCGCGCTCAGGCCCAGGGTGTTCACGGTGCAGCCGGCCGGGCCGCCGGTGATGCCGACCTGCGCCGTGCTGCCGCCGCCGCCCGGCACGGGCACGGCGGCGGTGTTGACGGTGTGCGCCAGCGGGCTGGCGGTGGCGGGCGCGTTGTCGGCATCGCCCGTGTAGCTGGCGGTGATGCTGTGCAGGCCCATGGCCAGGCTGCTGGTGGCGCAGGTGGCCACGCCGCCGCTGAAGGTGGCCGTGGTGCAGGCCAGCGGCGCGCCATCCACGCTGAACGCCACCTGGCCCGTGGGGCTGGCGGATGCGCCGTTCAGCGCGGCGGTGAAGGTGACGCTGGCGCCCACGGCGCTGGCGGACAGGGCCAGCGTGGGCTGGGCCTGCGTGCCCAGCAGCAGCGCGTTGGACGCCATGCCGTTCACGAACGCCCGCAGCGCATACCGGCCGCTGGGCAGCGCGCCCGGCGCGGCCACGTCGATGCTGGCGGCGGTGGAGCCGGTGGGCGCGAGCCAGGTGTGCGCGCCGTTGTCCAGCCGCGTCAACTGCACCAGCGGCAAGGGGGTGGGCGATGCGCTGGTGCTGCCGCCGCTGGCCTCGCTGTCGCCGCGCAGCCGCAAACCGGTGAGGGTGAAGGCCGCGCCGCTCAACCGGACGGGGCCGCCGGTCAATGCGGGAATGCGGGCCGGGGGCACTGCGCCGCCGGCAGGGTCGTAGCGCTCGGCGGTGGCGATGCCGCTGGTGGCCGTGACGCCGTCGCGCCCCCCGGCGGCGAGCACCGTGCCATCGGGCAGCACGGTGGCGGTGTGGTAGGCGCGCACAGTGGCCAGCGCGCCGGTGGCGGCCCAGGCGCCCGTGGCGGGGTCGTACAGTTCGGCGCTGCCCAGGTAGCCGCCACCACCCCCCCCAGCGGCCAAAACCTTGCCGCCGGGCAGCAGGGTGGCGGTGTGGCCGGAGCGTCCGGTGTTGAGCGGGCCGGTGGGGCTCCATGCGTTCAGGGCGGGGTCGTAAAGCTCGGCGCCGCCGAGGTCGGTGCCGTCGTGCCCCCCCGCGACAAGCACCTTGCCCTGGGGCAGCAGGGTGGCGGTGTGGGTCCAGCGTGGGCTGGCCATCGTGCCGGCGCCGCTCCAGGTGCCCGAGGCGGGGTCGTACAGCTCGGCGCTGCCCAGGGTGCCGCCGCTGCCATTCCCCCCCGCGATGAGCACCCTGCCGGTGGGCAGCAGGGTGGCCGTGGGCCATTGGCGTGCGGCGCTCATCGCGCTCGTGGCGGACCAGAGGCCGGTGGCGGGGTCGTACAGCTCGGCGGTGGCGGTTTGGCTGTTGCTGATGTTGCTGCCCAAGCCCCCCACGACCAGCACCTGGCCGCTGGGCAGCAGGGCGGCGGCGTGCCGCAAGCGGGGGCTGGCCATCGCGCCGGTGCCGCTCCAGGTGCCCGTGGCGGGGTCGTAGAGTTCGGCGCTGGCGAGCGCTCCTGCGCTGCCGAGGCCGCCCACGACGAGCACCTTGCCGCCGGGCAGCAAGGTGGCGGTGTGGTAGGCGCGCGCGGCGGCCAGCGGGCCCGTGGCGGCCCAGGCGCCGGTGGCGGGGTTGTACAGCGCGGCAGCGCCGATGAGCTGCCCGGTGCCATAACCGGCGCCCCCGCCCGCGACGAGCACCTTGCCGTCCGGCAGCAGGGTGGCCGTGTGCTCCGTGCGCTGGCCTGGCAGCGCGCCGGTACCCTCCCAGGTGCCGATGGCGGGGTCGTAGAGCTCGGTGCTGGCGAGCGGCGCGCCAAGGTCGCTGGCGCCCCCGATGAAGAGCACCTTGCCCTGGGGCAGCAGGGTGGCGATGTGGCGCCAGCGCCCGTCGTTCAGGCCGCCGGCGGCGGTCCATTGGTTGGTGTCAGGGTCGTACAGTTCGGCGCTTTGGAGAGCGCTGCCGCTGCCGAAGCCTCCCGCCACGAGCACCTTGCCGCCGGGCAGCAGCGTGGCGGTGTGGAACAAGCGCTTGCTGTTCAGCGAGGCGGCAGGCGCCCAGGTATCGCCCTGGGGGTCGTACAGCTCGGCGCTGGCAAGCTGCTCGCTGCCGCTGTTTCCGCCCACGGCAAGCACCCTGCCGTCGGGCAGCAAGGTGGCGGTGAAATCGCTGCGCGGCCCTTGCGGCAGCGGGGCGGCGGAGCCCCAGGTGTTGTCGCTCGGGCGGTACACCTCGGCGGTGGCGAGGTATCCGGTGCCGTTGCCGCCGCCGACGACGAGCACCCTGCCGTCGGCCAGCAAGGTGGCGGTATGGCCCTGGCGCGCTTCGGCCAACTGCCCGGCGGGGGACCAGGCGCCGGTGGCGGGGTCGTACAGTTCGGCCTGGGCCACCTGCCCCCCGCTGGCGTGGCCGCCCGCGACGAGCACCCGGCCATCGGCCAGCAGGGTGGCGGTGTGTTCCGTGCGCGGCTGGGCCAGCGCGCTGGCACCGCTCCACAAGCCGGTGGCGGGGTCGTACAGCTCGACGCTGGCGATGAATGCGCTGCCGTCGTAGCCACCCGCCACGAGCACCTTGCCATGGGGCAGCAAGGTGGCGGTGTGGCCGCGGCGCGCGTGGGCGAGCGGGCCGGTGGCGGCCCACTGGCCGGCGGCGGGGTCGTACAGCTCGGCGCTGGCAAGGTGGCTGAGGCTGCCGCCGCCATAGCCGCCCGCGACGAGCACCTTGCCGTTGGGCAGCTGGGTGCTGGTGTGCCATTGGCGCCCATCGCCCAGGCTGCCGCTGGCCGCCCAGGTGCCCGCCTGGGCGTGCGCGGCGGGCCAGGCGGCCAGGCAGGCGATGGCGATGAACACGAACTGGAGCAGCAGGGCGCGCAGGGCGCAGGGGCGGCGGGGCATGGCGGGGCCTTGGTGTGTGACGAACCGCCGGAATGTTAAGAAATTGCAACACGCCTGTATGTCCTCAGAACTGAGGACAAGGCCTTGCCGGGGTTTGATGCAAAACAGGCCTCCAGCGCTTATCAGACAAGCGCTGGCAGCTATCAAAAGAGTAGTTCTTCAATCACCGCGCGCCAGCGGCAGCCACAGGGTGAATTCGCCCCCGCCCTCCCATGCCGCCCACTGGCAGCGCCCGCCCAGGGCCTGGGCGCGGTGGCGCACGTTGAGCAGGCCCTGGCCGGCCAGGGCGGCGGGCGGGCCTTCGGACAGCACGAAGGCGCCTGCGTTGTCGCGGATGCGCACCACCACGCCCGCGCCGCCCTGCCCGGCTTGCGCCTGCGGCGCGGTGGCCACGTCGATCAGGGTGGCCTGGGTGTGCTTGAGGATGTTGGCCAGCACTTCTTGCAGGATGCGCAGCACGTGCAGCGCGGACTGCGGGTCGAGCCAGGGCAGCGGGGGCAGGTCCTGCACGTTCCAGGCAAGGGTGATGCCCGCGGCCTTGAGCCGGGGCGCCAGGCGAAAGCGCACGGCCGCCAGCAGCGCCAGCAGGTCGGCATCGGCGGGGTCCAGCGAGTCGATGGCGAGCTTGAGGTCGTCGATGCAGTCCTTGAGCACCTGGGCCGTGTCGGCCGTGCTGGCCTGGCCGCGCTCGACCATGCGCAGCGCGCTCATCAGCGACGAGCCGATGCCGTCGTGCATGTCCTGCATCATGCGCTGGCGCTCGGTGGCCAGGGTCTGCTGGCGCTCCAGCGCGCGCAGTTGCTCGTGGCTGGCGGTCAGTTCGCGCTCGCGGGCGGCGAGCTGGCTTTCCAGCCCGGCGTTGGCCACCTCGACCGCGTGGATGGCGCCCACGTAGCGCCGCCAGACGATGGCCAGGAAGATGGCGAACAGGCCGATGGCGTTGTAGGGCGCCAGATAGACATGCTCCATGTCGATGCGGTAGTTGACCATCAGCAGGTCGTGCGCGCCCGCGGGCACGTTCAGCGAGAACCAGGCGAACAGCACCAGCCCCTCGCGCGACCGCGCGCGCCACGAGGCCCACAGGCCCGACGCGGCCACCACCGCCGTCAGCACGGTGATGACGAGATAGACCAGCGGCAGCATGGCATCGAGGTACGGCAGCAGCGGCGGCAGCGGCAGGGTGAGCACGGTGCCCAGCGACACCAGCCCCGCGATGCCCAGCGCCAGCGCGGGCATGCGCCGCCCGTGCACGCGGAAGGCGAAGGCGAAGGTGCACACCATGGCCCAGCCCAGCGAATTGACGGTCATCCAGCCGAACCAGTCGTCGGGCACGGGCAGGGGCCGGTCGTCCACCACGTAGTGCAGGCTGCGCAGCAAGGTGGTGACGGAGATGGCGAAGAACAGCAGGTAGATGGGCTCGCGGCGGCGCACGCAGCCCACGGCCAGCGCGAACAGGCCAATGGCCAGAAAGGCGGCGCCGGTCAGGCTGATGAAGTCGTTCTGCACGAAGCGGCGCACGCTGTAGCGCCACAGCAGGTTCTGCTCGGTGCCCACCCAGGCGCTGGAGACGGCCCCGCCCACGCCGCGCTGGCTGGCCATGCGCAGCCACACGGTGCGGGGCGGCTCGCCACCGGCGGCTTGGTTGCCCAGCGCCACCCACAGGGGCCGGTTGAAGCTGTTCCACACGCGGCTGCCGCGCGTGCGGTAGGCCATGCGGCCATCGACATAGACGGCGACGATGCCGATGGTCTGCCAGCGCGGCAGGTACAGAAACAAGTCCTGGCCCGGCGCGCCCGATGCGCTGGGGGCACCGGGTGTACCGGGCGGGGGCAGGTCGAGCCGGTACCAGGCCACGTCGGGCGGGGCCCGCAGCGAGGCGCCGCCCTCGGCCAGGCTGCGCTCCCGCGCGTGGGGCAGCGGCACGCTGGCCCACGCGCCTTTCTCCTCCTCCCCAGCGAAGGGCGGCGCGGGCGGAGGTTCCCAGCCCGCGCCGGGCTCCATGCGGAAGGCGGCCTGCCGCAGGTGCGTGGGGTTATCGGTAGCGCTGCCGCCGCCGCAGGCCGCGAGCCAGGCGGCCAACAGCAGCGCGGCGCACCACCTACCCGTTCGCCAGAAGGCCTTGCCTGTGGGCGGCATGGATGGCCTCGGCGCGCGTGTTGACCTGCAGCTTGGCGTAGATGCGCCGCACGAAGGTGAGCACCGTGGTGCGGGAGACGCCCATGGTGCGGGCCGTCTCCTCGGTGGTGAAGCCCTTGCTCACGCAGCGCAGCACCTCCTGCTCGCGCGCGGACAGCAGCGCGGCGGGCGGCTCGCTGGCGGGCGGCAGGCTGGCGGCGGCGCGCGCCAGGATCTTGCGCGCCACCATGGGGCTGATGGGGCTGCCGCCCGCGTGGATGCTGCGGATTTCCTCGGCCAGCTCGGCGGCGCTCACGTCCTTGAGCAGGTAGCCCATGGCCCCGGCCTCGATGGAGCGCAGCACGTGCGTTTCATCGCCAAAGATGGTGCTCACCAGCACGCTGCAGCCGGGCCACTGCGCGCGCGCGGCGCGGATCACGTCCAGGCCCGAGCCGTCGGGCAGGCCCAGGTCCACCAGCAGCACATCCATGGGCGACTGGGGCAGCAGCGCCAGCGCCTCGGCCCGGCTGGCCGCCGCCATGGCCAGCGCCAGGTCGGGCTGCGCGCCGATCATGGCGATGAAGGTGTCGCGGCAGGCCGGGTCGTCCTCGACCACGCCCACCCGCAAAGGAGCAGGCAGGCGCGCGGGCCAGGGGGCGGGCAGGGGCGGGGCGGTGTCGGGGGCCATGGGCTGGATTATGGGCAAGCGCCGGGCCGCAGCGCCATGTCATCAGTTCTGAGGACAGACAGGCGCATGGCCAATCCCTACCATCTGTGACTTCACGCCAATGCTTTCAATTTCATAGCTGCCTGCGCTTTCTGCGTGGGCGCTGGAAGCCTTTTTTATGCCCAAACGAATCGCCCTCGCCGCCGCCTGCCTGCTGGCCGCCAGCCTGGCCCCCGCGGCCACCATCACCGTCAACACCACGACCGTCATGGGGGGCGACGGCCTGTGCAGCCTGACCGAGGCCCTCGGCAGCGCGGTGACGGATACCGTCTGGGACGCCGACTGCGCGCTGGGCAGCGGCGCCGACACCATCGCGTTCGACCCCGCCGCTTTTCCCGCAGGCAGCACCATCACGCTGGGCAGCGCGCTGGACATCTACCAGGCCTCGAACACCACCATCGACGGCGGCGGGCGCGTGACCCTGGACGGCGGCGGCGCCACACCCCTGGTCACCGCCACGCTGGCGGGCACCACGCTCACGCTGCGCGGGCTGACGCTGGCCGGCGGCAATACCGCCGGCGGCGGCCCGACGGATGGCGGCGGCATCTACGCGGACGGCGTCACCCTGAACATCGACCACAGCGTCATCACCGGCAACACGGCCCTGGCCAACGGCGGCGGCCTCTTCAGCCGCGACAGCACGGTGACCATCACGGACAGCCAGTTCACCGCCAACACCGCCAGCCTGGGCGGCGCCGTCTACAGCACGGGCAGCGGCTCGCTGACGGTGACGAACAGCCGCTTCACGGGCAACATCGCCGGCCAGCAGGGCGGCGCCCTCTACAGCGGCGTGAACACGCTGGTCACCGGCAGCATCATTGCCAACAACGCCAGCCCCGCCGCAGGCGGCGCGAACAGGGGCGCGGGCGTCCGGTTCAGTGCTCCGGCCGGGCACACGTTCACGCTGAACCACAACCAGATCACCGACAACACGCCCGGCGACAACTGCTATAGCGCCATCCCCTTCACCGGCACGGGCAACCAGTACTGGCCGGAGAGCGACACGAGCTGCCCCGCAGCCACGGGCCGCTTCGTCAACCCCCTTGCGCCGCCCGCGGCCATCCCCGTGGATGCGCCCTGGGCGCTGGCGCTGCTGTCTGCGCTGGTGGCCGCGCTGGGCTTGCACCGGCGGCGACGCGGCGTTTAAGGCCAAAACACCCTTCAACGCCCGCTCAGCAAGCGCAAACAGCTATCAAAACAAAAGCAAACAAACCATGTTCCACACCCCGTGCCCCCATCCCCTGCGCGGGCTGGCCTGCGCCGCCGCGCTGGTGGCCGCTGGCGCCGCCCAGGCGGCCAGCCTCACCGTGACCAACGGCAACGACAGCGGCCCGGGCAGCCTGCGCCAGGCGCTCGCCGATGCCAACGCCAGCGGCGACACCATCGCCTTCGCGGGCGGCGTGTCCCGCGTGGCGCTGCTGGGCCAGCTCGTCATCGGCAAGAGCGTCACCATCGACGGCCCCGGCGTCACGCTGGACGGGCAGCTTCGGGGCCGCGTGCTGTGGGTCAACGCGGGCGCCACCGCCACCCTGCGCGGGCTGGTCATCACGCGCGGGCTGCTGGCAGGCAAGGGGATCGACGTGGGCGGCACGGCGCAGTCGGGCTCGTCCTGGGGCGCGGGCATCCGCAACGATGGCACGCTCACGCTCGACGGCGTGCAGGTGCAGGGCAACTACGCCACGGGCGGCGGGCAGAGCGGCATGGGCGGCGGCGGCGGGGGCAGCGGCGTGGGGCTGAACATCGGCCAGCCGGGCGAGATCAAGGGCGCGGGCGGCAGCGGAGGCAATGGCAGCAGCCTCAATGGAGGCGGTAGCGGCGCCATCGATGCGCCAACGGGTGGGGAGGGTTTCAGCAATGGCGGCAGCGGCAGCCATGGCGGGGGCGCGGGGGGCGGTGGCGCCGGTGGTGGCGGTGCCGGCGGCGGTGGCTGGGCGGGCGGCGGTGGCGGTGGCGGATGGTACGGCGCGGGAGGTGGCGGCTATGGCGGCGGCGGCGGGAACACCGACGCCGGGAACGGCAGCAACGGCAGCAGCGGCGGCGCAGGCGCAACCCTTGCAGGAAACGGCGGCACCGGCAGCACGGGCTTTCCAGGAAATGCTGGTGACACGGGCGGCGGCGGGGGGTATGCCGCGCTCGGCGGCGTCTGGGTGGGCGGCGGCGGGGGCGGGGGATGGATTAGCGGCGGCGGAAATAGCGCCGGCGGCGCGGCGGCCGGCGGCATCTACAACGCGCCGGGCGCGCAACTCACGGTGCAGGGCGCGGGCTGCGCCATCAGCGCCAACCTGGCCGCGGGCGGTGGCGGTAGTGGTCACCCTGCCAGCTTCGCTGGCGGCCAGGCCGTGGGCGGGCTGTGGAACGATGGCCAGCTGACCCTGGCGCCCGGCTGCGAACACAGCGTCAGCGGCAACGCGGCCGGCGCCGGGATGCGGGGCCGGAACGCAGGCCCTGACCGCGCCGACGCCGACCTGCGCGACGACAAGCTGCTGCAACTGGCCGTGCTGTCCACGGGCGGCAGCGTGGGCGCCACGGCCCCGCCCGCCCCCACGGCAGGCCAGATCACCAACTGCATTGCGAGCAGCGGCACCTGCGAGGCCAGCTACCTCGCGGGCGGCGTGGTGACCCTCACGGCCACGCCCGCCACCGACTGGCACGTGGTGTGGGGCGGCGACTGCGCCGGCAGCGCCACCACCTGCACCGTCACCCTGGACCAGGCGCGCAGCGTGACGGCGAGCTTCGCCATCAACACCCATGCCCTCAGCGCCAGCGCATCGCCCGCCGGCGGCGGCATCGTCACCTGCCCGGCGAGCGTGAACCACGGCGGCGGCGCCACCTGCACCGCCAGCGCGCCCCACGCGGGCTTCACCTTCACCGGCTTTACCGGCTGCGACGGCGTGGACCTGCCCAGCCGCACCTGCACCCTCGCCAACGTGCAGGCCCCGCGCAGCGTGCAGGCGCAGTACGCGGCCATCACCACCGCCACCGGCACCACCGTGCCGGCCGGCGGCGCGGGGGGCGCGGCCAGCGCCAGCTTCACCGGCGGGGGGGCGGGCTGCCGCTTCGACCCGGCGGCCACCGGGTTCATCGCGGCGGCCGCAACGCCGCCAGGCCGCACCGCGCCGCAAGGCGCATTCCGCTTCAAGCTGGTGGGCTGCACCCCGGGCGCGACGGTGCGCGTCACCACCATCTGGCCGCAGGCGGTGGACGACTTCATCAAGCACAGCCATGGCAACTTCATCACGCCCGGCAACCTGCTCATCAACGGCAACACCGTGGGCTTTGACGTGACCGACGGCGGCGTGGGCGATGACGATGGCCTGCAGAACGGCGAGATCCTGGACCCGGCGATGCCCCTGGCCGCCGCACCCCCCAGCGCCCATGGCATCCCGGCACTGGGCGGATGGGGCTTGCTGCTGCTCACGCTGCTGGCGGGCTCGGCAGGCATGGTGGCGCAGCGGCGCAAGGCATTCGCCTGAACACAGACGGGGGCCAGCGCTTGCCCAGCAAGCGCAAGCAGCTATTACATCAATAGCAAAAAAACAGCGGCGCAAGCCCCGGGGCCCGCGCCGCTGCGGCGGCGAGTGGCGGCGTATCAGGCCGCGGAGCGGGCCACCGCGCCCAGGGGCACCTCGGCGGCGGGCACCACCCCGGGGGCGGGCAGCGGATGGCCGTTCAGCGCGGCGTCCAGGCGTTCGTGGTCCAGCGCGTTTTCCCAGCGCGAGACGACCACGGTGGCCACCGCGTTGCCGATGAAGTTGGTCAGCGAGCGGCACTCGCTCATGAAGCGGTCCACGCCCAGTATCAGCGCCATGCCGGCCACCGGCACCTCGGGCACCACGGCCAGGGTGGCGGCCAGGGTGATGAAGCCCGCGCCGGTCACGCCCGCCGCGCCCTTGGACGACAGCATGGCCACCAGCAGCAGCGCCACCTGGTGGCCCAGCGAGAGTTCGGTGTTGGTGGCCTGGGCGATGAACAGCGCGGCCAGCGTCATGTAGATGTTGGTGCCGTCCAGGTTGAACGAGTAGCCCGTGGGCACCACGAGGCCCACCACCGACTTGCTGCAGCCGGCCTTTTCCATCTTCTCCATCAGCGACGGCAGGGCCGATTCGGACGACGAGGTGCCCAGCACCAGCATCAGCTCGGCCTTGAGGTAGCGGCACAGCTTGAGCACCGAGAAGCCGCACAGCCGGGCCACGAAGCCCAGGATGACCACCACGAACAGCAGCGAGGTGATGTAGAACGAGCCCACCAGCCATGCCAGGTTGACGAGCGAACCCAGGCCGAACTTGCCGATGGTGAAGGCCATGGCGCCGAACGCCCCGATGGGCGCGGCCTTCATCACGATGCCCACCACCTTGAACACGGGCGTGGTCAGCGCTTCCAGAAAATTCTGCACCGGGCGGCCGGCCTCGCCCACCATGGCCAGCGCGATGCCGAACAGCACGGCCACCAGCAGCACCTGCAGGATGTTGTCGCCCACGAAGGGGCTGACCAGCGTCTTGGGGATGATGTCCATCGCGAAGCCGGTGAGCGACATCTCGTGCGACTTGGCCACGTAGGTCTTCACGGCCGTCTGGTCCAGGTCGGCGGGGTTGATGTTCATGCCCGCGCCGGGCTGCACCACGTTGGCCACCACCAGGCCGACGACCAGCGCCAGCGTGGAGAAGAACAGGAAGTACGCCATGGCCTTGCCGAACACGCGGCCCACGGTGGAGAGCTGCGACATGCCCGCGATGCCGGTCACGATGGTCAGGAAGATCACCGGGGCGATGATCATCTTCACCAGCTTGATGAACGCGTCGCCCAGCGGCTTGAGCGCCTCGCCGTAGGCCGGCTCGAAGTGGCCCAGCAGCACCCCGAGGACGATGGCGACCACCACCTGGAAGTACAGTTGCCGGTAAAAGGGAAGCCGCACGGGATGGGCGGTGGGGGCGGTAATGGCGTGCATGGGGATGTCTCCTGAAATCACGGTGACTGCACCAGCGGGGTGCGTCGAGGGTGCCGTTTGTACCGCCGCCCCCGGATTCAGCCGATAACCTATTGGTATTAGTCGGTGGCACCGCCAGAGGGCGCCCCGTGCCCCAATATAGGGAAAACCCCTAGATGCCAGCGAGGTGAGGCACACTCGCTGCCCTCACCATCACAGCCCGGAGCACGCTCCCGGCCCCCTGATTTCTGCCCCATGACGACGCCGCGCCTTCGCAAATTCTGGACCCTGCTGATCCTCCTCACCGGCATGGCGGGCAGCATGTTCGTGGCCGGGCAGTGGGCGTGGCAGCGTTCGCTGCACGAGGAGAGCGACAGCGTGCAGCAGCAGCTGACCCTGTACGGCCAGACGCTGGCCCAGCGCATCGACCGCTACCGCACCCTGCCCGAGGTGCTGGCGCTGGACGCGCAGCTGCAGGATGCGCTGACCCGCGCCCTGAGCCCGGCGGAGGTGGAGCAGCTCAACCTCAAGCTGGAGCAGGCCAACGGCGCAAGCCAGTCGTCCACGCTCACCCTGCTCAACCGCGAAGGGCTGGCCGTGGCGGCCAGCAACTGGCGCACCACCACCAGCAACGTGGGGGTGGACTACAGCTTTCGCCCGTATGTGCAGGAGGCGCTGGCGCAGGGGCGCGGCAGCTTCTACGGCATCGGCGTGACCACGGGCGAGCCGGGCTACTTCCTGTCGCAGGCCATCCGCGACGCCAGCGGCCACACGCTGGGCCTGGTGGCGATCAAGATCGCGCTGCAGGAGCTCGAGCGCGAGTGGCTGCAGACGCCGGACATCGTGCTGGCCTCCGACGCGCACGGCGTGGTGTTCCTGGCCAGCCAGGACGCGTGGCGCTACCGCCTGCTGGAGCCCCTGGGCGACGAGGAGCGCCGCGAGCTCAACGCCACGCGCCAGTATTCGAACCAGCCGCTGCGCCCGCTGGCCTGGCGCGTGGACGACCACATGGACAACGGCGGCCGCCTGGTGCGCCTGTTGTCGCCCGACCTGCCGCCCCTGCCCGGCCGCGTGCTGTGGCAGACCCAGCCGCTGCCCGGCACGCCCTGGCAGCTGCACCTGGTGCACGACACGCACAGCAGCATCGCCGACAGCCGCTGGGCCGCGGCGGCCGGCGGCGGCGGGTGGCTGGCACTGGCCCTGCTGGTGCTGTTCGTGCGCCAGCGGCAGCGCCTGGCGAACCTGCGCCAGCGCAGCCGCCAGGAGCTGGAGACCGTGCTGCAGCAGCACGCGCAGGAGCTGCGCACCGCCCAGGACGGCATCGTGCAGGCGGCGCAGCAGGCCGCCCAGCAGACCGACACGGGCCTCTCGCGCAGCCTGGAGCACCTGCCCCAGGGCGTGGTCATCATCGATGCCGACCTGAACCTCGTGGCCTGGAACTCGCGCTACGTGCAGCTGTTTCGCTACCCCGCCGACCTGATGCGCGTGGGCCAGCCCATCGCGGACCTGCTGCGCCACAACGCGCGCCGCGGCTTGCTGGGCCCCGGCCCGGCCGACGAGGCGATCGAGCGGCGCCTGTCGCACCTGCGCAGCGGCCTGCCCCATCTGCACGAGAGCGCCAAGGGCGATGGCACGGTGCTCGAGATCCGCGGCAACCCGCTGCCCGAAGGCGGCTTCGTGACCAGCTATGCCGACATCACCAGCTACAAGAACGCCGCACGCGAACTGCGCAGCCTGGCCGATGCGCTGGAGCAGCGCGTGGCCGACCGCACGCGCGACCTGGACGCCGCGCGGCGCGAGGCCGAGCGCGCCAACCGCTACAAGACCCGCTTCGTCGCGGCCGCCGTGCACGACCTGCTGCAGCCGCTGAACGCCGCGCGCATGTTCACCTCGCTGCTGCGCAGCCACCTGCAGGACGACGCCGAGCGGCGCACGGTGGACAGCATCGACGGCGCGCTCGCTTCGCAGGACGCGATCCTGAGCAGCCTGCTCGATATCTCGCGCATGGAGTCGGGGCAACTGGACGTGCACATCCACGACGTGGCCCTGGGCCCGCTGCTGCAGGTGCTGGCCCACAACTTCGGCGTGCTGGCCGAGGGCCAGGGCCTGAAGCTCCGCTGCGTGCCCACGCGCGCCGTGGTGCGCACCGACGAGAACCTGCTGCGCCGCATCCTGCAGAACTTCGTCTCCAACGCCATCCGCTACAGCCGGCAGGGGCGCATCGTGGTGGGCTGCCGCAGGGCCGGGGACCACCTGCGCATCGAGGTGCACGACCAGGGCCCGGGCATCCCCGAGGCGCTGCAGCGCGAGATCTTCGAGGAGTTCCGCCGCCTGGACGAAGGCCGCGCCGACGACCGGGGCGCGGGCCTGGGCCTGGCCATCGTCGAGCGCCTGGGCCGCCTGCTGGGGCACGAGATCGGGCTGCGCTCGCAGCTGGGGCGCGGCAGTGTGTTCTGGGTGCGCGTGCCGCTGGGCGACCCCGCCGCCGCGCGGCAACAGCCAGCCGCCGCCGCCACGGCCGCTCCACGGCAGCCGCAGGAAGACGCCCCGCTGCAGGGCAGCAGCGCCTGGGTGATCGAGGACGACGGCCCCACCTGCGCCGCGACACGTGCCCTGCTGGAGCGCTGGGGCTGCCAGGTGCCGCTGGCCGGCGGCGCGCCCGAGGCGCTGGCCCAGGCCGAACGCGGCCAGGCGCCGCAGCTGGTGCTGCTGGACGTGCACCTGGGCGCCCGCCACCATGGCCCCGATGTCTACGCCCAGCTGTGCGAACGCTGGGGCCAGGCCCCCGCGGTGATCCTGGTCACCGCCGAGCACGACGCCACGCTGCGCCGGCAGGCGGCCGAATACGGCTGGGGCTTTCTGGCCAAGCCGGTGCGGGCGCCGGCGCTGCGGGCGCTGGTGAGCCAGACGCTGCTGAGACAGGGAGCATCCCCCTGAGCCGCTGCGTGGCTTCCTCCTTCTTTCTCTCTGCGCGCTGCGCGCTACGGGAAGGGGGACGGCGCCAGTGCAGGCACCGTGTGCTGGCGGCCCTCGCACGGCGTCTCGCACATGGTGCTGCGCCCGGTTGGGGAGGCTGCGCTCGTCGCTACGCTTTTAGTAGCTGCCAGCGCTTGATGAATAGGCGACAGCGGCCGTTTTGATTCAGATCCCGACCTCAGGAAGACACGCCGTCTTCCGTCTCCAGGCTTTTCACCAGCACCGCCGCCTGCGTGCGGCTGTAGCACGCGAGCTTTTTCAGGATGGCCGTGACATGCACCTTCACGGTGTTCTCCGCCAGGCCCAGCGCGGCGGCGATCTGCTTGTTGAGCAGGCCGTCGGCCAGGCACAGCAGCACGCGGAACTGCTGGGGCGTGAGCTGCGCGAGCCGCGCGGCCAGCTCGGCGTCGGCCTCGGAGCGCTCGGCCGCCATGGGCGGGAACCAGCTGCCGCCGTCGAGCACGGCCTCGATGGCCTCGCCCATGGCCTCGGCCGGCGCGGACTTGGGGATGAAACCGGCCGCGCCGAACTGCTGCGCGCGGCGGATCACGCGCGGGTGGTCGTTGGACGAGATGATGACCACCGGCAGCTCGGGGTACTCGCCGCGCACGTGCAGCAGCGAGGAGAAGCCGCGCGCGCCGGGCATGCTCAGGTCCAGCAGCACCAGCTCCACCTCGGGGTGCTCCTGCAGCGCCGTGCCCAGCGTGGCGGCGCTGGCCGCCTCCAGCGTGCGGAACTGCGGCAGACGCTCATGCAGCACGTGCAGCACGGCGGCGCGGAACAGCGGGTGGTCGTCAGCGACGAGAAGCGTGGGCTCGGCCATGGAGTGCGCAGTCTGCCACGGGGCGGTCCATCAGCACCACCCGTCGCACGGAGCGGGCCAACGCATGGGGCGCGCCAAGGCCAGCGCTACCGTGGAACCGGCTTGGCCCCCGGAGGCATCCCGCTTCGCGTCGGAGGAAGGCGCGCAGCGGCCCAGGGAAGTCATTCGCCTTTCCAGAACGCGGGCTGCGCGTACTGGTGTTTCAGGAAGTCGATCCACAGCCGCACGCGCAGCGGCAGGTGCTTGCGCTGGGGGAACACCACATAGATGCCGTTGGGCGGCGCGGCGAAGTCCTCCAGCACCGCGACCAGGCGACCAGCGGCGATCTCGGCCTCGACCTCCCAGGTGCTGCGCCAGGCAATGCCCCAGCCGCCCAGGCACCAGTCGTGCAGCACCTGGCCGTCGGAGCAGTCGAGCGGCCCGCCGGGCTTCAGATGCATGACCTCCGTGGCGCCATCCGCAAGGGGCACCCGGAACGCCCAGCCGCGCGTCTGCGATGCGTCGCTGGACAGCGTGAGGCAGTCGTGCTGCACGAGTTCGGCCGGCGCGCGCGGCGTGCCGCGCCGGGCCAGGTATTCGGGCGTGGCCACGCACAGGCGGCGGTTGTCGGCGATGCGAACGCTCACCAGCGACGAGTCGGGCAGGTCGCCCACGCGCACGGCGCAGTCGAAGCCTTCCCCCGCGAGGTCCACCACGCGGTCGCTGAGGTTCAGCGAGATGGTCACGTCCGGGTGCGCCGAGCGAAAACGCGGCACCAGCGGCGCCACATGGCGGCGGCCAAAACCGGCGGGCGCGGTGATGCGCAAATGGCCCGTGGCCTTGACCCCGCCTTCCGACACGCTGGCCTCGGCATTGGCCACGTCGGACAGCAGGCGCTGGCAGTCTTCCAGGAACGCGCTGCCCTCGTGCGTGAGGCTGATGCGCCGCGTGGTGCGCACCAAGAGCTTCACGCCCAGGTGCTCTTCCAGCGCGTCGAGCCGCCGCCCCATGATGGCGGGCGCCACGCCCTCGGCCTTGGCGGCGGCCGTGAGGCTGCCGCGCGTGGCCACCGACACAAAGGATTCGAAGGCCTTGAGTTTGTCCATGGGCAGTGATTATGGAGACATCCGAGGGCGTGCAAGCCCGGCGCCGCACGGGCCTTACGCCCCCGGCCTTGAAGCAAAAACAGCGTCCAGCGCCCGGGGGCATTGCGCCAATAGCTATTGTTTTTATAGCATTCAGAACAGGCGCGACTTGAGGAAACCCACCGTGCCATACCGCTTGACGTCCGCGTAGTGGTCGCGCGTGAGCCCCTGCACCATGGCGGTGTAGGCATCGGCCAGGTCGGGCGCGATGGTGAAGTGGTCGTAGTTCACGATGACCTCCACGCGCTCGCCCTGGGCGGCAAGCGGTGCCAGCAGGCGACGCACCTCGTGCTCGATGGCGTCGATGGTGGTGGCCGTGTTGATCTGCAGGCCCGAGAAGTCGATGTGCAGCAGCCTGCGCGCGGCGTCGAGCTCGAAGCGCTGCACCAGCGGGCGGTTGAGCAGCTGCTCGCGCAGGCCCAGCGGGCCGGGCTCGAACAGGCGCATGTCCATGACCTGCAGGCCCGGGCTGATGCGCGGCGTGAAGGCCATGTGGGCCAGCACGTCGCGGTGCAGGTCGATGCCGGGCGCCAGCTCGATCAGCTCCAGCGCGCCGCCACCGCCCTCCTCCCCCGAGGGCACCAGGCGGAACACGCAGCGCTCGGTGACGTACAGCACGCGCTGGCCGCGCCGCAGCGCCTCGGCGCCGCTGAAGGTGCGGTGCTCGACCTCGCGCACCAGCTTGCGCGCGCCGCCTTCGTGCAGGATGTGCAGGTGGCCGTCGACCGCCTCCACCTGCAGCGCCCCCGCCGTGAACGTGCCGACGAACACCACGGTCTTGGCGTTCTGGCTGATGTTGATGAAGCCGCCCGCACCCGCCAGGCGCGGCCCGAACTTGCTCACGTTGAGGTTGCCGTGCTGGTCGGCCTGCGCCAGGCCCAGGATGGCGATGTCCAGGCCGCCGCCGTCGTAGAAGTCGAACTGGTTGGGCTGGTCGATGATGGCCTGCGGGTTCACGGCCGCGCCGAAGTTCAGGCCCCCGGCAGGGATGCCGCCGATCACGCCGGGCTCGGCCGTGAGCGTGACCAGGTCGATGATGCGCTCCTCGGCCGCCACGTTGGCCACGCCCTCGGGCATGCCGATCCCCAGGTTCACCACCTGGTGCGGGCGCAGCTCCAGCGCCGCGCGGCGGGCGATGATCTTGCGCTCGGTCAGGGGCATGGCCTCCAGCGTGTCCACGGGCACGCGCAATTCGCCCGCGAACGCGGCGCTGTAGGGCTCGGCAAAGGTCTGGTGGTGGTGCGCGGGCTCGGTGGCCAGCACCACGGCGTCCACCAGCACGCCGGGCACCTTCACCTGCCGGGGGTTGAGCGTGCCGCGCTCGGCGATGCGCTCGACCTGCGCGATGACCACGCCGCCCGAGTTGCGCGCGGCCATGGCGATGGCCAGCGCTTCGAGCGTGAGCGCCTCGCGCTCCATGGTGAGGTTGCCGTCCGCGTCGGCCGTCGTCGCGCGGATGATGCCGACGTGGATCGGGAAGGCCTTGTAGAACAGGTAGTCCTGCCCGTCGATGGGCAGGACGCGCACCAGCTCCTCGGTGGTGCGTGCGTTGAGCTTGCCACCGCCGTGGCGCGGGTCCACGAAGGTGTCGAGGCCCACGCGCGTGAGCGTGCCGGGCTTGCCCGCGGCGATGTCGCGGAACAGGTGCGTGATCACGCCCTGCGGCAGGTTCCAGGCCTCGATCTGGTTGTCCACCGCGAGCTTCTGGATGCGCGGCACCAGGCTCCAGTGCCCGCCGATCACGCGCCTGAGCAGGCCTGCATGGCCCAGGTGGTTGAGGCCGCGCTGCTTGCCGTCGCCCTGGCCTGCGGCGTAGACCAGGGTGAGGTCGCGCGGGGTCTGTGTGGCCTCCCAGCGCTGGGCGAGCGCCACGGCGATGCTCTCGGCAAAGCCGATGCCGACGAAGCCGCCCGTGGCCACGGTGTCGCCATCGTGGATGAGCAACACCGCGTCGGCGGCGCTGACGATCTTGTTCTTGTAGGCTGCGTTCAGCGCGCCAGCGGCCAGGGGTGCCTGCATGGGTTTGTCTCCCGGTGGGTTTGTTGTGTGCGCAGCGTAGTGGGTAACCGGCCAAAGCACCATTCCGGGCGACTACGGACGGCCACCAGTTGTGCGTAAAAGTCACTGGTTTAGAGATTTTCAGCGTATTTATGTGGGCAAATATTTGCAATACAGTCTGTCCATGGCCTGCTCATGCAGGTCCCGTTTTCTTTTTCATTGATCCACGTTTGCACAACTTTCTAGGCACCCCATGACCGATCGCACCAAAGTCCACGGCCTGCAAGTGGCCACCTCCCTGTACCGCTTTGTCGAAGACAAGGTGCTGCCCGGCACGGGTGTCGATGCCGCCGCCTTCTGGAAGGGCTTTGACGCCATCGTGGCCGACCTGGCCCCGCGCAACATCGCCCTGCTGGCCGAGCGCGACCGCCTGCAGACCGAGCTGGACACCTGGCACAAGGCCAATCCCGGCCCCATCAAGGACATGGTGGCCTACCGTGGTTTCCTGGAAAAGATCGGCTACCTGGTGCCCCAGCCCGCCGATGTGAAGGCCACCACCGCCAATGTGGACGACGAGCTGGCCACGCAGGCCGGCCCGCAGCTGGTGGTGCCCATCCTGAACGCCCGCTATGCGCTGAACGCCGCCAACGCGCGCTGGGGCAGCCTGTATGACGCGCTGTACGGCACGGATGCCATCAGCGAAGAAGGCGGCGCCGAAAAGGGCAAGGGCTACAACCCCGTGCGCGGCGCCAAGGTGATCGCGTTCGCGCGCCAGGTGCTGGACGACACCGCGCCGCTGGCTGCGGGTTCGCACAAGGATTCGACGGGCTACAAGGTGGAAGGCGGCCAGCTGGTCGTCTCGTTCGCCAACGGGAGCACCACGGGCCTGAAGGATCCCTCGCAGTTCAAGGGCTACCAGGGCAACGCCGCGGCGCCTTCGTCGGTGCTGCTGCAGCACAACGGCCTGCACCTGGACATCCAGATCGACCGTTCCACGCCCATCGGCCAGTCCGATGCGGCGGGCGTGAGCGACCTGGTGCTGGAAGCCGCGCTCTCCACCATCCTGGACCTGGAAGACTCCGTGGCCGCCGTGGACGCCGAGGACAAGGTGCTGGGCTACAGCAACTGGCTGGGCATCATCCAGGCCACGCTGACCGAGCAGGTCGCCAAGGGCGGCAAGACCATCACGCGCGGGCTGAACCCTGACCGCATCTATACGGGCCCGCAAGGTGGCGAGGTGCGCCTGCACGGCCGCTCGCTCATGTTCCTGCGCAACGTGGGCCACCTGATGACCAACCCGGCCATTCTCTGGACCGACGCGCAGGGCGCGCAGCGCGAGATCCCAGAAGGCATCATGGATGCAGTGGTCACAACGGCCATCGCATTGCACGACCTGCAAGGCCACGGCGCGAACGGTATCCGCAACTCCCGCAAGGGCAGCGTCTACATCGTCAAGCCCAAGATGCACGGCCCGGCCGAGGTGGGCTTTGCCAGCGACCTGTTCGGCCGCGTGGAGCAACTGCTGGGCCTGCCCGCCAACACCGTGAAGCTGGGCATCATGGACGAAGAGCGCCGCACCTCCGTCAACCTCAAGGCCTGCATTGCCGCTGCATCGAGCCGCGTGGCGTTCATCAACACCGGCTTCCTGGACCGCACCGGCGACGAGATGCACACCGCCATGCACGCCGGCCCCATGGTGCGCAAGGGCGACATGAAGACCAGCGCCTGGATCCAGTCGTACGAGAAGAACAACGTGCTGGTGGGCCTCTCCTGCGGCCTGCGCGGCAAGGCACAGATCGGCAAGGGCATGTGGGCCATGCCCGACCTGATGGCCGAGATGCTCAAGCAAAAGATCGCCCACCCCAAGGCCGGCGCCAACACCGCCTGGGTACCCAGCCCTACCGGCGCGACGCTGCACGCGCTGCACTACCACCAGGTCAACGTGGCCGAGATCCAGATCGGCCTGGAGAAGACCGACGTGAACGCCGAGCGCGACAACCTGCTGACCGGCCTGCTCACCGTGCCCGTGGCAGCCGCCCCCAACTGGAGCGACGCCGAGAAGCAGCAGGAGCTGGACAACAACGCCCAGGGCATCCTGGGCTATGTGGTGCGCTGGGTGGACCAGGGCGTGGGCTGCTCCAAGGTGCCCGACATCCACAACGTGGGCCTGATGGAAGACCGTGCCACGCTGCGCATCAGCAGCCAGCACATGGCCAACTGGCTGCTGCACGGCGTGGTGACCGAAGCGCAGGTGCGCGAGACCTTCGAGCGCATGGCCGCGGTGGTGGACGGCCAGAACGCGGGCGACCCGCTGTACCAGCCGATGGCGGGCCACTTCGCCACCAGCATGGCCTACCAGGCCGCCTGCGACCTGGTCTTCAAGGGCCAGGAGCAGCCCAGCGGCTACACCGAACCCCTGCTGCATGCCTGGCGCCTGAAGCTCAAGGCCGCACAGGCCACCTGATTCCGGGAGCGCCGCGCGCAAAGCGCGCCACGCTCACCTATTGATAGCTGCCAGCGCCTGCCCATCAAGCGCTGGCAGCTGTTTTTTTATGGATTGCCCTGGCTGCGGCGGGCCACGTGCCAGTGGTGCGCGGCACGGACCGCCCGCCGCGCATGGCACCGGCGCCCAGGCTTTCCCGCTGCGCGGAAGACGGGACGCCGCAGGCGCCTTACACTGGGCCCGCAGCCGCCTCCCATCCACAGCGGGCGCGTGCCGCCCGCCATCATGCCGCCCTCCAGTGCCCCGCCATCCGCTGCGCCGTCTTCCTCCCCCTCCTCCAGCTGCCCCCTGTGCGGCCAGCCGAACCAGTGCGCCATCGCGGCGGGCCAGCCCGCCGAGAGCTGCTGGTGCATGGCGCGGGTGATCAACCCGGAAGCGCTGGCGGCTCTGCCGGCCCCAGCACGGGGCCAGGTGTGTATCTGTCCTGCGTGCGGCGCGCGGGGCGCTCCACCGGCGCCCCGGCCCGGCGCCTCTGAAGACGCGCCGGCGCCGGCGCCGATATGATTTCCGCTTTTGTTTTCTGCAACTATCTCCAAGGAGGCTGATATGCCCACGTACCACGTCGAAATGATGGAAGGCCGCACGGTCGAGCAAAAGCGCAAGCTGGTGGAAGAGATCACACGCGTCTCCGTCGAGGTGCTCGGCGGTTCGCCCGAGTCGGTGGACATCCTGATCACCGACGTCAAGCGGGAGAACTGGGCCACGGGCGGCAAGCTCTGGTCGGAGAGGAGCTGACATCCCCCCGAGGCACTGGGCGCCGTCCCCCTGCTCTCGAATTGCTTTGCAGCAATCCGAAAAAGGGAGGGCCCGGTCCTCGGTGCGGGGCGGCCCGTCCCTGACTGCGCTGGCCTGGGACTGCGCCAGCCCACTGAAGAGCCCGTGCTTCTTCGCAACTGAACGCCAGCCCACCGATCCATGACAACACAGCCTTCTTCTGGTTCCCTCGCCGCCCTGCGCGAACGCCATGGCGAGCGTTACCGCTGGCTGCTGCTGCTGTCCGTCATGGTCGGCACGATGGCGTCGATCATGTCGTCGACCATCGTGAACGTGGCCATCCCCGACATGAGCCACTACTTCACCCTGGGCCAGGAGCGCGCCCAATGGGTCACCTCGGGCTTCATGGTGGCCACCACGGTTTCGATGCTGACCACGCCGTGGCTCCTGTCCCGCTATGGCTACCGCGCCACCTATGTGGGCGCCATGCTCCTGCTGCTGGCCGGCGGCATCGGCGGCGGGCTGGCCCGTGATTTCGGCCTGGTGCTGGCCGCCCGGGTGGCCGAGGGGCTGGCGGCCGGGGTCGTGCAGCCCATTCCCGCCGTCATCATCCTCTACGCCTTCCAGCCCCACGAGCAAGGCCGCGCCAGCGGCATCTTCGGCATGGGCGTGGTGCTGGCGCCCGCCATCGGACCGAGCATCGGCGGCCTGCTGGTCGACTGGTTCGGCTGGCGCTCCATTTTCTTCATGGTCGTGCCGCTGTGCCTGGCCTCCCTCTGGCTCGCCTACAAATTCGTGCCCGTCACCGCGCCGGGCGGCGTGGCCGCCAACCGCCAGGGCGAGGCGCTCGACTGGCGCGGCCTGGCGCTGGGCACGGCCGGGACGCTGTGCCTGCTCAATGGGCTGGTGGCACTGCATGGGGGCACCGCATCGGAGGCCATCCTGTTGCTGGCCGGTGCCGTGGTCGCCACGGGCCTCTTCATCGGCTGGCAACGCCGGCAGCTGCGGCAGGGGCGCAAGCCGCTGATGGATTTGCGGTTGTTCCAGTACCGGCAGTTCGCCATGGGCAGCATCGTGGCGTTCATCTATGGCACGGCGCTGTTCGGCTCCACCTACCTGTTGCCGGTGTTCATGCAACTGGGGTTGTCGCTCTCGGCCTCGCACGTGGGCACCATCATGCTGCCCGCGGGCTTCGTGCTGGCCATCACCATCGCCCTGGTGGGACGGCTGGCCGACAGGCAGCCCACGCACCTGCTGGTGAGCATCGGCCTGGCCCTGCTGGCCCTGTCGTTCGGGCTCATGGTGCTGGTGGGCCTGGGCTCCGCACTGTGGATGCTGGTGGCTTTTGCGATCCTGGGCCGCATCGGACTCGGCTTCATCCTGCCGTCGCTCAACCTGGGGGCCATGCGGCCGCTGGACAAGTCGCTGATCTCGCAGGGATCGAGCGCCATCGGCTTCCTGCGCATGCTCGGCGGAGCCGCCGGCGTGAGCCTGTGCGGTATCGTGCTGGAGTGGCGCCTGGGGGCGCATGGTGCATCGCTGACCTCGGGCGCGAGCAACACGGCCCGCATCGACGCCTTTGGCGAGACCTTTCTGATGCTGACCGCGCTGTGCCTGCTGGCCCTGGTGGCCGCATGGCAGCTGCGCGAAGCACCTGCGGCGCCGGCCGATGCCTCTCCCCCTTCACCCCCGGCCTGATGGCCGATTGATCCGGACTTTGCTCGACCATGTGCCAACTGCTCGGTATGAACTGCAACACGCCGACCGACGTGACCTTCAGCTTCACCGGTTTCGCGCAGCGCGGCGGCAACACGGCCGACCATGCCGACGGCTGGGGCATCGCCTTTTTCGAAGACCGGGGACTGCGGCACTTCGTGGACCATCTGCCCGCCGTGAATTCGCCCGTGGCGGAGTTGATCCGCCGCTACCCCATCCAGAGCCGCAACGTGATCGCGCACATCCGCAAGGCCACCCAGGGTGTGGTGAGCCTGCAGAACTGCCACCCCTTCGTGCGCGAGCTGTGGGGCCGGTACTGGGTGTTCGCCCACAACGGTGACTTGAAGGACTTCCGGCCCCGCCTGCATGCGCATTTCCATCCGGTGGGGGATACCGACAGCGAGCACGCCTTCTGCTGGATCATGCAGGAGCTGGCCAAGTCCCATGCCAGCGTGCCCAGCATTGCCGAACTGACCATCACCTTGAAAGAGCTGGCCGCGCGCATCGCGCCGCATGGCACCTTCAATTTCCTGCTCTCCAACGGCCAGGCGCTGTGGGCCCATGCATCCACAGGGCTGTACTACATCGAGCGCAAACACCCGTTCAGCGAGGCACAGTTGTCGGACGAGGACGTGCGCATCGACTTCGCCACCCGGACCACGGCCACGGACCGCGTGGCCGTGATCGTGACGGCCCCCCTCACCACCAATGAGGAGTGGACGGCCTTCGGCAAGGAAGAACTGCTGGTGTTCGTGGACGGACAGCGGCAAGGCGGTTGAGCCACCGGGCTTTCGTGCAGGCCCTTCCCTCGAACCTCGGGGTGTACCGCCCGCGCCTGCCGGACTTAGCTTCGATAAACGCCAGTGGTGTCACGGAAGACGCACTACCCACAACGTGCTTTTCGCCGTTCCCCAAAGCAAAAAACCCCAGTCATTGCTGACTGGGGTTTTCTGGGCTGTAAGAGCCTGACGATGACCTACTTTCACACG